>CAUQSJ010000001.1:0-165749 GCA_963520835.1 uncultured Candidatus Saccharibacteria bacterium
AAACCACAATAAAAGTTTCTTCCCTTTTTAGCCGATAATCATCTATCTAGATATTTTGTTGCCAAAATATTCAAGCGGTAAGCGTGCATCTTCGAACCAAAGTTTAGTAGCACTCCTTGCAGCCAGTAGGGTTTGCCATCAACCATGTCACCATGGATTGCCGTAAGCTCTTACCTTACACTTTTCACCCTTGCCCGAAGGCGGTATTGTCTCTGTGGTACTTTCCCTATTCTTCAATTTTTTAGGCCGAAGCCGTCTAAATTTTCGAACGGTCGCCATTAACGACTACTGCGTTCTATGCTGCCCGGACTTTCCTCTTGGCAAAGCCAAGCGATTATCTTTCAAGCTCTACATCTATCTTATCACAATTTATGCGATATTTTTATTACTCAATTTTTTTTGTTACTCAATTTTTCTGACTAGTCTAAACTTACTTCTTTAAAGTTAAATACCCTGGCACCCCTGGACGATCAATCCGCATCCAATCACGATTAGATGAACTCAGCTCACTTTCTGCCATCTTAGATCCGTTTCCTCCCACTAAATTTACACACCCCTTAAAAACACCCAACCAATCAAGAAACTTATTCGGTCCCTGTGGGATTAAATCACCATTTGCATATATTGTCTTTAACTTGGCATCACCACTAAACATTAATCCTATATGATCCACATTTGACATATTAAAATTCGACAAGTCCACCGTTTCAAGTTCCGGCATATCTTTAAACATCTCTGCCATTACCCTAACTTTTTTCGTATCAAATTCAGACAAATCCAACGTTTTCAAGCTCGACGCACCCATAAACATCTGATAAAAACTTGTCATCTCCGAAGTATCAAAATTACTAAGATCTATTTCTTTTAAATTGTTCATCCCAACAAACATTTGATTACCAAGCTGTGGTAGTGTAATTTTTTCGCCATCCGTAAAATAATATGCAGTTTTTGTTTCCTGCTCATACCAGACCACAACTTCATATCGAGAATCCGTAGATTCTGCATGTTCAATAATTTTTTCGCTGGATGGCGGCACACTACTTCGTTTAATGTATTCAATATTTCCCATTCCATTGGCTAGTGTAGCCATATGATCCAAAAAATCTGATGCAAAACTATCTCTTCTTCCAACCCTGGCATTCCCGAACGGATTCGCCACAAACGACACCACAATCTTATTCGAGTAAACATCATCACTTAAATTTCGTCCAATTCGCATACTTACGTCCAGTGCGTAATTTCCCGCCGATTCATGTTCACTCTCGATGAATTTCTCACGCGCTGACTTTTTTGGAATTGGAGAGTATTTTGTATTATCACGCAACTTATATCCCCACATATTATTTTCAAAATCTGAAAACTCTCGCTGATCCGGCAACGGATTAATCTTCGTCGGATTTTGTGGTCTCGTCGGCACCAATGCCTGCTCTTCGCTCGCCGTGCTGATCGTAGCATAAAATCCATTTTTCACATGCCCGTTATAAGTGCCATTGATTTCAAATTTAAAAAATCCATCATGATTATTCGTCATTTCGTTCGCATCCACCTCAATGGTTTTCGATGAATCAATCGAGGCTGACAATGAAGAGATATATAACGCTTCTGCTTTATTTTGGCATAAGCATAATCCCAAAAAACTTGCACACAAAATCCCTAGACCAAAAATCCGTTTATCTGCAAAAAATATCTTCACTGATTCTCTCCCGTTTTCTCTATTTTACCACAAGCAGAATCAATTTTAGGTCCTTTCGATCACATATTTGTCGTAAATCAGTTTTAAATTCTTTCAATCATTTATTTATCCAGAATCAATTTTAGATTTTTTCAATCGTGTATTCGTCTAAAACCGTATTTAATTCCGCATCCGCCGCCTGATTTTGTTCTCGCCTCACATGCGTGAATGCCACCGCGTCGAATCGCTGAATTAATTTCAAAATTTCCTCATACACCGGCAAAATATCATTATTTTTCACCGTATAAATTCCATTCATTTGATTCACCATCATCAAATTATCCGACACAAACTTCACAGTTTTAAATCCATATTCTAATGCCTTCTCCACACCAGCTTTCAAGCCATAATATTCCGCTAATCTGGAAGTTGCATAGCCAATAAATTCCCCACCTCGCTCTACTTCTTTGCCATTTTCATCAATAATTACATAACCAATCGCCGAAGGACCAGGATTTCCCCTCGATCCCCCATCCGTATAAATCGTCGCCCCCAACACCGCCGCCCTCGCGTCAATTCGATTTACTTTTCCAATTTTCTTGTGTCCAAATTCTACGCTAATTACCGGAGCTGTATCGTCCGCCAATCGAAAATTCGAATTCACATCCGTCGAGAAATTCACATATTTATAAGCCGAATATTTATCACTTAATTCAAGCTTTAAATCGCTATTTTCCGCTAAAGTTATATCATATATGATATATAAATTATAAATATTCGAACCGTCACTTTGATTTGTAAAAGTAATTACATCACGAATTTTAATCGTCTCAATCTTCTGATTCAAAGTCTCAAAGATTGTTCGCCCCATCGCCTCTTCCGGCTGTTCACCAAAATTAATCTTCCCCGCCGGCAAACACCACATCACCGCATCCGAATCATCGTGCAGCACCTTCTTCAGTAACAAAAAGCTGTCATCCTTTTTAATAATTCCGACTACTCTAACTTTTTGCTTCATCCATTCCCACCAAAAATTCTCATGGTTAATATACTCATTATAGAACAAAAAATCCTAATGGCATATATTTTCCGTAATATCTAACTACGGTGGGTAAAATCTTATGTAATAATTCCACAGAACCATTACCACGAAATCCCTTAACATGACTATACAGAAAATCATGTTGCCACTAGGATAATTTGATTATAGCAGTTTAAAAAACTTTCTGCAAATATCAAAGTCTAAAAATTACAGGTTAGGCCGCCCCAACTAACAGATAGAACACGCTTAAAATCCCCACCATCACATTGTAAGTTAGAGTTGATAACGCACTTCCAAAGACCACCAAGAATAGATAAACAAACAAAATTCCCATGCGCATTTCAATAAAGTCCATCACGTCCCTAAGTTTATCAGATAAGAAATAATACAACACCCTCGACCCATCTAATGGTGGAATTGGAATTAAATTAAAAGCCATAAAACCCAGGTTCATAATAATCGTTTGGCCAAAAATAAATCCCACCACCCCACGATCGTCTAATGCTCCCGTAAAATGCCCGATCAAAAATGCCAAAAACGCAATCAAAAGATTCATCATTGGTCCCGCTAACGCTACAATCGCCATCGAGCCTTCCCCGTTCCTTAAATTTCTTCTATCCACTGGTACCGGTTTCGCCGCACCCAGCACCACTCCACCCGTAAGATAAAGTAAAACTGGCAAAATTACCGAAGTAAATAAATCTAGGTGTACTAAAGGATTTAAAGATAACCTTCCCTCATCCTTCGCCGTCGTATCCCCCTGGAAATATGCCGCATAACCATGCGCCACCTCATGCAACACCGTAGAAATAATGATAACTATAAAGACAATTATAAGATTATATGGGTTCATATTCATACATATATTATATCACCCAAAGACCTAAACCCGTCCAGTCAATCCTGAACACTATTTTTACTCAGAATTTACCATTGAACACATTTTTTATACAATCCCCAACCGCTTTACTACGCTTCATCAAAAAACTCGCTATTTCGCGAGTTCTTTGAACACATTTTTTAATTAAGTACTACCACTTCTTGTGTAGTTGGTAAATCTTCTACACGTTTAATCTTCAGTTTCTTTTCCGTGCGAGCACTTAATTTAAGTTCCGCCACCATACCGTCGACATTCCCCGTTGCTACGATAAGCTTAGGTCCAATTTCTCTAATTGCGCGCACTGAGCTAGTGCAAAGGATATCTGAGACGCCAATATCATCTAACCCCTCTTCAACATCACCCAAGATACCGATACGCACCCCAGAGACGCTCACATCATAGATGGTTTTTGTATTATTCATTACTGGTACACCTAAGATGGATACTTCCCCAATTTCATATTCACCCGGGCCACTAATCACACCTACACCAAGATCAGCCACAATTGTACCTTCTACAAAATTAATCGTAATCTGCTTTGTACTAGTCTTAATCGTGATAGTTTCTGGACTTTTACTTTCTAATTCAAACATTTTCCTCCTTTATTTGTTCGGCCACCTTGCTATTTTACTAATTCAACATTCCTTCTGGATCATATTGGACGAGATGTTGCATTTCCATAATTTCTTTTAAGAATCTATCTTTTACACTCAAACGATATTTAAAGTCATCGCGCGAAATAATCACATAATTTAATGGTTTCCCCTCTTTTTTCTCTACTACTTCCGCCCAACGCGAAAGCTTTTTCGTCCTATCATCCCCCACGATCAACATATCAATTCCGTCCTGTCCTGGCACGCGGTTCGTCACAAATAGAAAACTCAGATATGACTTCACTGGGCGGATATATTCATCCCAAGTACTATCTTTCACTGCGGTCTCTACCAAGACCTTATCTACCTTAGTCGAAAACATCATATTTAGGGCTCTCGCGAATGGGTGCTTCGTATTCGCTGAATAATAAACTTTATTATCGTAGGTTTCATTTTTAATCACCCCGATCGATTCAAGATTACCTAATTCACGACGTACGGAATTAATTTGTTCATCAATCACCCTGGTCATTTCCCTGACATAGTAGGAACGCTCAATGTTGCTAAAAAATAATGATAATAATTTTGTTCGCGTTTTCGAGCCGAACAATTTTTCTAAAGGAGTTGTATTTTCTTTGCCCATATTACTTATATTTTAGCACCAGAAGCTGTATTTTAGTAGTGTTCAACCTGAAACTTTTCTAAAATCTTGTCTAAAATTTCTTCCCGCTTGTACCATTTTATTTCCGGATTACGTTTAAACCAAGTCATCTGGCGTTTTGCCAACTGAAAATCTGAGGTCGAAGCCAAATTTATCGCCTCCTCCAGGCTCAAAACTCCGTTCAAATAATCCCAAACATATCGATAAATATTACTTTTCATCGCCGGTAAGCCAAAATCATACTTAGAAGCCAGTTTGCGACATTCCTCATATAGTTCTTCATTAAACATCGACTGAACACGTTTTTTAATACGCACACCAAGCTCTTCACGGTCAGTCAAAATACCATAAATTTCGTACTCATCCCCCATTTTCTTCCGGTCAAGTTCCCCCTTCTTCGCTTCATCTGAAAATTGATAATCAAACACCAATGCATCTACATAAAGCCCCGTCCCACCTACCACGATTGGCTGCTTGCCTCGCGCTAAAATTTCCGCAATCTTCTCTTTCGCATAGTTTTTCCAGTCCACCACCGTAAATCTCTCATCCGGTCGCACTAAATCAAAGCCAAAATGTGGCACGCCGCCGCGCTCTAAAAGGTTCGGTTTCGCTGTACCGATATCCATCCCCTGAAAAATCGTCCGCGAATCTGCGCTAATAATTTCACCATTAAGACGCTTCGCCAGCTCCACCGCTACCGCCGTCTTTCCGGATGCTGTCGGCCCCACGATTACTATAATTTTAGTGTTCATTTTTAAGTATAAAAATCTGGCCAGTGCCACCCCTGTAAACTTCACTGACCAGACCCCTCATTATTTAATATTTTGTAAGTATTCGGCAAGCTCCGTTAGTGCCACCGTCTTTTCCGCGTCTTTTTCACGCACTGAAACTGTGCCATTTTCCTTGTCGCGCTCACCGACGATCAATAACACCGGTGTCTTCATTGAGACAGCACGCTTAATCTTCTTTCCGAGCGACTCATCAGATACATCTGAGGTATAACGCAAATCATTATGCTTCAAAGGCGTCTCAAGTGTTACCTCACTTAAAATTTGCTTAATCTTCTCTACGTAATCCAAGACTTGATCGTTCACCGTCAAAATACGTACCTGTTCTGGCGCACACCAGAATGGGAACCAACCAGAGGTATGCTCAATAAATACCGACATAAAACGCTCGATTGAACCCAAAGTAGCATGATGAATCATCACTGGCTGTTCTTTTTCGCCATTCTCGTTCACAAAAGTCAAACCAAAACGTTCCGGTTGCACGAAATCCAGCTGAATTGTCGCTACTTGGTGTTCACGGCCAATCGCATCTTCAGCCATAAAGTCAATCTTCGGGCCATAAAATGCTGCCTCCCCTTCCATTTCGAAATAATCCAGTCCATTTTCGATCGCCGCTTCTTTAATTTGCGCCTGTGCCATTTCCCAAAGTGACTTATCACCGAGATATTTATCCTCATCATTACGATAAGAAAGGCGAGCACGTAATTTACTCATCCCCACCACAGTATAGAGTTCACGCACAATTCCGACTAAGTTCTGGATTTCTGCCTTAATTTGCTCCTTACGACAGAAAACATGGGTATCATCTTGAGTCAAAGAGCGCACACGCGATAGTCCTCCTAGTTCACCAGACTTTTCATCACGGTAATCGGTCGTGGACTCCATATAGCGCACCGGCATTTCCTTATAGGTACGTGGACGACTGGCAAAAATTTGCGCATGATGTGGACAGTTCATTGGTTTCAAAGCAAATTCTTCCCCATTCACCTGAGAATGCACCAAGAATAATTCCGCGCCGAATTTTGCATAGTGACCAGAAGCCTTATAGAGATCCAACTTCGTAATATGTGGCGTCCAAACTCGCTCAAAACCGTGTTTCGCGCGCAGAGATAATGAGTAATTCGTCAAAACGTCACGCAGTACTGTTCCACGAGGTGAAAAGAGTGGCAAACCTGCGCCCACTAATTCTGAAAAACTGAACAAATCAAGTTCCTTACCCAGCTTGCGGTGATCACGCGCCTTAGCTTCTTCTAGGCGCTGCAAGTATTCCTTTAATTCTTCTTCCGTCTCAAAGGCTACACCGTAAATACGCGTCAACATTTCACGTTTTTCATCCCCACGCCAGTACGCACCCGCTACCTTAATTAGCTTAAATGCACCGACCTTACCGATATTTTCCACATGTGGCCCCTTACAAAGATCGATAAAATCACCGAGTTGATAGAAAGAAATAGTCTCTGATTCTGGCAAATCTTCGATCAATTCCACCTTGTATTTCTGATGATTTTCTTTCGCCCAAGCCAAAGCCTCTTCGCGACTCTTCTCAGAATAGATAAGTTCGAACTTCTTATTGATGATTGAATACATTTTTTTCTGAATCTTCGGAAGATCTGCATCGGTGATTTTCATCACATTCCCCTCTGCATCTTTCACTTCCGAAAGATCAATATCATAATAAAAACCAGTTGCCGTCGCTGGACCCACGCCAAACTGCACTCCTGGATACATTTCAACCAAAGCGGCAGCTAAAACATGACTAAGTGTATGGCGCATTTTCATTACGTTTTGCTCATCTTCACCACATAGGTTACACATTCTGCCTTCTTTCTAATTACTCAAAATATTTCTTTTATTTTAACACATTTTATGGTAAAATACACCTATGGGTCGCTAACTCAGCTGGCTAGAGTGTCTCCTTTACACGGAGGAAGTCGGGGGTTCGAATCCCTCGCGACCCACCAGATTTAGTTAATCAAAAAACGGATATCACATCCGTCTTTTTTATTTCTTCACTACCTTCTTCGTAACGTCGAATTTTTCCATATAATTCCCCACCATCAAACGTGTCTGCGAATAAAACGCCGTAAAAGATTGATAAATAATCGCCACCACTGGCATCAAAAGCCATTGCAATAGCATGAAAATCTTTGGTTTCTTAATATGAGCTGGGCGTTTAGGCAACATGCCGAATGATAACAAAATCGTCGCCATCAAGCCAATTGAAGCGAATAATTGCACATAAGAAATGGTGTTTGGCAAATTAAAGGTTAGAAGCTCTTTCGAGGAAGCGTTGAGCAATTTTGGTACCCAACCACCAAACGCCACCATCGGTGAAATCGAAGCTAAAGTTACGTGTCCTTCAAGGAGTCTGGCAAATTTCACGAATAATGGCCAGAACTTCATCCCGGTGCGTTCCAAGCGGTCTTTTGAAAAAGTCCTCACCCCCACATAAGCCACATCGGAAGCTCCGTAATCCCAGCGTCGAAGCTGAATAAATTGCGCTTTCAGGGTCTTCCATAAACCATTCTCCAGCACTGCATCCTGATAAATCGGAATATGAATCGGCTTCACACTGTAATCACCCTTGAAGTAAAATAGTGAACGCCAATACTGGTGGCCATCTTCCACAATTGTTAATTTACTCCAGTAACCCATATTCGACAAAGCCAAAAATGGTTGCGAGTGTGAAGCAAAATTCTTCAAAGTATGTACACGCATCGAAGAAATAATATTGAAAAATGAGTTCGAAACCGCGATAATTCGCATCGGCGCCGGAGTTTCCCAGATATTATTCGTAAATAGCGAAATTGGCTGATAACTCAAATGTTGACGGTTTGGATGCACTACAAATTCATAAGCCACGTTATCTAAATATGATTTATGCATTTTATTATCAGAGTCTAGAGAAGTTGCAATCACGTTCGCAAAATCAATCTTCTCCTTACGCAAGAATTTCGCCAGCTCCTCTGCCGCATAATCCAAATTTGGCCCCTTACCCTGAATTTCTCCCTTCAAATCTTTTGGATGCATCACTGGAATAAAAGCATAAAAATCGTCTTTAAACTTTTCATATAACTGTTTCGCGTTCTCCTTCATCGCTTCCCCACCGCGCTCTTCATAGCCGAACACTAAAATTATTTTTTTATTGTCGAAGGTAGTATTTTTCACCGCTTCCACCGTCGGGATTAAAGTTTCAAGTCCTTCATTGTAAGCCACCATAATCACCGCATGATAAATATCATCAGGTTTTGGAAATTCCACCTTCAGCACCTTACCATTCTCATCTAGCATTTTTTCCGACACCACTAAATCACGGCCGGTTGCCAACATCTTCAGATTTCTCACATGCTTATCGAAACCAAATTCAGTACTCTTTTTGCGATGATACTTTTCATAAGCCGCATGTGGATCATATAAATCCAAAAATCTCTGATGCCAGTCCACTTTTTCTGAAGCTTTCGAAGCCTGATACCCCTGTACAGTACGAAAAGTAATTCCCACTGCCTTTACTAAAGTCGTGGCAATAATAAATAGCAAATAGTAAGAGCCAAGCACTGGACTAATCAGTGAAAATACCACCAAAAGAATCAAAATCATATATGAAGTAAAGCCTGGTAGAATCTCAAAAAAACGATAAAGCTTTGTTCGCTTCCCCTGTGGTAAATCCAAACTATCCCAAACTGACTTCTCTGTATTTTGTTGTGCTTTTTTCTGCGCCTTTTGCTGTTTCTTCATCATCACTATATCCGAATTAATTAACTTTCACCCAGTAATCTGATGAAGACCAAAAAGCCTAACACCAAAATACCTAGTGAAATACAAATAAACATTTTTGCCACCGCCGCGCCTTTTTTCTCAAAAATTCGCAGTGCCAACAGATTATGTAATACTCCCAAAGTTAAAGCCAAAATCGGAAAAATCAGCATTGCCTGCCAAGATCCATCATGATAACCCCCAGAATTCGCCATCGAAGACCATTCTCCACCTTGATAACGCCCGATATCCCCGTAGCTAATTTTTACAATTGAGGCATTTGGCTGTAAATTCAATGCCGAAAAAATCAGAAAAGCCAAAGACAAAATCAAAAGCAAAGCCTGAAAAATTACCAGGCTACGTTCCTTCTGATAGGCTTCCTTAAAAGTCGCAATTAATTCTTTCATTCCTCTTATTATACCATTTTTATTTATCAAGCAATTTACAAATCAAATTCAGCATCAATTCCTTCTCTTCTGGCTGGCTTTCTGCAATCAAAAGCACCAAAGCCGTCAAAGCTCGATCAGAGAGCTTCGTCTCCCCCTGCTCATTCAATTGAAAGAAATTCACCGACAAGTAAACCACAAAAAGTAACGCACCAATCTGTTGATTTCCCTCTAGAAACGGCTTCTCATGTACGATAAAATACAGTAATTTCGCCGCTCGTCTAGCCACCGAATCACTTCGTTCGAACAAATTTTGTATTCGGGCCGAAATCAATGTTTCACCCCTGTTATTTTCCGCAACCACCCCGAAATTTTCGCTCTCATTCAATCTCTCGCGTAGGTCTGAAATATAATTTTCAATCTCCACTTCGCTCAAATCTCTTCTCGCCCTGGTGTCTACTGAAAAAATAATTTTATTGTTCAGATATTCTGAAATCGTCGCAAAACTATCCGCATATTTCGTTACCACCTCAAGCACTCCATTCGCTTCATTCGCACTCAAGCTAGTTTCCGTCAACATCCTGCGCACAATCCCCAGCGTCTCCTCTAGATTCTGCAATTTTTCGCTTTGCTCTGGCAGTTTCTTCACCAAATCATAATTAACCGCCACCCCCTCCGTCATATAACGTTTAATAATCGAGGAGGCCCAAATACGAAACTTTGTGGCTTTTTTCGAATTCACTCGATACCCCACCGAGATAATCACGTCCAAATTATATTTTTTAATTTTACGCGCAATCCGACGACCGCCCTCAAGGCGTTCTTCTACCTCTTCCTTCACGCATTTTTCCGCTTCCAGTTCCTCATCGGCAAAAATATTGCGTAAATGTCTGGAAATTACCGTGCGATCTACTTCAAAAAGCTCCGCAATCTTCCCCTGTTCCGCCCAAATCGTCTGGTTCATTTCGTCCACATCGAAAAAGACTTCCCCCTCTGCACCCTGATAAATTTCCAGCTTCATCGTCATAGTTCTCCGAGATTCTGCCCCGCCGTCACTTCCACCTTGAGCTTAATTTTCAATTCTGGCGCCACCCCTTCCATCTCCTTTTGCAAAATCTCCTTAACCGTCTCTTCATCACTCTTATCGCATTCCACTACCAAGGAATCGTGAATTTGTAACACCAATTTCGCCCCCTCCGGCAACTTCTTATCCACAAAAGTCATCGCCCGCTTCATCAAATCCGCCTCGGTCCCCTGAATCGGCATATTCTGTGCCGCTCGTTCTGCCGCATTGCGAATAATAAAATTCGAAGATTTTACATCTGGTGTCGGGCGTTTGCGACCATAAAAAGTCCTCACTTCACCCGTTTCTCGCGCCTCTTCCAAGGTATGATTCAAATATGCATAAATCTTCTGACGCACCTTAAAATACTCATCAATAAATCGCTTCGCCTCGAAAAAATTCATCTCCGTTGCATCGCTCAGTCCCTTCGGGCTCATGCCGTACATAATACCAAAATTAATCACCTTGGCCACGCGGCGCTGCATTTTCGTCACCTCTTCCATCGGAATCTGATAAACTTCCGCCGCCGTCTTCGTGTGAATATCGACATCGTGGTTAAAGTCTGATACCAAAGCTTCGTCTCCCGCAAGCACCGCCGCGAGCCTCAATTCGAACTGTGAATAATCCGCCGAAACCAAAACCTTTCCCTCTGGGGCCACGAATCCTCGGCGAATTCTCTTCCCCTCTTCGCTGCGCACCGGGATATTCTGCAAATTCGGATTCAAACTCGAAAGTCGCCCCGTCGCCGTCACATTCTGTGTAAACGTCGAATGAATGCGTCCATCCGCCGCCACCTGTTCAATCAACGGTGCAATATAGGTCGATAATAACTTCATCGTTTCTCGGTAACGAATAATTTCCGCGACTACTGGATACTCGTCTTTGAGTTTTTCCAGCTCTTTCGCCCCTGTCGAATAACCTCGCGAAGTTTTCTTAATACCTTTCACTGGCAGACCCAGCTTTTCAAACAAAATTTGTGACATTTGCAGTGGCGAATTTACATTAAATTGTTCACCCGAAAGCTCATAAATTTTTTGTTCAATTTCTGCCACCTTCTCCTCAAATTCCGTCTTCAATCCCTCGAAATATTCTCGATCCAACAAAATCCCCGCCGCTTCCATCTTATACAGAATCGGCACTACTGGCATATCAAAATCCATAAAAATTGTGTTCAATTTTTTATCTTTCGAAAGCGCCAAATATTGTTCACTAAATTTATTCAGCGTCTCTTCCGTATAATTAGAAGATAATGCTTCCCCTGCAGTACCAATCCCCTCCACCCCAGTACGGCGTAATGGATTGAGTAGAAAATCTGCCTGATCCAAATCCCACAGTTGTTTTGCCTGAAAAACTCGTTCGCGAAATTCCGCATTCTCATGCATCAAATCCTTAATATTATTCGCCACCAGCATCCCTTCCGGAATTTCCACTCGCGACACCGTTTCTTCTGCGGACTCAGTCTCCGTCTCCGAAAGTCCATTTTCGATTTTCAGTTTTTTCAGTAAATTATTAAACTCTAAGCGCTTAAACACCTCTGATATACGCGAAAAATCTAATTTCAAAGCCGGAATATCCGAAAGCTTCACCGGCGCGTCGGTCATAATTTTCGCAAGCTTTAGGGACATCTCGGCCGATTCATTACCGGCGATCAATTTTTTCTGTGTCGCCCCCGAAATTTCCTCGATATGGGCATAAATCCCCTCCAAGCTACCATATTCATTTAGTAATTTCACTGCGGTTTTCTCACCAATCCCTGGTACGCCTGGAATATTATCCGAATTATCCCCCTTCAGCGCCTTCAGGTCCAAAAATTGCGACTTCAAGATTCCATATTTTTCTTCAATCGCTGGAATATCCATCTCCTCGAGATCCGAAAATCCCCGCAGAATTCGATACATCTTGGTGTTTTCATCTACGATTTGCAGCATATCGAGGTCCGAAGACACAATATAAGTCATATAATCCCCCGCCTCATTCGCTTGGCGCGCTAAAGTACCGATAATATCATCCGCCTCATATTCATCCACCTCCATAAAACCCCATGAAAGCGCCGAGATTAATTCTCGAAGCAGTGGAATCTGTGCATAAAAATCCTCTGGCGGCCTTACTCGCCCCGCCTTGTAATCCTTAAAAATCGCGAGTCTTTTTGCCGTCGAAGTGCGCGCCTTATCCCACGCCACCACCACCTGATCCGGCTGAATATTACGCACGATTTCCATCGCGATTACCGCAAAACCATACACTCCCGAAGTCGGCTCTCCCTTCGAGGTCGCCAAATTTCCCATCGCGTAGTAACCACGATAAAAAACACTTTTCCCATCAATGATTACTAATTTTTTCATTAAAATTCCATCCTCGTTAAAATTTCTGCCATTTTTTCATTCATTTCCGCCACACTGCCGTCATTCAGAATATAATAATCCGCCATCGCGATCGGCCCACCTTTTTCAATATTTTCCACTTCCGTATAATCTCGTTCCTGGATTTCTTTCAAAGTGAACGGTCGCTCCTCACGCTTCCCTACTCGAAAATGCCTCAAAGCCTTCGGCACCACAATCGCCACCACCGTCAAAAGTCCCGGATATTTACTCTTCAATTCCTTATATTCTGTCCAGGAATATAGCCCATCCAGCACAATTCGCTTCTGTCCAGAAGCAATCAAATTATCAATCTCCCCCATCACCTGACGCACCACCCAATCTTTCCCTTCGGTTTCCCGAATCATCTCTCGGAATTGTCGTTCACTCGATCCGTCCGCCGTGCGTTGAATTCCTCGGCGCTCCATTTCCTTATAAATCATTCCCCCGAAGTAAACTTTTGGCACGCCTTTTTTGGTCAAAAAGTCCACCACCACCGATTTACCCGATCCGCTCATCCCTACAATCGCTAAGATTTTCACATCATTTTTTTCGCTCATTTTTGCTCCCAGTTATTAAAAAATTCTACAAATCGTTCACGCATTTTCGCCTGACTCATATAAATCAGCACCGGATTTCCCTCCACATCCGTCAAAGTCCCCAAACTTTCACTCGGCACATAAAAAGTCGTGCGATGCTTCGCCGAAAGTCGCATCAAAATCCGCTCATACCATTTCTCTGTCTGGTCATAAATCTCGAAACGCTCGATAAATCTGCGATATTTTTTCTTCGCAAAATCCTTTGGATAAAATACGAAAACTTCACCAAATCGTGTCAAATCTGCATCTACTTTCATCAGCACCAAGCACTGAATCTCCAGACTAAATCCCACTAGTAAATTGGTATAAATCGCTTCTGTCACCGTACGGGTCGCCAGCTCCTCATTCGCATCATAAAATTCCCGCGTCTTGGTATCCTCATCGATATGATAACCTGCCACCAATTGAAATTGCTCCGGCAAAAGCACTCGCTCCGCCGTTTCACTAACCGGGCTTTTCATTCCGTCATCAAACGTCACACCACTCTCGTCGAGCTCTCCCCCTAAATTCTGAGCACCACTCTCAAGATTGTATTTCTCGAGCCCCGCCATAAAAATTCGCGCCATTTTCAGCTGATTTTCTGCTACCCATTCCCTATCCACTTCCGGTTGACTTTTGGCAAAGAAAAATTCAAAAATCCCCCGTCCTTTGTTTGTTTTTACACCTAATTGCACCATTACTTTTATCTTATCACAGGTTAAGACGGAATAAAACTAACACCGTTCGTTTTATGTGTGCGTCACTACACGCTTCCATGTCTACGACTGACACATCCCCACAGAATGACGCTGCCCTACACACCCTACGGCTTACGCGTAAAGTACCCTTGCACCCCCGGACGATCCACACGCAGCCAAGTCAAATCTGCCGCACCCGGATCCGCCAAGAATGAACCATTGCCACCACGGAGCTTTTTACGAAAATCAAACATTTTATCTGAATCAGTAATATTAGAAGTATTAAAGTCATTATTTACATAAATTTTTTCTAATTTATCCACACCCACAAGAGTTCCATCTATACCAAATATATAGCCCATAGTAGTAACTTTTTCAGTATTAAAATTAGAAATATCTAGTGAAGTCAAGTTTGGCGTATTATAGAACATCGCAAACATAGCAGTGACTTCCCTGGTATCAAAATTTGAAAGATCCAATGTTGTCAAATTTTTCATATTATTAAACATGTAACTCATATAAGTAACCTTACTAGTATCAAATTTAGACACATCAATACTGGAGAGTGCAGTATAACAAAACATTTTAGCCATATTGGTTACATTTGGAGTTCTAAAATTAGAAATATTTAAATCTGTTAATGACTCCATTAGATAAAACATACTACCCATATTTTTTACATTAGATGTATCAAAACTTGATAAATTTAAACTAGGGAGTTTTTTGACTTGTTGAAACATAAAACTCATATCATCTACATTTTTAGTATTAAATGAAGAGACATCCAGATTTACCAACTCCGACATGCCATAAAACATACTATTCATTTTCTTAACTTTTGAAGTGTCAAAATGAGATAGGTTAAGATTTTTCAATTTTGAGACAGCATAAAACATACTATCCATATACTCTACATTTTTAGTATTAAATGAAGAAATGTTTATATTGTTCAGATTAGATACACAATAGAATATTCCCGACATATCAGTGACGTTCTCGGTATTAAAATTTGACAAATCTAATGTTGTAATCTGGTTAACGTTACTAAACATTTTTCCCATATTAACCACATTTCTCGTATCGAAACTTGAAATATTTAAGTTTTTTAAATTCTTCATTTCAGAAAACATTTGATTCATACTAGTTACTTTAGAGGTATCAAAATTAGACAAATCTAAATTTTCAATTTTTTCATCTCCCCAGAACATACCCCACATATTAGTAACATTATTCGTATTAAAACTTGAAAGATCCAATTGTTTAAGATTTTTTAAATTTGAAAACATTAGACCCATATTTTTTACCTTACCCGTATCAAAACCAGAAAGTTCAATTTCTTCAAGATTTTTTAACCTGTACTGACCATACACATCATCTGCAAACATCGAATTGCAATTCTCATTCAAGAAAACCTTTTCCGCTTCAGAATAATAATAAGCCGTCTCTGTCACCACATCATGCCACAATTTGATTTCATAATCAGAATCATTATCTTCTATATTTCTGACGTTTTCTAAATTTGTAGGTAAACTCGTGCCCCTCTTGAATCGCCTAGTTTTAGCTCCATTTTCGTTAAAACCTCTTAAGATCGACTGTACTGAGCTACCAGTTGCCATTAAGGCCTTCTTCTCGTATGGATTTGTCACTACTGAAAAAACTAGCTTATTCTCATAACTCCCACCCTCAAGGTCATCACCAAGCTTCATTCCAATATATATACCCTTATATCCACTATAGCTCGAATCAGTAGACTGAAAAATAGTTGCCGGAGAAGATACGCCAGGTAGCGAAGAATAGTTCGTGCTTGTAGCTAATTTATAACCCCATGTATTTACTGGCAAATTAGTTAATGTAGTATCAGCATTGATCGAAGAAATCTTCGCATTAGTCGAAGAACTAGAATTTACTAAAGCTGTGTTATCTGTTTCAGTACTGAAACTTGCCGTATAACCGGTACGGTTATTTGTTTGAATTTGAAACCATACACTAGTCTCCGTTGTTTTGTTTTCTGTTTTTAAAACATCGGATCCTTTCACTTTTTCTTCTGGTCGCCATGCTGAGACAGAAAGTGTCGGCACATATAATGCCGACACTCTTTCTTCACCAAAACCCATGAATCCTAAATTCGCCAAAAAAAGGAATGCGAGAAAACCAGCAAAATTTCTCATATTCTTTTTATAAATATCAAAAATCGCACTTTTTCCCATTCCCATATAAATTTATATTAGCATATCCGGAATAAAAAGATAAGTCTTAATCCTTAGTTTGCTAAAATCCCCCCATGGCTCCTTCGCTATGGTAATACCATCCAAGTCAATGACACACAGAATACAAAGCTACGGAACCACCACCCAGGTCGAATCAATACAGAATGGATTTCCCGTCCCCGAAACATAAGTACAACCTGCGCTCACCGTCAAACTCGGCCTGCGGTGAAAAATTCCTCCACTACCACCAGGTTCCATTGCCGAAATCACAAACTTTTTCGAGGCATAAATATGCTCCAAATGATCCACTTGATCATAACCATAGTTTTGTACGTCTCCTAACCCGAACATATATCGAAAATCCCGTACATTACTCGTATCAAAGCTCGAAATATTCAGATTTTTCAAACCCTCCATTGTAGCAAACATACTTCTCATAGTTGTTACTTTGCGCGTATCAAAACTTGGCAAACTCAAATTTTCTATCGCAAGCATCGAATTAAACATATTCGACATGTCCATCACTTTTGAGGTATTAAAATTATCCAAGTTTAGTGTCGTCACTTTCGCCACTCCACCAAACATATCTCTCATATTCGTCACATTGCTCGTATCAAAACTCGAAACATCCAAATTTTCCAGCGCCCACATATTACTAAACATATAACTCATGTCCTGGACACGACTCGTATTAAAATTAGATAAATTTAATGGATTAAGCTTATGATTCTGATAAAACATATACCCCATATTCGTCACATTGCTCGTATCAAATCTAGATATATCCAATTTCCCTAATACATATGCATTGGCAAACATATGACCCATATTTATAACTTTACTTGTATTAAAATTAGACAGATCCAGCTCTTTTAGTTTACGCATTTCAAAAAACATAAATTTCATATCAGTAACTTTATTCGTCTGGAAACTAGATACATCTAATTTTTCTAATGACATATCCGCATCAAACATCGCATACATAGTACGTACATTACTCGTATTAAAATTAGATAAATTAATCGACTCAAGTTCTCGCATTTCATAAAACATCGTGTGCATATTTTCTACTAAACTCGAATCAAAGTCTCTTAAATCAAGTTCCTTCATCTTATCGAAACGCATAAACATACCTTGGCAGTCTGAATTTAAAATTATTTTTTCTGAATTTGTATAATAATAAGCTGTGTTATTTGAAGTATCGAACCAAATTTTAATTTCATAATCCGAATCATAGCTTTCCACGTTAACGGTATTATTCGATGTTGTAAAATTATAAATCCTTCTAAAGTGTTCAATTTTATTTGTAGCAGTTTCAAGACTATGAAGTTTAGTATTAAACTCCGGACCGTTCGTCATTACGGCACGCATCGTGTATGGATTTGAGACAAAAGATAAAATCAATTTATTGGTATAATTCCCTGATTCCAAATTATCCGCTAATTTCATGCCGATACTTAGCTGGTTCGATTCATTGACATTAGTCTTCCCTGTAGTTTGAAGAATTTGTGCTGGCGTAGACAAAGCTGGAATCGGCGCATAATTTGAAGACGACCCGAGCTTATAACCCCAAGTATTATTCGGTAGATTATTTAGTGTCAAATCAGTGCTTATCGAGTCAATTTTCGCTCCCGTGGCAAATCCCGCATTGGTTAGCGCGGTATTTTCTGTTTCAGAACTTAATGTCGCAGTGTAACCAGTGCGGTTATTAGTATTTACGGTGAAATTAAATGGAATTTCCGTAGTCTTATCGGTAGAATTTATTACTTGATTACCGTTTACTTGCAAATTCGCTTGATCTACCGAAGCCGAAAGTGTCGGTACGAAGAGAGCTGAAGTGTCATTAATGAAGATGAAATTAAAAGAAAAAATTAAACCAAAAAATACAAAAAGTGGCTTTAATACCCTATTAAACCACCCCCCCCCCGTGGGGTTTTTGCGTATGTGATTTTTGGCCTTGCATATGCATTTATTTTAACATAAACGTTATGGTTTTATGCTATTTAAAGGTGTCTCATAGTTTTTGGATTTACAAAAAAGCGCTATTTATCATTCTATCGATCTATAAAGAATGTCGTCTTGCCTTTTTGAGGACATAAGCTTGGGCAAGCGCCCTTGAGCGGTCCGATAAAAGGCATGCGACATTCTTTAATATGCGACATTCTTCACCGCTTACGCTATAATATATTTATGAACGAAAACTCCACCTCACTTTATGACGTCGCCATCATTGGCGCAGGTATTGCTGGCATGACTGCCGCACTTTATCTTTTACGCAACCATCAAAAAGTCCTTTTACTCGAAAATGCCGGCTACGGTGGGCAAATCTTAGAAGCCCCCATTGTCGAAAATTATCCCGGTTTTACCAAAGTCAGTGGCCCTGAACTTTCTGAGCAAATTTATCAACAACTGAAATCTCTCGGTCTTTCCCTCACTTACGATAAAATTACTCATCTCGAAAAAACCGCTACCCATTTCACTTTGACCGGCGACCAAACTTATACTGCCAAATCCGTGATTCTCGCCACCGGCACCACCCCACGTCGCCTCAATCTCATCAATGAATCTGAGCTCATCGGCCATGGCATTTCCTATTGTGCCACTTGTGACGGCGCCTTTTACCAAAATCAGACTGTCACTGTCGTAGGTGGCGGTAATTCCGCCCTTCTCGCCGCTTCCTATCTCTCTAATATTGCG
Organism: uncultured Candidatus Saccharibacteria bacterium; assembly: GCA_963520835.1. Taxonomy (GTDB): domain Bacteria; phylum Patescibacteriota; class Saccharimonadia; order Saccharimonadales; family Saccharimonadaceae; genus Nanosyncoccus. The sequence goes on from CAUQSJ010000001.1 coordinate 19,376, forward strand.
CAAAAAGTTTTCCTCATTCATCGCCGTTCCCATTTTACCGCTGAAAAAGCCCTAGTTTCACAAATTAAAAATTCCGCCAATATCGAAATTCTTTATAATCAAGAAATTCTCGCCTGCCATGTCAACGAAGATAATCATCTCGATTCCCTCATCTTGAAAAATCAACAGGTCCTTCCCGTTTCCAGCCTCTTCGTCGAAATCGGTCGCCTCTCTTCTCTAACTGAAATCTTCAAAGATAGCAATCTCAAAAGCCTGCTCCTCTTCGATCAATCTGGTTTCATTATTACCGACGATACCTGTTCCACTAATCTCGCAGGCCTCTTCGCCGCCGGCGACTGTCGTTCCAAAAATTTCCGCCAACTCGTCACTGCCTCTTCCGACGGTGCCATTGCCGCTAATTCTGCCATTGAATTTCTTTCGCAGGTTTAATTAAATCAGCGCTCTTATATTTTTTACAGATTTAATCAAATCGACAGCGCATTCGTATTTTTATCAATAAAAAACTGGCTCCTGCCAGATAAAAAATGGAGCCATTGGCAGGGATCGAACCTGTGACCTGCTCGTTACGAATGAGCTGCTCTACCAACTGAGCTACAATGGCATAGAGACATTATACATTATTTTTTCTTTAATGTATAATGAGGTTATGAAGAGCCTCATCTCGGACCTCATCGCTCATCGCGGCATGCACGGGACTTACCAAGGCGCCAAGAATTTTCCCGAAAATTCTCTTTCCGCATTTAAGCGCGCCCTGCTCGCGAACTATGCCATCGAACTGGACGTTCATCTTACCAAAGACCACCAGCTCGCGGTTTTTCATGACCACGATACCCTGCGGATGACTAAAAAATATTACAATCTTGAAGATACCGGTCTTTATACTCTTAAAAAACTTCCACTGATTAATTCCGATGGTGTTTCCACTAATCAAACTATCCCCGAACTTTCCGAGGTATTAGATTTAATTCACGCCAAAGTTCCCATCCTAATCGAGCTAAAAACCACCGAGCATTCTAATATTTCTCTCTTCGGTAAAACCGTGCTCACTGCGCTCGAAAAATATCTCAAAAGTTATCGTGACCCGAAAATTTATCTCCAAAGTTTCGACCCGCGCATCATCTATTGGATCAAACACCATCATCCCAAAATCCCCGTCGGTCTCCTGCTTTCTGACAATTCTGACCTAGCTAAAAAATACGATTTTTTCATCAACAATCCTCTAATTTGGCGCTTCACTAAACCAGATTTTCTTAGCGTCAATCAAACCATGTTAAACCGACCTGCCATCCAAAAATTCAAAACTCATCATCCAGTTCTTTGTTATACTATCGACGACGAAAAAACTCTCAGCGAACTAAAACCTCTCGCCACTCAGTTCATTGTCGAAAAAATTCTCTAAGTTAAATCGACTAAAAAACCCAAACTGCATCTAAAAACTCATCACCGCCTAAATTCCACTAATTCCTATTTTTCAAACCACAAAAAAATAGCCCGAAGGGCTTTATTCTGGCGGATCCGACGAGACTCGAACTCGCGACCTCTGCCGTGACAGGGCAGCGCTCTAACCAACTGAGCTACGAATCCACTACTTGATATTATAACTTGATTCCCCTGTTTGTGCAAGAGTTTTTTCTTTTTAAAGTTCCAAAATCGATTTTAAAACTAAAACTCTTTTCTAAGTCAGAAATTTCATATTTCAAACCATATCGTTTCAATAAATTTTTTACAATGTAAAGCCCCAAACCACTTCCACTCTGTTCATTAATGCTCGCTCTATACGAATTTTTAATTTCTAATATCTCATCTCGCATCTGCACTGAAATCTTACCGCCCTCTTCCGCATACTTCACTGCATTCCCAATTAAATTCGCTAACACCATCGATAAAGCCATCCGATTCAACCAAATTTTTTGTTCCCCCACCTCAATTCGCAGATGCAGATTTTTCTCCGCAATCATAATTTGATTTCGCCTCAAGGCTTCCTCGACTACCTCTGAGATTTTTATCCATTCAGATTTTTCGAAACTATCCATTTTCGACATCAAAAGCAATTCTCGAATTCCCACATCAAGTTCGTCCACCATTTCCCCACATTTTCCCAAATAAAAATCCCGGTCCTTATATTTCCCTACCTTGAATTGCATATTTTCTAAAACAATCTTCAGGCTGGTCAGTGGCGTTTTTAATTCATGCGAGGCCCCGCGCAAAAACTCAAAATTCACTTGCTTCATTCTTAAAGTTTCCTGTCTCGCATAAAACCCTGCCACCACCAACGATAACACCACTGAACCCAGTAGTGTAATTGGCAAAAACTTCAAGCTCAAATCAATCGCATCTTTTTCTAAATTTGCCGTCGAAACAAACTGCACCAAAGCTTCTTCTCCATTTAGAAGCTTCACGCTTTTTTCCTCAATAATCACCGAGTTATTTTCGCTCGTCCGATCCACCGACAAAAGCTCCGAAACTTTTATCTCATTTTCCGCATTTTGCGTTTTTAGATAAGCCTTAACCTCACCACTCCTTGAATAAAAATCCAAAGCCTGCTCCACATATTCACGATTTTTACCGGCTAAATTTTTTGTCACTTCCGAAGCTGTCTGCTTAATTTCCTTTGTTTTTTCCTCCAAATATGATTTCGGCAGCGCCAAAAATATCCCACCGTGAATAATCGTCACCACCCCAAGCAGCAATATCAAGACTCTGAAAAATCCCTTCCAAAAAATCCCTCTCATTCTCGCTCCAATTTATACCCCACTCCGCGCACCGTATAAATACAATCTAATTTTAATTTTCTTCTTAGTTCCTTAATATAGACATCGATCACCCGATCAAACGGGATTTCTTCACTTTCCTTCCAAACATTTTCGATAATTTGCTCCCTCTTGAGAACTCGCCCCTCATTCAAAAACAAATATTTTAAAATCTCCAGCTCTTTCGGTTTTACTTCCACGACTTGCCCTGCTAACTCCGCTCGAAAACTCACAAAATCAATCTTCGCCTCCCGATAAGAAAATCCCCTTACGTCCTCACCCAAAGTTTTCTTTAGCAATGCCTCCACTCGCGCTTTTAAAACCGGCAACGAAAACGGCTTTTCCATAAACCCATCCGCCAAATTCGAAAAGGCCATAATCTGCGACTCTTCGTCCGAAAATGCCGTCATCATCAAAACCGGTACTCGACTTTTTTCACGAATTTTTCTTAAAACTTCTAATCCACTCATCGACGGCAATTTGATATCTAAAATCACCAAATTAATTTCATAATTAAACTTCTTCAGCGCCTCTAGTCCATCCCCCGCCTCGATCATCTCGTATTTAAATTCCCGCAAAAATTCTACCACCCCTTCCCGAATCATTCGGTCATCCTCTACGATCAATATTTTCATTAATCTAAATATACCAAATTTAAAGCTCTGTCAAAAGTTCCTTTGGATTCTTTTTTAAATTTCGATAACTTATTATCCCAAGCGAAACCAGCATAATGACCAACATAAAAACCACCGTGATCGCCACTGCCGTAATCGCCATCTTTGCATCAATGGCCGAAAGCGTTTTAGTAAAACCTTCCATTTCTGCACCTCCGCCCAACTGCGTCGCCCCAGCCTGTTTCGCCATTTGTTTTGTCACCCCAGTTGTGACATTTTTTAAAATATCATTTCCCATTATTTTCGCAAATTTTCCTGCCAAGAAATAAGCCCCTATGAATGCCGGTAGGCTCACCATCAAAAGTTCCATCACAAACTGTCCGAAAATCTGCCCCTTTTCCAAACCTAACGCCAGTAAAATTGCAATCTCCTTTTTTCTCGCGTTCATCCAGAGTAGTAAAACAAGAGCCACTACCATTCCCGCAAAAATTAGTGAACCGAAAAACATTTGGTTAGCCACTCCATACATTCCCGAAATTGATTGCTCTAAAGCTGGATAATTTGAGGCGCTTTTTATCAAATTATACTCGCGCCAATTCATATCTAATTTCTTCACCGCAGCCATCACTTGATCAAGATTCTTCTCGCCTTTCACGAAAAATGTCGCATCCTGATACACCGCCGTATCCTCATCATTGCCATAAACTTTTGCCGCCGTCGAAACATCCGTTACTAAAGTATTTTCATAAAGCTCCTGTGCCGCTGTCACTCCCCCCGTATTTTTCCCGGTAAATAACCCCTTAATTTTCACTTCTACAGTTTCATTTGCCGCCTTTTCGTTATCTGCGTCAAATAAATTTGATTTAATTTTAATTTTATCCCCCACTTTCAAATTATTTTTCTTCGCCAAATCTTCGTGCATCAAAATTTGATATTTATCATTCGAATTCAGATGTTCTCCCGAAACCAGTTTATATGCCCCCGAAACAAATTTGGTTTCCCTAGCCGAATCATTCACGCCGGTTAGCATCACTGCGCGCTTAAAATTCTTCGCACGTTCCGCCGACCTTCCGCGCAACGTTTCTGGCGTCTCGATAATATCCTTATCTACCAAATCCGCCACGCTATTGATTCTTTTTACCGTATATTCAATCTCCGGTGACTCAGAAATTTTTTTTATATCAGTTCCCCTAACATTACCACCACCCCGCGGCGTACCCTGATTTACTTGGCGATTAATTTCCATTGAAAAACTATTAGTTACTCCCGAAAAAGCCTCACTCGCCGCCTTACTTGTCGCATCCTGAATCGCCAGACTGATCATCCCTAGTGCCGCCATTATTAGCACCACAGAAAAAATCACCAAACTTTTTAACTTTTTGCGCGTCACATATAAAAATGCATTTTTCAACATTATCTCAATTTCCTTCCCTTTAATTCCAAGACCACATCCGCCGAATCCGCCACGTTCTTACTATGTGTCACCACAATCACACATTTATTGCGTTCCTTTGCCAACTTTTTCAAAACTTCAATAATTTCTTCCGCCGTGTTTTCATCCAAATTTCCCGTCGGTTCATCCGCCAAAATAATCGGTGCCTCCGAAACTAACGCCCGCGCGATCGCCACGCGTTGTTGCTGTCCACCCGAAAGCTTCATCACATTTCGATTTATTTGATCTTTATCTAATCCCAGCTTCACCAAAATCTCATCCGTTGCCTCTTGGTTCACTAATCTAATATTTTCTAGTGGCGTTAGATAATCGATCAAATTATAGTTCTGAAAAACCAGAGCAATGTGATTTTTGCGATGATAACTATAGCCGTATTTACCAATCTTTTCATCCTCAAACAAGATTTCGCCACTCTTCGGCTCATCTAATCCCGCGAGCAGTGAAAGCAAGGTAGATTTTCCTGCCCCCGATTTTCCGATAATCGCATAAAATTTCCCACGCTCAAATTTCTGGTCCACCCCCTCCAAAACATTTTCCCGATTTCCCGCGTAAGCATATGAAACATTTTTAATTTTTAGTACACTCATTTTTCCTCCTAACTTATTTTCGCTAAAATATCTTTTGGTTTTTTCGTCAAAATCATCCACGACGCTGCTATCACTGCTAGAACGATAATTAAAATCAAAAGCCCATAGCTCATCGCAAAAATATCCATTCCCCCGCCAATTATCGTAAACCTACTTAAATCTAAATTGTCTAAGCCCTCTTTCTGTAAAACCGCACCCAAAATCCATCCCACAAAAATTCTTCCCAGTATCGCCGCCGAAATCATTGCCGGCAGCGAAGTTAATACCAACTCCAAGATAAATTGCCCCATAATTTTCATTTTACTGCGCCCAATCGCCAGCAATATCCCAATTTCATACATTCTTTCTCGCACCCAAAGAATTAGTACCAAGGACAATACAGTCACTCCCGCCCCAATCACCGCCATAATCATAGTAAAAATCATCTGTTTCACCGCATCTAGAGACTCCACCATCCCCGAGAACTGATTTTCCTCTTCACTAATTTCATAGTCTTCCGACTGAACACTTTTTTTATTCAGTTCCGTTTTTAATGCCGCCAACTTTTCGAAATCAGATACCAATATTTTTAGACTCGTCACCAGTTTTTTCTTGCCAAAAATTTGCGCCATCGTTGCGTAGTCCGTGAACATCATATTCTCACTAAAATCCGAAGACATGCCGGTGTATTTTTCTTGTTTTTTCCCGGTAAAAATTCCCTGAATAAAAAGCTCTAATTCTTTCTCTTCCCCTAAAACCTTTAGGCTCACCTTATCGCCGACCTTCCACTGGTTCTTCTTCGCCAGTGCTTCATGCACTAAAACCTTTCCAGCTTCCCCACGTGCAATATTTTCCCCTTCAGTCAACTTAAATACTTCACTACGAAATAACGGGTCTTTCTTCACATTGCTTATCGCCTGAAGCATAACCGCGTTTCCTAAGTAGCCCGGTAAATCTTCTCGCATCACCATTTGCTCACCCGCCACCACTTTACTGTTTTTGAGCTCAGCCACCCCTTCATATTGATAAATCTTCTCTACGCCAAGTTCCTTACCAACCGACTCAAAACTTTCCGCGTTAAAAGTCTCAGATTTTAATGATCTAATTTTCACGCCGAAATCATTCGCACTATTTATCGCGCTCGTCATTTTCTCACTAGTTTTCATTATCGAAAAACCAGCATAAATCACCGCCAGAATTAAAGTTAAAATCAAAAATATCAACGCCGTACGCGTGCGCTTTCGAAAAACATATGCTACCGCATTTTTAATCATTTCTCCTCCATATTTTTATTTTAAATTTTAATTATGAAGCCACTGTGAATTTTTCGAAATTCTTCTTAATTTCCGAAAATCCCTCTCGAATCATGATAAAATGAAACTACGCGAGTGTCGTATAACGGCTATTATATTTCCTTCCCAAGGAAGAGACGAGGGTCCGACTCCCTCCACTCGCACCAATAAATTGGAAAAATAGAAAGCTTGCTTTCTTATTTTTTTAATTTATTTGGGGTGAGGCCGAGGGAGATTTTCTCCCTCCACTCGCACCAGACCATAATAAGAAAGAGTATTTATACTCTTTATTTTTATGGTCGCCCGTCCGAGAAAGACCGCGAAGCGGGATTACTCGCACCAAATCAAAAAAATAAGAACGTTTACGTTCTTTATTTTTTTGATTGCCTGTACGAGAAAGTTTATTTATAAAATTACTCGCACCAGAAAAAATAAAAAATGAGAGCTTGCTCTCTATTTTTTTACCCCAATTACTTGTAAAATTTGATGGTAATGTTGATGCCCTATTTCATCATCCCAAACTCGAATAACCTCACAGGATTCTGGTTGTAAATCTGTATCCTTAAATAGCTCCTGGATTGATTCTTTTGTATACTTTTTCTTCGCAAATTCATCAGACTCATCGAAGGTATGAAGAAAAAATTTTCCGCCACTTTTTATATTAATTTCAATTGTTTTAATTAAAGACTCTGGTGCCTTGAGTTTTTGAATTACATAATTGGAATAAATAAGATCATATGGTGCATTTTGCGATAAATAAACTTCGTTAAGATCCGTACCGGTTATAATATCCACCCCGTCACACTTCCAGCCCATTTCTTCCAACCCCTTAAGGTCGGTTCCGTCACCGCATCCTAAATCTAAAGCCTTGCCGATTCTAGTAAAATACTTAGTTACAAAATCTTTTAATTCTGGGTTCATATTATTATTATACGATAAAAAAGGGAGCCTCCTGCTCCCTTCAAGCTTTACGCTTCACATTCCACTACAGAAAATCCGTAACCTAGCGCCATCTGGATGCAATTTTCATCATTGAAATGCATACAATAAATCCGCTTTCTCAAATCCTCCGGCACCGCCATCGCTAAATTCCCCACAAACAAATGCGCACCGTTCGAATTCCTCACCGAAGTCACATCGATATAAGCCCGCGCGATCTGCACCCCTTCACTCAGAAGATAATGCAAGTTCTTAATTTCCTTCGTATCGCCCGAATAATATACCAGACCATCCTTTGTGGTGAAAATCAGACCGAAACTCATCAGCTCCGCACAATGCCAAGTTTTCACATAACGTACCCCTGAAAAACTTTTAAATTTTTCATCATACTGCGTATCTTGCACCAAATCATACATTTCTTCTGTACAACCAAAACCCTGCAAAATCCGCTCAATCGTTTTTACATATTCATCATTATCCGGCAAAATAATTTTCAGCGGTCGATGCAATACAAGATACAAATAAGTCACCAAACTTCCCAGACTGCCGATATGATCCGAATGCGTATGGGTAATCATCAAATTCACTGCCCTCACTCTGCCCAGCAAACTCTTTTGCTTCAACTTCGCGAACACATCCTCTCCGCAATCAATCAGAAACAACTGATCATCATCGATGAAATACGCTGCCGTATTCCCCTCTTTTACGTTAAATGCCGAGCCTCTGCCCAAAAATTTTAGTTCCATATCCCCCTCCTTCGAATTTTCTAAAGTTTAAATTACTCGTAATCTTAACTTACGCTTATAGAGTATTGTAATCTAATCTGTCAAAAAGTCCACCCCTGTTTCCCAAGGTGGACTCTTTATTATCATTATTTAGGACTCTTGGCGATCAATTTTAATTAATTCTTTAATCTTTCCAGAATCTCTAATTTCCTTCATTTGCTTATCAAATTCCGTAAATGAAATTTTGATTGAAGTATAATTCACTGTCGAATCGGTTTTCGCCACCAATTTCACGAAGTAATAACCATCTCCTGAACTTGATACAAATTTATCCGAAATTTCCCCCGCATTGAGACTCATCGCTTTTAGTGATCTGCCGCCATCCACGTTCATCTTATCGACTAGCCCACCGGTTTCTTCATAGAGTACTTTGTCGCCTAATTCTTCCGAGATTGTCTTCAAATCTTTTCCAGATTTAATCAAGGATTCTACTTGCGCCGCAAGCTGCACCGCGTTTGTGTCGATTGCCTGCGAAACTTTTTCTTTCACTAGTGACAGATAAATCATTCGACGATATTCCTTCATCGTCAAACCAAAATTATCTTCCAAGATCTTCTTAAATCCTTCTTCACTGCGTTCCACCCCACCAATTTTTCGGTGTTCCAAAATCGTTTCATCCACTTCTTTATCGGTCACCGTCAAATCTTTTTCTTTCGCCAATTTCAGAGCCCAAGCATAATTTTCCGCCTCATCCAATGCTAAGCGCTTATAATGCTGCTCCATAAAATCATTATCTTTCGCATTATCTAATTTACCCTGTTGTTTTTCGATCGGCGTAATCGTACTATGATAAATCAAAAGATAATCCGAATAACGCACATCCGCGCCATTTACATTGGCCACCGATACTGGCAAAAGTTGAGTCAAACGATAAAGAATCGGATTCGTACTCTGCCATTTATAAAGCATAAAATACCCCGCACCCGAAGCCAAAACCACCGCCATCACCGACAAAATAATCGTCACCGTCACCACGCGATATTTCGCATATTGCATTGGGTACTTGAACTTACGACCCTTCGATAACACCTCTTCGCGACGTTCTTCGACCTTCTCTAATTCTGTCTTATTCTTGAATTCTTCAATCTTTTTCTGCTCGCGCTTTTGCTTCATTTTCGCCACGATTGAAAGTCTCTTCTCTTTTACGGCGTCGGTTTCGTTTGTCATAGTCTTATCCACTTCGTTTTCTAATTTAGCTTTGCTCATTTCCTATTTCTCGTTAATTAGATTTTGTAAATCGTTATAAATTTTTTCCGAATTTTTTACCATCGATATTACCAAATCCCCCACCGCTGTTTGAATTACAATCGTACCATATCCCATTAATCCTGCCCGAATTCCGCTCACACCATAAGAAATACTTTGAATCTTATCTAATCCCAAGTCTACTACTGATTTCTTAAACAAACCTCGTTGCGAAATCTGACGAATTCGTTGATTTGTCACAATATAAATCGAAAAATACCATAACATGTAAGAGTACAGAAAACCCAGTATACCCACCAAAATCAGTGCCAAGAAGGTCTCGAAGATCATCATATTATTTGGCCAAAGCAAAGTTAAACCCACCCCGATCATAATCATCAAGATTAAAAATATCACACCAGACTTTGCCGTTAAAAAATGGCGTCGGAACACAAACTGTACCTCTTCGCCCTCTCTCTGACCATCAAAAATCATTTTTCTCATACGTATTTGGTGACCCGGGCGGGAGTCGAACTCGCAACCTTCTCCTTAGGACGGAGCCGCTCTATCCATTGAGCTACCAGGCCATACCTAAATTATACCATATCGGCTCCGCCGTTTTTCTTAACAGGTATAAGAACTATTTAGCTTTTCCTAGTAAAGTATCCTGGTCTACCATTATCTGGATCATCAATTCTTAGCCAAGTTTTATCAGCATCTCTCGGATCAACCAAGAAAGAACCTTTGCCTCCCCTTAATTTTTTCCGCTCATCAAATGGATGATTTGCGCTAATCAAATTAGATATATCAAAATCATTATTAACGTATATTTTTTCTAACATATCTTCGGTACCCATATATTTCGCAAACATTCTATTCATATTTTTTACGTTTTTAGTATTAAAGTTCGAAATATCCAATTCAATCAGATCGTGCATATTATCAAACATTTCATTCATATTTGTTACTTTTTCTGTATTAAAGTTCGATAAATTTAAATATTTTATTTTCCGACTAAACCTGAACATCTGTTCCATATCAGTCACCTTACTCGTATCAAAACTAGATAAATTAACCTCTTCAAGTTCATAACATTGAGTAAACATATGCGATAGATTAGTTACATAACTAGAATCAAAATTTGACAGATCAAGACTTTTTAATTTGGAAAAATTAAAAAACATTCCCCAAATATTATCTGGCATATAGATCTTTTTTTGTTCGGTGTAATAAAATATAGTATCTTCATTAGCATCATACCAGGCCTTTATTTCATAATCCGATGAGCCTGTTTCTATATTAGTAATATCCACCACATTACTAGGAATACTTTCTACTCTTTTTATATACTTAGTATCATATTGACCACGACTTGGAGATAATGATTTAAAACCGTCTCTAGATATTTCCGTCTTTTTATCATAAGGATTTGAAATTACCGAATAGACTAATTTATTCGAATATTTCCCAGCTTCTAGGTTATTATTTATTTTTACGGCAATTCTTGTTATATAATTATCTCCAGTTTCCCAGTATTTAAAGTCATCGTTTCTTCCACCAATAACATTCGGAGCAGACAATTTTGGTATTGGATTATAATTATATGTTTCACTAAATTTTACAGAATAAGCCCATGTATTATCTGGAAGTGCATATAAGCTAGTCAATGAATCTATTGAGCTAATTTTACTTGAACTATTTTGGTCTTCATTTACTAATGCCGTTTCCTCTGAATCCGTACTAAGCAGTACTTTATAGCCAGCCTTCACCTTTCCACTAACCGTAAGCTTAATATTCTCTGTCCCAGTCTTATTATAACTATTCATAATATGGTTACTTGTCATTTCTACCTCAGATTTTTCTACCGCAGCAGAAAGTGTCGGCACATATGCAGCCGACACTCTTTCTCCACCAAACCCCATAAATCCCAAATTCACTAAGAAAAGAAATGCAAGAAAACCAGCAAAATTTCTCATATTCTTTTTATAAATATCAAAAACCGCACTTTTTCCCATTCCCATATAGCTTATATCTTAGCATAAACGAATTAAAATACCAAAATAAATAACTATCCCCTCAAAACCTCCACCACCTTCGCCACTAAAAACGCCATCACATTAAAAATTACGATCGTCGCGCCGGTCGGAGTGGCTACAAAATACGAAAAGATAATTCCCATTACCATACAAAATACCGAAACGACCACCGAGCTAAAAACCACCGCCTTAAAACTTTTCACCACTTGCATCGCCGTCACCGTCGGAAAAATAATTAAACTCGATATCAGAAGCGCCCCCACCAGTCGCATTCCCAACACCACTACCACCGCACACAAAATCGCAAAAATTGTATTTAATCGCTCAGTTTTCAGTCCAATCGATTTGGCAAAATTCTCATCAAACGTCATCGCAAAGATTTCATGATACTTCACCACGAAAAAACCTATCACGATTAGCGAAAAAATCACTCCTGCCACCACATCGAAATCATCAAGTGCCAGGATACTACCGAATAAATAATTATTAATATCTGTATTCACTCCCCTAACCACCGAAATCACCAAAGTCCCCACTGCCAGTGCCCCCGCCGAAAGCATCGCGATTAGAGCATCCGCATCCATCTTACTTTTTTGATTCACCTGCAAAATCAGAATCGCCGCCAAAATCACTATCGGTAAGGCAAACTGCAGTGGCATCACGCCGATCACCGTCGCAATCGCAAAGGCGCCGAAGCCCACATGTGAAAGCCCATCTCCAATCATCGCCTTTCGTCTCAAAACCAAGGACACTCCAATCAATCCCGCCGTCACCGCCAGCACTACCCCCACTACCAAAGCCTTTACCATAAATTGGTACTGCCACATTTCCAGAAACTTTTCCAAAAATCCGTTCATCGCCACCTCCTATTTCCCCTCACCTTCGTCATGGTCATGACGATGAATTCTTTTCACGTATTCTTCCGTAGTTTCCATCGTCGCCACCCCGTCCGCTAGCGCCAAAATTTTATTCCCCACCAAATTCTGATGATCAAGATCGTGCGTAATCATCACAATCGTGATTCCCTGCGCATTTAATTTCAAAAGCTCTGTATATAATTCCTTCTTCGATTTTGAATCCAAATTATTCCCCGGTTCATCCAAAATCAATAATTTCTTCGTCGCTACCACCGCCCGCGCCAACCAAATTTTCTGTTTTTGCCCACCCGAAAGTTCGACAAAATGTTTCTTCAATAATTTCTTCATGCCAAATTTCGCGAGCGTTTCCTCGCATTTTTTCTTATCACTCTTCGTGTAAAAAATCCCCCGTTTCTGATTGAGTAGTCCACTTAATACAATTTCTTCCACTGTCGCCGGAAAATTCGACGTTACTATCGTTTCCTGCGAAATATAGCCAATCTCTTTACGGCTCATCCCGAGAAACTCCACACTTCCAAAACTCGGCTCTATTAATCCCAAAATTGTCTTAATTAAAGTGGTTTTTCCCGCCCCATTACAGCCAACCAAGCAGACAAAATCTCCCGCCAAAATTTCAAAATTAATCTTTCGAAACACCGGCGTTTTCGCGTATTCTACGCTCAAATTTTTCACTGCAATGATTGGCTGTTTTTCCATAAAAATCCTATTTACTTAAAGCCAATAGATTACGCTTCATCAAATCTACGTAAGTCACACCCTTCGAAAAATCATCCGCCGTCACATTATGTGCTGAATGTAACTCAAGAACTTCTGCACCCGTATCTTTACTTACGGTTTCTGCAATTTTGCCATTCGAAAGTTCGATCTTGTAAATTTTCTTCACTTTATCTTGCTTCACTTTGTTAATCAAAAAACTAATCGTCTTTGCACTTGCCTCAGTTTGTTCTGAACAACCCGAAAAAGCTGCCGCATATTTCAAACCAAATTCATCAGCAAAATAACGGAACGGAAAACGATCTGCCACCACGATTTCTGAGATTTTACCATCAATCGCTTGATGCAAATCCTTATCTACCTCTGCAATTTCTGCCACATATTTTTCGGCATTATCGTTAATCTTATTTTTCTCCGCGACATCAATTTCGGAAGCCACTTCTGCGATTTTCTTCACGATTTCCATCGCCTTTTTTGGACTCGTCCAGACATGTTCATCAATTTCTGGACCTTCCTCTTCTTCGTCATGGTCGTGCTTATGCTCATACGATTCGTGGCCATGATCGTGATCGTGGTCATGGTCGTGATCATGATCATGTTCATCCTCATCTTCCATTCCTTCCACGATTTCTTCCTCTACCGTCGACACAAGATCAACTAATTTCACGACATGGGTCTTTTTCGTATCTACGTCCTTCAGAATTTTCTTCACCCAATCATCCGAGTCGCCGCCCACATAGACAAACATATCCGCATTCTTAATATCAATGATGTCCTGCGGTGTTGGCTCGTAAGTATGGGTTTCCGCCCCCGGCTTTACCAACATTTTTGTACTGATATTCGTATTTTTTGTCACCGCCCTGGCAAAATCATAGCCCGGAAAACTCGTCGACACGACTGAATACTTTTTTTGTTCAAACTTTTCTCGGTTTAATACCAAGAAAGCCAATAATCCCACCACCAAAACTAGGCCGAAAATCGCCCATAACTTTTTCAAATTTTTCATTTTTACTCCTTATTCTACTATTAAAATTCTGAGTAAAAAATTTAATTAATCAAACAATTCCCCCGTGAAATCTCATTCACTCCACGTTTATCTAAAAGTCTCAAATGAAAAATCCGAAACAAACATCGCGCACAAATCGAAAACCTTGGCAAACCACTGAAAATGCGAGAAGTCTTATTTTCACTTCCGCATTCCACCGCATGTCCGCAAATTCGACAATGGTGCATTTTAGCCTCTTGGTGGTTCGCCTTCCGGCTCGTTTAGTAGTTTCTTTGACTTAATTTCGTAGCGCTTGCCGTTAATTGGCGAAACATAGTAATCTTCATTCAAGAGATTTACGAACATCGTCAAATCCTTGTCGTCCATCATGATAATCGCACCATCATCATCGGTCATAAGTTCGAGTTTCATCTCGTCTGCATAATCCACCAATTGCTCTTGCGACATTTGCTCCTCGATATCCATATCTTGTAGCTTCTTCACTAATGGCTTCTTATCCATCAAAAGCGCATTCAAGGTCAAACCTTCCGCGAAAGAAAGTTTGTATTTTTCTTCAATTTCCTTCGCCTTTGCTTCCGCCAACATCTGCGACTTAAAATCGTACTGGAAGAGATTTTCGAACTTCGTCTGATTAAAAATCACTACCGATCCATCGACAAAGGCCACCTGATTATCGTCAGGCATCTTCAAAGCTACTTCTGCGGAAAATGGCTCAAAACTTTCACCATTCAATTCCCAAGAAGTTTTCGCATTCAAAGCCGAGGCTGCGGAAATACCCTTTGCGATATAGAAAATTTTTGTTCCATCATCACCACCTGGATAAGAAAACTTCGCGATAATCCCCTTCATTTTCTTGAATTGGTGTTCATTATCCGTGAAATAGTCGATATCCTTATATTCTTTTTCGATCAAATTTAGTAGGCTCTCCGCCCGAATTACTTTCGAAAGGTCAGTACGATAAATCACCTTATTTTCCCCATCTGATTTTTCATACTCACGACATTCCAAACCTTTTTCCGCCCCCGAAATCACATAGGCGATCGCTTCGCCCATAAACATCTGCTTCACCGAATTAGTTAATTTTTCAGAATAGCGAATCTTAAATGGCGTGTAGTTTTTATTGAACAAAAATAGTTCACACGACACATTATTTTTTACTTCATCAAGCTCATTCGCCCACAAAAATACATCAAAATCATTTAATTTTCGAATTTCAGAGTTCGTAATTTCAGTCTTTTCGGAATCCATATCACCTCACTATTTTTCTATTAGTTTAGCACACTTTTACTTCACTGTTTCGCCGTAAGTATCTTTTACCACCAAATCCGGCAAAATATTTAAGTCCATCATCAAAACTTCAATGCGATTTCGTATTTCTTCGGCCTCTGATTCATTTTCCAAAACCGCCTCGAACTTAATATAAGATTTTCGGCCATGCTCGATTTGGTCAAGATAAATCGTAATCCCGTTATCTAGCACCACTTCTTGACGTGTTCTCGAAACTTCTGATTGAATAATTAGTCCCATCTGCAACAAAATATTCGCCGCTTCTGCATAACTTGAAACCAAAGTTTCATGCACCAAATCAATCTTCGTTTTTTCGAGATGCCTCTTACAAATCAGGCTATAACGTGCCGGGCGATCCACCGCCTTTACGTCCATTCTTAAAATCATTCTGGCAAAATTATTATGTTCTTCGTAATTGCGTGGCACAAAAATTCGCGAGTGCTGCCAATACATTGGGTCAAAATCATAACCCAAATTCATCAAGCGATTTTCTAGCTTGTCGACATCTTTTACTTCTGCTTTGACAATAATTTTTTTCATTCTTCACTCGTTTCCACCGTTAAAATTTCTAGCCCCGGATAATTTGTATTTTCTCGTGCCTTGTTCGCCCACTCGTCGGCTAGCTCATTTTCTGTCGTACCATTATGGCCACGCACCCAGACCAATTTCGCGTTTGCTTCCCTGTAAGCTTTGAACACTTTTTTTACTAAACTTAAATTTTTAATTGGTCCGCTCTTCTTTTTCCAGCCATTCTTTTCCCAAGATGGCGCCCATTTTGTCAGTACGTTAATCCAAAATTCTGAGTCCGTCCAAATTTCCGCTTCCTCACCCGCTAATACCTTAAGAGCTTCCAGAATTGCCGAACCTTCCATTCGAATATTTGTCGTCAGATCTTCTCGCCCCATCGCTACTGGTCTTTTGTCTTCAATTACGGAAAATCCCCCCGGCCCCGGATTCGGTGACGCACTTCCATCTGTCCATAATTTTCTCATTTTGCCTCTATTTCTGAATTTGCGACACCAATTGGTAAATCGGCATGAGCACACCGGCAATAATTACTGCCACCATCAAAGCCATAATCACCAACATAATTGGTTCAATCAATGTCGAAATTGTATTAATTTGCTGATCTAATTCGTCTTCGTAGACATTCGCTGCCTTACCCAGCATTTCATCAATTTTACCAGATTCTTCACCAATTGCCGCCATTTGCGGAAGTAATGGCAAAATATAATCTAGTTCCTTCAATGATGCCGACAGCGTTTTACCCTGCTTCACTTTTTCCGAAACATCCTTAATTTCTTCTTCCATAATCAAATTATTGATTGCTTCGGCTGAAATTGCTAAAGTATCCTGAATCGATACACCTGTCGAGAGCAAGTTTTCTGCCGTACGCGCGAAACGTCCATTATATAGACGCCAAAACATCGATTTAAAAACCGGAATATTTAATTTAATTCTCGCTAGGACATGGCGTCCACTATCTGTGCGCACAAATTGAAATACGAAATAAATAGTCAAACCAATCACAATTGTCACTAGCCACCACATGTTCACCAGGAAGTTCGTTTGTTCCACCAGTAGCTTAGTAATCATCGGTAAATCCTTCCCCAGGTCATGGTAAAGCTGTTGCACCTGCGGCACCACTGCGATCACCATAAATACCAAAACCGCAATAATCACCGCGAGTACAATCGCCGGATAGGTTAAGGAATTTTTAATCCTCATCACCATCGCGTGATCTTTTTCTTGCTGATCGGCTAATCGTCTTAAAGATTTATCCAGCGTACCAGAAGATTCACCAGCCTTCAAAAGCGCTAGATAAATTCGGTTAAATACATCTGGAAATTTCGCACAAGCTTGCGTCAAACTCTTACCTGCTTCCACGTCCGCCAAAATCGATTCCGTCACCCGACGCATTGGCTTACTCTCTGTCTGTTCAATCAAAACTCTTAAAGAATTCGAAAGTGGTAAACCCGCTCCGATCAAAGTCGAAAATTGTCTCGTGAAAACGATTTTATCTTTCGTCGTAACCTTGTTTTTAAATTTATCAAAAAAACTATCACCCGAAGTATCTTCCGTCACCGTGTCAGGAGTGTAGCCACGCTCAATCAAGAGCTTACCAGCGGCGCGTTCATTCTCTGCCTGAATTACACCCTTAATAATTGCACCCGTCTTACTATCGCGGGCCTTATAAATATATCGGTTCATTAGGCGCCTTTCACAATCCTTTCAAATTCACGTACGTCCACCGCATATTCTCTTGCACTATCATAAGTCACCGTTCCCTGTTGGACTAATTTTGCCAAAGTGCGATCCATCGTCTGCATCCCCTCTGACGCCCCGGTTTGAATTGCCGTATCCAGTTGGTGAGTTTTACCTTCACGGATAATCGAACGAATTGCCGTATTCGCCACCATAATTTCTGCCGCACAAACACGCCCACCGCCAATTGCTGGCACTAGGCGTTGCGAGCAAACCGCCATCAAAATCCCCGCCAGCTGCGAACGAATTTGTGGTTGTTGCTCTGCTGGGAAAACATCAATCATACGGTCCACTGATTGCGCCGCTGAGTTGGTGTGTAGCGTCGCAAACACCAAGTGACCAGTTTCCGCAATTGTAATCGCCGCACTAATCGTCTCAAGGTCACGCATCTCACCCAGTAGCACCACATCCGGATCTTCACGTAGAGCCGACTTCAAAGCTCGACTAAACGAATAAGTGTCATAATGCACTTCGCGTTGTGCCACCAAACTTCGCTTCGATTTATGTGTAAACTCAATCGGATCTTCAATTGTTAAAATATGCACCGATTTTTCACTATTAATCTTATTAATAATTGCTGCCAGTGTGGTCGATTTGCCAGAACCGGTAGGACCCGTCACCAGGACCAAACCACGTGGATAGTCTGCAAAACCCGAAATCACCTGTGGCATACCCAATTCTTCAATCGTTGGCATCTTAGTTGGAATCAAACGAAAGGCTGCCGCAAGGTGTCCTTTTTCATTAAAAGCGTTCACACGAAAACGTGCAATTTCTCCAAAAGCAAATGAATAATCAAATTCCTTATCTTTCGCCAAAGTTTCACGTTGCATTGAATCTAGCGTCGAGAAAATCAAAGTGTCGACAATTTCCGTCGTCAAAATCGGCGTATTTGGAATTGGCACCAGTGAACCATCAATACGTAAGATTGGTGGCAACCCCACCTGAATATGCAAATCTGAAGCCCCGTGCTTAATACAAGCCTCTAATAATGTTTCAATTTTCACCGAAGTTGGCACGGCAGTTGGTGATGAAGCGGCTGCGGCGGCCTGTGCTGCGGCTGCTGAACGTACGCTCGTCTGTGCTTGATTTTCTTGCATATTTACCTCTTATCTTTATTTTACCATAAACTTTTTTATCTTCACTACGCCAAATCTGATGCTACGCGGTTCACTTCACTTACGGTCGTCACCCCAGTCAGCGCCTTTAACATTCCGTCTTGTCGCATCGTCAAAGTCCCTTTTTCTTTCGCGAGCTGCATAATCTCTGAAGACGTCGCCCGTTTCACAATCATCTTCTGAATATCATCATCAATCTCAATCGTTTCATAAAGACCCGCACGTCCCTTATATCCACCCGGTGTTTCCCTTTCATCAATTCCCCGCATCATCGAGTAGCCGTTCTGATTCACTACTGGAAGCCCTGGATAACCCAAATCTTCCGAGACCATCGCCACCTGTTCCTGACTTTGTGGCAATAATTTAGCCACCAAATCATTAATCTGCTTAGTTTCCATTTCTGTCGAATGCACCACTTCTCGTTTCGGCGCCACGCGCCTCACTAAACGCTGACCGATCACCGTATTTAAGGTCGAAGCTAAAAGAAATGGCTCAATCCCCATATCCAGAAGCCTTGGCAAAATACCTGCCGCCGAGTTGGTGTGCAAAGTCGAAAATACCAAGTGTCCAGTTAGCGATGCCTGCACTGCCAAGTTCGCCGTTTCCGCATCACGAATTTCCCCCACCATCACTACATCTGGATCCTGACGCAAAATACTACGCAGACCAGCCGCAAAAGTTAGACCCGCATCCACATTCACCTGAATCTGATTCACCCCGTCCATCTTATATTCAACCGGATCTTCTAGGGTTACGATGTTAATTTTGTCCGATTTAATTCGTTTAATCAAAGCATAAAGTGTCGTCGACTTACCAGAACCGGTCGGCCCCGAAGTTAAAATCATTCCATTCGGGCGTTCGATTCCCCGCTGCACCATCGCCAGTGCATGTCCGGTCATACCCATCTGTTCAATGTCGAGCGTCGTGCCACTCTTATCCAAAATACGAATCACTACCTGCTCACCCCAAATCACCGGTGAAACCGCGATACGCAAATCGATTTCCGTACCTTCCACCGACACTGTAAACTGACCATCTTGTGGCACGCGGTGCTCATCAATTTTCAAGTTCGCTAAAATCTTAATTCTTGAAACTAGTGCTGGCTCAATCGATTTCGGCAATTCCATCACCTTACGCAACACACCATCGATACGACAACGTACTACTAGTGCCGCTTCTAATGGTTCAATATGAATATCCGAAGCCTTTGTCTTCGTCGCATAATCTAAAATTGTAGTCAAAGCTTTCGAAATTGGTGAATCCTGCGTAATAGTTTTTACACTCGAAGAATTCGCATCTTCCTCGTCGCTACTTTTAACCGCTTTTTCTACCGCGCGAAAATCCCCCTGATACTGAGCAATCGCACTTTTAATTCCTGCCTCACTGGCCACCATGCCGCGAATTTGCTTCTGCGTCAAAGTCGAAAGATAATCAATCTGCTGCACGTTCGACACATCCAGCATCGCCACATAAAGCACCCCGTTCTTCTCCCCTAGCGGCACCACCATTAATCTCGAAACTACATCATAAGGCAGCAAAGTCAAAATCTCACGGTCCATCTTCACGTTATGCAGACTCACATACGGCACGTTCATAATTACCGCCGTGGCATGCGAAATTGTTTCCGCATCGCAAATTTTTTGTGCTACTAAATTGGCTAGTAGTGGCTGCTTACGCTTTTCTGCCTCTTCGACTACTCTTTTTACATCCGACTCAAAAACCAACCCTTCTTTAATCAAGAGCTGAATTACTTTTTCTTGCGAGTCATGTGTAAACAAAATCTTTTCCTTTAATTTTCTTTCTTAGTTTCTGAAGTCTTATCTGAAGCTTCATTTTTCGATTTATTTTCGCCCTCAGAGGTTTTATCTGAATCTGCCTTCGTCTTAGAATCTTCATCTTCACTGTCAGAAGTTTTTTCGGCTTCTTCTTTTTTCTTTTCTGCGTCTTTCTCTTTCTTTTCTTCTTCCGCTGCCGTTTCTGGTGTTGCACGACCACAAGCCACTAACTCAGCGCGGTCCAAAATTCCGTTACGGTCCACGTCTTCACAACTACCCACGTAAACTTCTACCGTTGGATTAATTGCATCCACGTTGAAGACTTCCGGATCAGGGCTCGTCAAATCTGCCGTAATTTTACCAATCGTCTTATGTTTCAAATAACGTGTATCTGGATCACCCAGCAAGAAACTACAAGCGATAAATGTTAGTAAAACCCCCACGCTCGCTACAAAAGTTACCGTAAAGATGTCTGAGCGTCTCATTTCTCGTCCTCCTTTTCCTGCTTTTTCTTTTCTTCTTCCGCCTGCTTTTTGGCTTTTTCTTCCGCCTTCTTCTTTGCTGCCGCGTCTGCCTTGTCCTTCGATTCCTGCGTACGTGCCTTACCCGAAGCGTAAACTGTCGAATCTTTTTCACGCACTGCCGCACCCTTCGTGTAATAAGCCGCGCCTTGAGCCGTTAATTCAAGTCTCGAAGATTTGGTGGTTAAATTCGAACTCCATTTAATCTGCGCACTTTCAATATTGAACGAACGAATAGATTTTTCCAAGTTCGATAACACTTTCATCGTATCTTTTTCATCTTTCTTTACCGAAATCGATACTGGAATCGTTGAGACACCCACAATCCCACTATTCTTATAAGAATTTCCTGGCGATAATTGTTCTGGTTCAAATCCTGATAGTAAGAAAATTTGGTTAATTGAAGCGAGTAAGGCCTCATCATTTTTTTGTGCTGGCAAAGCATCCGGAATTACACGCAGTGCTGAACACATCTTAATCATATTGAGATTATAGGCTTTTTCGTTATCGGTTTTTGAATTCAAATACAACTTCGAATAATCGATGCGATTTTTATTTTCATCAAAACAGCTCTTCTGGCCATCACGCGCAATCGATTCCAAATTCGTATTATTTGCCATCGTCACCAAAGCGTTGTAACGTAGAGTATTAGCTAATTTCGAAACGTCCACCTTATTCGGGTCACATTTCGCCAGTTCCTTATCATTATATTTACCATCTTTATCCGTGTCCTCACAGATACCGACATTCTTAATCGTCTGGTAATAATTATTGATTGAAGTATCTCGCGCCGCAATTACTTTGCCATTAAAACTCATATATTTAATAAAGTAAACTGAAAGCACCAAACAAACCCCGAAACAGACCGAAGCTGCCAAAACAATCAAGGTAATTTGTTGCCTAATTTTATTAATTCGTACGCGTTTTGTTAAAATTAATTCGCTCATTTTTTACCTTCTTTAATTGTTTGTTCCTGCTGAAGTTTTCTGCCCCACACATTCTGCATCGTCTCTTGCACAATCCTTGGCTGGTGCGGCAAACATACCTTCCACCTGGAGATAAGAGTCGGTTACGTTTTGACCCGATGGGCCGAATGTCAAAATGTGCTTATTAGTAAACTTGAAAAGTTCCGGGTCCACATTAATAATTGTCGAGAAACGCAAAACTAGGTTAGAACTCGAATCACGACCGTTTGAAGAATCCGTCACACGAATACCGTTTGGCACCATCTTACATTTATTTTCCGCCGACCATTTCACACTATCACCGTTCTTTTCGCCCTTATAAGTAATACAGCTACTTTCAAAATGTGGCACACTCGAAATTTTACCGTCCAATCCCATCGAAGGTGTATAAATGTAATTTTTCACATTCTTAATTTTTTGCGTGCGAGTCTTCACACCATTCACTTCTGATTCCGAAACTTCTGCGTTAGTATCAAGCGTATCTTGAATTCCGTCATCCGCCGTACGCATTTTTTCGTGCTTATACCAAAGATCGAATAGTGGGCTACGCCAAATCTTTTCGTCTGGAATAATTGTCTGAATATCTGTCTTGACCACATCACCATTATTTTCTACGTTGCCTCTCTTTTCCGTATTTTCCACATGTTCGACGTCGTCTGAAACATTTGATTTAGCTTTTACTTTGCCAAAATCACTATTTAAGTTTGTATTCGAAACATTCGAATTATTATTTGACTGAGTTAAAGCTGATTTCTTTTGATGATCATTTCGTGAAGGATCACAATCTGTTAGACCGCGCTTCCAAATCGCATAAGTATTGCCATTATCGGTCAAAATATTACCCGCCGCATCCGTTTCCTCGATACAACGTGATGGAATCAAATTCCCCTGTGCATCCACAAAGCGGCCATAATCATATTTCATCAAATTCACTGATTTTTTAAATGACTCTAGTACACGGTAATCGATATATGGTTCTTCCCCCGCATTTGCTTGCGCATCAAAATTTATCGTCGAAGTCGAAAGATTTACATTCAAATCCGAAATTTTAATCGTGTCTTTATTGGTTGGAAAAAGATTTTTTAACACCGGAAAAACTCGCGATAACACTGAACGATTATCGTTAATCGATTTCAATTTTGCTAATTGATCTTGGATATTTAAGAAATCTGGTAATTCTGAATATTGGTTAATCGTATTCGAAAGATTCTCGATGTGCTTTCCCTGACTTGCAATTGTCAAATCCTGAGCGCCCTTGAAAATCGCCAGAAACGCCGTAAAAACCGATGAAGCAATAATTACCACCACACAACCAAACACAATCATGTTGCGTAGCTTCATTAGCTTCAGCATATCCGTCTTAATATCTGGCACCAAGTTAATTTCATATTTACCGGTTTGCCCTGTCATCATTTCATTATCGGTTTCACCAGTAAAAATACTTTTGATGACATCAGGAATATCAGAAAGATGCATAGTTTTAAAATCGATTTTTTTCATTAGTCATTGCTCCTTTCTGCCAGACCGATTGCCACTCCGAATTCTGAGGCCACTGGAAGTAGTAATTTTTGTTGCTGCTCATTAACACGTACATATTGCCATGGGTTGCCCTGAATCGTCGAAATACCCGTCTTCGCTTCAATATATTCTGCCATAAGAGGAATAATTCCCGCGTAACCCGAAAGAATAATTCCCCCAAATTGCGCGCCAGTATATTTGTTCTGGAAGAAACGCACTGACTTTATTAATTCCATAGTAAAACCTTCCAAATTACTTGAAAGCGTTTGGTAAATCTTCCCCTCAAACTGATCCTGCAAAAGTCCATACTGCAAAATAAACTGTTTTGCCTGTGCTTCTGAAATCGACAGCCCATTCGCCACAGTTTTAATAAAAGCCGAAAGTCCACCTGGAATCGAGCGCACTAATCTTGGCGCCCCGAGATACATCACTACGAGGTCCGTGGAATTTTCCCCAAAATCAATAATCATCCGCGCATCTTCCACCCCAATCTGCGCCAAAGCTCTCACCATCGCAATTGGTTCTGGTTCCTGCGCAATTACATTTAGGCCCAACATCTCGATATCTTCGAGTCTTTCTTCGGCGTAGGCACGATCTGTAGATGAAATCAAAATTTCCGCCTTCGTATTATCGTTAGGCGATACTCCAAGCACTGCGAAATCAATCTTCGCATCGTCCACTGCCATCGGAATATATTGGTCAGCTTCATATTTAACGGTTTTTGCTAGTTCCTTTTCAGGTGCATTTGGTACTTCAATAATTGCTGTATAAGTTTTGCGCGCCGGCAAGCCAATCGCGATATTTTTAGTAGTAATACCCGCCTGCTTTTTTGCACCCAAAATCGTTTCGGCCAGTTTCCTGCGACCCTGTTCCGAATCATCCATCGTAATTTTTTTATCCACCGGCACATAGGCAAATTTTTCCAGTGCCCAACCCTTCTCAACATCGCCCGACAATTGAATCATGCGAATTGAGTTGGTTCCAATATCCAATGCGAAGAAATCGCCCACACCACGTAATAGACTCATATAACCTTATTATAACATAAGCGAAATAGAAATCTTTAATTTTTCTTACAGGATTTCAATCGACTTTTTACTCTTCAAGAAACTAATTTCCTGCACCACTAAATCTTTATATTCACCCTCTGATTGAATAAAAATTCTCTGCTTTTCTTCAAAGTGAATCGTCTTTTCTTTCAATTTCCTGCCCGGAATTCCACTAAACATTGCCTGCAACATAAAAAACACCATGGCAAAAAAATTATTCAAACGCTGTTCCGTATAGAGAAAAGTTTCTCCCAAATAATACTCCCCACCCTTCATCAATCTCGCCACGTTTTTCCCGTTCACTACCAGAATATCCGAATATTTTTGACCGTCAATCGTAATATAATCTTTTTTACGATTCACAAAAAACCACATCAAAAGTGTCTTCAAAGAAAAGATTAAATTAAATTTTGACTTTCTCAACTTCCTGCGTATTTTTTCGTCATCAAAAATTTTCGTCGATTCCGCCATCATCCCCACCGTGAAATACGCTAAAGCATAACGAAAATGCTTCCCATCTATCAAAGCTTCGATTGGATAAACCTGTTTACCCGAGTTCCCTCTCAGTATCTGAATAATATCATTAAAATTTCCGTACGGTATCACGTAAAATTTCGCCGCCTTCCCCGAAAGCATGATACCGTTTACCCCAATCCCTGCCGTACCATCACCACCAGCCGTAAGCACCACGTCCCCATCCATAATTAATTTCGAAAGTCTTTCCGCATTTTCTTCCAGCGTCGGCGACTCCACATCAAAGCGCAAAAAAGTCATTCCCTTTTGCTGTAAGATAAACTCCCGCAATGGTTTCACCACTTCTTTTTCAACTCGTTTATGGCCCGTACTCTTACAATTACAAACCAAAATTACTCGCGTTCTTACTCCAGCGAGCTCCTTTAGGCGAATCTTAATGTGTTCAAGATCGGCTTTTTTCGACATCTTAATTCCCGTTGCCGTAGATACCACCAGGCAATAGGAAGTTCAAAATTCCCCACATCAAAGCATAAACCAGAAGTCCAATCACAATTTGCATTGCGCGATCTTTTGCTATTTTGATTTTTCCTGGATCATTTTGTGAAGTCATATAAAGAAAACCCACGTAGGTAAAACCAGCTACTGCGCCGACTCCAACCCCGTAAGTTAGAATATTCACTACGCTACCAATAATTGAAAAGAAAGCTTCTTGACTGTCAGAAGTCCCACATTTAATAATCGCAGTTGGCACACCACAGTCTTCCCCCTCCGCGAATACTCTAGTCACCGGCAAAAAAGCCACCATCGACACGCAAAAAATCGCGAGAACTGGTAGCAAATTTAATAATTTTTGACAAAAATTTTTCATTACTTTCATTATAGCGTATCTTGTGATTTTCGCACAGTTTCCCGTCCGAAAATCACCCGCTCCCCTATTTTAATGTAAATATTCGTGCAATTTTTTCGTATCTTTGTGCTTACGAAGCTTGGACAAAGCCTTCGCCTCAATCTGACGAATACGTTCACGCGTCACAGAAAATTCCGCGCCTACTTCTTCCAAAGTATGTGGACGACCGCCACCGATACCAAAACGTAGTTTCACTACTTTTTGTTCGCGTTCTGAAAGACTAGAGAGAATTTCCGCGATTTGCTCCTTCAACATCTGCGCCGCTGCCGCATCTTCTGGCGAAACCCGACCTTCATCCTCGATAAAATCACCGAGTACTGAATCTTCATCATCACCATCGCGGCCCACTGTCGCATCAAGCGAAGCAATATCTTGCTTAATCTTCATCACGTAGTCGACTTTTTCCGGCTCCATACCCATTTCTTTGGCAATTTCTTCCACTGACGGCTCACGGTTCAGTTCATTCGTTAACTTACGAGTCGCACGCAGCACCTTGTTAATCGTTTCCACCATATGTACTGGAATACGAATCGTTCTCGCTTGATCAGCAATCGCACGCGTAATCGCTTGGCGAATCCACCAAGTTGCATAAGTCGAAAACTTGAAACCCTTATCAGGATCAAACTTCTCTACCGCACGCAAAAGCCCCGTGTTTCCCTCTTGAATCAAATCCAAAAAGTCCAAACCGCGACCCGAATAACGTTTCGCAATCGAAACCACTAGACGCATATTGGCTTCCACCATTTTATCTTTGGCTTTTTTCTCACCTTTCACGATACGATAAGCTAAATCCACTTCTTCTTCATTTGAAAGTAGTGGAATCTTACCAATTTCACGCAAATATAAACGCACCGAGTCATCCGCGAACTGGTCTACGTTCTCTGCTGTAATCTCGAGATCTTCATCCGTCAGATCATCTTCCGAGACTAAATCATCATATTCTGGCTCTGGCGCACCGTCCAAGCTAAAGGAGTTGAGGAGCTCTTCTTCCTCATTAATCTTGTTCTTATCTTTTTCCACGACATTTTTTCCCATTGCACCAATTTATATCACAAAAAATCAAACACGTCAAAATCTCTCCCTTGATTTTTTGCTTCTACCCCTTTCTTTATTTTTTAAATATTTTGCCAGCCTTAGTTAGTGCCATACGTGCGTGGGCTAGAAGTATATTATGCGGCATCTTCATCATTCCATTAACCTTCTGAAGAAAAAGATACCTGTTCGCATTCTTCCTTTCATTTTCTGGCACCGAAGCAATTTCCTCATTAGAATATTTTTCGCCCGTATGTGAGCCAATATTTTCTAGGAAGCCTTCTTTCACCTGATCGAGCATCTCCAGCTCTTTCATGGCTTTTTGCCTTTCTTCTTCGCTACTTCTTTTATCATTAATAATTTTTTGTAATTCATTTCTCGATGTATCTATACGATAAAGTCCAATCCCAAATTCTTTTGCCACATTTCCGGTATACACCGCACGTCCGACATCGAGCTTAATTTGGTCCAAATCAAACTTTTTCTCAAAAGCCTTCATCTTCTCAATCGATTCATTGTGTAACTTATTTCGCTCTTCAAAAGACGCAAAATCTGGGTCGTTCGCTTCTGGCTTTTTAAGTGGCATCAAGAAGTTTCGATTATCCATCTCTTTATAGCCGTTCGCCGCCATTGCTCCACCGAGAGTCTTTAAGTTCTCTTGGAAGAATTTATCTTCTGCCTGTCTCAATACATTCTTTTGTGCTTCATTCAAAGCTTCGCTTTTCACACCTGTCGATTCCACGGAACCTGGCGCCACCCCCTCTCCTGAAGTACCAGTTCTTTCACTGCTACCGCTGCCAACACCTTCACTATTACCAGTAGACTCGCCACTACCCGTACCGTTTTCAGTGGTTTTATTTATTTTTACTGAAGGTACATTTCCTCCCGAATAAAACATTGGTCCACCTACGCCGCCAGTCCAAGAAAAAGTACTAGTTGGTTTTTTCTCTGGAGCTTCAGATTTTTCACTAGACTCTTCGGTCTGACTCTCGGTTTTATTTTCGATCTTTTCCTCGGTTTTTTCCTCGGACTTATCTTCAGTTTTTTCCTCGGCTTCTTTTTCAGTCTTCCCTTCGGTCTTTTCTTCAGTCTCGGTCTTCGCCGCCGCTTCACCCGATTTTCCACCAAATAACTGATAAACCCGCTCGTCCATTTCGCGAGCTTTCTTTATCTCTTCTATTTTATCGGAACTCTCAACTAGGCGCTGTGAAAAGCTCTCCATTAGCTTCATTTTTTCGCCTCGTGGCAGTTCTTTGTCTTGACTAAGCTTTCTTAAAGAATCTTTACTCTCTTCGAAGTGACGATTTTGAATCTCCAGTTCTTTCTCACGCTCCGCCTCGTTCACCTCACGATTTTCATAAATGTTATAAAGTTTAGTTAATTTATTCTCAACTAAATCCAGCGCTTGCTTCTTAGTTTTATAATCATCAAAACCAAGTTTCCCCTCCAACTTCATCTGCTCAATCATATCGCGACGATCCGCAATCTGATGCATCTTCATCTCAAAAATTTCCGCCCCCGTTTTTGGCTTTTCTGAATTTTTTTCTACCTCAAAATTCTTCACCGGATTTTGCTCCGCTGTAAAGTTACCAGTTTTTTCCGCCCCACCTCCTGGAGCCGCACTACCTAATTTATTTGGATTCATTGTTATTTTAGTCCCTCAAATTAGATTAAGTATAACGCTTATTTTAATCTTAATCAACCAGCCAGTCCCAAAAACTAACACTTAAATTCAAAATTGTTCCCTCAAATTTTCACTATCCTAACCGTTCAATTTCCTTCAAAATTTCCGTCATTCGCTCTTCGTCTTCACAAGATTCAAGCTCTAAAATCAATTGTTTCTTTTTCTCTTTATTACGTTCTACCTCGTAACGTTGACGCAGTTCCTGACTTAATTTCGAAAGTTCCGCCTCACTCTTTTTCGCAAATTTTTCCTCAAAAATCAGTGACAATTCTTCCAATTTCACCTCATCGATCGGAATCTCCAAATCGATTTCCGCTCCTGCTGTTCCCCCGTAAACCAAAATCGTGAGTAAATCATTCTCAAGTACTTTCAGAATACTCGGTCCTGCCGCCTCGTTCACTTCTTTCACCGGCTTCAGTCGCACAGTTTCCACTTGCACCTTTTTCTCTTTCAGGTCCTCCACCGTCACTTCCAATTTTCGCGCCACCATCTGCTCATAATGTTTGCGCTCCACCGGATCCTGAATCTCCACAATTAATTTCATTGCCAGATCCGAATATTGCTTCTTCCCCATTCCGGTACGTAAGTTATATTTAATTTCATATTTGCCCAACACCCAGTCAATCGCTGGCACTGGTTTCATTACACATTCACGCCATTTTTCTGGCGCCGAACGAATTAATTCATCCGGATCTTTCGCCTTACCATAATCCGATACCACCGACAAAGAAATCCCTAATTTACTTGCCATCAAAATCGCGCG
Source organism: uncultured Candidatus Saccharibacteria bacterium (assembly GCA_963520835.1). Classification (GTDB taxonomy): domain Bacteria; phylum Patescibacteriota; class Saccharimonadia; order Saccharimonadales; family Saccharimonadaceae; genus Nanosyncoccus. Next base: position 48,949 of record CAUQSJ010000001.1, read on the forward strand.
CTCCGTCGCTGCTACACCCGCTGCATCGCCATCATAGGCCAAACGAATATCTGAAGTTAATCGCGATAAAATCTTCAAATGATTTTCCGTCATTGCTGTACCCGAAGTCGCCACCGCCTCCTGTACCCCTGCCTGATGCGACGAAATCACATCCATATTTCCTTCCACGATCACACAAAAACCATTTTCCCTGATTGCTTTTTTTGCTAAATTCAAGCCAAAAATAAATCGACCCTTATTAAACAGCAAAGTTTCCGAAGTGTTCAAATATTTTGGCTCACCGGCTTCCGTAATTCGCCCCGTAAAACCAATCACATTATCGGAACTTGCATCGATAAACGGAATCATCATCCTACCACGGAAAAAATCTCCACCGAATCGATTCATCAGACCCGCTTCTTTAATCTCTGCTTCTTTGTAGCCACGTTTTTTCAAAAAATTTACCAAAAAATCTTTCCCGCTCGGCGCATAACCAATCCGAAAATTCAAGATTGAATTACGATCCAAGTTTCTCTGATAAAACGCGTAATCTCGAATTTTTTCATTTTTCACTAAGCACGCCTGATAGAATTTCGTCGCGAGTTCCAAAATTTCTCGCATTTTCATCTTCGTACGCGATACTTGCACATCTCCGCTCGAATATTTTTTTAGCTCCACCCCCGCCTTTGCCGCTAATTTTTCCAAAGCTTCCGGGAAACTAATTCCCTCTACCTCCATCACAAACGAGAAAATATCTCCACCTTTATTCGCCGAAAAGTCGTGCCAAATTCCCTTATCTGGCGACACCATAAACGAAGGCGTTTTATCCACACCCCACGGCGAGTGACCTTTCAGGGTCGCACCACTTCGCTTCAGCTCAATATATTCCGATACCACATCTTCGATCGGCAGCCTGGCTCGAATTTCCTCCTTCGCATCTTGCATAACTCAATTATAACAAACCTCTATGCTATAATTAAAGCATGGACAATATGGCTTATCTTCAACAAATCGCCTCTAATTCTTCCAAGCCGAATTCAGGCAAAAAGAGTTCACCTTTTGGCTTTCTCGATAAAATCATCCCCTATCTTACCCTGCGCAATATTTCTATCGCTCTCGGGGCTATTTTCATCTTGATTCTTTTCAGTGTTTTTTCTGGTACTAAAAAAATTGTCGAAAATCGTGATCGCGACAGTTTAATTTCAAGCTTCTATCTTGCCAAATATATGAACGAGGAACTTATCGACAATTATAAAGATTACATGCAATCTTCCGATGTTCGCGGTATTACCGCCTCGCTTCAAGCCGTACTTGCCGAACTTGAATTGAATGAAAAAAATCTGCTAAACTCTGAATTTGGTATTCCTGAATTAGAATCCGCCTATGACGAATCTAATCTTGCTACTACTCAAAAAGAAACCGTCGGAAAAATCGCTGAAGAATTCGAAAATGGCCGCATCTCCGCTCGTCTTGACCGCTTTGCCCTGCGTGATTTTCCCTTACTTATCGCCTATTTGATCAATTATCAGACCGAAGCTGAAACTCGTACCACCAATCAAAAAGTCAAAGCTAATACTGTCGAGCGCGTAAAAAACCTCGAAAATATTAAGTCCCAATACGAAAATTTTAAATCTTCCGCTATCTAAAACTAAAAAATTTCCAAAATCCATTTCATAAAACTTGAGAAACCGTCTCGTAAAACCCTTGAATCACGGCATAAAAATAAGTCGCCCCTCGCGACCTATTTTTTTAAAGCTTATTTCTGGTGCTTGCGAATATCTTTCAAGACTTCGATTATTTTTGGTGCTTGCGGATATCTTTCAAGACTTCGAGGATTTGTTCATCGGTAGTTGGTTCAGCTTTTTCCTCTTCATCCTTCTTGAAATTCTTAGAGAATTTATTTACCAACTTAACAATAATAAAAACACAGAAAGCGATGATAATAAAATCCACCATATTCTGCAAGAAACTACCGTAGTTAATATGTGCCGCAGAGTTCTGACCAAAGAAATTTGGAATCGTGATTTCCAAATTGCGGAAATCTACACCACCGACAATCAAGCTCACCACTGGCATGATAATATCATTTACTAATGATGAAATAATTTTCTGGAATGCACCACCGATAATCACACCGACCGCAAGGTCGAGCACATTACCGCGATTGATGAATTCCTTAAATTCTGTCATAAAGTTCGATTTGCTCACTTTTTCGACATTCTTTTTGAGTTTTTTCAATTCTTTTTTCATAGGCTCATTATATGGAAAATTTAATGTTCTGGCAAATTATTTTAAATAAAAAATAGGCCTCTCGACCTATTTTTATTATCCTCGAATTTTAATTCGCCATTTCCTTGGTCAGATTATAACTGAGTCGTACCAAATCCTCGATTTTGTCTTCTTCCACTTGGCCGCTCAGCACAATTTCCACTCCCCCCACACCGAAATAGCGCGAAGTCATCACCGATTCGAATTCTTCCTTTAGTAATTTCGAAAGATTTCGGTCGCATCTAACTTCCAAAGTATTTTTGCGCTCTACCAAAAACACTTTTTCATTCGGCGCCAAATAAATATATTCTTCCAAATTCGGATTTTTTGTATCTGCGTGTTGATCAAAAAATCTTTCTTTTTTAAATTCCCCAATTCCACTAACTTTTTCTATTTCAAACATCTTATTTCTTTATATATTTACTGTAGTATTTTAATTCTTCAATCGACCCCAAAATATCATCGAGCGCCAAATGCATTTCCCTTTTGGTAAATTTTTTCTTCATTACATTTTCGAAATACAATTTAAAGGCTGACACATCGAGCATGCGATAATGCAATCGCTCATTTAATTTTGGCCATTCTTTTACGATAAATCTTTTATCCTGATGAATCGAATTTCCTGCTAAATAAACTTCATCACCAAAATAATCATCGATAAATTTTAGTAGCATCTCTTCCACTTCCTTCACTGGAAGTCCAGTTTTATTTTGTTCACAAAGTTTTTGATAAGTCTCTTCGTGTTTTTCCCAGAACTCCCCCACCATACGTTCTTTAATTAATTTTTCCGAAACTTTCACCGTCGCGGTCATTTGCGCCATCGGATTCAATTCCCAATCTGTCGCAATCACCGCCACTTCCAAAATTTTGTCCTTTTCTGGATCTAGACCTGTCATTTCCAGGTCCATCCAAAGTAATTTCGCTTTTTTTGGCATTACATTTGCTCCGGTACTTCAATACCTAATAAATTCAAACCGTGGGTCAAAACTTTTAGGTAAACTAAAATAATTTTGCCACGTTCTAGCTCAAATTCTGAACCCGCTACTTGTACATGCTCATAAAAACGACTAAATTCTTGCGCCAATTCATAAAGATAAGTACAAATCTTATTTGGCAAAAGTTCGCGTACAGTTTCCTTCAAAACATCCGGGTACTGCATCAACTTCTTCATCAAATTACGTTCGTAAATCGAAATGTCCGCGAGGTATTTTGCTTCTTTTTCCGCCGAATCATTTTCTGAAATTAAAGCCTCAGCCTCCGATTCAACCTTATTCAATTCCCCACTAATGCGGCCACTGAAGATTTTACCCAAAATTTTCTTCGCACGCACTGCCGAATATTGCAGATATGGACCGGAATTTCCCGTCATCGAAACTGACTCTTTTATATCAAATATGATATCTCCGCCAATTTTATATTTAGCTAAAGCATACTTCAGAGCACCCATCAAAACTTTCTCGTCGCTCGATTTTTCCATTGCCTCGCGCACCATATCAATCACATCAATCGCGCGTAAGAAGTTTCCTTTTCTCGAAGACATTTTTTCATTACCAGGCAATTTCACCTGACCATGTGTAATATGTAAAGTTCTACTCGAAAGTTCCGGCGCGTATTGTGAAATCGCCGAAAGCACCACTTTCATATATTCAATGATGTCGTTACCGGTAATAATAATCGATTTATCAAAATGATAATCTTTATATTTCTCAAAAATCAAACCAGTATCTTTAGCTTCGTAAGTTGGCAGGCCATTATTATTAATAAATACCCTGGTATGAAGTCCATGCTTATCACCACGGTAAACCACCGCTCCATCCGACATTTCATACACACCATTTTTTAGCTCCCTGCGCACGGTCTCTAGACCAGTCTTCGCCACCGTCGATTCAGGGTAATATTTATCAAATTTCACCTGCAAACGCTTATAAAAATTCTCAAAATATTGGTAACTATTCTTACGACCCCAGAAATATAGTTTCGCTACTCTGGCGCGTTCCGGGTCTGCGCTATAATCCGCACCTTCCCCTGCTTCCGCGATTTCGAAAACCATCTTATTTAATTTCACGATTTCCGCATGTGCCTCTGCACTATCTTCATCGGCCCTAGTACCAAACACGTAACATTCGGCCAGTAAATCTGCCACTTTTTCTGGTGACAAATCTGTCGGAATTTGGTCAATTTTACGTAACATGCCATACATATTTCTAGCCACATGCAGACCGATATCCCCACCGAAATTTGCGCGCACCACTTTACCACCAGCATATTCAATTACGCGTGAAATCGCTTCCCCCACAATCGAAGTATAAAGGTGGCCGACATGTAGCACCTTGAATGGGTTCGGATCGGAAAATTCACAAATCACCGTCTGGCCAGAATATTCGTCTGATGATATATTTTTTGTAAAATCTTTTTCGAACTTATCGATATTTTTTAGAAGATTTTTATTGCTTAATTTGAAATTCAAAAACCCAGGCCGTGCGATTTCCGCTTCCAAATCCGTCTCGCCGAGTTTACGCACGATTTCTTCTGCGATTTCCATCGGATTTTTCTTTAATGTTTTCGCTAATAACATCGCCACATTTGTCGCGAAGTCGCAACCAGTATTTTCTGGCGCTGGCGTCAAAACTACATCCACTTCTACGGCGTATAGCTCGACGATCGTCTTTTTTAGGGTATTTTGAATTTCTTCCATATCTCTATTTTATCACAATTTTAATTACACAACATTTTTCAAAAAATACAAAAATTTCATATAATCTCGATCGTCTCTCTGCTAGCCAAAAAAATAGCAGCTCTTAAACTGCTATTTAAAAACTCACTTTTAAAACTTTAAGTTTTTTATTTTAAGCTTTTCACAAACTCCATAAATAATGGATGTACACGTAAAGGTCTCGATTTCAGCTCTGGGTGTGCTTGTGTTCCCACAAAGAATTTCTTTCCTGGAGCTTCAATAAATTCCACCAATTTTCCATCTGGTGAGGTACCCGAAACCACTACGCCGCCCTTTTCGATTTCCTTAAGGAATTTTTGATTCACTTCATAACGGTGACGATGACGTTCTACGATATTAGTTTTTCCGTAAATTTTAGCTGTTTTACTCCCCTTAACTAATTTCGCCGGAAAATCCCCCAGACGCATACTACCACCCGTCGATTCCTTCCCCTCTTGTCCATCCATCAGATAAATCACGTTTTCTTTAGTCTCTTTATCAAATTCCTCCGAATTCGCCTGCGTCAGTCCTGCTCTTCTCGCACTCGCGATACAAGCCACCTGCATCCCCAAACATAATCCGAGGTAAGGCACATCGTGGTCTAGAGCGTAATTTGCTGCGGCGATTTTTCCCTCCACCCCACGGTTACCGAAACCACCTGGCACCACTAGACCGTCGACTTCTGCTAATGTTTTTTCATCGACTTTTTCTGCGTTAATCCAGCGCAAATCCAGATTCACATCATTCCAAGCCGCCGCTGCTTTCAAAGCTTCCGTCACGCAAATATAAGTATCTTCGTTCCCCACATATTTCGCCACCAATCCCACCTTCACGGTTTTTTCATTAACTTGAGCTCGCTTCTTCGAAAATTCTTCCCAAGCAGACATATCCGGCTCTTTGTCATCCCCCACAAAATCATTCAAAATCTCTAACACCCCAGATTTCAAAACATTAAATGGTACATCGTATACCGAATCAATATCTGGCAAATTCAGCACTGCCTCATCTGGAATCCCCGAAAATCTGGCAATTTTTTCACAAATTTCGCGTGGCGCTGGTTTTTCCGTACGGCAAACCACCACATCTGGAATAATCCCAAATCCACGTAAATCCTTTAGTGCATTCTGTGCTGGTTTACTCTTTAATTCTTTCGAAGTATTAATCCATGGCACGTAAACCACATTCACATAAAGACAATTTCGTCGCCCCACCTTATTTCCGAACAACCTGATCGCTTCAATAAACGACAGCCCCTCATAATCTCCCACCGTACCACCAATTTCTACGATATGAATATCCGAATTCTTCGAAGCATTCATAATTTTTTCTTGCACTAAATCCGTAAAGTGCGGCACTAACTGTACGGTTTTACCATGAAAACCCCCCGCGCGTTCTTTTTCAATCAATTCTTTAAAAATCGAGCCCGAAAGCGTGATTGAATAGCGGTTCGTTTCAAAATCCAAGAAGCGTTCATAGTGGCCGAGATCAAGATCGGTTTCCACTCCATCATGGGTCACATAACATTCACCATGTTCCACCGGATTCAAAAGTCCTGCATCCACATTCAGATACGGGTCGCACTTTTGCATTGTCACCTTAAAGCCCTTGGCCTTCAAAATAGTCCCAATCGAAGCTGCCGTAATTCCCTTTCCTACTCCAGAAAGTACTCCGCCGGTCACGAAGATATATTTACATTTATGCTTCTCGTTTTGTTTTTCGTCTTTATTTTTCATGGGACACCTCTCCTTTCGCCCACTCCATTAACTTTTACATACCTTCATATTAGCATAAACGTTAAATAAAAATAGTCTATTTTCTCAGACTTTTCTTCATTTTCTCCCTAAATTCTGTTATAATATAGAAAATTGTTGGAAGTGTGTCCGAGTGGTTTAAGGAGCACGCCTGGAACGCGTGTATGCGGGGAACCGTATCGGAGGTTCGAATCCTCTCGCTTCCGCCATAAAAATAAAGAAGGCCTTTAGGTCTTTTTTTATTTTTATCTGCGAGAGGATGAGAACCGCAGGTTCGACCGGACGACGAAGCGAGTGACAAAATAAAAGTTTACTTTTATTTTTCCGAGCGAGGAGGAACGGAAGGGTTTTGCGAAGCAAAAGCCTCACACTCTCGCTTCCGCCATTAAAATAAAATAGACCCAGAGGGTCTTATTTTATTTTAATTATTTTTAGCGATTCCCTTTGTTGTGCAAGAAATACACCAACGCCGAAACGAAAGCTCCCAGTGTCACCATGCTGCCAACTACTATAGTCGCTATCATTGTTGCAGATATACTTAATTCCGTCATATGATTCATGCGATCAAAAATAAACAATGCCGACTCATTATTCGTTACATCTTCCTTTTTCTTTTCTTCCGACCTTTCGCAGAGCCAAGCATTTTTTAACATCAACTTCTCGTGCTTTTCGGTTCCATCATGACAAATCGCTGGCACATTATCCACCTCGACTCCTGCACGCATTGCAGTCTTAATTTGACTCACACCCCAAACTGTCAAAACACCCGAAACAAATCCTAAAATTAGTAGTAGCACCGTATTGCAAATCACGAAGCGTTTCTTATTATTTTCTCTTCCCGCCATTTTTTCTCCTTAAGGTTATCTAACTTCATTATACAAAAAATTATCAGAAAAAAGATTGCGCTTTTTCGCAATCTTTAATCACCATTTTATTTCGCTTCAGTCGAAGTTTCAGTTTTAATTTCTTTCGGCACCACAATCTGACTACGCAGATATCTCTGGAAATTTGTGTAATTATATAGCGAATCTTCTGAATAAGTCAAAGCACCCGCCGGAATTACCACACTTGATAAACCAATTCTCCCCGTGCCAAATTGATCAATCGTTGAAATCGGCTGAATTCCCCCTTCTAGCTTCGTGCCAAAATCAATCAAAGTTCTTACTTCTGACATCACAATATTAGTTCGCAGATTGTCCCCCAGTCCGTCAATAATACTCATCACTTGGCCCGGATTCATCAAAATTCCGATGCTATTCACCTTATTTTTAATCGCATTCATGATTCTCTGCTGATTAATCTCGCGGTCAAAATTACTACGTGATAGTCCATAATCCCCAGGTTTACAGGCCGCATTTCTCGCTCTCGCTAATTTCATCGCCAGATCCCCGTTCATATTGTAGTACATGCCTTTTTTCAGATCAATTCCTTGACATGAATCATGAATCCCATCCTCGTCGTCCGCATAAACATCCACATCGATTCCCCCAATTTTATCCACAATCATTTTTACCGCACTCCAGTCCGCCGCCACGTAGTAATGCATCGAAAGACCCGTCACCTCAGAGATTTTTTTCGCAAAATATAACGAAGCTGCTTCCTTTGCATTACTTACACTCATCGAATTCTTATATTCTTCTAATGCACAAAGATAGGTCGCATTAATCTTTCCCCTGTCTCCCACCGTACAACTCATCGGTTCACTGCCAGGCACTGAATAATTCACCCATAAATCACGTGGCACACTAAAAACTTTTGCCGATTTATTTTCTTGATTAATCGAAGCCACCAAAATCGAATCGGTTAATTCTTGCCCACCGTGGCCTTTTGCATCTTCTGAAGTCCCGAAAATCAAGAAGTTCGTCTGGCCATTTTCATCCTTTTTTAATTCCGAACTGATTAAAATATCCATCGGATTACCCTTAAACACCGCGGTCGAATGAGAAAGCAACATATACATCAAAGTGATTGTCGTAATAATTAAAACCAAAATTACCGACAAGGTAATCATCACAATTTTTGCCCAAAGTGGCACTTTATTCTTGTCTGATTTTTTTGTCATTGGTTTTTTGGCTTTTACATCAAGTTCCGCTTCTGCTTTTTTTGAAATAGTTTCTGCATTTTCTGGAATCGCTTCCGCTTTTTTTGATTCCGCCTCTGCTTTTTCTAAAACCGCTTCTGCTTTTTCTAAAACCGCTTCTGCTTTTTTCAATTCCGCTTTTGCTATTTTTTCAGCATCCTTTTTCGGCATCACATTTGAGTCGACTTCATTCGAAACTGCTTCTGCTTTTTCTACCGAATTTTTAGCCTCAGAAAAATTCCTCACAGCCATTTGTTTCTTGCTGTGATTATGATTTTTCTTCTGGTTTACCCCACTTTTCTTCGACTTTTTTTTCTTTGCCATAAAAACCCAATAAATTTCTACATAATCATAACATATTTTTCTTTTTAGTTTATAATAAGACTAATGGCACAAGAGGTAAACAATCAACAAACATCCCCAAATAATTTGATCGAACTACATGATATTAATCGTGTTTTTGGTATCGGCGAAGCGGAATCCTACGCATTGCAAAATTTCTATTTGCAGGTCAAACCTGGCGAATTTATCATGATTATGGGTCCGTCCGGTTGTGGTAAAACTACATTACTTAATATTCTCGGTTTTCTCGATCACCCTACCTCTGGTCAATATTTCTTAAATCAAACCCCGACCTCTCATTTTAGCAGTCGTCGTCTCGCCAAACTTCGTTCCCAAAAAATTGGTATTATTTTCCAGGAATACAACCTCATTCCTACACTCACCGTTCTCGAGAATGTCGCTCTACCTCTTATCTACGCTGGCGTTAGCCACACTAAAGCTATCATTAAAGCTTCCGAAACTCTAAAAAATTTCGATCTTCAAACCAAAGAATATTATTATCCATATCAACTTTCTGGTGGCCAAAAGCAACGCGTCGCCATCGCTCGCGCCCTGGTCGCCAATCCGGAAATCATTCTTGCCGACGAGCCGACCGGTAGTCTCGATACTAAAAGTTCTGAAGCCGTGATGCAGGAACTTCATCGTGTTCACCAAGCCGGTAATACTATTATTATGGTGACCCACAACCCAGCCCTTACTAAGTACGCCACTCGTGTCCTTCATATGATTGATGGCTCGATTGATCGCGACTTCAAATTCGTCGCCGACCACAATCTCCCAGAGCGTATTGATATTCACTTCAATCCTAAAACTGCTAAATCCGAAACCACATCAGTTTCTTCTCGCTCTGAAGAAAACCCTGTTACCGCCAAATCCGAAATTCCACGCATTAATAAATCGGAAATTCCACGTATTATTAAACCAGAAACTCCTCGCGTCACACCGGAGTCAAAATCTACCTTGACACGTCCGAAACTTACTCACACCTCTGAGTCGTCCGTTAATCCTTTTGAACCAAAATTCATTCCGAATACTCCAGAAAAACCTTTCGATAAACCCCTCTCTTACAATCTTGGTACCGTTTCCGAACTTCCAAATTCTACTAAAAAGCCAACCCCTGCTCCAGTCAAGGAATATTTCCCTCCAGCTAAACCTGAAACCGAAGTAATCGAACCAGAGGCCACCGAGATTTTAGAAACTGAATCAGAAAAGACTGAACGCGTTTCTCAAATTGCTACTATTACTCCAATCAAGCGTGATAAATCTAACTCCGCACTCAAATTTAATCTTAATTTCGGCAAAAAATCCGCTAAAAATAATTCCGTCCACACCAAATCTCACACTAAAAAATCTGCTAAAAAGAAAGGTCACAAATAATGTCATTGTTGCTTCGCACAAATTACGCCATCGCCCGCTCTTCTTTGAAGCGCCAAAAATTACGTACATTTCTCACCTCTCTTGGTATCGCTATCGGTATCGCCAGTATCGTCTATACTTTTGGTATTATCGGCAGCTTCAAAAATCTCGTTAAGGCCGAAACTAACGACGCCCTCCTGGTGCTTCAACAAAAATCCGATGAAGCCACCGATATTTCCTCCATCCTCACTGCCAAACCCCTCATCTCTTCCCCTTTTAATAAAGAAACTGTCGAACTCGTCCAAAAATCCATTAATACCACCGCCGCCGTTTCACCTCTTGCACCTATCACCTGTAATCTCTCAGGCGATAATCTCGTCGCTAACGGTAATATTCTTGGTGTCAACGAATCGGCTCTTAAAATTCTCGGCCTTAAAATTAAAACTGGCTCTTTCCAGAGTGATGCCAGCCTCAAAACTATCATCCTAGGTCACAACCTCTCCCTTCAACTTTTTGGCACCGCCGAAAGTATCGGTAAGACTGTCAACATTAAGGGCGAACGCTACATCGTCACTGGTGTCCTCGAAAATCAGGACAATCCGCGTAATTTTACTCGCTTTAATTTCAACCAAGTCGGTCTAGTTAATTTCGATCAGTTGGCCACCCTAAATCCCATTATCGAAAAAGTCCTCATTCAATTACCTGATCATGCCACCATGCTTTCCATCAAAGATTCTCTGAATAAAAAACTTTCTGAAAATCCTAACCTCGCCGGCGCCTTCCAACTTGCTTCCGAAGAACAAATTTCCCACCCAGCTTCTTCTAATGTCAAACTTATCACTGTTCTGCTTTCCATTATCGCGATTATCTCTATTATTGTCGGCTCGATTAGTATTACCAGTATTATGATTGCCACGGTTACCGAACGTACTCATGAAATCGGTGTTCGAAAAGCCATCGGCGCTACACACTTTAATATTTTTCTACAGTTTATTTTCGAATCCATCCTCCTTAACCTCTCTGGCGCCGTGCTCGGTTTCATTATCGGTTATGCCGCACTTCTCGTCACCGCCTTTCTCACCGAATTCAAAATTTACTTCTCTCCAGAAATTCCTGCCATCGCCCTCGGCGTCGCCCTCTTCACTGGCTTTATTTCTGGTACTATTCCATCCTTAAAAGCTGCGGGTAAGAACCCTATCGATTCCATCAAACAACCAAATCGCTAATTTAATTAGCCTCCTCCACTTCGGAGATTAATCCATCATATTCCACCCATCCTAGGCCATTCTTCCCTGTTCGTGATATAATTTACTCATGAAAATTTTGGGTATCGAAACTTCTTGTGATGAAACTGCTGCCGCCATTGTCGAAAATGGTGATCAAATTTTAAGTAATGTCGTAGTTTCTCAAATCGATATCTTCGCAAGTTACGGCGGTGTTATTCCCGAAATTGCCGCTCGCTCTCACCTTGAAGCCATCCAGCCAGTCATTCATCGTGCCTTCACCGAGGCTGGATTAAAACCAAATGATTGGTCAGAGATCGACGCCATCGCCGTCACCCACACGCCGGGACTTCTCGGCTCTCTCTTGGTCGGCACTCTTTCTGCTCGCACTATCAGTATTTTGCATCACATCCCATTTTATCCAGTACATCATCTCAAATCCCATATTTACGCCAACTGGCTCACCGAAAAACCTGAATTTCCCCTCCTTGCTCTTGTCATTTCCGGCGGCCATACTCAAATCATTCGCATGTCCGCTCACAATCATTTTGAAATTATCGCTTCCACTCGTGACGATGCTGTCGGTGAATGCTTCGATAAAATTGCCAAAATTCTCGGCCTTCCCTACCCAGGTGGACCAGCTATTTCTCATCTCGCTAAATCCGGCGACCCTCATCGTTTTACTTTTCCTCACCCACTCGCTAATTCTCTCGATTTTTCTTTTTCTGGTCTCAAAACCGCCTTCCTTCGCACGGTCCAAAATCTAGTCAACGTTCCGATTTCCTATCCTTCTTCCAAGCTCGCTGACTTACTCGACGATACTACTAAGGCCGATCTCGCCGCCTCTTTCGACCAAGCCGTCACCGATATTCTCCTCGAAAAAATCACTACCGCTATTAAACAAAATCCCGAGACAAAATCTCTCGTCATCGCTGGTGGTGTTTCTGCCAATCAAACCCTGCGCGAAGATGCCAAAAAACTCGAATCAAAATTCAAAGACCTTAAATGTTATTTCCCTCTGCCAAAATTCTCCGGCGATAACGCCGCCATGGTCGCCTCCGCCGCTTACTACGAAATTCTATCCGGTGTCCAACCTTCCAACCCATACAAACTCAACATTCTTCCTCGCTCCGAAATTAAATAATCGCCAAATTACCACCTAAATATCCCCAGTACAGGGGATATTTTTTAATCTCAATTTCTTTTTCTATTTGAAAATCCGACCAATTTCATATATAATTAAGCATAATTAGTTTATTGGAGGTTTATTTGTGTTGAGACTTTTAGGTCTAACCGAATTAATTTTTTGGTTAAGAGAAGTTTAGTTCTACTTACCCTACTTGGGTCGGTTTTTATTACCTTTAATTCCCCAACATCGGTTCATGCTGAAGAACCTTATGGCGCTTCACTCACCGTAACCGGTAATTTTGATCTCGATCTTACGCCACAAGGTACCGAGCAGGTAGTTTTACGTGCTACCGGTTTTTCTGCCACAGTTAAGACTAATAGTATTGCAGGGTATTCCCTATACATGTCTGGCGGAGATAGTAATGGTAATTTTACCAACCCTCAAGCACCAAATGCCGTTCTAAAACCTCTCAATCATTACACCTATTATAATTTCGCTGAAGACCAAATTAATATGTGGGGAATCTGTAGTCAGTATTATAGTAGTACAACAAAATGTGATAGTAGCTACTATCCACTAGGAAACGCCAGTAATCCAACTCTAATTAAAAAATCTGATGGAGCAGCTCCAACCGAAGGTTACACTTATAAAGCCAACCTATTTGCTCGCGCCAATAAGGATATTATCTCCGGTCGTTATAACGGTGACATAACTTTCTCTTTAATCGTTAACGAAGAAATCTCCTCAACTCTAGTCACTGGTCGTGAATTCAATAAGCTACTCCGTGAAGCCGTCAATACTACAGACCCTACTATTCTTAATGATCCAAAATCTGAACTACCAGTTTATATAAATAGCTTAACTTTTGCAAAAACTGAACCAACCAGTACTCCAAAAAAGACCGTTAAAATCTCTACTGAAAATTCCGAAGAACCAGTCTATCTTACCGCCGTTCAATCTTCAACCAATAGCTACGCCTTAACTATCTGGTCCAATTCCCATCATATTTACACTAACGCCGACTCTTCCTATATGTTCTCTGGGCTCAATAATGTTTCTACTGCACTCTTTTATAATTGGCCAAATGATTCACAAATAAGTTTTTCAAAAACTAAAGATTTTTCCTATATGTTCTATAAATTAGGTAATGTGAATGAATCTGCATATTACGATATTAAATACTCGTCCAATATGGTTAATTCAATCGCAAAAGCAAATCCTACTAATCTTGATTCAATGTTCGAATTTTCCAATCTTCAACCATACGTCACCATTAACACAACTGGTCCAGTCTCAACAAATTCTATGTTTAAAAATAATGGCAAAAGAAAATATTCCGTCTCTCTTACCGGCAACTTCCTTGAGAATAGTTCAGATATGACATCCTTCTTTGAAGGTAGTATCATCGAATTTTCATACGGCATTCGCACGGCTACCGAAAACTTCGGAAAATATACAACTTCAACTAACTCGATGTACAAAAATTCCGAATCCAATATGATCGACTTTGGAAAAGCCACTTTCTCTGTACTAGATGACACCGAAAGTATGTTTGAAAGTTATGGCGGTTATTACAATTCAATTCGTTACTTGCCAAATAAATCCAACGTCTCCAGGCTTACAAAAATGAAAAACATGTTCAAAAACCTTAAAACCGGTAGTTATAATTATCTCAATTTGTCATCTTTTAATACCGAAAATGTTACCGATATGAGCTATCTTTTTGGTACTGACACCGAAAATAGCAGTAAACAAATAGATTCCTTAACCTTAGGTTCAAATTTTGACACCAAAAACGTCACTAATATGGAAGGTATGTTCTCTAGAATTTATAATTTAAGAAACCTAGATCTTGGTGACAAATTTGACACCAGTAAAGTAACTAATATGGCTAAAATGTTCTACGCTAACAGTGTTGAAACCTTTAAGATTGGTAATAAATTCAATACCGAAAATGTCACAGATATGAATATGATGTTTGCAGGTTGTAGTAATATGAAAGACTTTGACCTAAGCGGTTTTAATACTAAAAACGTCACCAATATGTATGGTATGTTCTCAAATGCAGGCAGTCTTCGAAATTTTATTAACACTTCCGGCTTTAATACTGAAAAAGTTACCAATATGAGCTATATGTTTAATGGAACTAGATTTGAAAAATTAGATCTTTCAAGTTTCAACACCAAAAACGTCACTGACATGTCTTATATGTTTAATGATTATTTCAACTACAGTCCTATTATTACCTATCCAGCCGTTTTTGACACCAGTAAAGTTACCAATATGGCCTACATGTTTAACAAATCCTATATTAGAAATCTACCTTCCGCTGGGTTTGATACTCGTTCCGTCACTAATATGAATCACATGTTCAGTGAATCTCTCGTTAATGGCTTACCATCATCCGGCTTTAACACTTCGGCTGTCACTGATATGGGATTCATGTTCTATAAAGCGAAATATATGCAGGGTCCACAAGTTTTCAATTTTAATACAAGAAATGTTACCAATATGGAAAGCATGTTCGATCAAGCCTTTACCGAAAGGCCAAGCCAAGAAGCTATTTTCGGCGCAGATTTTAATACCGAAAAAGTTACCAACGTTGTAAATATGTTTAGAGCCGCCAAAATTGGAAAAGCAGATCTCACCAATTTCGTAGGCCTCCCTGAAGCTACCTCACTTCAATCCTTCTTTGATAGTGTTCCAGTTACCGAACTCATCTTGCCAAATCCATTCAATACATCCAAGGTTACTACTATGGAGCGTGCCTTCTTTGGTCTTTCCTCTTTACCAGACAATTACACTCTTAATATGCCTCTCACAACCGAAAATGTTACTAACATGGCGTATATGTTTACAGGCTGCTATGCCGGAAATATTAATCTTTCTAGCTTTAATACTGAAAAAGTTACAGATTTTAAGTATATGTTCGATGGAAATAGATTTAAGACCTTAGATATCAACAATTTCAATCTTGAAAAAGCAGAGAATATTAACTATATGTTTAATGGTTCTCAACTTCTCACCGAATTAGATTTAAGTCATGTCAAGACGACCAATACTCTTAAAACTATGTATTATACCTTCCATAAAATGAAAAAAGTTGTCACTATCTCCATTCCTGGATTTGACACTTCCGGTACTACCGATATGTACGGCGCATTCTATGAAAACCCGGAACTCACTACAATCTATACATCAGAAAAATTCGTTCCAGCTGTTTATGGCGTAACCTATTACAACTCCACCGATTATCTATTTACCGATACACCAAAACTAGTTGGTGGTGCTGGCACTCATCAAAGTAACTACGATAATTTCCGTACCTATGCCCGTGTCGACGACCCATCTAACAGCAAGCCTGGCTACTTCACCTACAAGGCCGCACCATAGTTTCAGCCCTATTCCCGAACATTTGATCATACATTTATGTACACCCCCTCAGCCTCCCCGTGAGGATGAACTGATAATCCCCTCTTCCCTCTCTCACTCTCCGAGAAAATTCAGCACGCAAAAAAGACTCGTCCTCCGCGAGTCTTTTTGGTTGAACAAAATTCTACCTGCAAAATTATTCAGCAGCATCATCATCAAAAATCTCAATATCTTCCACCAGTACCGGAATCGCCTGCTGGAAAATCTGATAGATCTGATTAGCAATTTTCCGAATTTCTGGATGCGCCATTCTTGAACCACGTAATTTCAAAAAATGTCGCCATTCTCTAAAATTCGCCGTCATCATCAGTTCGGTTTTTAGGCAAAGCGGCAACACATCCCGCGCCTTTTCCGGCTTCACGCCAGCATCAATTTGATGTAGGTACGTCCTCTCCGACATCTCCATTAAATTCAGCCATTCCCTCGCCTCATTTTCCGCCAGGCCACTCGACTCAATCACTGTAATCTCCCTTGCAAATTTCCCATTCGCATAATTACAATACCTCGTAGATTCCTGAGAATAAGACGCCAAACGATGTCTCACAATTTCCTGTGAAATTGCCCGATCCGTCACAATTTTGAACGTACAACTTCCATGCTCCAATGGTGACTCATGCCCATTTTTGATCAGCATCCGAACAAACTTCTCGGTGCTCCCCTCCGGATCTTTCGGCTCAATAAGATAGCAGATTCTGCCACATTTTTCTACATGTCTTAACAACATTTGCAGATAAAATTCATCCGAAAGCTCATCCAAAAATGGATTCAACAATCTTGCACTTGTTTCCATGATTCTCATTTCAACCTCCTAATGTACTAAACCAACGTTTCTCTGTCGAATAATAATTCAAGCTAATTCAAATCATATCAATAATTCTAAATTTTTCAAGCATAAACAAAATTAGTAAAAACTAAAAAACAAAAAACTAAAATTATCAGTCAAAATAAAACTACTCCAAAGACCAAACCAATCTAAGTCAAAATAAATCTACCCTAAAGACCAAATCCAGTACCAATAAATCGAAAAACCACATCAAAAATAAACCTCATTGCAGTGGCTAATCAAAATTCTTGACGGCAATCCATCAAAAATAAACAAAATTTAGTTATTTTTAACCGCACCTATTAAACCGCTCTTCAAACAAATTTAAAAATCAATCAAAAATAACCTTAATTTGCGATCATCTAATCAGAAAAGCCTGCGCTTCCCTGCATCAATAATATCTTGGGCCTTTCTTAGAAGTTTCGTCAGCCCGAGTTCCGAGTTACTTGAACCCACATGAACCAGTTTCACAACCTTGCCATGCTCTTTATAGCAAACTTGCACCCCGGTCGCACCTGAAGCTGTCTTAAATTTTCTAATATATGCCACAACCACATTTTAACATAACCTTCTTCCCTTTTCCATCCAACCTCAATATTTTCCAATCTACCTCAAAAACATTATCAGCCCAACCCGTGCATTTTTTGCACTAGTTCCCTACTTGAATATTCCGATATATCCTAACCCAATAACCAGATTAAAACCCGAATATCCCAACCCGTGCATTTTTTGCACCAGTTCCCTTTTTATATAAATCCACTTAATGCTCATAGATAGGCTTTTTCCACCATTATTCCCCCGACTTTTCCAGAAAGTGCATAAGTTTATTTCAAATCTTCCCTATATTTAGAACCCACTTGACTTAGCAACCCGCCCACGCTAATATAGACATAACAATTATCGAATTTTTTTAACGGAACACATAATTTTAAATACGATAGCGCCTCGGTAATTGGGTCATAAAAGAACAGATCAGTACCTTATTAGGAAATGTTTATGCTTATTTGTCAAGCATTAAACATTAGTATTTTACACTGTACAAGATTTTTCATGTGCTTAACAGGGAAGCATAGTATTTTCACGCCATTTTTTCACATGGAGAGGGAATAATATAGCCTTAAAATAGCGCATAGTATTTTTGTGTCTAAATTTTATAAAATAAAAAATACTTCTTTTTAGGATGCTAAAAATAAGCTAAATTTTTCGTGAAAATTATATCTAGGATGTTAAAATAAGGCTAAATATATCATTAAAATTCTATCAAGGATGCTAATACTCCTCTATAAAACTATAAACTAACAGGGAATTACACTACTTATTTTGCTTTTATAGCCATAAACGCGCATTAAGCTTATTTTATAGCCTCTGAGTCAAACAATCATTAAACTTAACTCTCAGCTTCTATATTAAATACCACGAAAAACTTCGGCTCATCACCGAAGTTTTTTTCTAAGTTAATTACGCCTAATTTAATGCTAAGCAGGGAATCACTGAATTTTTTAGATTACATTCAGCTGCATCTTCATTTCTTCGATCAGTTTTTCTTTTTCTGCAATCAGATTACGCGTCTCTCTCACTAATTCTGCTGGAGCTCTTTCCACATAATTTGGATTCATCATACGAGAATTTAATCCGTCGAGTTCACGACCCACTGCCAAAATCTTCTCCGTCAGTTCATCCTTATACTTAGCTACCACCTCAGCCGTCACGTCGAGGTATAACTCATGGTTAGCGATTGCTAATTTCAAACCTCGCGGCGTACCATTGGTCGAGGAAATATAAGGTACATGCGATAGGAATTTCAAAAGCAAGGTATTTTCAATCGCCATTACGTCTTCACCAAAGAGTAGACCGAATTTCTTATTATTATTTAGAAGCGACAGGGAATTGTTCGTCGCACGAATCTTCGTCACCACCTCAATCATCCGTTCGAAATTCATCGCTGAAATCTCATCGTACTTCATGGTTTCAGGCCAACCCGCGTCGATCACCATACCGGAAGTCCAAGAAAGATTTTGCCAAATCACCTCTGTTACGAAAGGCGCAAAAGGATGCATCATCATCAAAACATTCTCTAAAGTTTTCTTGAGAAGTGGAATATTCTTAAAGATCTTCTGACTCTCTAGGAACCAGTCTGCATACTTATCCCAAACCAAGCTATAAACAATTTCCACCGCCTCAGAGAAACGATATTCACTCATCGCCTGTTCCAGTATCGAGCTAGCCCGGTTAATTTCATGACAAATCCAGTCTTCACCCGCATTTTCTGTTGTATAATCTACAACGCTCACCTCTGAAGAATCTGCTTCCACCTCATCTACCATTCCTTGTACGAATCGTGAAACATTCCACAATTTATTACAAAGATTACGGCTCGAAATCACCGAATTTTCCGAAAAAGCCTGGTTTAATCCCGCTGAGCGGCCACGCAAAATCCCCATACGGAAGGCATCCGAACCATATTTTTCAATCAATTCCATCGGGTTAATCACATTCCCCTTAGATTTTGACATCTTCTTACCCTTAGCGTCGAGCACTAAGCCGTGTAGGTATACTTCACGGAATGGCACTTCACCCGTCACATAAACCCCCATCATAATCATTCTGGCCACCCAAGCGAACAAAATATCTGCCCCAGTCTCCATCACATTTAACGGATAGAATTCATTTTTAAAACCCTCTTCCCAGTTCGTACAAACAATTGGCCAGTGCGAGGAAGAGAACCACGTATCAAAAGTATCCTCATCACGACGATATTTTACACCCCCAATTTCGATCTCAAACAGATGTGTTCTAGTATCGAACACCCATTCTTCACCTTCCGCGTTCGGATCAATCTTGTGAAACATCGGAATTGCAATCCCCCAAGGAATCTGACGTGAAATATTCCAATCTTTCAGCCCCTCGAGATAATTAATCAAAACTTTCTGTTTATTCTCTGGATAAAATTTAATTTCATTATTATTTAAGCGTTCAATCGCCATCTTTGCTAGCTTCGAAGTATCAATAAACCACTGCTCTTTTAGCATTGGCTCAATCACTGTACCACACTTATAACAGTGCGCCACTGAGTGCTGCATTTTCTTCTCGCCCACGAGTAATCCCGCCGCATCGAGCATTTTTACCGTCTTCTTACGTGCTTCTTCGACAGTCAATCCTGCAATTTCTTCACCACAAATCGGCAACATCTTACCATCGAATCCAATCACCTGAATTCTCGGAAGATTATGACGTAATCCCACCTCAAAATCATCATTATCATGTGCTGGCGTAATCTTCACTACCCCTGTACCAAAGCTCATCTCTGCATGTTCATCCAATACTACCGGAATTTCACGACCCGTCAGCGGTAAAATTAAAGTCTTACCATGCAAAAATTCATAACGCTTGTCGTTTGGATTGATCGCCACCGCCGTATCGCCGAATAAGGTTTCTGGACGCGTAGTCGAAATTACCACACCACCCTCAATTACTCTCTCGACTTCACCATTTTCATCTAAAAGTTCCACCTTAGCGTCACTGTCCACGCCCGGCCCGAATGGATATTTAATCTCATAGAGAATACCTTTTTCATCCTTGTATTCCACCTCAATATCCGCGAAAGCCGTCTGATGTTTCGTACAATAATTTACCAATTTCTCCCCACGATAAATCAAACCATCCTTCCACATCTGTTCGAAAGTCTTATAAGTACGGCGCACTACATTTTCGTCAAGAGTAAAAGTTAAATCCTGCCACGAACAGGAGGCCCCGAGCGCCCTTAGCTGTAGTTCCATATCGCCGCGTTTACTCTGTACAAAATTCCAGACTTCACTATAAATTTCCTCACGACTCATCGAGAAACGGGAACGATCCGATTTTTCAAGCTCACGTTCGTAAACCACCCAAGTTTCAAAGCCCGCATGATCTGCTCCTGGCACGTACCAAGTTCGACGTCCGCGTAATCTGTTGTAGCGGGTCAGGGAATCTTCCACTGCCACAGTTAAACCGTGACCAATATGCAAATTTCCGTTCGCATTTGGTGGTGGCATTACAATTGAATAGCGTTTTGCTTTCTTGCCATCCGCTCGAGCTTCATCTTTCTTTGGCAAAAATTTACCCGCCGCCTCCCAGGCCGCGTAGATATCCGCTTCAAAATCCGCCGGATTATATGCCGGAGCAAATTTCATTATTTTTCCTCACTTTCTAAGAATAATTTTTCTCTAATCTCGGCCATCTCCGCCTCGGAAACTTCCACCACCTGGCCATATTTATAATTTGGATCAAAAGTCACTAGGTGCACATGCGCGTGCGGCACGTCAGTACCGATCACCTTAATCAAAGTCCTCGCCCCCAGAACTTTCTCCATGTTGGCCGCCAATTTTTTCACAGTTTTCATTACCGCAAGATAATAATCTTCTGGTAAATCGTAAAGTTTATCCACTTCAAGTTTTGGCACCACTAAGGTGTGACCCTTGGTTTCTGGGTGAATATCCAAAAAAGCCAAGGTCTTTTCATCCTCGTAAATTTTGTAACATGGAATCTCACCTGCAATAATTTTTGAAAAAATACTTGCCATTTTGCCTTCCTTCACCCCACCATCCAATTAATTTTCTCTCTTGATTATACTAAATTTCTCCCCTGATTTCCACCTGTAACGATAAAATTCATCAAAATATCCCAAATTAAAATATCTCATATATGATATATTTTATTATCAAATAATTTTATATTTTCTGCAATCATAAGCATTAACAGGGGTGATTTTTTTATTTAATCTGTAAAATCTGAATATTTATGTTACAATAAATTCAATATGTCAAATCATCGTCGTGTTGAGTTATTTACCGCTAATCTTTTTGCCATTACCATTTCTTTTTTAATTACCTACTTTTATCGCTTCGGCTGGGAACCTAATGATATTGCCTTTTACAATATTCGCACCGTCTCTATTTACCTCTATCTTCTTCTTTCATATCTAATTGTTTTTACTTTCTACCACAGTAATCCTGATACTAAAAAACGTGGTATTCTTCGTCATGCTAAATCCGCTCTTCTCACTAATCTGTTTATGGCCATTATTTTTTCAGCCATTGTTTACCTCACTCATACAAGCAATAGTATTCCACGTCTCTTCTTCGCCACTTTTTTCTCAGTTAATTTCATAGTTTCCTTTATTACGCTTTATTTAATTCATTTTCTAAAACGCGAATACCTCGGACATCATACCAAAAAGACTGTAATTTTTACTGATAGTTGCAATCTTCGTAATGTAATTAGTAAAATCCAAAAACTTGACGCTGAAGATTGTGAAATTATTGGTATCAGTTCACTCTCTGGTAAATGTAAAGATCTTTTTTATAAATTAAAACCCCTCACCAAAAATAAACTTACCCCTGAAGCTATTACTAATCCAGCCGAAGCTTACGATTTAAAAGAGCTCACCACCCCGGCCATTGAATATCTCAAACGTCATCAGGTCGACTTTGTAATTTTTAGTGTTGCTCATACTGATCGCGAAAAGATCCGCGAATTAATCGAACTAGTTAGTAAAATGGGGATCGATTCACTAATCACAATCGATAGTTTTGCGATTGAAACCCTTGAAACTAAACTCGAAGATTTTGGTACCTCCAGCGTAATTCGTCTTTCACCTCGTATCTTTACCGATGGGGAATTAATCGTCAAACGTCTCATGGATATTCTTGGTGCCCTAGTTGGATGTCTGATTTGTATTCTTTTTGGTATTATTGTTGCACCATTAATTTACCTAGAGGATCCAGGACCAATTATTTTCAAGCAAAAACGCGTTGGCCGTAATGGTAAATTCTTCAACATTTACAAATTCCGCTCCATGTATCAAAATGCCGAAGAACGTCTCAAAGATTTGCAAGAGCAAAACGAAATGCAAGGTTTTATGTTTAAGATGAAGAATGATCCACGCATTACTAAAATCGGTAAGATTCTTCGCAAAACCAGCATCGACGAATTACCTCAATTCTTTAACGTACTCGGAGGCAGCATGTCACTCGTTGGTACTCGTCCACCAACAGTGAACGAATATAATCAGTATGCCGCCCACCATAAACGTCGTATTAGTATCAAACCTGGCATTACTGGACTCTGGCAAGTTTCCGGCCGCAGTGAAATTACCGACTTTGAGAAAATCGTTCGTCTCGACTGTTACTACATTGACCATTGGAGTGTCACCTACGATATTAAAATTCTCATCAAAACTGTCGCTGCCGTTTTCACAGGCAAGGGAAGTGAATAAAAAATAAGGATCTCCATGGTCCTTATTTTGTTAACCTAAAAAGATAAAAAGACTCTTTAGAATCTTTTTTTGGTTCCGACATTTATATCGGGACTAAGAGGGTTCGATTTTTCGTAAACTTGGCGGAAGCGAGAGGATTAGGCTTTTACTTCGCAAAATCCTTCCGTTCCTCCTCTCTCGGAAAAAATTAGATTCGCCTTCCAGGAGGAGTTCGAAAAAGTGCTTGCATTTTTGAGACGACGACGCAGAAGACAGAGAATCCTCATTTTTAAGTTTTAACTTAAAAATATAAAAAGACTCTTTAGAGTCTTTTTTCGGTTCCGACATTTATGGCGGAAGCGAGAGGATTCGAACCTCCGAGACCTTTCGGCCCACACGATTTCGAGTCGTGCGCCTTCAACCACTCGGCCACGCTTCCACCTCTTATTTTAGCAAAAATTACTCTTAACTACAACAGATTAAGGACCAACAAAAAATTCCATCATTATTATTCAATTCATTTTTTACTTAAAAAGCTTATTCATAAAAACTTTACTGCGTCAAAATATTTCACACAAAAAAATCAGCTCCGAAAGGGAACTGATTTTCTCATAATTTCATTTGGTACACCCGACAGGATTCGAACCTACGACCTTTTGCTCCGCAAGCAAACGCTCTATCCAGCTGAGCTACGGGTGCATGTGTGAATACCACATAAAGTAATATTCACCTAGAAATTAAATGAGCATCGTATTACTACGACACTCATATTATAACATATTTCCTTTTTGATTTGTACCCCTGAAATTTAGATTTTTTAAATACGCAGTCTTTTTACAATTTTATCTAATAAATCCAACTCCACCGGCTCCATTGGCAATTTTGCCCCAAACATATCGACAATCCCTTCACCCTTATTCTCCGGGAAGTAAATCGTCACCGCGGGCGATAAGCGCTTTCTCGGTGTCAAAACAATCGCAAAATGTACATCATCTTGTAAAATACCGAACGATTTAAATTCAGAAAACGCATAAAACTTATCACCTTCCGTGAAACCCTTATCGGTTAGAGTATAGGAAATTTTTCTGGCTGGTCTCACCGCTAAAATCAACAGCGTCAAAGCCGACACAATCACTAAAGCCAAAAAAGTCCACCACTGAAAATAAAATGAAAGCAAGCTCAAAGCTAAGGTCACTGAAAATAACCCCACATACCACCCCGCTCCGTTATTATGTGAAATATATTCTTCACCTTCCCACTTTACAATTTTTTCGTCCATATTAGCACCTTTTAACTATTAACATTATAACATGTTATGGCGGAGAGTGGGAGATTCGTCTTCAAGGAGGAGTTCAAAAAAGTGCTTGCATTTTTGAGACGACGACGCAGAAGACAGAGAATCTCTTTTAAGATTTATCTTAAAAAAATAGACTCGCTAGAGTCTATTACGATCCGACATTTATGGCGGAGAGTGGGAGATTCGAACTCCCGCTGCAGGTCTCCCCACACTAGCGATTTAGCAAACCGCCCCCTTCAGCCACTTGGGTAACTCTCCGTCTACCTCTATCTTATCATAAATTTACCACATCTCTAATAGTTTTTCCAAATATTCCTCAAATATCTCTACAAATCTCACGATTCATTGCTTTTTCGCACATCTGTGTTAAAATAATATTGTCGAATTTAACCGCGAGATTCTATATTTCATGAAAAAAATTACCAAAATTATTACACAAACTTTTACTGGTCTTGGCGCCTTTGCCTGCCTTTTTTCGAGCCGTCTTCTAGCTTCTGCTACTAGTGTCCAAGAAGGTGCAAATGCTGCCCGTGCTGATGGTATGCCTACTGAACTTATCGGCGACAACGGCGTTTTTAGCCGCATCACTAATACCGTCTTACTCATCGTCGGCCTCATCTCGGTCATTATGCTAGTTTACGGTGGCCTTCGTTATATTCTCTCTGGCGGTGACTCTAAAAAGGTTACAGACGCTAAAAACACCATTCTTTATGCCATTATCGGCCTCATTATCTCTATGCTCGCTTACGCCATCGTTCATTTCGTCCTCAACTCCGTAATCGGTGTCGGTACCACCAACTAATTAACGTTCTTTCATTAATACTGCAGCCCATACTCGATCGGCCTGCAGTATTTTTTTCGCTGCCGCAAGGGAAGCACCCGTCGTCGTCACATCGTCCACCAATATATAGAGCGTCTTATTCTCAATTTCTACCCCTTCACAAATTCCATACGCTTTCTCCGCCTGCTTCACACGCTCTTTCTTTTCTTTACCCACCTGCACCGTCTTATTTTTTCTAACTAACAGACTCTGATATTCTACACTCACCCCCAAATCATCAAATCTTTTCTGTAAAAATTCCTCTAGTTCAAAACATAATCTCAAAGTATGATCGAATCCTCTTTCTCGAATATGTTTTCGAATCGTTGGCAAGGGAACTAAAACAATTTGTCTAATCTCTTTTATCTCAGTCTCTACCTTTCTCAACACGCCGCACGTTACCTCACCCGACTTATTGCTCAGCTCATCACCAAATCTCATTCTCTTAACTTCACCTAAAATCACCTCCCCCAATTTCTCCGCCAAAAACTCTCCATAATCTCGCCTCCCCTTATATTTAAAGTCTCGCACCATCCTTTCAAACCACCCCTCTTTCAGTCCTGCTACCAATAATTTTTCAAACCCATACATATCATTCATCACATAGCCCGGATTGATTATGCTTATATATTTTTTACAACGGTCACAAAAAATCCCGCCCTCTCTCTGGCATCGCACACATCTGTTTTGCAAAACCATATCTAAAATAAATTTTTCTATTGTAATTTTTACACGATAAAGCTGTTTACTCTTGATTTTTAACATAACCACTCTTATAATAATTAAGAACAATAGTTAATGTGGAGGAATACAAGCAATGGCTCGTACTAATGACGAAGACATGCTTATGGAAGATGAACTCGCGGCCGCTTTTCTGGATAATGATGGCCTAGACTCTGAACCAGTTTCAGCTCTAGAAGAACAACCGAGTCCACTTCCAGCAGAAGAAGATCCAGAGGCGTGGGAAGAAGAACCTGGTGATTTTCCAGGACAATTAGCAGTGGATGTATATGAAACTGCCGACAAGTTAGTTGTCAAAGCTCGCACCGCAGGCATCTCCAAAGGGGACCTCGATGTTACCATTTCTGACAATATCTTAACCATCTCCGGTGTCCTTAGCGGCGGCGAAGATGAACAGACTACTCGTTGGCATATCCAAGAGTGTTATTGGGGAGAATTTTCTCGTACTATCGCGCTTCCAGTCCAAGTTCGCGAAGACGAAGGTAGCGTAAAAGCAGAATTAAAAGACGGCGTGCTCACCATTTCTTTCGAAAAAGAAAAGACCGAAGCACCTATTCGCATCCCAATCGCATAACTCATTGTCTAAAAATTAAATATACCGTGAATTCGGTATATTTTTTTCGAATCCACTAACTTCAATATATGCCGTTTCCCAAATACTGCAAGCATGAGGGAATTAAATATAAATTAATTTTAGCCAAAATCTAAACTCAAAAAATCACCCGACAATCAAAGTACAAAAAAAGACCTCTATATCGAGGTCTTTTCTAGAAATTTATCTTAAATTTTTATTCCACTATTCATTACGAAGTTTACGATTGCGTAAGCCAGCATCACTAAGATTACACCGATAATCGAATAGGTAACTACATCTTTTCCGCGTTTGATTTTCGCTGGGTCACCCTGTGCAGTGAGTAACATAAATCCACCATAGATTATCATACCAACCGCAAGAAAACCCATCACTGAAGCAAACACATTAATCAGCATAGCCACATTCGACATTAGTGATTTATCGCCATCAGTTTTTTCCACATTACATTCTGAGAGTGCAGATACTGACTCATTCTCGCGAATTGTTTTATCTGGACAAGTAAAGGCCGAAACTGGCTTCACTAAACTTGCAAGTACTAGGCAAGCTGTAAATAGTAGGGAATAGATGATATTTCTTAAACTATTTTTACTCATGGTGCCGTAGTTGTGGTAGTACTATTTTGTGCTGCTGGTGCACTCATCGTAGTACTTAAGACAAAGTTAATAATCGACCAAGATAATAACGCAATTATCAAACCGATAATACCCCAAGTAATCGAATCTTTACCTTTCTTTATCTTACCTGGATCACCCTGGGCAGTCAGAAAGAGGAAACCACCATAAATCACCACCGCTACCGCGACTACGCCAAGTACACCAATCACAACATTTATAATCTTGTTCGTATCGCTAATTAGGTCGTCACCTTTATGGTCAGGATCAATATTACATGCTGCAATATTAGCTGCACCTGGATTTTTTGATCCCGGAGGACAAATACCACTGGATCCACCAGAACCAGAACCATTAGCGGCACCAGCACTGGAATTGCCTGCCGCTGATTTTGGTGGCTTAGCAAACACCGAGCCACTTAAAGCTCCGCCCGCAAATAATCCAGCTAACATAAATACGGCTAGAAATTTTTTAAAACTCTTTTTCATTTATTCTTTTCTCTAAAATTAAATCTTAAAAATACCCCCTTAGGGGTATTTTATTAATTAACCCTTAAAAACACTGGAAAGGACGAAGTTCACGATTGCGTAAGCAAGCATTGCAACGACAAGACCGATAATTCCGTAGAGAATAGTGTCTTTAGCCTTCTTCACTTTACCTGGGTCACCCGCAGAAGTCGTGTATTGAATACCACCGAAGATAATGAAGGCCACAGCCACGAAGCCAACCACACCAATCACTACGTTAATAATAGTATTAGCTTGTGCCATTAAATCATTCTTATTTGAGTCATTTTTTAATGCAGTACAATCAGCTAAGCTACCACCGCTAGCAGTAGTACCATCAGGACACTTCACCTTACTAGCAGCAAAAGTATTGACGGAGTTACCTAGAACTGCAACTACGCTCGTGCCACCCATTGCCAAAGCTTTTAGTTTATTCGAAATTTTCATATTATTCCTTTAATATTAATTTACCAAAATTATAACATATCTTCTAGAAAAACAGAAACATTTCTCTCTGGAATCAATCTGTAATTATTTCAGATTTCTCGTCACAAACAGCACAATGCCGTAAGCCAAGAAAGCCACCACTAATGCCACCACGGCATAGACCACCATATCTTTACCACGCTTGATTTTCGCTGGATCAGATTGTGCGGTAATATAAGTAAAGCCACCATAAATAATCGAAAACACTGCGAGTATTCCCACCAAAGAAATCACCACATTCACGCCACTCTGCACAATTTCTACTACATCTTTATTTTTCCCGGTAGGCTCATCACAGCCCGCGATTTTCTTCACATCTTCATCTTCAATGTCATCACAAACCCCGTAAAAATTCTCACGCGAAGACTCCGCATATACATGATTAGAAAATACTAAGCTAAATAAAAACCCGAAGCACCCCACAAAGAGCATCAAACTCGTCACTATTTTTTTCATACCTTGCTTCATCTTTGATTCCTATTCTTAACTAATTTACTTATATTTAATTAATTCAATGCGGTTAAAGCAAAATTCGTCACTGCAGCAGCTAGCACCACAATAATCAAACCAATCACTGCAAAAACAATTGTATTTTTTGCCTTTGTCACCTTACCCACGTCCCCATGCGCTGTCGCAAAATTTACTGCCGCAAGCACGATATAAAATACCGCCACTAGACCGATTAAAGCATAAATATAATTCAAAATCGTGGTTAGCGTAAAATTACCTTCTTTATTTGGTAATCTATTTAAACCTTCATTTAGGGAATCAATATTTTCCAAATCTACTGTTGCAAAGTTTTTCATTTCTCTCCTTAGGTTGCACTAATAATTACACTAATAATCGTATTCGTAATTACCGAAGCGAAGATCGTCAAAATCAAACCAATCACCGCACCCTGAATAATATTCTTACCCTTCGCTGCCTTATTTGGGTCACCCTCACTCATTACATAAGAAAGCCCACCATAGATAATAAACCCAGTTGCAGTTAGACCCGCCACCAGGGAAATATCATAAATAATATTCATTACTACTACCCAAACAAAAGGTGCCCAGTTCGTCGTACCACTATCTGAGGTAGCTGGTTTGCCAATCACACATTTATCATTATCATCACGCGTAGCTAAACCCTTATACCAAGGGCGAAATCCCAAGAAAACGTTCGCTTCGCAGCTTTCATCTACGTCACCGTCAATCACTGCACCTACCTGAGTCAAAACTTGTTGACCTGAAGCCCCTAAATCATTCAAGCTTAAGGCACTCACAGAATCACTTGTCGTAAGTCCTAAAAATCCGGCTAATACCAGAGAAAAAACCCCTAAATTCTTCAAAAATTTTACACCTAGCTGTCGATTGACCTTTTTCATACATATATTATATCATGAGTATAGATTTTTCTGCTTTTTATTATTCGGTCGTTTCAGTGGTCAATATTGACGGCATTACCGTTATGTGATATAATAATAAGCATTAATTAAGTTATTTTTTATGAATAAGGGAATCAACCATAGAGGAAAATTCAGCACGGCAATTTTTGTCTTGTTTTTTACCTTGTTTTCTCTCTTTTCTCCTTTAACCACTCTAAATACTTACGCCGCCCCAAATAATTCAAATAATTCTTCTAACTCATCCGAAAATTCTTCCGAAATCGAAGAAGTTGAGAATGATAATTCCGAACACGAAGCAACGCAAACCGAAACTCAGAACCAAAATCAGAACCAAACCAATACCTCTAATAACTCTGGGGGAACCACTAATCCCGAAAATCCAGATTCAGAGAAGCAAAACGAACTCAGCTGTTCCGAACAAATCGGTATTCTCTCCTTCATTATTTGTCCGACTACCGGTCTCCTCGCGAAGGGAATCGATGCACTTTATTCTACCATTGAAAATTTCCTCGTTATCAAGCCAATTACCACCGATAATAAATCCCCGATTTACATCATCTGGTCTTACGTTCGCAATATTGCTAATATTATTTTCATTATCTTCTTACTTTTGATTGTTTACTCTCAGGTTACTGGCCTGGGTTTTTCTAATTACAATATCAAGAAGATGTTACCAAAGCTCATCATTGCCGCTATTTTGGTTAACTTTAGTTATCTGATTTGTCAGGTTCTCGTCGATGTCAGTAATATCATCGGTAACGCCCTCAAATCTTTCCTTGAAGGCATCGCCACCACTGCTATTCAAAGCCAACATCCCGAAGCCAAGCTCGACGAACCTCTCAATCTCTATGATATTTTCCTTGCTATCGCCGGCGGTACTTCACTCACCATTCTGGGTGGTGTCGGTATCGCCACGGCGGTTGCCGCTTCCGGTGGTTTACTTAGCGCCCTCTTTACACTCATTCCAATCGTCCTCGCTGGTTTTATTGCCGTGGTTGTTGGTCTGATTACCATCTCACTTCGCCAAGCCGTAGTTATTTTACTTACCATTACTTCACCACTCATCTTCGCACTCTATGTTCTACCAAATACCCATAAATATTATCTGAAATGGAAATCAATTTTTGCTCAAATGCTGGTCTTTTTCCCAGCCTTTAGCTTCCTTTTTGGCGTTTCCAAGGTTCTCGGCTACCTCTTTATTTTCAGCTCCGAAACTCCTTTCGGCGTAATTATCGGTATTGCCGTCCAGGTCCTACCAATCATGTTCGCCGTCAAAATGCTCAGCATGTCCAAATCTGTTCTCGGTGACGTTAATCAGGTACTTAGTGGTATTAGTGGTAAACTTAATAACTCCGTATCTAAAGAATTTTCTACCGCTGCCAATCTCGCTCGTACCAACTACCAAAAACGTGCCCTCGAGGGTAAAGGTGGCGCTCTTCGTCAAGACATGACTATTAGTCGTATTGCTATGCAAAATCAAGCCTTCCGCGAACATAGAGCAAAGCGTAATGAAGAAGATCAAAAACTCTTACTAACTGAGCAACTTTTGGCCCGCCAAAATAACACGCCAATTATTGGCTATCACAAAAACGGCAAACCAATTTACTCCAAAGCCGACCCAATCAAGAAAAACTCCGAAATGTTGGACGAATATCGCCACCGTGAACTTAAATACCGTACTGAAAACGCTAATAAACGTGTTGAAAATTTCATGAGCAACATGGGCGACTATATCGATAAGCATGGCTACCAGAACAGGGAATTAAAAGATCTCGCCAAGCGTCAGACCCAAAATTTCCTCGAGCAAAAGACTGTCGATCGCGAAATCCATAACAATGATGTTGCTTCTGATAAATTCTACCTCAATAAGATGAAGGAAATTAACGAGAAATATATCGATTCGCATTCTGAAAACAGTGCTAAGCGCTTCAATCTCACCGAAGCCGAAATTGCTAAGAACGATAAAGAATATCAGAAATATATTGTACGCGCCGCTGGTACCAGTGCCTGGGATTATGATCCAGCTCTTAATATTAAAAATCCTAAGCATGTCATTGATGCCATCGATAGTGTATTAGGTGATATTTCCGTCGATTATGACAGGGAATATCAAGCCAGCCTCAACCGCCGCACCACCTATTACAGCCGTATTCATTCCGGTGTACTTAATAACGACTTCAAGAAAGCCATTAATGACGCCGACTTCGAACGCGTGATTGCTACGATGCGTGTCATGGCTACTCGTGGTGACTACGATAAAGTTCTTGAAGGCATCATCGATCTTTCAGATAATGGCAAAATCATTGCTGGTACTGAAAATGCCAACGTTCTCTTCAAGGAATTAATGGCCTTTAAGGATGCCGACCCAGTCCTTGGTCGCTTTGGTAAGTTCGGTAATATTGAAACCGCTGCCTGGAGTACTGGTAAACGTCAAGATAATCGTATTACCTTCGAGCAGTTTGCTACTGGTAAACTTAAAGACCTCGATGGCGAGGAAAAGACTACTAAATTTAATCTTGCTCAAGCTCTCAAAGGTACTTCTCTCGTTAAAGCCGAACGTACAGTCTTCGGTGAAATTAATAACGTTTCTCAAAAATACGGTGTTGACCTCTTCGACGCTACACTTTCTAATGTCTCCAGTGCCGCTCTTAACTTCCAATCTGGTGGCGATCAGATGTACTCTCTCATCAATATGATTACCGGCCTTGATGCTGCCGACTGGAATAACGCCGATACTCGCGACGAGAAGGTTCTCGAGCTCACTCAAGATCCTAAGAAGAGTAGTATTCTCGAAGCTGGTCTCAAGAAAGCCACTACCTTCCTCTCTAAGCAGAAGGCTGCCAATATTATTTCCATGAAGTCTGATGTCTTCAATGGTATTATGCAGCTCTTCACCGCTAAATCCTTCAAGGATCTCACCGCCGATGAATCTGAAACTCCTACCGATCCAATCGAAAAGCAGAAATACTACGAAGAAAAACTTGCTGAAGCTAAGAATGCTGCCAAAGAAATCTTCGTCAAGCAAATTGAAAGCTCTGATGCTCGTAATGTTATTCTCTCCAGCCAGAAGAGTGGTGCCATTGCTCAAATGGATAACAATGTCCGTGCACTCGTCTTCTCTGATGAACATGGTAATTTAGCCGAAAAAATTAAGACCATGAAAAATAGTGAAGAAGGCCGTCTCGAACAAGACGCTAAGAAATATAATCACAAAAAATCTTCAAAGTAATCCTCAAATTAACTCTAGCCTTTTATGCTAAAATAGTATTATGGCTACATATAAGGTCCCACAAGACGTTGAGGCAGAGGATAGACTCCTTGGCCCCTTCACTTTTCGTCAATTTATTTATCTTTTAATTGCCGCGATTGCCGGTGCCTTAGCTGCTGCTCTCTTTCAGATTTTTCCTCTACTTGCGATTTTACCATTACCGGTTATCATTTTCTTTTTAATTCTAGCCCTACCTCTGAAAAAAGATCAGCCGATGGAAACCTACCTTGCCGCCATCGTTAGTTTTTATATGAAACCCAATAAGCGTTTTTGGCGTCCCGGTCAAGGCGAAACCACCATCCAAATCACTGCACCTAAAATTGTCGAGAAATCTCGCACGCGTGATATTAGTGAGGAAGAAGCCAGTCACCGCCTGAGTTTTCTTTCCAACCTCGTCGATTCCGAAGGTTATGCTATTCGTGGTAATCACAATGGTAATTTTACCGAGAATTTCATCGCTGACACCGAAGATGTCAATGATTTTATGGATGATAGTCAAAACCAAAATCTGATTAATCTCATGCAAAAAGAAAAAGTCGCTCGTCATGCTGAAATTATCAATCAAATGAAAGCCGCTATTAATAATACTGAAAATGCCATGGGCCCTGCCACGATTTCTTCCCATCAAGCCACTCTCGGTTCTAATTCATTCAGTCAAAATCAAACTACTATGAGTCAAACCTCATCGAACCAACCTACGCCAAATCCGTTTACCCAAAATCAGACCATTCAAAACACCAATACTCTCGCTAACCGCAACCAATCAATTCTAAATTCTAATTATCAAAACCTCGCCAATAATCAGAATTTTTCCATTAATACCATTAGTAAAGAGGCGAATCGTTATCGCGAAAATCTCGCACCAAATGCAGCGCCTCAAACTTTCGTCACCCAAACCCCTTACACTCCGAATTTTACTCAGCCACCGACCACCCCTCCTAATATTAATCAAAATCCATTTATTCAACATTAAAGGCGCCTATGAATCAAAATAATTTTAACCAAAACCAAACCAATCCCCAAATGAATCAGGGAACCATGCCGGGATATCCACAGGCTAATAATCCTCAAATGATGAATCCTCAAACTATGGATTCTATGAGTCAGTTTATTCCACAATCACCTCAAGCCGCTGCTGCTGCTCCACGTCAAATTGTCGACCCTTCTTCCACTCAATCTACACTACTTTTTTCCGAACTTCGTGACGGTTTAATTATTATGAAAGATGGTTCTTTCCGTGCTGTGGTCGCCTGTAAATCCATCAACTTCGACCTCATGTCTGAACCAGAACGTGAAGGTGTCGAGTATTCTTATAAGGGTTTTATTAACTCACTCAATTTCACCACCCAGATTCTTATTCGTTCCCAGCGTATCGATATCGCGCCATATATCGAAAAGCTTACCGAAATTCGTAAAAACAATGACAATATGCTACTCGGCGTTTTGATGGATGATTATATTAACTTCATCGACCTACTTTCTCAGGAAGCCAACATTATGGATAAGTCTTTCTTCATCGTGGTGCCATATTTTATCAACAACGATCTTGAAAAAGCCAGTACTCAAACTAAAAATATCTTCAGTAGTTTCTTCGGTGGTAACGACACTAATCTCATTACTAAAATCGACCGCAATACTTACGACAAGGCTACTGCCGAAATCGATAAGCGTGTCGAAACCATTGTTAGTGGTCTCTTCAGTATCGGCGTCAACGCTGTTCGCCTTAATACTAAGGAACTTTCTGAGCTCTTCTATAACTTTAATAACCCTGACACCGCCGTCCGTGAACCGTTTATTGATTTTAATAAAATCGGTACCATTTATACCAAGAAAACTCCTAGTCCATATGACCAAAATCCAAGGCCAAACCCAGAAGCACCAAGGCAATTTAATCCTGGGATGAATCCAGTTCCAACGCAAAACTCCGGTCAAATCCAAAATCCAGCTCCAATGCAAAATCCAATGCAAGCTCCAGGTCACGCATTATCCCAAAACCAAGCCCCAATCAATCAAACTTCAGCTAATCCCACCCCCACCAACTACCCAGGGAATCAACCAAGATAATTTTAAATAATTTTATAAACATAATAGAGGAAACACATGGCTAAAAAACTTACCGCTGCCGAAATCGCCGCTCAAAAACAATCGATGGAAGAAGCAGAAATTCAACGCGCGTTTGAGCAGGGTATTACCACCCTTCGCGATTTAATTTCTCCATCTTCTATTGAAATTCAATCCGATCATTTCCGTCTTGGCACCAAATACGGTCGCACTATTTATGTTTATGGCTATCCTCGTACTCTCAGTACCGGCTGGCTCAGCCCTCTCATTAATATCGATGAAGTGCTCGATATCTCTATCTATATTTATCCGGTCGATACCACCGTCGTAATGAAAAACTTACGTAAAAAAGTTACTCAGCTCGAAGCCGATATTTCGCTTAATGCCGAAAAGGGCCGCATTCGTAACCCAGAAACCGATGCTGCCATCCAGGACGCCGAAGAGCTTCGTGATCAATTGCAACTTGGTTACGAAAAATTCTTCCGTTTCGGTCTTTACGTTACGCTTTGGGCTGACTCTCTCGACGAATTAAATTATGTGCAGCACAAAATTGAAACCATGTTTGGTCAATTAATGATTTTTTCTAAGGTTGCCACTTCTCAACAAGAGCAGGGAATGAACACCACTATGCCGATGGCGACTGACCAACTTCAAATTCGCCGCAACATGAACACCAGTGCCATCTCAACTTCCTTCCCATTTACCTCTGCCGACCTCACTCAGGAACGCGGTATTCTTTATGGTGTCAATATGCATAACCAAGGCTTAGTCATTTTTGACCGTTTCACTCTTGAAAATGCCAACCTCGTAGTCTTTGCTAAATCTGGTGCTGGTAAATCTTTCGCCGTGAAGCTTGAAGCTATTCGCTCCATGATGATGGGTACCGAAATTGTCATTATCGACCCAGAAAACGAATATCAAAAACTTAGTGACGCCGTCGGTGGATCTTATGTGCGTCTCTCTCTTAATTCCGATGTGCGTATTAATCCTTTCGATCTACCAAAAGTCATCGATTCCGAAGATGCTTCTGACGCTCTGCGCGCCAATCTCGTTACTCTACATGGTCTTTTCCGTCTCATGCTCGGTGGTACTCAAATCGGTCCGAACGGTCAGCCAATTTCTTCACTTTCCGCTAATGAAGAAGCTGACCTCGATCAGGCTCTCATTGATACTTACGCTCGTGCCGGCATTACTTCCGATCCGCTCACTCATCAATCCACTCCACCTACCATTATTAATCTCTATGACACCCTCGCTCATATGGGAGGTTCCGGCCCACAACTCGCCCAACGTCTTCGTAAATACGCCACTGGTACTTTTGCGGGTATTTTTTCTCAGCAATCCAATATTGATATTAATAACCAAATGGTCGTCTTCAATATTCGTGACCTCGAAGATGAACTTCGTCCAGTTGCCATGTATATCGTACTCAATCACATCTGGAATATTGTGCGTGCTAAACAAAAACGCCGTATTCTCATCGTGGATGAGGCTTGGCAACTCATGAAATATGATGACTCGGCGAACTTCCTTTTCTCCCTCGCTAAGCGTGCTCGTAAATATTATCTCGGTCTCACTACTATTACTCAGGACGTCGAAGATTTTATGAGTAATAAAATGGGTCGTGCCATCGTCATGAACTCTTCCATGCAGCTCCTCTTAAAACAATCCGCTGCCGCCGTTGATGTTTTGTCTGATGTTTTCAAACTTACTGAAGAGGAAAGAAAGCGTCTATCGAGTTTTCCAATCGGTCACGGTCTTTTCTTTGCTGGTCAAAATCACGTCCATATCCAAATCGTCGCTTCTGATACCGAAACCAGTCTAATTTCCACCAACCCAACCCGTTACGATAAAACTAACTAATAACCCACTCGATTTTTTTCCAAAAATTTCATATAATATTCTTATGTCAAAGGTCTATTACGGCGAAGATAATATTAAGCCTGATTTTTCTGTATCGAAAAATTCGGATAATAATTCCGCTGTTTTTAGAAACCAAATTGCCTCTCAAAACACTAGTTCCAGCCAAAACGCCCTACAATCTCTCGAAAATTCTAGCGCTGTCGCGAATTCTGAGACTAATTCTTTAGCCAATCTTCGCGATCTTGAGCAAAAATCTTTCTATACCGGCTCCGGTAATTTCCAAAATCAAAACCAACTTTCCGGCAAAGAAAAAGCTAAAAAACTCAAAAAATACGCCCCTCTCATCGGTCTCATCGTCCTCCTTTTTGGTGGACTTTTTAGTGTAATTTTTGGCATCTCTAATATCGCCAATCATATCGAAACTCTTA
This sequence comes from uncultured Candidatus Saccharibacteria bacterium, assembly GCA_963520835.1. GTDB lineage: Bacteria > Patescibacteriota > Saccharimonadia > Saccharimonadales > Saccharimonadaceae > Nanosyncoccus. The sequence continues at coordinate 86,343 of CAUQSJ010000001.1, forward strand.
TCACTCGAGCTACCGACACCATGTTCGGAACTTATTCCGCCACTTCTCTCCAAATGACTAAGGAATACATGCAAAAAAAACATGGCAAATTCCCAGACTATCTCAAGCAACGTCTCGCTAAAAACGATATTGAAGTTCAGGAAAAATCCAACGAATATGTACTAATCTACAATAATAAAACTATTACCGCTGATAAGCTTAAGGCTGTATATGATTCCGATCAAAAATTTCAATTAGCCTTCACTAAATCCAAGCGAGGTCGCACTGCTAACTTTTTCGACCCAGGTGCCGCTGCTACTTTTAGTTCCATTAAAGTTACTCGAAATCTTTTTAAATCTTTTAAACGCACCGACGATAAAGCTGCTGATGAAAAAGCCTTCCTAGAAACTGATATTGATCAATATAAAGGCCACGGCGCTGAAGGTCGCTATGTCACCGAAGAGGAAAAATCGAAAACCGATGAAGATGGTAATACTAAAACCGTAGTTGAAAATGAACCTCAATCCGTTGAGAGTAAATCTTACAACTCTGACACTCCAGACGTTGATACCGATGGCCAAAAACCAAGTTCCATTGAAACCGAAAAAGCTAACCTAAAAACCGCCAACACCAAAGCTCAAAAATTTATCGACGGTTTATCCGTAGTAGCTGGCGGAGCAACTATTGGTTGTGGTGTTCTTCGTGTTGCTAATATGGTAAGTTTAGCTGTAGCGGCTTCTCAAATTATTAATATGGTACATCATTTCTCCTCCACTATCGAGCCACTCAGTAAGGCTAAGGCTGGACAGGGAAATACTTCACCGATAGATGAAGCTTTATCAAGGTTAACAACATCAAAAAAAGCCAAATTTATCGATACCTCTGATGGACAAGAAAAAGAAGTTGAAGGAGCTCCAGTTCAAGCTCAAGGTGCTTATTCTGTACTTTCAGGCGAAAAAGCTCAACTCAGTCAGACCAAAAACTATGCTATCGAAAATGTTTTTAATGCAGCTCAATTCAGTATTGCTACCTCTACTACCGCCAATACTGGCTGTGCTGTTGCCAGTTTTGCTGCTTCCGTAGTTGATATTACTTCTAATGTTGCAGCGGTTGTTACTACACCTTTTAGTGCCGGTGCTAGTATTGTTGCTGTAACTGTACTCAAAAAGTTTGCCGCCCAAAAATTACTTAGCACTATTAGTGGTTTTGCTATTAAAGCTGGTCTTGCTGTACTTATTCCATATGTCGCTAAGACTATTTTTAGCAACCCCGCTCTCGCATTACAGGGTATACCTGGCGGTGAAAGTTTTGTTGGTGGCGCAAACATCATGAATGGTCGCATCGGACGCCAAGCTGCCGGTCAAGGTCCCGCCTCAAAAGAAATTGCCGATGACTATTTCCAAGAAACCGTCATTGCAGCCAATGAAGAAGCTAAACTCGATCGCATGAATCGTAGCCCATTTGATACTTCCAGTCCTAATACTTTTCTTGGTAATCTTGTAGTACGTTTTGGTTACATACCATACAATAATAGTTTTTTGAAAAATCTTTCCGATTTCACTTCAAATACTTCCAGGAGTATTAACTCTCTTGCTAATATTACTTCCACAAATACTTTTGCTGCAAATGGTGTTGTTAGTACCGTTTATGATTCCAATATAGCTGGCGTAAATTTTAAAAATCAAAGACAAGATTCTAAGGTCTGTCAGCGTCTTGCTAATATTGGTGCTGTCTGTGATATGTATGGTTCAGATATTAGCGCCTCTGACCCAAGTTTAAAGAATCTTGATGAATCCGACTCTACTTATCAAAGTATTATCAAGAAATATACCACTAAAAAGGATAATAAAATCCAAGTTATTGAAGCCAGTCTTCTCGACAATAAAATTCGTTATTGCGACAACCGTGAATCACCATTTGGTGTTTTTGACCAAAACATTATGGATGATTTAATTCAGAAAAAAGAAAAGGCTCTAGAAAACAGTGGTATATTTGGTAAAATTATCCATCAAAATCTCTTCGGGTTTGTACCGGATTTGCTTGGGCTTAAAGATGGTATTGAAAAACTTATTGCCGCTGACCCAGATGCACAAGCCTGGGCTTCAGGTAAAAACTGTGTCATGGGCGAATCCAATCCACATTGGAAAGAAATGCGTTATCTTCAAAAATTTGTCGAACGTAACCGTATTTGTACCCAAACTAAATGTGAAGATAACACAGATTCCGCTGGTAATCTTCAAGATCCAGTTCTAGCTGCAGCCACCAGATATCGTCAAGAAAATCCAATTGATAATTCCGCTTCTGGTCAACTTGCTAGATTCTCCGGACTTCGTAAAACTGATGCAGAATTCGTTCTCGCCACTATTGATTATTACAATTATCTAGCCGAACATCGCCCACCAGAAACCTTAACTGATATTCTCGTAAAACCAGTCAAGACTTTAATTAGTGGGGAATCACTTTACCGCTCCACCCTAGCAAGTCAAATTAATCATCTAAAACAAGACTCCGATACAAAATCTAATCAAGAAAAAGAAACTAAATATATTTTAGAATATAAGTTCCGTACACAAACTTCTCTTGTTTAATGTTATAATTAAACCACATGAATAAGGTCAAAACACTTTCTAAAAATCTCAAAAAATTCTTTTTGAACCCCCGTTTTTTAGTCTCTTTTTTCATTCTTCTAACTTTTACCATTATTAACGCCACCTACGTCCACGCTGAAAATGACGATAATGTTTTAGATTTCTATGATAATAATAATATTTTTTACTACGATGGTAAAGCTAGTGGCGGATGTAATTCACCATTAGATTTATCAAATAACACCCTTTATAACGGAGATCCTGTTTTACAAGAATATGAATTAAAGAAAATTGAAGAAAATAAACCAGTCTACGAGGCCGCCGCAAATGAACAGGGTTTTGAATGGCAAATATTAGCAGCTATCCACGGTATGGAATCTAGCTATGTAAATAATATGAATCCAACAGGTAATTCACAAGGAGTTTATCAATTTTTGGAGCTCGATGGTATGTTTCCAGCTGGACAAAAAATTTCACCTGCCGAATTCGAAAAACAAACCAAAATGGCAGCCGAACAAATCAAAAAACGATACTCACAAAAATTAGATTTAACCTCCGAAAATGATATAAAAAGGATGTTTTATAACTACAATAGTGGAGAAAATGGAAGTGAACTTTATAATAATAATGCAAGAAAGTGGCTGCATTATACAGAAGAACAAATAAAAATTGGTGAAGGCTCACCGTACGTCATGAATCTTGCCGATGAACAGCGTGATTCAAGGCATAATGAACACTGGCAAGAATTTCACTGTGATCATAACTGTGTTGGTCGCGCAACAGTCCGTCCTGGCGCATTCTTAATTTATAAAGCACTTGGTGGACGTGGATCAGCCGGTGGAAATAACTGTATTGGTGGCGAAACTGGTAACCTAATTGTTGATACCGCTCTTAAATTAGCTTGGCCACAAAATGAGCTACATAAAGCTAAGGCATATCTAGTTCCCGATGCCTACAAACTCGCTATGGAGCAAAATGGTTTAATAAATAGAGTTAATCCAAAGGGAGCTTCATGTGACGTATTTGTTTCGTCAGTTTTTACATTTTCTGGTGTTGACCCAGATTTTGCTAATCATTGCTGCTTAGTATCTTACAGCGGACCAATGTATCAATACGTTACGCAAACACCGAGTTTATATCAACGGCTACCATACGATGATAATTATTTAAGAGATATCAATAATTATAATGATCCAAATATTCAAAATGGAGATATTCTTTTAAAAACTTCTGGTAACGGTAATGGGGAAGGCAGTGGACATATCGCTATCTTTTATCGTGACTCCGAAAAAGTGCCGCATATGATCCATGCATCATATCCACTTCGATCACCGGGAAGAACTGGTGCTGTAACCGGAGTATATCCCGCACCATTTGAAATTTGGCGCTATATTGGTAATAAACCAATCAATTCCACTACTGAAAATACCTTAAAGACTGATATAAATAAAAACAAAGCTACTAATAATACCGAGAATATCCCAATCTCTCAATAATAATTAGGATAAAAAATGTGGATAAATAAATTTCAAAATCTCACTAAATTTCAAAAACTTTTAGTTTTTATTTTACCTATTATTTTCTTTTCAATTATTTTTCTAGCAGTTTTTCAAGCATCAATTAATTCAGCAAAAGTCGAAGTTGCAATAGCCCCCAAAAAATCAGAAATATTTATTAATGGAAAAAAATATTCTAATAATAGTACTTTTTTCATAACTCCAGGCGAAAAAGAAATTATCGTGAAGGCGGATGGATTTAATGAATTAAAAACAAATATAAATTTTTCTAATCAAAAAACTACATTTTTATACCGGTCATTAGAACCTAATGAAAATAATAAAGATTATTACGAGAAAAACAGTGAAGAAAATGAACTGAGGGATCATATAGCCCAATCTCTCTTTACTCTTGAGTTGGAGCAATACAATAATGACCCAATTTTTAAAGTTACTCCAGTAACTAATTATAAATTAGGCTTTTCCGCTTCAGCCTCTCGAGATGAAACGGATTTCAATAAAATTACGTTAACTATTGATCTTATCACCTGTTACGATGAGCGTGTAGATAAATTAAAAACGAATGCCGAATCTTACTTTAAGCAAAAAGGAATTAATCTCTCTAAATATCAAGTAAAGTATACTCATTGTGAAGATTCTGGTAAGCCACATGAGAGAGTTATTAAAACTCCGTACTAATTATTCCACAGATGTCAAAATCACCTGATGGTTTTTAAACTTTTCCACCAAGGCGGTTTGTCGCCCCTTATCCAATTCCGAAAAAACATCATCTAGTAAAATCACTGGCTTTTTACGCGTCTCTGTTTCAATCAATTCTGCCTCATTAAATTTTAGTGCCAAAATAATCGACCGCGTTTCACCCCGGCTCGCCGTCCCATCCGCCAGCACTCCATTGAATTTAAATAAAAAATCATCCCGATGCACCCCAAACTTCGTAGCACCCCGCATTAAATCCATGCGAAATTCCGCATCTAAGCGCTTGTAGTAGTCATTTTGGCTTAATCCACATAAAGAGTCGTAATAAATTTCAATTTCATCCTCATTTTGCGCAATTGAACGATAAAGCGCCGTCATTTTTTCATTAATTCGCCCGATATAACGTTGTCTAGTTTGATTAATCGCCGTACCATATTTACTCAGCATAATATTCAGCGAAAAAAACACACTTTCACTCTCCAGACCGAATTCTTGTTCTGAAATCGCAATCTTTTTTAACAAATCATTACGCTGTTTCAAAGTTTTTTCATACATCAATAAATTATGGTGATAATTCAAATCAAATTCCTCTAAAATCCGATCAAAATAACTTCGTCGCTTCGTCGGACTTGTGGAAATCAGGTGCATATCTTCCGGCAAAAAGAGAATTACCGGATACTTATCTTTCTTTGGCAACCTCGCACTTTTTTTATCTTGCACTAAAAATTGTTTTTTATTCCCATCGAAAGTCGCCACGATTTTTTCGCCGTCAGTTTTACCTAGTTCAATCCGATAAAACTCACTTTCTCGGTTCAAAATTTCTTTATCGGTCGCCTTAAAAGATTTCCCCCGTAATACCAAATAAATCGCCTCAATCACCGAGGTTTTACCAATGCCATTCGCCCCCAAAATTAGCGTCGTATCTGGTTTAATTTTTAAATAATAATCTTTATGAATCCGAAAATTATTTAATTTTACATAATCAATTAACATCTAACTCTTCAAAGGCATAATAATATGTGTATAATCGAAACTATTTTTATTCTGAATTAACACCGGTGAAAGTTTTCCAGAAATTCCAAATTTTAATTCATCCTCATCTAATACCAATAAAACATCATTCAAATATTTTGAATTTAGAACCACCTTTGCATCATTCGAAATTTCCGCTTCAATTTCCGATTTATTTTCACCAAACTCATTTAAGACTGAAGAAACCACAAAAACTTGTTCATCTTTCTTTGATTCACAAACAATCGATCCACTTGTCGCGCGCGAAAACAACGCCGCAAGCTTCACACCACGTAATAATTCCGCCTTATTCAGTAAGATTTCCACCTGAGATTTTTCTGGAATTAATTTACGATAATCCGGAAAAGCCCCGTCAATTAATTTTGAAATAATTTCAATTTCACCTAGACGAAAACGCACTTGAAATTCATCAAATAAAATTTCAATATTTTCCATATTATCTGAAATCGCCCCTAGTACATCCACAATACACTGCACCGGCACGATCGCCTTAATTTCGCTCTCAATTTTATTAATCAGTTTTTTCTCCGCTAAGCGGTAACCATCGGTAGCTGCCACATAAAGCCCACCCTCGAAACTATTAAAGTAAATTCCCGTTAAAGTCGGACGTGTCGTATCAGATGAACAGGCAATTTTTACTGCATTCATTCCGAGACGAAATTCATCAATCCCCATCTGGAAGGAAATTGCTGATTTTTCATCAAACTCTGGTAATTCTGGAAAATCTTCTGCCGCATTTCCGTTAAATACTGATTTATATTTTCCTTCACTCACCGTTAATTTCTCTTGATTCACCTGAATTTTCACTTCACCTTTTGGTAAATTACTCACAAAATCCGCTAAAAGTTTGGCTGGTACAGTAATTTTTCCATCTTTGGCTAAAGTAGTCGGCAAGTAATAATTGATTGCCATATCTAAATTGGTTGTCACTAAAGTCACTTTATTATCTTTAGCTTCCATTAAAACATTATTTAGAATCGGTAAAGTCGTACGACTTCCTCCCGTAATTCGACTGACGATACTTAATGCTTTGGCTAACTTACTTTGTTCAACATTGATTTCCATAACGCTCCTTTCTTATATATTTATTAGTAGTATTAGTAGGCTATGTGTAAAAGTTGAAAACTGATCTTTTTATAGGGGTCATTTTTAAAATTTGCTTGTGTAAAACTGTGGGAAAAACTTGGAAAACTTTATGGAAAACTCGATTTTGTTTTCCACTCACTGTGTAAAACCTGGACTTTTCCTCAAACCAAACTGACTTTTTAGCAACCTTTTCCATTTTATTCCACATTGTTTTTCACCATTTTTCCACAATTACTTAAATGATTCCATTATTTAACAGGTCACGAATTTCATTTAGTTGATCGCGTAGTACAAAATCTGTCTTCGTGTCGGTTTCAATTTTTTTAATCCCGTGCATCGCCGTAGTGTGATCTTTTAATCCCACTTCGTTGGCAATTTTCGTTGTACTCATCTGTAAGTCCCGCGACATAATAAACATGGCTATCTGTCTCGCAGTTTTTATATGTGCTACACGACTACGTCCACAAATTTCTTCTGGAGAAATATTAAAGAAATTAGCCACGGTTTCAATCACCGTACTTGGTGAGAAAACCTTCGAGCGCGTCGTATTGCCGACTACTCCCACCATCCCTTCATTAATTACCATTAGTGGGGAAATACACTTCACATCCGCCATCGCGATCACCTTGCTGTACATACTTTCCAGGTCGCGAATATTGGTTTCCACACTTTTTGCGATATATTCAATCGCTTTATCCTCAATTTCCACGCCATTAAATTCCGCCTTCGCGTGTAAAATCGCGCAACGATCTTCAAAAGAAGGGAATTGAATATCATAAGCTCCGGTCTGAGTTAAACGCGAAGCTAGTCGTTCGTCCACGGTCTTTAATTGACTTGGCAAACGGTCGGAAGTAATGATGACTTGGCGATTTAATTGCTGCATATCATTAAAAATATTGAAGAATTCTTCCTGACTTTTTTCCTTACCCACGATAAATTGAAAATCATCCACAATCAAAACATCAAGTTCGGAAAAACGCCTACGGAAATCATCCATCTTACCATTACGTACTGATTGAATAAAATCATTATAGAAATGATTAATCGGAATATATAAAATCTTAAATTCTGGATGTCTTCTCGCCAGTTCATTGCCGATAGCTTCCACCAAGTGAGTTTTACCGAGACCTGCTCCGCCATAAAGAAAGAATGGGTTATATTTCATTCCTGGATTTTCAATAATATTTTTCGCCACCGAAACTGCGAGGTCATTATTTGTACCGATGATGAAATTATCCATCGTGAATTTTTCACTTAATCCGGTCCGATTTTGACTACGGGTATTTAGAGAAGAATGTCTTTCTAGGTCAATTCGTTGCACCGTTCCGACACGATCAGAAAGATTCTTGAAATTATTACCACGAGAATTTGTAGTTTCGCGAGACTTATTGTTTTTGTTAGTTGCAATTATATATTCAGTAGTTAAAACTTCTACGCTATTATTTTTTAGAGCCGTTCGAATATCGGTATCGAATTTTTTACAGATATTAGTCTGCATAAAAGTGTTAGGTACACTAATCTGGATGTGACCATCCTTATTAGAAATTAAGGAGGTATTGGAGTCTTTAAAGAATGTTAAGTAATGTGATTCTGGCAGTTTCTTTTCTAATTCAGCAAGCACATTATTCCACACATCAAACACCGACGCTACCTCCAAACATTAACTAACCTTGATTGCCTCTATTATAACAGACCTTCAGACTTTTCCACAGGTTTAAAAATATATTTTTTATTATATAGCTATACAAAATTTAACAGGGAAGGAGTTTTCCACAATTTTTATCTAATAGATATACCCATGTGGAAAACTTATTGAAAAAAGTGGAAAACTAAGGTATAATTATACAAAGTTTACAAATCAGATAAAACTCTGTAATATAGTTTTATTAGTTTTAAGGAAAAATAATGCCAAAGCGTACATATCAACCACACAAGCGCCAACGCAAGCAAGAACATGGTTTCATGAAGCGTAACGCGACCAAGAACGGTCAAAAGGTACTCAAGCGTCGTCGCATTAAAGGCCGCGCTCGTTTAACTTACTAAAAAATTCACCAGCTAGTCTGGTGTTTTTTTTTATTTGAAATCACAAAAACCTCTTATGTTATAATTATTTTAGTGAAAACTTATATTAATGTTTTTAAAACCGTGATGCGGATTGCCCCTGGTAGGCGTCTGCAAGTTTTTCAATTAATTATCAGTTACACGATTAGTAACATTATCAAACTTCTTCCACCACTCGCCACTGCCGGGATTATTTCCGTAGTTACGCGGGCTTCTAATTTTAATGCCATCTGGTTTTATGTGATTCTTTTTATCCTCTTCACCATTCTTTATTATTCGGTGAATTCCTGGAGTTATTATCTGGAAACTGGATTGGTTCGCTATTATTATTCCACCACTCAGCATCTTCTTTTTAACCATATTGCGAAAAACCCTCTCATTCTCGAGTCGATTTCTAAGGGTCGTATCACTGATACTTTTACCGAAGATGTCAGCTATATGTATAGTACGGTGCGCTCTGGGGTTTATGCTCTTACCAGTTTCTTCCAGCTCTTTTTGATTTTTCTCATTTTTAGTGCTAATAATATTTTTCTCGGTCTCCTCGCTCTCGTCGTGGACGCCATTTATATTTATCTAATGAATCAAAATTCCAAAGCCGCCGCCGTGCGTTTTGATGGTATTCGAAAAAGTCAGGATAAAAACTGGGATCTGCTTTTTCAGATTCTCAATAATTTAAAACAAATCACGAGCCTCAGTCTCATGCCGAGTCTCACCTCTAAAATCGTTTCGAATAATGAAGTTTTTGATATTCAAAATTCCAAGCGCTATAAAATTCTCAGCACGCGTTATTGTAAAATTCCACTGATTACTCAGATTGGCAAGATTTCCATCTATGTTTTCTTAGGTTATTTAGTTTTTAATAACCAACTCACTATCGATAAACTCGTGCTTCTCGTTGGTTATTATGAAATGGTAATTCGAAATACCGATAGTGTGCTTGAGGAACTTTTAAATCTCAGTAACTATAGTATTCGTATTAAACGTATTGATAATATTTTGAAGTTCAAGAGCGATAATCAAATCGATTATGGTGATCTTGATAATGATTATATCGAAGGGGAAGTAGTTTTTGATCATGTTACCTTCAAACTCAAAAATAAGAAAATTCTCGATAATATTTCTTTTCGCGCTCGCCCAAATGAAATCACTACTATTGTTGGCCGTCCAGGTTCCGGTAAGACCACAATCATTAATTTACTTTATCGTCTCTACGCGGCAAATTCCGGTAAAATTCTCATCGATAATGAATCAATTTATCATTATTCGAAAAAAGTTTATGCCTCAAACGTCTCCGGTGTTTTTCAAAATCCCTTTGTTTTTTCTGCCTCAATTCGAGAAAACCTCAATATTATTAATCCCAATATTAAGGAACAAAATAAGGCCCTGAAGCGTGCGCGGATTTATCAAAAAATCACCAGCCTCAAGAACCAGTTTAATACTAAAATTGATTTAGAATCCAAGGTTTTAACCGATGGTGATCTTCAAAAACTTGCCATTGCTCGCGCCATTCTCACTAATGCGGAAATTTTAATTTTTGATGAAGTGACTTCTCACGCTGATCCGGAAACCATTAAAGAAATCGTGGAAATTCTCGAAGATCTCAAGCAAGATCATACCATTATTATCGTTACACATCGTCCAGAGATGATGAAAATTGCTGACCAGGTAATTGTTCTAAAAGAAGGGAAGATTATCTCGAAAGGTAAAAATAAAGACGTACTTTCCAAATCCGCTCTCTATCGTACTCTTCGTACCGCTACTTTTGTGGAAAATTCCGATGATGAGAAAGAATTCGAAAAAAGCGATCGCTCTTCCGATATTATTCCGCTCGATTCCATCTCTAATTCTATGATAAAATAAAGTAATGTTAGCCAGTAAATATCGTTTTCATTCCAGAGGTGGCGTTAAATATACTTATCAAAAGGGAAAGACTATTCGTACCCCGAAGTTCTCCCTGGTTTTTGCACCAAATCAACGTGGAAAACAACGTTTTGCTGTAGTTATTTCAAAAAAAGTTATCAAATCTGCCGTCGGTCGCAATCGTGTACGCCGTCGTATTTATGAAGTGATTCGTTTAAATCTTGCTGAAATCCCAGAATCGAATGATTATATTTTTATTGTCTTTTCTAAAGATCTTAAAACCATGGATTTTACTGAAATCGAGAAATTAATCTTGAAACTTACCGAACAGGCGAAGATTGCCAAGAAATAAAATATATTTCATGATATAATTAATCAAATGTTTGAGTTAATTGATTTTTTAATTGTTAATCCTATTATTAATATCCTTTTTGTAGTCTATAACTGCATCGGTGATTTTGGTCTCGCTGTAATTATCTTTACTGTCGTGATTAAGTTAGCCACCTGGCCACTAGTCAAAAAACAATATCATCAGACTAAATTGATGAAAAAGATTCAGCCGGAACTGGTCGAAATTCGTAAGCGTGCCAATGGCAACAAACAACTTGAATCTCTCGAGATGATGAATCTTTACAAGAAGCACAATATTAAGCCAATGGCTTCGATTTGGTCACTTCTGATTCAATTACCAATTTTCTTTGCGCTATTTTTCGCGGTTCGTGTGATGGTTTTACCTTCTACTTCCGATAATGTAGAGAAACGTGCCTATCCAGTAGTCGCTAAACTCGAACGTATTGATGAAGTAATTAATCTTCAAAAGTCATTCCTTGAAAATACTGGGGAGAAATCCTACGATTTTAAGCCTCAACTCTTCGGTACTATCGATCTCTCTACTCGTGCCGACCTGAAGACTAAGAGTGGTCTTTTCGTTATGGCTTTAGTTCTACTTGTCGCTGTGACTAGCTATTATATGGCTAATATGCAAATTGCTCGCTCTGGTAAGAAAAAGCAGAGCACTTGGAAGAAAATGATGGAAGATGCCAAGGCTGGCAAGGATCCAAATCAGGCGGATATTAATGATATGGTTTCTAAGCAAATGAGTTTCATGATGCCTTTGATGATGCTGTTTTTTACTATGAATCTCCCGGGCGCTCTCGTCCTTTACTATTTCTTATCCAATCTCATCTCAGTGATTCAACAAAAAATTGTTTTCGCTCATGTCGACGACGAAATGGATGATAATACTGATCGTGCGATTCTTCGTGAACTAAAATCTGCCAATAAGAAATTACAAGAAGCGGAAATTATTGAAAATAAGAAAACCGGTACTAAAATTACTCGTATTAAAGCTCGTGATTCAAAACCTCAAAATAAACAGAAACACCAAAACTCATCCCTAGATTCAAAAAGCTAGGAGAAGGAGTTTTTATGAATCGTGATGAATCGGTTCGCTTTGCTACAAAATATCTCGAAGATCTATTATCTTTCTTCGGAATTAACGTTGCTGTCTGGTCGACTATTGATGACCAAGTTATTCAATTAAGTGTCCCTAGTACCAGTTTAAATTCACTTTTAATTGGTAAAAATGCTGGTAATCTACGCGCCTTACAACACATTGTTTCGATGGGGCTCACTATGAAAAATGCCGAAATTACCCGCGTAAATATCGATATTGCTGATTATAAACACCAACGTATGGAACGCATTGAAAAGAAGGCTGAAGGCTGGATTAATAAGGTTCGTCAGACTGGGGAATCTATCACGCTTGAACTTAACGCTGCTGATCGTCGTGTAGTGCATAAGTTAGCTGAAGATTATTCTGATATCTATACTCATTCTGAAGGGGAAGGACGTGAGCGTCATTTAATTATCTCCAAGAAGAATCTCGAATAAAAACTATTAAAACATTTAAAAACTACCGCCTTCTGGCGGTAGTTCTTTACTCGTATTTTAGTTCGTAGTTTTCTTGGTAGTTTCTTTACCGCGAATAATTACGAAGTCATAACCATGACTCTTAACGCCTTGTGGTAACTCAGATTTATCTTTTACTTCAATCTTATAATAATCTGTTAAACCCTTCTTTGCCACTGGTTTTTCACCGATTTGATAAATCGTTATATCTTGATAATCTGAAGTTGGCGCATTGTCCGTCTCAATATTCTTAAAGCCCACTTTTTCAAGCTCTAATTTTTCATCACTGGCTGCACCACGTTCACCAGAACCATTCAGAACTAGGAGTCTGGCTGTCGCTACACTATCTACATTCTCCGTGATAGCTTTCTGGATGTATTGGTGAATTTTTGTGTAATTATTTAAACCAGCGGCTGGGATCACGTAGGAAATATTAACCCCTTGTACTGGATAGCTAGCATTTGTCACATAAGTCGTACCATCTGGTAAGTTAGCTAGTGGCAGAGTCTTGATGTTTTCCGAATTAAATCCAGAAAGCAGGTGTGCACCGGTCTTCATTTCGTCAACCTTAATATTGGTACGAATATTATCTCCAAGTGCATTCACTAGGGCAATCATGGCTGGGATATCCATACCTTTTTTCACAATTTTTTCTTTCACTGCGGTTAAAATGCGTTGTTGATTTTCACCACGCGCAAAATCTCCACCTGTTACTCCATGTCTAGCGCGAGCAAGCGCCAAAGCTTTCTCGCCATTCAAAGTGGTTGGTGTATTTTTCTTAATTACAATATTTGTCCAACCGTAGTCAGTGATATCTTCATCGAAAGTCACTTCAATACCACCCAGTGCATCCACGATTTGAATTAATGATCCCCAGTTCAAATGAATGTAATATTGATTCTTCAGTCCAGTCACGGTTTCTAGTACATTCATCACTGCTTGTGCACCAGCTTCTTCATTTTTACCATTATTACTGGCACAAGTATAAACCTCGTTAATCTTACCTGCGTAGCAAGCTTCACGACCTACTTTCAAATCACGTGGAATGCTAATCATATTGGCGTTCTTCGATTCCTGGTTTAAAGTCACTTCCATTAGGGAGTCGGTGAGTTGTGCGCCATCATGTACGCCACGACCTTCGTTGCCGCTCATATCGTATCCGGAGGTACCAAAAACCGCAATATTAGTCTGTCCGTTCGCGTCAGTCTTGAGTGGAGTGTATTTTTCACTCACCATCGTACTGACAAAATCAAACAGGTTAGATTTGCCACCGGTGATTTTACTAATAATTTGGTTACCATAAAAATAGCCAACACCGCCCACGACCAATAAGAAAACTAAAAAGAAACAAAGTTTTTTATGGCGGAAAAAGAAAGGTTTCTTTTTGGGTTTTTTATCCTTATTAATCTCTTCGTCGATTTCTTCCGAATTGATATCCATTTTATCGTCATCATCCAGAAAACCACGTTTATCGTCGCGGTCCAAACCAAACTCATTTTGATCACGATTTTTTTCAAGATCAAAAGCTGAAATTGGTTCCAAAAAATCGTCGTAATTATCAGTTTGAGAAAAATCTTCCGCTGCCACTTCTGGTTCACTCGATACGGTCTCAACTCTAGCGATTTTTGTTCGACTAAGTTTTTCACGTTGGATTTTTTCAATTTCCAATGGGTCAAGCAATTGTTTCCTCGGTAAAGGATTTGTCATATTTTTCTTAAAAACTGGGGTGGTACTTTTAGAATTCTGAGAAACTGCTTTACTACGTCTCGGAGCTAAACCATCAATATAAGCGCTCTTCATTATTTCTCTCCCATCCTTAAGTTTTTATTTACAAAAAATAAATCAATAAACAAAATGCTCTGTAAAAATCTAATTTTATTTATCCTCATCTAATATATAATTATATCAAATATGCGTTACAAATTGACTAAAAAACAAAAGCGTTTAATGGATTTTCTTGCCGAATTCATTGCCGAACATGACCACTCACCATCTTATCGTGAAATCGCCTCTGGTTTAGGTTTAAAGAGTCCAGCTTCCGTCGCTGAACACATCGATAATCTGGTCGCTCTAGGTTTCTTAAAACGCGAGGAAGGTTCCGCACGCTCTCTGGTAATTATTGACCGCTCTTTTCCGGAAACTACCGAGTTATTTAAGCAACGTCTCGAATTCGCTACTGATGAAGAATCTGAAATCCTTTATCAAGCGGCTGAAATTCTTGGCCTAGAGCTTGAGAATTTATAGTTATTGGTCTAAAATAACCTTAAATAAGTTAGGTGTTATTATATGAAGAAAATTTCCGTTGTCGTCCCAGTTTATAATGAGGAAAAAGGAATTTGTCATTTTTTGTCAAAAGATTTAATTCCGGAATTAAACAGATTAGAAGATAAATATAATTTTGAGTTAATACTGGTTAATGATGGCTCTTCGGATAATACGTTAACTATATTACAGTCATTTATTAATGATAATAAAAAAACATTAAACTCGCCAATTAAACTTGTTGCATTTGCTAGAAATTTTGGTAAGGAGATTGCCTTGTCTGCTGGCATTAAAGAAGCAACTGGAGATGCTGTATTAACCATAGATGCGGATGGTCAGCAACCACCAAAAGAAATCCATAAATTTATTAAATCATGGGAAAATGGTAATGAAATAATAGTTGGTGTTCGTGACCATTTTACTAAACATAGGTTTATCCCGCGTCTTGGCTCGAAGATGTTCTATAAATTATTTAGAATAATGGGTAATAAAGATACTGTACCTGGTAGTACTGATTTCCGCCTAATGGATCGAGAGGTTGTAGATGAATATAATAAATTTACTGAACATAATCGAATTACTCGTGGATTAATTGATTGGATGGGGTATAAAAAAGAATATATAAATTATGTTTATGGAAATCGTTTTGCCGGTAAACCGTCTTATACTTTTAAGAAATTATTTAAATTAGCTATAGATAGTTTCGTATCGATGTCCGATACGCCACTGGTAATTTTTGGCTATCTTGGTTCATTGATTTCAATATTTTCTGCATTGTTAGGATTATTTATCATTATTAATCAATATATTTTAGGTGATCCACTTCGCTTATATTGGAACGGAGCCGTCCAGATGACTGTGTTTATTACTTTTCTCATTGGCCTAGTAATGATTTCTCAATATGTAACAGCACTCTACATTTCACACATTCATTCAGAGACGCAAAATAGACCACTTTATATTATTAGTAAAAAGAATTCCAAGAATTTAAAGAAATAATATATTAAAAATGCTCCAAACTCTGGAGTATTTTTTATAGACTAAACACTAGTTATATTTTTAAAAAACATATAAAACACCTCTGTTAAAATACTAAATCCGAACAAAACCAAACACTAAAACCGAACAAGATTTTATCAAACCAAACACCAATGTGGAAAAGTTAAAATGCTTGTGTAAAACCGTGGAAAATAAAACCGAACAAGAAAAATAACTTAAAATATAAAATACAATATCTGTCAATGTGAATATGTGGAAAACTCGGAAAACTCCACATCAAAAGCTAAAAACCCTCATCTCTTTTTGTGGTAAAATTAAGCAAAGGAGGTTGATGAATTTTTCTGAACTGAAAGCTAAGCTTAGTAAGTCTGCGTCATCTATTTTTGGCGGAACAGAAGAATCTCAATCTAATCTAATTTCTTCCGAATCCGATTCTTCACGCGCTCCTGGTTTTGAATATATAAAACCACACGATTATTATTTTGATGCTGCCTGTCAGTCTCTTCGTCCCCAGCCTGTCATTGATAGTTTAGTGGAATATTATACGGAATATAATTCCTGTGGTGAGCGGGTAAAATATGCTTGGGGTCAGAAAACTGATCAAAAAGTTGCAGAAACCAGAGAAAAAGTTCTAAAATTTCTTAAGCTCAAACCTAAAGATTATTTTGTAAGTTTCACTTTGAATACCACCTATGGTCTAAATTTATTACTTAGCCAGTTTAATTTTAAGCAGGCTAATATTAAGACGATTGTCACTTCTGATATTGAACATAATTCAGTTTTTCTTTCCACTTTATCAGCTTCACAAACTACTAAAATCGAGCGAATAGTTCTTACTCGTGACAATGATGGCTCGGTCCAAGTTTCTGAAATTCCCGATAATTCTATCGTGGCGATGAATGCCATGAGTAATTTCAATGGCGCGAAACTTAATCTTAAAGAAGTTGTAGAATATGTCCACTCGAGGAATGGTTTTATCATCGTCGATGCTGCTCAAGCGATGGCACACAATTCTGAGCTTCTCCATAATATTGAACCGGATGCTATCTGTTTTTCTGCACATAAAATGTATAGCGCCTCTCTCGGTGTCATTGTAATGAAGAAGTCTTTCGCCAAATTTTTCGACACAACCTTTATCGGTGGTGGTATGGTAGATGATGTGAAAAAATCTTCCTACCTCCTCTCTGCGGATAATCCCGATCACTTACACACTAAATTCGAACCAGGCCTCCAGGCTTGGGGTGAAATTATTGCGCTTGGGCATAGCCTCGATTGGCTGAATTCTTTGGAAAAATCTGACCACGATCGTTTAGAAAATAACATCAATACACTTTATGATTTTTTGAAAAACCATCCGAAAATCCATCTCTTGAACCAATCCCCGGCTTCCACGATGTCTTTCTACGTCGAAGGCCTGGATTCACATCTTCTTGGTGAATCGTTATCTGATCAGGGAATTATGGTACGTACGGGTTATTTCTGTGTTCATTATTATCTTTCTGAAATTAAAAAGTATCCACCATTACTTCGTATTTCTCTTGGTTTTCATAATTCCACCGCCGATGTCGCACATTTAATTAAGGTATTATCAAAAATTTAACAAAGGAAAAACATGGTTTGTATAGCAGCATTTATTATCTTAGCGCTTCTTTCGGTCTTTGTTGGCTTTCTTAGCCTCTTCAATAAAGCTCTCGGGAAAAAATATTGGGCCACTTTTAAGAAGGCCTGGCACTGTGTTTTTAAGAAGGTACGTTTGCAAAAATGTGACACCAATTTTAAGGATGAAGTCAAAAATAGTCTCCTAAAAAAAGTAGTTTTGAAAAATCCTAAACTTGTAAAACCCCTCAGCGCTCTGATTGAAATTGTTTCCGTGGTGATTGTTTTTGTTACGGTTTGGTCTCTCGTAATTGCAGTTAAATCTCTTCTTGCTCTTTGGGTTTTTGGTACCTGTAATGTTTCAACACCAAGTCAATGTGGCCTCGGTGCGGAAGTTTGTAGTATTGATCAAGCGGAGCCAACTGATCCAATCGGTAAAATCGGCCGTAGTTTTGCCGAATGGGGTGAAATTTTTACCGCCATCCCAGATCGTCTCAAAACCTGGGACGCCAAAGATTATATCACCAATGTTTCTATTCCGATGATTACCATGGAAGAAGATAAGAAGCTTGCTGACTATGCGGATTCTTTTGATTCAATCATTAATTATTATCGTGATGGAAGTACTACTAGTGGATCCATTGCTGTCAATGTTTTTGATCCAGGCTGTGTGGTTTGTGCGAAATCTTACCAAGCTCAAAATAAATCTGGTTTCTTTAATAAACACTTTACTCTCGCCAATATTTACGCCATTCCAAATGGTGATAAATATAAATTTGAAAATTCTGGTTTCATCCGTGATTATCTCTATGCTACCGTACTTCGTATCAAGGAGCGTATTAAGAATCTCTCTAATGATGAAATTAAAAACAATTACGAATTGATGGCTCTGATTATGGCTCCAAATTTCTTGATTAATGAAATTTATAGCGGGGAAGAATCTGGTGTGCCAAACTACCAAGCCTTTAATTACAAGTATGAAACCGATCAGCTAACCTTTATGCTCGGTCAACATTATAGTTTTTATAACGTTAGTGATGCTGAAGTTCGCATTATTAGTCAGGCTGTCGATAAGCATCAAAACCAAAATATTCCTTATATTAAAATTAAGGAACGTGAGCTAAATCAAAACCTCGCCAATCAATTAGAAACTGAAGCTAAAAATATGCAATCCCTCGTTCAGGATAAAATTCGTGCCAAGGGTATCCCAGTCGAAATTTACGATGGTAAAAAACATAACGGTCTTTATAAAGCTTCCTCATGAAAAAATCCACTGGCTCTAAATTAGTTTTCTTTAGTTTTCTTATAGTTTTTTTTGGTACGATTATTGGGTTAAAAATCATTAATCAAAAACATGAAATTCCTAAAATCTCCAAGCAAGACTGTCTGAAAAATATTGATTCCTCGATTAGCGGTAGTGACGAAATTTGCACAAAACTTTCCGAGTCTCTCACTAGTCTTGATTTTAAAATTTCCGAAAGCTCCTCTTTTGAGCTCAGCAATTTTAACCAATCCAATACGATTCTTACCGAAATTCTTCTTCCGGTGGTGGATTTTTATAGTCCACTCAGTGATATCTCACAAGCCGAACTGAAGGATGCGGAGATTATTAAAAAATATAATGTTGAACTAGTGGACTTCCGAAATATCACTAGTAGTCAGAAGGTAATTAGTCTTGATCAAAAATATTTTCTTGATGATTTTGCTCATGGTGCTAAATTTATTACCTGGAATCTCACCGGAAATCCGGCTACCTTCCCAGCCGTTCAGGAGGCATTAAAAGGTCTTAGTTTTTCTAACCCCCCAAACAAATCCAATGTGGTGAGCTTTACTGAAACTGGCGTTACTGCACTCTCGCGCCGTCTTACTCATAAACTTGGCCAGGTGGGTGGTAATGCTGAATATTTTACCGAAAAAATTAAAGATTTTCTCAGTAATAAAACTTATACCCACATTAGTAACGAAGTAAGTTTTGCGGATAATTGTCAGGGTGGTTACACTACCATGACGCTTTGTGCAGACTGGAAAATGATGGGCGCTATCACTAGTCTCGGTACAGACATTGTCGAGCTAACCGGGAATCATAATAATGATTATGGTGCGGAAAATAATGTCAAATCCATCGCTGCCTATCGTGAAAAAAATCTTAAACTTGTCGGTGGCGGGGAAAATCTCGCTGCTGCCAAAATCCCACTTGATGTCAATGATCAGATTAAATTATTTGCTTTTAATCACTCCACTAGCAGTGTCGCGAATGGTCAAATCGCTACGGAAAATTCCGCCGGTGCTAATCCTTATAATGAAGAAGAGTTTAAAACCGAACTCGCCGCCGCGAAAGCCAAAAATAAATTTGTCATCGTTAATGTTCAGTATTTTGAATGTTATGCTTATCCGAATGGTAAAGTAGCCTTCCCGGAGTGCGACAAGCCAATTCCTAATCAAAAAGAATTCTTCCGCCACTTCATCGATCTAGGTGCCGATATGGTAGTGGGTACTTCCGCCCATCAACCGCAAACCTACGAACTTTATAAAGATAAACCAATTTATTACGGGCTCGGTAATCTCTTCTTTGATCAAATTAGTTGGCCAGATACCATGCGTAGTTTGATTTTGACGCATTACTTCTATCAGGGAAAATATCTCCAAACCCGTATTTCTCCGACGCTCTATGATGAAAATTTCCAGACCTATCTCCTCGACGAACCCGCTTCGCGTGAATATTTAAGACGTCTAGTCTACGCCTCGCCAAAAGGCTACTAATAGAGTAAAACGCAAAATAAAAAATGTGTTAAAATATAACCATAAAAGGTTTATTTGATATGAAAAAAATCTCTCAGAAAAAAGCACGCAAAAATAAGGTTATCGTCTGGTCGCTTTTCTTTTTGGTACTCATTATTCTAGCTGGCGTAATTGTTTATCAAATTCTGAAAGACAATCAATCCCGTTCAAAAACACCTAGTTTAGCGGAGAGTACTCAGAATATTGAAAATAAGATTGAAAATCACAATATACCAGAAGCTAAAACTATTAATAATGAAGATGGCACACTTGAAGATGCTGCCGCAGGCCATACTCCAAAAACTCCCGAAAAATATGAGGGTCAAGATGTAAATCAACTTGAAAAGCTTACTGGTACTATTACGTATTCTGCAAAAGCTGCAGACAAATATCGTATCCGGGTAAATATAGATCAATTTTTAAAACTTCCAGGTACTTGTAAACTTACTGTACTCTCCGCAAGTAAAGTTGTATACACCGATTCAGTTAGTGTAATCTCCAACCCTTCTTCTGGGTCTTGTGAAGGTTTTGATATTCCATTAGCTAAATTACCTTCTGGAACTTATGATTTTAAAATTGAAGTAAATGCTAACCAAAAAACCGGCATTATTGAAGGGGAGGCTACTATTTAATGAAATTCCAGACAATACGTATTATACCAAAAACTAAGAAGATCAATTATCGACACCTTCCACTTTTTGTTTTCGCTTTCTTTATGGTTTTTGCATTAAGTTTTTTAATTTTTAAAAATCTTAAAAAATCTAGCGCGCTCAGTGTTTCTGATTTTCGTGCTGGGAATATTATTTCTGATTATACTATGTCGAATACTTCGACTATGAATGAAAGTCAAATTCAGGAATTCTTAACTAGGAAAAATCCTTGTGGTGATACTAATATTTGGCGCGCCAATCAATATTCTGGTTATAAGTATCATATTGAAAATGGTAAATTCGTTTGTTTATCTCAGGAAACTTTTGAGCATAATGGCGTTAAACAAACCGCCGCTCAGGTAATTTATGAAGCTACTCGTGATTATCGTATTAACCCTCAGGTGCTCCTAGTCTTGATTGAAAAAGAACAAAGCCTAGTTTCTGACACTTGGCCAAACAGTATTCAGTACCGTAGTGCCACTGGTTTTGGTTGTCCAGATACCGCAGAGTGTGATTCGAAATATTATGGCTTTAGAAATCAAGTCAGAAATGCGGCTAAGTTATTTCGTGATGTTTTAGACGGTGGCTATACTAATTACCCGGTCGGTCAGAATTTTATCTACTATAATCCAAATTTTGCCTGTGGTGGCTCTCAGGTTTATATTGAAAATCTCGCAACTTCCGCTCTCTATCGTTACACTCCATATCAGCCAAATGCGGCCGCTGTAGCGAATTACCCAGGTACCTCTTATTGCGGTGCCTACGGTAATCGTAATTTTTACGCCCTCTTTATTCGTTGGTTTGGTGATCCAACTGCCACAGTCCGTATATCTCAAGAAAAAAGCGATTTTATTAATGATGGTGAATATTATATAAAAACAACGAAAGGTTTATTTTTAAAAAATCAGAATAAAGAGCTTATTTTAGATCAATTAAATGGAACTAAAATCAAACTACAAAAAAATAATTCTGGTCGATATTTTATTTTAAACCAGGAAAATCTCTATCTAACAAATTCCGATTATAATGTTAAGTTTCAAGATTTTAGTAATTATTGTAATCAAGAATGGATATTAAAAAAACAAGATAATTATTATTCATTAAGTACTGCATGTAATGATTTTTATCTTGATGTAAGAGATGGTAATGTTGACAGGAATGGCAATAGTATTTGGTCTTATTCTCGTAATAATACAGAATCTCAGAAGTTTAAGCTAGTACGAAAAAAAGAAATAAATAGTATTGATGAAAATATAGTTTATAATTTGATTACTCCTGAAAATAAAGCCATTGATACGGTTAATATTGGTGTTGAAAATGGAACAGAATTACAAACTTACATAAACGCTCAAAATGAAGCTCAAAGATTTAAGTTTAAGGAGACAGATGACGGATATTATCAAATTACAGGTGTAAAATCTGGTAAGGCTATTGATTTACGTAATGCTAGCCTTTCAGGTGGTAGTAGTGTACAACTTTATGATATTAATAATAGTTGTGCTCAAAAATGGTTTTTAAAGAAAACTACAGAAGGTGATTATCGTATTCAGTCTGCATGTTCAGGTATGGTTTTTGATTCTGTTAAGGCAAATACAGATGGTGAAAGGGTAAAAGTATATCCTGAAGATTTAAATAAAAAGACTCAGCTCTGGAAAATTCAAAAAGACGAGAAAATAATTACTGAAAATCAAAAGACAGCTAATGAAACTCTAAAAAATAATGTAATAAATGATATTCAAAATGGTACGTATATCATTAGCAACTTCTCAAACAAAGAGAAAGTTCTTGATGTAATGTATGCCGGCACTGTGAATATGGCAAATATCAGTCTTTACCAAAAATGGGGAAACAATAATATGGCTCAAATGTGGAAAGTTGAAAAAGATAGTACTGGCTTTTATCGTATGAGTAACCTAATTTCTGGCCGGTCAATGGATGTGTATTCTGGTTCCATGCGTGATCGTACTAATATATGGCTTTATGATAGTAATAATACGTGCGCTCAGAAGTGGAAGTTAATGATAAATAACGATAAAAGTGTATCTATATTAAGTGCCTGTGATGAAAAGATGTCACTAGATATTGATGATACAAAAATAGAGAACGGAACAAATATTCAGCTTTATCAAAAATGGGGTGAAAATAACATAGCTCAAAAATGGTATTTTGAAAAAGTTCAGTAAGTATTTGATATGATATAATTAAATTAATAAAAAAGGGTAATACTATGCTTTCGAAGAAAAAAAATACTGAAAAAATATTAAGTACTATCCTTTTTCTTTTTGTTCCTATATTTTTTGTTACGTTATACATAATTATGGTTGAGTCTTATGAAGATATCAATATGCGAGCTATGCACAGTGGGGAAAATGTAGGTTTTATTATTAATTATGTTTACCATTACGTTCCTCGCATCGGAGAGTTTTATCAGCAAATTGCAGCAAAGTTTATGACTAATACTGTTTCATTCGGACCCGATCTTTTATTCAGACTAGTTACGGCGTTAATTGCTTGGCTTTCAATATATTTTACGACCGTATTTACTATTGGTCATAAAATCTCTATGAAATACAAGGATGTCTTAGTATATCTATTATTCTTTATTTTAATTATGCTCCTACCAGTTAGTGAAACATATACTTATCGTTTTTCGTTTGTTAATAATTACGCTACTTGTATTTTTGTTACGATGGCATTCTTCTGTTTCTACCGAATTAATTTTAAGAAAATAAAATTATCCTACTATCCATTAATTGTATTATTTGGATTTTTGACAGCTATTTCCACCGAATTAATTCCTGTTATCTTTCTGTTCTTATGTGTAGTATATTTTATATACCAATTATGTATAAAGAAGAATACTATTAAGGAAATTATTCAATCTCACAAATTACAATTATTTGGTATTCTTGGTATTATTTTTGGATTAATGTTCTTCTATATGGGTGAAGGGTTGGAATTTAGGACCAGTGGAATGTATGCTGTTCTATATGATTATCTAGCACCAAAAACATTTTTTAGTAATCCACTGGGCTTTAGTTATAGGTATTATATGCATGTTTGGTATAATTTACGTTATATCTCATGGATGTTTATTTTAGATTTAATAATTATTATTAGCTCGTGGGCATTAGTAAAGAAAAAGATGTATGATATTAAAAGTTTTACTTATCAGGTCATCCTTAGTGTATTCGGTACTTTATACTTACTAGGAGCATCATTGATTACTATACACGACGAACTGTATATGCGCTTTCTTAGTCCGATGTATATATTCTTCTTCATCATTGTAGTCTTATATATTATGCAAATGGTAAAAATAATGGCTATTAAACAAATTGTATTTTATAGATTATCTATTGCTGGAATTATACTCGCAAGTGTAATGTTTGCGGATATGTCATACGGATATATAAAATATCACAATCGTGTTAGGGAAGATGCTCAAAAAATTAACGTCATTCCGAAGCAAAATATAGTTGTTGGTGATATAAATCCAAATAATGCTGGAGATATGAGAAGCACCCCTATATTTAGATGGAAAACTCTCTCGCCTTTTAACTGGGGGGATGACACTAAATATACGAAATTTTTCGTCAATAAATAGATAGTTATTATAGTAAAATACAGATTAAAGCCGATATTAATCTGTATTTTTTATATGATATAATATGAATAGAAAAACAAGCGAGGAAAAATCTAAATGAAAATCATGTCCGTTTTTGGAACCCGCCCTGAAGCTATTAAAATGGCTCCATTGGTTAAAGAGCTAGAGAAAAGGCCTAACATTAAATCTATTGTTTGTCTTACTGCGCAGCATCGTGATATGTTGGATCAGGTAATTGAGATTTTTAAAATCAAGCCAGATTATGATCTAAATATTATGAAGCCAAACCAAACACTGTCTGGTATTACTACCGAAGTAATTACAGGTATTGATGATATTATTAAAAAAGAAAAACCGGACGTTATTTTAGTACATGGTGATACCACTACTGCTATGGCAGCTGCATTAGCTGCAATGAATAATCAGGTTAGGGTTGGGCATGTTGAAGCTGGACTGAGAACCTATGATAAGAATTCTCCATTTCCGGAAGAGATGAATCGTCAGATTATTGATCGTATTGCCGATTTTCTTTTTGCTCCAACCGAAGAGAGCAAACAAAATTTATTGGATTCTAAAATTAATATTAACCAGAAGATTACCGTTACTGGTAATACTGCTATTGACGCATTAAAGAGTACGGTTTTAAAAGATTATACTGATGAAAATTTAGAATGGGCAAAGGGGTCACGCTTGATTTTACTTACAGCTCATAGACGCGAAAATATTGGTAAGCCAATGGAGCAAATATTTACTGCAATTAATCAAATTACTGAAAAATTCCCAGATGTTAAGGTAATTTATCCAGTCCATTTAAATCCAAAGGTTCGTGAGATTGCTAAAAATAAATTTGCTAATAATGATAAAATTAGATTAATTGAACCACTTGATGTCTTGGAATTCCATAATTATATGGAAAAGGCATATCTTATTATGTCGGATAGTGGTGGAGTTCAAGAAGAGGCTCCATCTTTAGGAAAGCCGGTATTGGTTCTACGTGATACTACAGAACGCCCAGAAGGCATTAAGGCTGGAACTCTTAAGCTTGTTGGTGTCGAGACGGAAAATATTTATAATCAATGCTCGGAATTATTGACTAATAAGGAATCATATGAAAAAATGGCGCAGGCTAAAAATCCATATGGTGACGGTTTTGCAAGTAAATATATTGTTGATGAGTTAGAAAAGGAATTTAATAATGTCAAATAAGACTTCTGAGAAGAAAAAAGAGTATAGCAAATCAGAAATTGAATCTATTCTTCGCGAAAATGATTGGTTAAAAAAAGAAATTAAATATCTTCGTAAACTGACAAATTCTAAGAGATTTAAATTTGCTGAAAAAATTGCCACAGGCTTTAATGGGATTTTTCCTATTAACACCAAGCGCAGGGATATTATTGACTCTGTTACTGGTGTATCTGAAAAAATACGCGCTAGGCAGATAGAACGTAAAATAAAAAACAAGAGTCGTCAGATTCTTGATATATCAAAGCAATACGAAAAGGTTATTGTTTTAAATAGTATTCCATGGGATACAAAGTTAAAACAACGCCCACATCATCTCGCTGATCAGCTTACTAAACTAGGTTTTTTTGTTATATATCTTGAAGATAATCCATTGAATCAATTTCGTATAATTAAAGACAATTTGGTAACTATAAATAATAAGGATCTCTTACAAGCTTTTGCCGAGTCTAATCAGAAGTTATATTTCTTAACTCCAAACAATATGCCAACCTCGTATAAAGAATTAAACGAGGTTAGAGAATATGGTTTTGAAATTATTTATGATTTTCTGGATGAATTTCACGAAGATATTTCTGGTGACCTAAGCATTCAATTAAAGGTTTGGGATAATCTTAATAAATTATCTCCAGCACTGTGCTTAGCTACTGCTAAAAAACTTTATAATCAGCTCGATGAACATCTTGCTGGCAAAAAACATAAAATTATCATGGCAAGTAATGCTGTAAATGTTGAACATTTTGATTATAGTCACAATAATACTCAAAATTGTCCATTAGACCTTAGAAAAATTTATAATTCTAAAAAACCAATTATCGGCTTTTACGGTGCTTTGGCTCCATGGATTGATTTTGATTTAATTAATGAAACAGCAAAAGAACACCCAGAATGGGAATTTGTTTTACTTGGTATAGATTATAATGGTGCAGCTAGTGAGCTGGCTAACTATAAAAATATTCATAATCTTGGATCAAAAAATTACGAAGATTTACCAAAATACACTAAATTTTTCGATTGTGCAATTATTCCATTTAAACACGGTGAAATTGCTACAGCTACATCTCCGGTAAAATTATTTGAATATATGGCCGCAGGTTTACCAACAGTTTGTACGAGGGATTTGAATGAATGTAAAGGCTACGAGTATGTCTATATGGCTAAAAATAATAATGAATTTGCCGAATGCCTAAAACAAGCGATTAAAGATGTAAAAAGTAAAAAAATACGCGATAAACTACTAGAACAAGCTAAAGAACAAACTTGGGAAAAACGCGCAAAAGCTATTAGTGAAGCGCTTTAATAAAAAGGAGTCAACCCACATGAAAATTCTCGTTACTGGAGGTACTGGCTACATTGGTTCGCATACTGTCGTAGAATTAATCAAGGCTGGTCACGAAGTTACAATTATCGATAATTTATTTAATAGTAAAATCGAAGTTTTAGATAAAATTGCCACCCTCACTGGCACCAAACCGGAATTTCACAAGATTGATATTTTAGATCTCAAAGGTATGCGTGAACTTTTTCAGTCTCACGATTTTGAAGCAGTTATCCACTTCGCAGGATTAAAGGCAGTAGCTGAATCTATCGAGAAACCTCTCGAATATTACGAAACTAACGTTCAGGGAACTGTCAATCTCTTGAAATGTATGGCCGAATTTAAGGTCAATAAGATTATCTTCAGTTCTTCCGCTACCGTTTATGGCGCGAAGAATTCCGGCAAACTTAGCGAAAATCTCACTACTGGTGTCGCCATTACTAACCCATACGGTGAAACTAAACACGTCATCGAAAAAATCTTGGAAGCCGAAGCCGTGGCTCGTCCAGAAATGTCCGTAGTAATTTTGCGCTACTTTAATCCAGTTGGCGCTCACGAATCCGGCCTCCTCGGTGAAGATCCAAACGGTATTCCAAACAATCTCATGCCAATCGTTATGAAAGTCAGAAGTGGCGAAATTAAAGAACTCGCTATCTATGGTAATGATTATGACACTCGTGATGGTACCTGCATTCGTGATTACATCCATGTCGTCGATCTCGCTCTCGGTCATTTGAAATCCATGCAAGCTTTCGAAAAGACTGGTACTTCCATCTATAATCTTGGTTCTGGTCGCGGTACTTCCGTGCTTGAAATCATGCACGCTTTCGAAGAAGCTAATCATGCCGCTTTACCACATCGTTTTGCTGACCGCCGCCCAGGCGATCTTGCTGAAATCTTCGCTGATCCTTCTAAAGCTAAGAGGGAATTAAACTGGGAAACTACACACACAATTGAGGATGCGATGCGCGATACAATTAACTTCCTCGATTCCGCCAAATAAAGGAGTCTTATGAAAAAATCATCCTTGCCGGTTTTCGGTGTGGGGCCAATTTATGTAATTACTTGTAGTTTAATTACCGTACTGGCTTTTCACTTAAAACGGCAGGGATTTTTTCAGGCTGGCGAAATTACCTCTTTCGATCTAGTTTTTCAAATTTTTGGAATTATCTTAATTTTTGCGGGCGTCTTTTTCTGGATTTATACTGTATTAATTCAAAATATCGCCCACGAAATTCAATCCGGCAAACTCGTCACTACTGGAGTTTATTCAATCACGCGACATCCGATTTACACTGCTTTTTTCTTTATTTTTAGTGGAATTTTAATTACCACTCATAATTTATTTATGCTCGGATTTATTCTTTTCTTTTATTTATATCTTACGGTTCTTATGCAAAAAACCGAAGAAAAATGGTTAACTAAAAAATTTGGTCGGGAATATCTAGAATATGCCAAGCAAACCCCGCGCATTCTTCCCAAAATTAAATTTAAAACCAAGTAAATTACTTACGAATTTTCGCCGCCAAACTCGCCAGGGGGAGCACTAATGGATTTAAATATTTCCATTTTTTCGTCAGCGGCATTGCACTTCTCGCCACCGCTAAGGCGTAGGAAATTTTAAAACGCAGATATAATTTTCTTAGCCATTTCTGTTTTAGCTTTTTAATTTCTGCCGAATCTTTTTTATCTTCCGCCCATTTTGTAATATTCTGGAAAGATTTCTGCCAGTTATTAAATTTCATCGATGAACTTGCCACCGTGCTTGTTTCAGTACCGTAGTTATAAATATAATTGGCTTTCAGAACCATGCCGATTCGATTAAAACCAGCTTCCTCCGCCGCCTTCAAATATCGTAAAACAAACATCGTGTCTTCTGCAAAATCCCAACCTACTGGGAATTCCACCTTCGCCTTTTTAATCACCGAAAGTCGAAACATTTTATTAATCGCCGCGTACATCCTGCCGTCACTCGCTAGTAAACTTAAAATATAAGCGCGAAAATTCACTTCCTCTAGCCCCGTCCAAATTTCGTTAGTAAAGAAATTTTTTTCGGTCTGCATTCTTAAACGACGATAAACGTAGCCACAAACCGAAAGCGCATTTCTCGGATCTTTCTCTAAACTTTTTAGCAAATCTTCGATGTGAGTTTTCTTCACTTCATCATCTGAATCGATAAAAGTGACGTATTCACCTGAAGCTTTTTTAAGTCCCAAATTTCTTGCCCCCGCTGCCCCCTGATTTTTTTGACGCAGAATCGTCATGTTCAGGTTTTTATTTTTTAGTCTACTCTGCCTAATGAATTCCGCAACCAAATCAAAACTACCGTCCTTTGACCCGTCATCTACGCAAATGATTTCTAGATTTTCGTAACTTTGTTTAGTAAGTTTATTCAGCAACTTTACTGCCGAATCCCCCGTGTTATAGATTGGAATAATTACAGAAATTAATGGTTTCATTTATTTTGATTATAACATGCACCCTTGTTAAAACTCGCATATGATATAATTTATTTATGAATATTCCAAAAATTTGGAGCCGTAAAAATAGCATTCTTTTGAAGGAATTAGTCAAGACCGACTTTAAAATCCGCTATCAAGGTTCCGTCCTCGGTTATCTTTGGGCCGTCCTTCGTCCAATGCTTTTATTTGCCATTTTGTATACTGTTTTTGCTAAAATTTTGAAAATGGGTGGAGATATTCCACATTATTCCGTCTATCTGATGACCGGTACGGTTTTCTGGAGTTTCTTTTCGGAATGTACTAGTCAAGGTATTCAGGCCATCGTCGGCCGGAGTGACCTACTTCGTAAGATTAGCTTTCCGAAATGGATTATTGTTGTTTCATCCACCATTACTGCCTTGATTAACTTTTTGATTAACCTCTGCGTTATTATTGTCTTTGCTTTGCTGAATGGTGTCACGCCATCCTTCACTTGGCTTCTTGCGCCACTCGTAATTCTGGAACTTTATCTACTTAGTCTCGGTATTGCTTTCTTCCTCGGTTCCATCAATGTTAAATACCGCGACATTTCTTCCATCTGGGAAGTTTTGATGCAGGCTCTTTTCTATGCAGTACCAATTATTTATCCGATCACCATGGTTTCCGCCAGTAGTGTTGTAGCGGCCAAGGTTTTACTGCTCAATCCTATCGCTCAGGTCATTCAGGATGCCAGGTTCCTCCTCATCACTGATCAATCCATTACCGTTTGGAATTATATTGATAATATTTTCTTGCGTTTTTTGCCAGTCTTAATCACTTTATTTATTCTAACTATCGGTAGTATCTATTTCCGAAAACACTCTAAATATTTTGCGGAGGAAGCCTAATGTCGAAAACTCAAAAATCTATTCAAAAGTCTACTGAAAAAGCCGCCGAAAAAACACAAGAACGTAAAGTAGTTATTACTGTTTCGCATCTTTCCAAAACTTTTAAACTTCCTACCGAGCGCTCTTTTGGTTTGAAGCAAGTTATTTTTAATCGTCTGCGTGGCATTAAGGGCTACACTGAACAACAAGTTCTAAACGATGTTAGTTTCAAGGTTTATGATGGTGAATTTCTTGGTATCGTTGGCCGTAATGGTTCTGGTAAATCTACTCTCTTGAAGTTACTTTCCCAGATTTACACCCCTACCAAGGGTAAGATTGAGATTGATGGTTCACTTGTACCATTTATTGAGCTTGGGGTCGGTTTTAATCCTGAACTCACTGGTCGTGAAAATGTCTATCTTAATGGTGCCATGCTCGGTTTTTCTAATCAAGAAATGGATGCCATGTATGATGATATTGTGAATTTTGCCGAACTTCCAGAATTTATGGACCAGAAACTAAAAAATTATTCTTCTGGTATGCAAGTACGTCTCGCCTTTTCCATCGCCATTCGTGCGCGTGGCGATATTCTCATTCTCGATGAAGTTCTCGCTGTAGGTGATGCTGCCTTCCAGAAAAAATGTAATGATTATTTTGCCTCACTTCATGGCAAGCAAACCGTGATTCTAGTAACCCACTCTATGGAAAATGTGATGGCTTATTGTGATCGTGCAATCTTGATTGAAAAAGGCAAAATTATCGAAGAAGGTGAACCTGCCAAAGTTACCGAAGCCTACCTCAAGCTCTTCAACTTAAATTCCTAAATTCCTAAAACTGATCTGCTAATCATTTAATTTAAATTCCTAAATCTCTAAAATTAATCGGCTAACCACTAGCCGATTTTTGTTTCACCTCTATTTTGATTGTGTTATACTTAAAACATATTTAATTATTCAGAAAGGATTTCTATGGAAAAAACCGCTTCGGAAAAAGCTCCTGTAAGCACCAAAGAAACCACTTCAGTCAAAAACACTGCGAGTGCTGCTAAAGAAAAAATTAACGAAAACCTCGAGAAATTTAAAAAGATCCCAGCCGTTTCTTTTATTCTCTCGGTTTTTAAAAACCCAGTCACTGGTGTAAAAAAGGGAATTGCAGGTTATTCTGATTTTAATAATAGCTGGCTCCTTCCAGTTATTGCTGCTGGTACCTACACCGTCTTTAATTTAATTTTTGCTATTTTTAGAACCGTTTCTCGTCCAGCTTCACTTTTTGGTACTAAGAAAGCCGGTCTTGATTTTAGTCTCTTAAATAAATTCGATTGGTTCCAAAACACCATCGGTAATTTCTTGATTGTTCTAGCCACTATTGCTGCCATTGCTGGTATTTACTACCTCGCTGGTCTCATCATGAAGAAAAATCAATTGAATTACTTCCGTTTGGTTACTATTGTTTCCGTGGCTTCCTTTGCTTGGATTCTTACCGCCAGTCTAATTTCACCACTTATCTTGAATGTCTCCGCTCCGATTGCTGGTGCTATTGGCTATGCTGGTATGATTTTCTCTGGTCTCGTAGTTTACGAAGCTATGAGTGCAGAACTTGAACTTAAGGATGATAAAAAGGTAATCGTTAATATTATCATTGCTGCTGTCATCGCACTTGCTATTACTTTGATTAGCGCTTCTTTGATTAAAAGTAGTGCTAATAGTATCGTAGATAGCTTGAATACCCTAGATTCACTTTGGCGCTAAAATCAAACTGAATAAATAAAACCAGAATTCATCTCTGGTTTTATTTTTTGCCCCGAACTGTGGTATATTTAAGATATGGACAATGCAGCAAATCTCAAATCCCGTCCGAAGAGTCTCAAGGTTAGACTTCTCGCACACTATTATGAAAAAATTTTGAAGGACCTTAAAATCATTTGTGTTACTGGTACCACTGGTAAAACTGTGACCGCTTACTATGTTTACTACATGTTGAAGCAGGCTGGTTTCCGCCCAGCAATCTTAGCTTCTGATGAGGAAATTAAGGTTGGTAATCTCTATAAGTTTATTAAGGACGCCTGGAAAGCCGACGTTGATTATCTGGTTTTGACGGCGCCAGCTCATTCTTTGCGCAAGGATGTCTTTTATAAGATGCCAATTCAGGTCGCTGCTTTGACGGATTTTGTCCCAGCTAGTCTTTCTGACCTTACATCTGAAGAATATCTCGAAGCCGAAAATACTTTATTCTCCATGAATCCAGATTCAGTCGTGCTTAATCGTGACGACCGCCATTATCTTGACTTTGCGGTCTTCAAGGGCGTAACTAATACCTTAACCTACGGTACGGACTATAATTCAGATTTGCGTATTGAAAATAGTAAGCTTTATAAGAAAGGCTCTGAAGCTGAATTAAACTATCACGGTTATCGCTTTAATGTTGCCTCCTTCCTTACTGGTGAGCCAAATATCTCCTACATGGCCTGCGCCGCTACTATTGGTCAAGCGCTCAATCTTTCGAAAGAGCACATCATCAACGGTATTGCTGACTTTGAAGTTAATCAGGAAGAAGCTGAATAATCAAATAGACACCTTCACGGTGTCTATTTTTTTTACTTTTTTACTACTTGTTTCTTGCTACGTTTGCATTTCTTTTCGTAACTGACTAGTTACTTTAATGTCTTCGAAAGGTACCGCCTTATCACCTCTCAAGATAGTTTTTTCGTGACCCTTGCCCAGCACTAATACAATATCGTTCTTTTTCGCCAAACTCAGAGCCTTACGGATGGCTTCCTTTCTATCTTGAATCAAGAAAAGATTTTTCTCGCGCACAAACCCCTGTTTTTCCGCACCTTTCGCAAATTCTTCCATAATCATCTGTGGATCTTCATCGCGTGAATCATCCTCGGTAACTATGACGTAGTCGCTATTTTTTGCGCCGATCTCTCCCCGCTCTTCTCGTGTGGATTCATCGCGGCGACCTGCCCCACCAAACAGGGAAATTACCTTAGTTTTATCTGTGCGTGCGGATTTAATTGCCTCAAATACTTTTAAGAATGCATCCGGTGTGTGCGCATAATCCACAATCGCGGTAAAATCCTGCCCTTCATCGATACGATTCATGCGCCCTTCTACTGATTCCAAACTATAAATACCATCATGAATTTGCTCTTCCGAAAGTCCGAGAATTAATCCCACTGCCGTAGCTGCCAGGGAATTATAAACCGTAAAAGTCCCCGGAATTTGAGTCTCGATTTTGAAACGTGGTAATTTCGTAGTGTTTTTCCATTGATGGTTAATCCCACGCGTGTTTGGGTTCACGATATATTTCACGCCACTGGCTGATTCTTCCACTTCTTCCGCCTGCAACATCCCGTGTTTTATACCATATGTGATATAATTTGAAACTTTGGTGGCAAAATATAGCCAGGACCCATCATCTTCATTAATCACGCCTGCCTTCGCCATTTTGAATAATTTAGCCTTGGTGGCACGATAATTCTCGAAAGTTTTATGATAATCAAGGTGTTCGTGGGTCACATTGGTCTCCACCGCAATTTCAATTGGTACTCCGAAAATTCGATGTTGTGCTAAAGCGTGCGATGTGACTTCCAGTACTAAGAATTCTGCCCCCTGTTTTTCAATCTCATTCATGCGATAATTTAGTGTTTCCGCATCCACGGTGGTCATGTGCTCAATCTGCTCTTCCAGTTTATCCACCCCCCAAGCCACCGTGGTCATTAAACCGGTTTTATAACCCGCATGATTTAACATCTTCCAAATCAAAAAACAGGTCGAAGTCTTGCCATTGGTTCCTGTCACTGCGATCACACGCATTTTCTTACCAGGAAAATGATATTTTTCTGCCGCTAGTACTGCTTTTCCCAGATGATAGGGAATCACTAGGCGATTATAATCCGGTAAATTATCCATCAAAAATGTTTTAATTTTCATAATACCTCTTTGTTAAATTATACCACACTAGATTTTTGCGATAATTAGCACTCAAAGCTTGACAGTGCTAATTTTTCGACTACAATAGATATATAACCATCAAACAGGAGGAA
The DNA here is from genome assembly GCA_963520835.1 of uncultured Candidatus Saccharibacteria bacterium. Lineage (GTDB taxonomy): Bacteria > Patescibacteriota > Saccharimonadia > Saccharimonadales > Saccharimonadaceae > Nanosyncoccus. The sequence continues at coordinate 120,880 of CAUQSJ010000001.1, forward strand.
CATGATACTACATCCATTAAGTGACCGTGTCGTTGCAAAAAAAGCAGAGCCTGCTGAAAAAACTGCATCTGGAATTCTTCTCGCTGGCCATCAAAACGAAAAGCCAGCCTATGCCGTCGTTGAATCCGTTGGTCCAGAGGTAAAATCCGTCAAAGCTGGCGACAAAATTATTTTCAAAGAATACTCTACTACCGATGTAAAATTTGAATCTCAAGAATATCTCATCGTTCGTGAAGAGGATATTTTAGCAATTATTAAATAAGGAGAAATATGGCGAAGAAAATTTTTTATGCACAAGAATCTCGCGAAAAAATCTTGAGCGGTGCCAAACAACTATATGACGCCGTGAAAGTGACTTTTGGCCCTAAAGGTCAAAATGTGGTGATCGAGAAATCATACGGTAACCCAACCATCACTCATGATGGCGTGACTGTTGCTGAAGCTGTCGATCTTGGCAGTACCGAAGCTAATCTTGGCGAGCAGGTCGGCGCTAAGCTAATCAAGTCCGCGGCTCAGAAACTAAATAAAGTTGCCGGTGATGGTACTACCACCGTTACGGTTTTAACTTATAATATTTTGAGTGAAGCCAATAAGCTAATTACTGCCGGTGTAAATCCGATGGAACTGCGTGCAGGTATCGAAAAAGCTGGCGCAGAAATCGTCGAGAAGATTAATCAAGCTGCTGAAAAGATTACCGGTGATAGCAAGAAAATCACCGAAGTCGCTACTATTTCCGCTGGTGATGCCGCCATTGGCGAATTGATTGCTGGTGTGATTTCTAAAATCGGTAAAGACGGCGTGGTGACCGTCGAGCCAGGTCAAGGTCTCGAAATGGAACAGGAAATCGTTGAAGGTTTCAGCTATGACAAGGGTTACAGCTCTCCATTCTTTGTTACTGATGTAAATCGTCAAGAAGCAATTTTTGATAAACCTCTCATCCTCCTTACCGATAAGAAAATCTCTACTAATAACGAAATCCTGCCAATTCTTGAAAAAGTCATGCAATCTGGTCGCAAGGATCTCGTGATTATTGCCGAAGAAGTTAGCGGGGAAGCTCTCTCACTCCTCGTCCTAAATAAACTTAAGGGTGTCTTTAATACTCTCGTTCTGAAAGCTCCAGCCTTCGGTGATCGCCGCAAGGAAATCCTAGAAGACATCGCTGTGCTCACTGGTGCCACTGTTATCTCCGAGGAACGTGGCATGAAGCTCGAAGACGCTGATCTTGACCTCTTAGGTTCTGCCAAGAAAATTATTGCCACCAAGGATGAATCAACTATTATTAGTGGCAATGGTAATAGTAAGGAAGTTAAGGCTCGTATTGAACTGATTAAATCTCAAGCCAACCTCGCTACCTCTGATTACGATCGTGAGCAATTCAATAAGCGTGCCGCCGCTCTTCTCGGTAAGGTTGCGGTGATTAAAGTTGGTGGAGCTACTGAAACCGAAATCGATGAGAAAAAATATCGCGTCGATGATGCTGTGGCCGCCACGAAAGCTGCTCTGGATGAAGGAATTGTGGCTGGTGGTGGTGTCACTTTAGTCAATCTCGCTAACACCTTAGACGATTCTGATCTCGGTGCTAAGATTGTCAAGAATGCCCTTAAGGCGCCATTTATTCACATCACCGAAAATGCTGGTTTGAATTCTCAAGCACTGCTTTCTGAAGTTGAAAAAGCTAAACCAGGTTTTGGTATCAATGTTATGCAACCAGAAAAAGGCTTGCAAGATTTGAAGAAAGCCGGTGTGATCGACCCAGCTCGTGTCACTCGTGAAGCTGTTCAGAACGCCATTAGTATTTCGGCTACTGCGATCACTATGGGTGCTCTCATTGTCGATATTCCAGAAAAATCCGAACCAGAAGCCATGGGTGGAGGTATGTACTAAAAGTGGAGAAGTTATTTACTTTTTAAAAACACGCTCTAGGCCGCAAGTCCGCGTCCCAAGGGGCGAGCGGCCAAGCTTATGGTTTTTAAAATAGCAAATAACCTTCTCCTAGAAAAAACTATCGGTCATCCGATAGTTTTTTGTGAAATTCTTTTTAATTAGTTATCAGCTTTTTCGATGAGATAAAGTAATGCTTCGGCGCGCTCGGTTTCATCAGTTAAGCTTTTAGCAGTGTCGTAGGCGGCAGTAATCATTTCTTTGTCACCAGTCGACTCGATCATTTGCTTATAAACTTTGAATTTTTGGTCAGGATTAATTTTGATTTTATCCATCAAAGGATAAAGATCTTGCAGCATTTGTTTCTTTACGTCTTCCAATTTACTGTCTTCGATTGCAGCTTCAGGCGTTACTGGAGCGGCAGCCTCGAGATTAATTGCTGGCGCTGCAGCTTCGGTATTCACTTCAGTAGCTACTTCTGTTGGTTTATCTGCTGGGGGTTCGGCACCTAGATTACTTAAATCCATAGCCGGGGCGGCAAAAGCATTTTCCGCACCTGTGTTTTCGGTTGGCTCCAAAATTGGGGCTGGACCTTGATTAGTTAAATCTTGCATGACTTGTGAAGCTCCATTATTTTCGAAAGTTGGGGCAGAATTAGCACTATTACCGGTAATAGTTTCTGTCGGTACACCAAAAGTTGCGCCAGGATCAAAAGCTGGCATTGCGCTATCGGTTGGTGGCATCGGAGGGATGCCGAATTGATTTTGTATTTGATTTAGGTCGGCGTTATTGCCATTATCTGTCCCTGATGCCAGATCCATACCCACCTCTCTTTTAATATTTTACTATTTAATTAACTACCAAGATTTTACCATAAACACGATGAAAAAACAATTTTAAAATTATTTCATAACGCTTTTGTTTGGCAAATGTCTACCCCTGTCTTATAATTAAAAAGACTTGTTAGTACATTACTAGTTTTTGAAAAATATGAAAGGGGGACTAATGGTTATTTTAGATCGTGAAGTTGTCGTTTATTTAGAAGAATCTTATTTGGCGCAAGCGGAAAAAGTTCACCGTTTACATTATAAATTACTTCAAACTATCGATAATGCTTTGCTGCAGTCGCAGGGAATTGCGCTGGATCCGCGTCGGTGTTATGAGGAAAAACTTTTTTCTGCCGAAGAACGTCATCAGACTTTTGCGCGCATAGCTTTTTATCATGCTCGTTGTCATGAATTTACGCGCCCGCTCAGTCAGGAGACTAATTTCTCGGCCATTTACGAGAATCTTACCCAGAGTGCACGCTTACTTTCTGAACTATATGCTTTTTATGAGCAATACTTAATCCGAAATGAAGAGAAGGAATTATCCCATACGGAGCTGCCTCAGCAAAATCGCCAGCAAATGGAAGATCTCGATCAGGCTCGGCAGGAGTTAGCTCGGCAGCTAAGATATTTTTCGATTCAGACTACTAGCCTGGAGCCAGACATTAAGTCAATGCTTTTAGCTCGGCGTATTCCTATGGAAAAGAGTTATCGTTTGACCGACGGTATTCAATATCGACCGGTCTGTCAAACTATTCGCAAGCTCTTTTCTCAGAAAAATTCTAAGCCAAAATTAGCAAAATCATCATTCAATAATCTTTCCGAAAATCTACCGGTGCGAGTTGGTCCTATGAAACCAGTGGACCCTAGTGTCATTAAAATCATTGAATCACTCGCCTATCTCTCATAAAACATCGCTCATGCGGTGTTTTTTCTGTTATAATCGAAAAAAAGGAGGTTATATGTGTGGAATTGTCGGATATGTTGGAAAAAATAACGCTCAAGAATTCTTACTTTCAGGCCTTAAGCGCCTAGAGTATCGTGGTTATGATTCAGCCGGTGTGGCAACTCTTGATCAAAACCAAAAACCTACGTTGTTACGTGCGGTTGGTAAGATCGTCAATCTAGAAGCTAAAATTAAAGATCACTATACGTCTGATCATATTGGTATCGGCCATACTCGTTGGGCTACCCATGGTAATCCATCCGAGACTAATGCTCATCCACATCACGTCGGTAGTATTTTCTTGGTTCATAATGGTATTATCGAAAATTATAAAGCCCTGAAAAAAGAGCTCTCTGAGAAATATCAATTTAAGTCCGAGACTGATACTGAGGTGCTGGCCGCTCTCATCGATAGTTTTTATCAGGAATCGCATGATTTACTCGATTCTGTCACTCAGGCACTCAAACTCGTCTCTGGTACTTATGGCATTGCCGTGATGTCGGTTGATGATACTGAGCATCTCGTGGTAGCTCGCTCTGGTTCGCCATTAGTTATCGGTGTGGGCGAACATGAAACCCTTATCGCCTCGGACGCTTCGGCTCTTATCGGTAATACTAAAAATGCAATTTATCTTAATGACGGGGAAGTTGCCCTCATTTCTAAAGATCATGTCGAAGTTAAAACTCTCGACCTTCAGCCAGTTTCTGTGAAAGTTGAAAAAATTCTCACCGACCTTTCGGCTATTCAAAAAGGTGGCTACGATCATTTCTTGCTTAAAGAAATTATGGAACAACCAGATAGCTTGAAAGAAACTTTGCGCGGTCGTATTAATGCGAAAGAACATACCGTTCATCTCGGTGGCCCAAATCTTTCCGTCAAAGAATTAAAAGAAATTAAGCATATCATTCTGGTCGGTTGCGGTACTGCTTACTATGCCGCTAATACTGCCGCTTACCTCATCGAACAGGTTCTACCTGGGGTTACTATTGAGCCGGTGATTGCTTCCGAATATCGTTACCGCCATGCTTATATTCCAGATCACTCGGTGGCGCTCATCATTTCTCAGTCTGGTGAAACTGCGGATACTTTGGCCTGTCTTCGTGAAATTAAATCTCAAGGTACCAAAACCATCGGTATCGTTAATGCTATTGGCTCGACCATTGCGCGTGAAGTTGACGGTGGTACTTATGTTCATGCTGGCCCGGAAATTTCCGTCGCCAGTACCAAGGCTTACACTTCTCAGGTGATTGCGATTCTTATGTTCGGTCTCACCATTGCTGAAGCTAAGGGTCTGAACGCTCGTCAAGTTGCCGCCTTGGTAGACGAAATTAGTCTTCTCCCAGAGGAAATTAAGCGTATCTTGCATGAAAAACAGGATGAAATTTCCAAGCTCGCCAAGAATTACACGAATTACGAACACGCTATCTATCTTGGTCGCGATGTGAATTATCCGATCGCCCTCGAAGGTGCTTTGAAGCTCAAGGAGATTTCCTACATTGATGCTAATGGTTACCCGACTGGGGAATTAAAGCACGGTCCAATTGCATTAATTGACGATCGTTTCTTCGAAGTCGTGATGCTACAATCTGGTTTCTTGTTCGAAAAATCCGTTTCCGGTATTCAGGAAGTTTTGGCGCGCGGCGGCCATGTGATTGTCTTTTCTGACACGGAAGTTGATCTGCCAGTCGAGGGTGTGGTAAAAATTGACACTAAACTTCAATTACTCACGCCACTTCTCTTCAATCTCTTGAGTCAAATGTTCGCCTACTATCTGGCAGTCTATCGTGGTAATAATGTCGACCAGCCACGCAATCTCGCTAAGTCGGTTACCGTCGAATAAACAAATTTAAGACCTACCTCACTCGAAAATAAACTATGCAGCCAATCTGCATAGTTTTTCTCTCTCTTCAAAAAAGCTTTCTCTTGGGTTAAAATAAAACTAATGAAGAAAAATTCCGATTTTATTTTTCGTTTATTTCTCATCTTAGGCGACATTATTGCAATCATCGCTTCTTTTGCTTTTGCCTACATAATTCGCACTAAGCTTGATACCCGGCCATATTATTTTGAACTTACTTCTATGGAATTTATTTTGCCGCTCGTCTTCTTGGTTCCGCTTTGGATTATTATGCTCTTCATTATGGGGCTTTATCGTAAGGATGTGATCTTTGCCAAATCTAGGTGGAGCGAACTTTACCGTCTCTTTGTTGCCTCAGTGGTGGGTATTATGGGTATTATTACGCTAGATTTTTTTATTCAAGAAAATCTCTTTCCCGTCCGTTTAATTGCGGTTTATGCCGTTTTTACTTGCTTTATTTCACTCCTCTTTGCGCGAATAATTTTAAAATTCTTCCGCAAACGTTTTATGTTGCAAAAAATCGGTACTAAACGGGCTATTATCATTGGCAATTCAAAAAATACCACCTACCTAATTAATCAAATCTTGGCCTATCCCGAGGATGGTTACCGTCTAGTCGGCGTAGTGGCTGGAAGTAAATATATTCCGAAAGAACTCCGCCATTTTCAATATTCTTCCTTGAAAGATGCCTTGAAAGATCAGACGGTTGACGTGATTTTTCAAACCGATGAACGTCAAACTGAGTATGTTTATCGTCAATCAATTAATCATCATCTCCTCTATTATTTTATTCCATCTGAAGCCGCACTCTCTCAACATATGGGCCAGCTTGAGCTCATCGGTAGTACCCCAGCTATTTTGGTTAAGGTCACACCACTCGTGGGCAACGCTCGCATTATTAAGCGCTTCATGGATATTATCTTTAGTCTTATCGGTATTATTTTAGCCTTTATTCCGATGCTAATTATCTGGCTTTGTCTTAAAATTTCCGATCCGAAATCGAAAACTATTTATAGTGAATATCGTCTCACTCAATATAATCGCAAGTTTAAAATTCTCAAATTCCGCAGTATGAAAACCGCTTATTCTGGTATGACTCCAGAAGAAGCCTTTGCCAAAATGGAAAAAGAAGGGAAGATTACTTCCGCCGCTGAGCTCTCTCATCAATATCGTAAAAATGGTGATTTCTTAGCCCGTGATCCTCGCATTACACGTATCGGTAAATTCTTGCGCGCTACCTCACTCGATGAATTACCTCAATTGTTTAATGTTTTACGCGGCGATATCTCTCTTGTTGGTCCACGCGCCCTAGTTCCAGGTGAATTACGTAATTACGGTGACCGCCCACTTCTTCTTACGGTTAAGTCTGGACTCACTGGCCTGGCTCAGGTTTCTGGTCGTCGTGATATTAGTTTTGATGAAAGACGCTCCTTAGATCTTTATTACATCCAAAACTGGTCGGTCCTCTTCGATTTACAGATTATGCTTCAAACTATTCGTGCGGTAATTTTTCAAAAAGGTGCCAAATAAATGGCTAAATCGAAAATTACCAAGTCAAAAATGACTGAATCTAAAACCACCAATACAAAAGCCGCTAAGTTGAAAATCGGCGAACCAAAAATTGCCCTAGTTTGTGATTGGCTCACCGTGGTCGGTGGCGCCGAGCAAGTCTTGAGGGAATTACACCGCATCTATCCAGATGCCCCAATCTATACCTCCCAATATCGCCCAAAGGAAATCAATTGGTTCCTCGACGCCGAGGTTAAAACCGGTTGGCTAAATCTTTTGCCGGTCTTTTTGCGTAAGTTTATCGCTCCCTTACGTCAGAGCTATTTTAAACATCTCGATCTCACTGCCTATGATTTAGTTATTTCGGTCTCTGGTTGCGATGCGAAGTTCGCTAAAACCAAACCTGGTGCTCATATCTGTTATTGCCATGTCCCGACTCAGTATTATTGGGGGAAATACAGCGAATACCTCGAGGACCCTGGTTTCGGAAAATTGAATTTTTTGGTTCGTCCAGTTTTTAAATTAATGGTAAAAACTTTACGACGCAAGGACTTAGAGGCTGCGGCTCGCCCAGATTATTATTTAACCATCTCAGATTTTGCCCAGCAGGAAATCAAACAATTTTACGAAAGGGAAAGCACGATTATTTATCCACCTGTGGCTGTGGAAAACTTCCAGCCTGTCGCTCCATATCGTGAAACAATTCAGTCAAATTGTCAAATATTATCACAACATAATTCAAAGAAAAAGCAAACGAAGATAAAGCTAGAAAACAACATAAAACATAGTAAAAGTCAAATTATTTCTGAGAAATCCGCTAGGGAACTCCCAAAAATTTTACAAAAACTTCCAGAAAGCTTTCTTACCCAAGGCTTTTATTTAAATTTTTCTCGTCAGGTCAACTGGAAGCGGCTTGATTTAATTCTCGCTGCTTGCAAGAAGCTTAAGCTTAATTTAATTCTCATCGGCAACGGTGCGGCCCATGAATCACTAGTTAATCAAGCTGCCGGCTCGAAGCACGTGGTCTTTTTCGATGTTTTACCTCAATCTAATCTCAAGGAATTTGTTAAATACGCCAAGGCCTTCGTTTTTCCGTCTAATGAGCCTTTCGGTATTGCTCCGGTTGAGGCCTTAGCCGCCGGCTGTCCAGTCATCGCTCTTAAGCAAGGTGGCGCCATGGATTACATTCAGAATGGCAAAAACGGCCTCTTCTTTGAAGAGCAATCCGTCGATTCCCTTGTTCAAACTTTGAAAAATTTTGAAGAAAAATCTGTAAATTCTTTTCTTTCGCCTCAAGAAATTTCCGCCACGGCTACCAAGTTTAGTACTGAAAATTTTCACAGCAAAATCCGTCAATTTGTCGAAAAGGTCCTAAAAACTCAGAAGACCTAAGCTCCTAGAAACACTTAAAACTTCCAAAAACTCTAAATGTCGAAAAAGACGCAAGAATCCAAACTAAAATCATAATTTTATAGGCGAATCTTATGCTAAAAAACCTCCAAACCAAACTTGAAGATATAAATCAAAAACTCCTCCCTCTTCACCGTGGTTTTTTCTGGGTGCTTCCCATCGTTCTCTTCTTTTCCTACTATCCAGTCATCCCACTTTTTTCTACCGAATCCTCCAATTACGAATTTTCCCTATCTCTGTTATGGCTACTTTTGATGGGTATTTTATCGTTGCCAATTTTTCTCGCCGACCTCTGTAATCTTATTACGAAAAAAACTCCACTTACTAAAGTCCCTGTGCAAATTCCTTTGATTTTGAGTAGTATTCCACTCTATTTTTCGCTCACCCTCTTCTGGAGCTCCAATAAATTTCGCGGTCTTATGACCGCAGGCATCATCTGGTGCCTCTATCTTTCCCTCTTGACTTTTTATAAAAATATTATATTAAAAAAGACACCCCTCTCACTCGAAAAACCCTTTCTTTTGGGCGCCACCTTAGCTTCCGGTTTTTGTTGGCTACAAGCTATTTTAAATACCCTTAATATTCCGGGCGATCGAATTTTACTCTGTCTTGGTTGTACTAATCTCTCTTTTGGTTTTCCTCATCCCAATGGTTTTGCTATTGAGCCGCAGTTTATGGGTAACCTCTTGCTCGCTCCGGCCATCTTTTTGGTCTTTAGGGTAATCCATCCGAAAAGCCACCAAACCCGCAAAACCAAAATCCTCTACCTCACACTAGCTGGGTTTATTATTTCAACACTTTTCTTGATTTTTTCAAGGGGCGCAACTTACTCCTTCTTCCTGACTATCGCAGTGATTTTTCTTTATGAAATATTTCACACCAAAAAGAAGCTTCTTGCCGCCTCGAAGATCATCTCACTAATCTTACTTCCTCTGATTTTTGTTACACTCGCTCAAGGTTTAATGTCGGAGCTTGGTCCTACCTCTGATACTTTTTTGGGTGGAGTTAGTCGTTCAATTAGCCAAATGACTCTCGGTCGCATCAAGATTCCTCGTCCCGAAGCTAAAAATCCTTCAACCACCTCTAATGAATCGTCTAGTCTCTCATCTAACAATAATGTCAATACTAATGCTAGTGCTCATTCTAGCGTTAATTCCACCTCAAACGCCCCGCTCTTCAATGGTTATATTACAGAATCAACCGACATTCGTGTCAAGCTCTCGAAAATGGGTTTACGCCTCGCTTTTAGTCATCCAAAGCAATTTTTCTTCGGTTCTGGCCTTGGGTCCTCTGGCGTCACTCTCTACAAAGCCTTCCCAGAGCTTGGCTCCACTAAAGAAATTACCCAAAACCAATATATCGCTATCCTAGTCGAGACCGGTTTTATCGGTATCTTGATTATTTTCTGTAGTGGTACTTGCGTATTTTATCTCTGTTATTCTCGCCAAAAACTTGTAAAGCCATCCTCTAGTCAATCTTCCAAGCAATCTATGAAAAAATCTAACTTCACCAGCCAAATCTCTCGCATTACCCCGGCCAAACTCTATTTCGCCTCTCTAATTTTAGCTTATGCCGCCTCTGTTTGCTTCTTCTCAGGCCTTCCGAATGCTCTGCATATTTACCTGGTTCCCGTCCTCTATCCAGCACTTTTTGCCGAAAATTTTGAATTTTTATAAAAATATGATATAATACCTGTGTTACTCTAGTGACAAATTGGCTACGGCTAGTTCTTTGACAAGGAGTTTTATATGCTTATTTGTTACTTATTGACTCGTAAGAAAGGGAGGTGGAGTCATGAAATCTCTAGCGGAAGAGAAAATCGAGCTTGATGCTCTGCTTCAGGAAGTCAATTCTGCGAAAAGATTGATGGACGAAGCCGAAAAGAAGTGTAAGGAAACCGATGTAGAAATTGAAGATTTGAGAAAAACGATGAGCTACTTTGGTGGAGATGAAGCTGCGAAGCTTTACAATGAAACCGGACAAATCATCTCTCAGATTCAGCGCAATTACGAACGTCAACAGCAGGACCCTGCTAATCATGATCTAAAAAAGGAATATCTTGATCTCATCAAGAAAAAAGATCGGATGATTAGCGAGAAGAATGCTTATTACAATCCCAAGCTACACCCCGAACTCTGCAGGATTAGGGAGAATCTTGAAGAGACTAAACAACGGAAAGTGACTTGGGAAAAAATCTTTTCCCAACGAAAGGAGGAATATAGCGAGAAAGACGCTATCTATCAGAAGAAAAAAGACTTCATCGAAAGTTTAACTTCTCCTGAAGATACTAAAATTCAGTCTTATCTCAACAAAATACTCCATCTGATTGGAGTGCCTACCAATAGCGACTTTAAGCTAGTTTCTAGGCAGGGTAGGATTGACCTCTATTACGGCGGTCAATGGTATCCAGACGGAGCAAATCACGGTCATATCACCGCCATTAAAAATGAGGATGATTATGATGTGTCCTACCGCCGCGAACCTAGCTGCAATGTCGGCTAAAAATTTCAAAATGACAAAATTAAGTATCATGTAACTTCTAAAAGAGGCTAAGTTTTAGCCTCTTTTTCATTTCTTCGCTATAATTAGAGCATGAAAACACGCATCGTCTTCCCCGAATTAGAAAATCCCATTATTAAATCCGCTATCAAAAAAGCTCGCGAAAAATTTCCCGATTTTGAACTAGTCGGTGCTGATTCTCTCGAGCACGCTTGTCTTGCTGTAAAAAATCAGCTCGCCGATTCTCTGATTGCGGGCATCGATTACTCCTCACGTGACGTAATTTTAGCTTGTCGTGATTTTATCGGGGTGAAAAATCCGCGTAATCTCCTGAAGCCAACTTTTTCCGCTAGTTTTATCCTGGAGCGCGAAAATGAAACTTATATACTTGCTGATGCGGCTGCTTGTAAACATCCTACCTCTGATCAGCTCTATGATATTGCCGTCCAGACCGTCGAAACCGCGAGTAAAATTTTCCCTATCCCGAAGGTCGCCTTCCTTAGTTTTTCCACTAAGGGTTCCGGTGGTCGCGACGAGACTATTGATTTGATCCAAGAAACCATCGCCAAATTAAAAGCCTCTCATCCCAAACTCTTAGTTGATGGCGAATTGCAACTCGATGCTGCGGTTAATCCACGCATCGGCCAGAAAAAAGCCCCAGATTCTCCAGTTGCTGGCTTCGCTAATACCTTAATTGTTCCCGATCTTAATACGGGTAATATCCTCTATAAATCCATGGAACAATTCGGTGGCTTTACGGCTGCCGGACCGATTCTTCAGGGCTTCAATGCGCCAATTTCCGACCTCTCGCGTGGTAGCACCGAAGAAGATGTCTTGAAAGTTATTGAATATATGTTATTGCTTGCTGAGCACTAATCTTTGCGCCGCTTACCTCTAAGATGTATAATAGAAACTAGTTGAAAATGGAGTGTTATGAAAGGTAAAATCAAATATTTCGGTACTGACGGTATTAGACAAAAGGCAGAAGCTTTTACCCCTGGCTTTATTCAAGCGGTTACTCTCGGTATTGTGCGCTATTTAGGTAATGCAAAAGAGGATGAAAGTGGCCTCGAACGCCCAGCTCGGGTCTTAATTGGCGGCGATACGCGTGAATCTACCGAATGGATGATTCGCTATTTTGAGGAAGCTCTGGAAACTGTCGGCATTGATCATGGTAACGTGGGTGTTTTGCCGACCCCGGCGATCAATTATGCTTTTTATGAAATGGGTTACGACCTAGCTATTGATATCACCGCTTCCCATAATCCCTACACTGATAATGGTATTAAAATTTTTGAGCGCGGTGATACGATCGGTGGTCTCGAGGCTACTATGCCAGGCGGCGTAGCTTTTTCCGGCACTGGTACTAATGATTCTGGCGAAAATCTTTCTCACTTAGTGAAAAAATATCCATACGGTATTAAACTTTCGCAGTCTGGTGTCAATGCGATCGAAAATGCTCTAGAAAATGAATCTGGTTTTGATGTACATAGTCCAGAGTTTCGTGAAGATCTTCATGAAGACGCCCTTTCGCGTTATCTCGACCATCTACGCACTTATCTAGCCCAATTTGGTCCAGCTACCACCTCAGTACGCCAAAAGCCTGATTTTTCCGGTCTGCGCATTGGTTTAGATCTCGCCTGCGGTGCCACCTCTGTTACGGCTAAGCAAATTTTTGCAGAACTTGGCGCCGAAGTTATCACTATTCATGAAGACGCTAGTTTTGGTGAAAAAATTAACGCTGGCTGTGGCAGTACTCATCTCGAACCGCTCATTCAATTAGTTAAAGAAAAACAACTCGATTTCGGTGCGGCCTTTGATGGTGACGGCGACCGCTGTCTGATGATTGACCACGACGGTCAGATTATTGATGGCGATGACATGATTGTGATTTTAGCTAATTATTTAGGTATTCCTGAGGTCTGCGTTACGATTATGGCTAATAAAGGTCTTCTACGTTGGGCGGAAAAAACTGGTATCAAAATTGCCATGACCGACGTCGGCGATCAAAATGTTTCTGCCAAGATGCGCGAAGATGGCATTTTGCTCGGTGGTGAACAGAGTGGTCATATTATCTTGCCGGGTGAACCAATGGGTGACGGCGTCCTCACTGCGCTCGTGATTACCAAAATTCTCTCTGAAGCACGCGATAAATTCAACCACGAAGATACTTTACTTGCAGACTATCAAACTATCCAAGACGAAAAAACTGGTAAAACCTCCGAAAACTCTGAACGCACCCTGCCGACCTTGTCTACTCTTTGTCAAAATTTCCAAAAACTTCCACAAACCATCAAAAATCAGCCAGTCGATAGCCAGACCAAACAAGCTTTCCGCAATCTCTCGGAAACCGCTCAGCAATTCATTACTACCGAAACCGAAAATTTGCTAGCCGGCTGGTCGATTAATATTCGCGCCTCTGGCACTGAAGATTTAGTGCGCATTACTATCTGGGGTGACGATGCTGAGGCGATTCAAAAAACTGCTGACGCCATTGCTGAGCGCCTCACTAAAACCGTATTTGAATAAAGAAAGGGAATTATGGTTAAAATTGAACGTCTATCTGCATATCAACCAGAAATCGCCACTCGTGTGCGTGAACTTCTGATTCAGCTTTCCCGCAGTGGTAAGGATAAGGGTGAAATTAGTCCAGATTGGTTCACGGAAATTGCTCAGTCTCCTTATCACGATTTAATTTTTGCCGTGGAAGACGGCCAAATTCTCGGTATGGCTTCGGTTTCTGTGACTTTCGGTGCCGGAATTTATAAAAATGCTTACCTCGAAGATTTTGTCGTGGATAGTACCGCTCGTGGTAAAGGTGTGGGCGATCTCATTTTTCAGGCCTACGAAGATTGGGCTAGGGAAAAGGGCTGCAAAAATCTCGAATTTACTTGCGGTCATGGCCGTGAAGTAGCCCAGAATTTTTACAAAGCCCACGGCGCCGAAATTTACGATACTAACTTCTTTAGGAAAAAATTATGAACATTTTTATCTCTGGTATTTCCGGTACTGGCATGGGACCCCTCGCCCTCTTCGCTCACGATGCCGGACATCAAGTTTTTGGTTCCGACCTTCATGAGGGTCCGATCACCAAGGAACTAAAGGCCAAAAATCTCACCTTTGCTATTGGTCCACAAACTGGTGATTATCTGGCGGAGATTCATCAAAAGCATCCTATCGACTGGTATGTGCATACCTCGGCTATCACCGAATCTCATCCCGAATATCAACGCGCCAAGGCGCTCGGTCTAAAAATTAGTAAGCGTGATGAGCTAATTGAAACTCTCGTCGAAACTCATCATCTCAAGATGGTGGCAGTCGCTGGCACGCACGGTAAAACCACCACTACCTCTATGCTAATTTGGCTTAGTCAAAAGCTCGGTTTGAAAGCCTCCTATATGGTCGGCTCGACGCTTAATTTTGCCCCTTCCGCTAAGTATGATGCCGATGATCAATTTTTACTTTATGAAGCTGATGAATATGACCGCAACTTCCTGGCCTTTCATCCTTGGCTTTCGCTCATTACTTTTGTTTCCTATGACCATTCCGATATTTTTGCCACCGCAGCTGAATATCAAGATGCCTTTTTGAAATTCGAATCCCAGAGCGAGCACCTCATTTTTGGTCCACACGCTAATCTTCACCACGCCGAACTTCTGGCTGACAAACATCCAGATGTGGTTTTAATGTCAGCCAAGGAATTAATGTTGCCAGGTGAAGCGCGCCGTCTCGACGCCACGCTCGCGATTAAGGCCGTACAGCGAATTCTCGAATCGCTCGGTCGCGAGGTTAATTATGCTGAAATTATCGAGGAGATTAACCAATTCCCAGGCGTCGGACGTCGCTTTGAGCGCCTAGCTGACGGTCTTTATTCCGATTACGCGCATCATCCTGAAGAAATTCGCGCCACCATTAATGTTGCTCTCGAGGAAGCCAAACGCACTCAGAAAAAAGGCGTGGTGATTCTTTATCAGCCTCATCAAAATATTCGCCAGCATGAATTCTTTGACGAATATCGGGATATTTTCCACGGCATCAAAAAACTTTATTGGTTACCGACCTATCTTTCGCGCGAAGATCCTAAACTAAAAATTCTCACTCCTAGTGACTTTCTTAGTTCGTTAGATAATCCTGAAATTGGCACCGCAGATAAGCTAGACGATGCACTTTTTGCCAAGCTCCGCCAAGATCTTGCCGATAATTATCTGGTCATCTTAATGTCCGCCGGCGATGCTGACCCATGGCTCCGCCAAAAGTTCTTATGATATAATTAAAACCAGTATGGGTGGTGTTTTGAAGCAGGAGCGTCAGGAAGACAAGAGAAAGCGCTTTTTGACCTTCTTAAAACAGATCAAGACCTGGCAATTATTTTTGAGTCTATTGCCATTACTTTTCCTTTCTGCCACTTTTTTGCGTTTTGATCATCTGAAAATGATGGATTTAAAAACCAAGGTCGAAAAAGCTGACGAGGGTAAGGCTGCTGACGGCACCGATTTGCCACAAGCCGAAATTGACCAAAATATTCGCACCGCCCTGAAAAACTTGCGAGATTTTAGTTCTTCTCATACTATCGTGAATTTCGTCGAAAAGAACGGTCATACCACACTGACCTTCGGCACTGGTCCAATTTATTTGGAACATCAATATAACCGCCAGGCCACCGTTGCCTTACGCGAAGCCGAGTCTAAGCTCAGTCAAAATCCCGACGCTAATCCTAATGGTAATATCTTTGCTAAGGCTATGGAAACCTGTAAACCGCAGGCTATTCGTAACGGCTGGGGTTGGAATAGTCCCGGCTATCTCAATTGTATGACCGGCGTGATTAATAGTTATCCAGCCACCGACAAGCTAACTACCAGCCTCACTGCTGATTTGCCTCCTACCGCGCTTTATCGCTACGATTTTGTTTCGCCGATTTGGACCCCAAGCCTCTCTGGGATTACGGTTCTGCTTTGTGTCGTTATCATCATTACTATCGTGATTCGACTAATTATTTTTGCCTTCCTCCGTCTCGCCTTACTCTTTTTGAAATAATTCCTTAAAATAATCTTGCCAACTTTCCAGATTACCACCCCTGTTAAAAGCATAAAAGTTTTCCCACCCCTATTTCACCCCCATAAAATCTCTTGACACTTATCTTTATCTAATCTAATATAAAACTATACTTATTTAAAGGAGGACAAATGGCCTATAGTCATAAAAACAGCAAGGGAATTACCTACTACCTACACAAGTCAGAAGTAACCCTTCGCGGTGGTAAGCCACAAACTATTTATTTCTTCACTAAGACTGAGAACAACCCTAAGGGTACCCCAGTTGATCTTCCAGAAGATCGTGTTGTCAATGAAAACCCACGCAACGGTTTCTTGACCCTTTCCAAGAAGAAATAATCTTCGACCGATTACAAAATCCCCTAAATCAAATTAGGGGATTTTTTCTGCCAAATTTCAATATTTTGAACATAAATTTCCTAAATTTTCTCCCGCCATTCTGCTTATGTAGTGCTATAATCAAAATAATACAATTTTTGGGAGAGAATTTGTTATGTATAAAGCCTTCGAGCTTTTTATTTTATCAGTTTCTAGATTTTTATCTCTCTTTTTGCTTTTTGACGACCCAAGTAGGAATAGGTTTATTTATTTTATTTTTAAGGCTGCCCCTTAAATTACTTGTGGTCGTAAAATAAAAAACATCACAAAATATTTCCCTGAAAGAACCGGTCCCTCCAAGCCGGTTTTTTCTCGTTTAAAACTTAAAATATTTTCTCTTAAAAAAGAGTTTATTCACATAGAATGGGTGCTATTTATTAGTTTAAATCCTAAATAAAAATCTCATCCACTGGTGGAAATTCGAGTTGTCTTGTTCTGATTTGTTGGAACTAAACTTTTGGTTAGCGTGTTTTTGTTTCGCAATATCGCTATTAATCGGTAACATCACCATAGTCTCACCGCTAGCTTTTTTGTCCTGTAATTTTCGCGCCATCAGTTCCTGATATTCTTCGGAAGCATAGTATTGATTTTCTAGCTTCATATTTGAAACCTTGAGTTCCATTAGTTGTTTTTCTTGCAACTTGGTATTTAGGGTTTGCTGTAGGTTCCAATTTTTTGTAATCGATTGCACGGAAAAATAAAGCAAAAATACGAACATCGCTGGTAATAACAAAAACATAATTCGCTCTTTACTAAATAAAGAGTGTTTCACCCAGTAGCGCAACTGATTAAGTTTCAGATGTAGTTGAATTTTGTTATTTGTTTTCATAATTAGAATTCTCAAGAATATCCGGTGCCACCCTAATCCTTTCCCCTATTATAGCATTTTATGATAAAATAAAACTACCTTGGGGGCGTAGCTCAGGGGTTAGAGCAGGCGGCTCATAACCGCTTGGTCGTTGGTTCGAGCCCAACCGCCCCCACCAATTAATCTCGTATAGAGATTTTATGGAACGGCAAACTTGCGAACCACTTCATTCGGCATCTCTTAGCCGATTTTTTTATGCCAAAATCTAAAATTGCGTTATAAATTTTTCACCAATTCCAAAACACGATTTTCTCGCTCGACGGTATTCTTTTCAATCGGTTCACCTTGGAAATTATTATTTGCTCGTATAGCTTCGTCTATTGGCACAAATTTTAAGACAAATCCCAACTCTTTTTCGCCATCATCCAAGCTTTGCGCACCGATCTCATTCTCAGTCTCGCATAAATAATAGTAATTATATTGCACCAAAATCACATCTTTGCCATCTTTTTGCATTTTTTGTGTTCGCAAAACTTCGCCAAATTCTCGCACTGATTCCGGCTTCAAAATCATGCCGGTCTCTTCTTTAATTTCTCGCTCCAAAGTTTCAAGATGAGTCTCATCGCCCTCAATCCCGCCACCCGGAAATTTATAAAAATGATATTTCTCACTATAAATCATTGCCACCTTGCCGTTTTGATCTAAAATAATCCCGCGTACTGACGGACGATAAAACTTTTCCAAGCTCGAATCATAATCTTTTAGATTAATCGTAAAAAGTCGCTGCATAATCCTATTGTAACACCACCCCTGCTATTAACCATAAAAGAATATTCTTATTAACCTCACGAGTGATATTTGACAAAATAATACTAGGCTGTAACTCGCATTGACAAAATAACATAAACATGATAGAATACAAGAACTAATTCAATAGTGGATTAGATAGTCCAACCCATTTTACGAATGTATCTGGGTAGCACATTTAAAGGAGGTTCGTATGAACAACTCAACAAGCAAGAACGTAACTAACCATTATGAGATCTTTAGTGGTCCGAGTAAGAGCGCTTTATTTGATGCATGTATGTACGTCTATAGTAAGGACGCGAAAATTGCTGTAAATTTTGGTATCTCACAAGGATGTTCAAACCACGGTGATGATGCTACTAAACTGCATTTACTCTTACCGGTGACCAATATTAAGATAACCGGAATCGAACACGAAGACGGTTCTGGAGAAAGTTTTATTCTAAAAGGTTACTGTGATGTGGATAAGGATCATCTTCTTCGAGGAGATAATACTTATCGCTATAGGTATAGTCGGTTTTCGGCATATTATGATGCCAAAAATCGTAAAGGAACTTTCACTCTGATTGCTAATTGAGAAAAACTTCCTTTATACCGATGTACCCGGGCGTTTAGTCCGGGTATTTTTTATGTAAAACTACGGATAATAGTAGGGTATTACAGATTATATCAAATAACTTTATATGGCGAGAATCATAAAAAAAGACTGCTTGACACAGCCTTTTGGGAGGTTATTTGTAATAATTAATCTCTAACACTATCTAGTACCTTGAATAATTCTTCGGATGGCATTAGGCTGTAAAAGCTAAATCCTCCACCTGGTTTTGGTAGAGGCTCAACGCCATAGCTCTCCCATATTTGAGCTGCCTTTTTATTATCATAACTATTATCCCACCAGTCCGGTCGAAGGGAATCACCATTTGGAATAAAATATGCCTCAATATTTTTCAGGCATTTTTTAGGTTTCCATTCACCAATTAGGTTGAGCTGTTTACAGTACAGTAGCGGATCTGCTCTCATGCAAGCCGTGGAAGACTTCTTAATTGCAGCTATCACTTCATTATTGTTCGGATTTGGGTCATCAGCAAAAAACGGAATTTTGCTAATATGCCATAAATGAGATAAATACCTATGGAACACTCGTTGAATAAACCGCATAGCAGTGCAGGGTGCTCCGCCTATAAAAAATATTCTCGCAATTTGACTTGGCCGATACAAAGCCATCTCATATGCGACAGCTGCGCCAAAACCACCTTGAGCATGAATTTCAAATTTTCCTTCATGTTGGTCAAAGAAATCAGCTACACTTTCCCGTATACCGTCAATAACAGACCTATTACCGTTATACTGGAAAATTTGCACCTGACTTGTGTCGTAATGACAAGAAACATCTTTAGCATACCATGATTCAGTTTCCACAGAGTCGCCCTCTGCGGGTATAATTAGAATACTAATGTTTTTCATTATTATCACCTCCTGTTAAAGTGCAACCTCCATTTAATATTATAACATATTTTACAGATTATAAAATCATCTAATGTAGAACTATTAAACAGTAAAATGGCTCAAGAAGAATTATTCCTTCATTGACAAAATAAGCATTTTAATGTATAATATATCGATATTATTATATAAATTTACTTATTGATTTATATAAAATCGCACCTTGAAAGGAGGGAAAAATACCACAAAATATCAGGTGCAACTTGTTTCTAATTCACTTTTAATTTTTACATAGGGGGAGAAAAAATGATAGAAATTGATGAATTCAAGAATTTAAGAAAGTTACAGTACGAGGAAGAAAAGACTCAGGCCGAAAAACTGAAGGAACAGCTCGACCTTTTCGACGCATCTAATTTGCTCCGAATTATTGGCACGCCAATCCTTATGGCGATCAATCTCCTTTATCGGGGTGGTTTTGGCTTCATGGTTTTAACTATGGGTTCAATTCTAATGGCCGCCATTTCGGTATTATTACTTGATCGATTGCCAGGAAAAGATTTTGAGTCGGCTCACGACCCAGAGATAAATGGCAATTATTATTACGCAAATATTACCAGCATGGTAACTTTGCTTGCTATTGCTGGGTTCGAAGTTTGGCTTACTTCAAGATTCGCAATGGCAATCATTTTCTTTGGTACCCTTGTCTTTGCGATGGATTATCTATATATGGTTTTTCACGCATCCAATCAGTTCATAAGAAAATGGGCTACCACAATGCGTATCCTGAATTTAACGTTCATTGTTTTAATTGCCGCGTCGATACCTGTTTGTGTGCTATTCCTAATCTTTAGTAATTTTTCCTAACTTAAAATACCCCGAATTTGGGGTATTTTTTTCTGCTTAAATTCCTTTGGTTCTGGCTTCGTAGGAAATTTGTTCTTGTTGCTCGTTTTGATAATCAATTTTTCCCGATAAGAAAAGTTGGTCGAATAATTCGATGTCGTCGATATGGTCTTCGATATGTTTCCAAACTCGATTCGCCCCGTTGTAATATGCTAAATCTTTGTTATTTGGTAGCTCACCCGTTCCACGAAAACAGCGCTGTACCGCATTGAAAACTGGCTCAATTTTACCGCCCGTTAATTCACGCAATTTACATTGAATATCATAAACTTCACGAAAATTCTTGCCCTTAAAATTAGCTAAACCAATATTAATATAATGATCAATTCCCGAATCTTCATATTTGCCGTTAATAGCTTGCTCCACCGCCTTCGCTACACCCTCATCAAACTCTTCGTTATTTGGAAAACCGGTCGAGAATGCCTCCACTTCATGGCCTACGTAGGGAACCGCGCGCAGTACGTGAGTCCCCAGTTCATGTACGATTAGACCGCGAGCCCGCTTGGCGCTATAGGTTTTATCTTCTGGAAAATAAATCCGGCGTTCCTCATGGTCTGCCGAAGCATTGGTTGCCCCAGCTTTGATTTCTGCACGGTACGGATTACTGCCATCCTCATTTAGCTCTTCTTCAATAATTTCATTAACAATATTTACCATTTCTTGTGAGCTAAATTTTTCTTGGTCTTCTGGAATATGTTGCAAGAAACTACCAAAAAATTCGTTTGTCATTTCCGCGAAACGTTCAATGGTTTCTGGCTTTGGCTTAAATCTTTCGCTTCTGGTTTCTGGCATTGGTCCAATTTTATCGAGCAGTTCGGCAAAATTTTGTTTTTGCTCTTCGGTCAAATCCTGCGCCTTAATCTGGTCAATCTTTTCATTTAGTAGTGCGTAAAAAGTCCCCTCGTCTGGCTTGCCATAAAGTGCCTCATTAGCCTCCTTATGATGCTCCGCTGCCAGCTTTTTGGTCTCTGGTTGCGTGACTGTATTATAGGCTAAATTAGCCACTAAAAAGTCATTTTTCTTAAAACAGTCATCGGCCAAATATTCCAACAATCTACGTTTTCCGCTCGATAATTCTGCGCTCTCGAGTTCTGCTTTTGCTTTCTCTAGGTTATCTAAATTATTTTCAATTTCTTGCTTATCTAAATTTCCGTATTCATAATTCGGATGAATTAAATCCGGATTATTTAAAAATTCTTCTTTCGCTTCCTTGGCGTTAGTCGGGTTTAGGCGTTCATAAACCGTCAGATCTGCACTAGCGATCAATTCCGAAATTTCATCCTCTTTTAATTTTTCCGCTGTATTTTCAGAATTATTAAAAACAGATTCTCTTGTCGTCTCAATTTTGTTTTCCGGGTTCGCCTGCTCAAATTTTTCGCGTGCCAATTCTGGATTAAATTGATTTTCAAGATTGGTTAATTTTTCAAACGGGTTTTCTTCGTAATCCCTATTTTCAATTCGATTAAAATTTGGAAATTCCGCCATAAAGCTCCAGGTTAATTTGGTATTTTTCTTTTATATATTATAACCTCTTATGCTATAATTTAGTTATGAAAAAGAAAACTTGGTGGAGGTCAGGCTTTACGATTATTGAGGTAACGCTTGTGTTGGCGATTACTGGTCTGCTCGTGGTTTCCGTCATGGGTTTTCTTTCCGGCAATATTAATAATCGCCGTTACATCGATTCTTATAATGAACTTTCTGCTACGCTTAAGTCGGTCTATTCTTCGGTAATTAATGTAAAAAATCCCCGTGAAGCCGATGAGGGTAGTAGTATTTATTGCACGCTTAATACTATGTGGAATGAAAACGGTGGGTTAGTTTCTAACTCTGCCTCAGATAATTTTCCAGGTCGCACTCGCTGTGCCGTCTATGGTAAGTTAGTTACCTTTGGTGAGATTAATCCTGCGACAAACCAACCAGATCATAATGTGCGAATTTATGATGTGATCGGTCATATTTATACTCAAAATCTCGATATTGAAAACGCCTCTGGCGATAACGCTCTGGTTTCTTTAAAGAGTATTGGCGCTAATGCCATCACCATGAAGAGTGAGGCTAATACTTGTCGAATGACTACCGCTGGAAACTACGATGTTTATGAGCCGCTTTGGCAGGCGCGTATTGAGAATACCGAAAATCATGATCCGTTCGTCGGGGCATTTCTCGTTACTCGCTCACCAATTTCTGGTACTGTCCACACTTATATTTATGATGAAAAAGGCAAAACTTTTAATATCAACCAACTCATCCAAAAAGTAAATAATGAATATGTCGGTAATGGTAGCTGCGAATATGGTGGTATTGGTTCCGTCACCAGTGTAGTGGCGGATGCTGGTCTTTATCCAGCTTTTGGAACCCTAAATCGCACCGATGCCAAAGGCCTCTATCTTGAAAACGTTAAACTTCAGAATAAAAAAGATCTCGATATCTGCGTTGGCTCAGAAAACCATTCTTTGAACAGTATTGGTCGTCGGGCTATTCGAATTCATGCTGATGGTAGTAATTCTACAGCTGTTGAATTGATTGATATTGATAGTGAGGAAAACCCATGTCGAAGTTAAAGCCTCTTATTAGTCGTCGCGGCGACACTATCATCGAAGTAACTTTCTGTTTTGTAGTTTTTATTTTGGTTTCCGCCATTTCGGTTTCTATGATGAATCGTAGTTACGCAAAAATCCAAAATTCCTTACAAATTACCACGGTGCGCAATGAAATTGATGCCCAAGCTGAAGCCTTGCGATTTATTCATGATTCTTATATCTCCGAACGTGCACTGGTTAAGTCTAGTGGGCAGGATGATTCTGGAAAATGGCAGGAATACCGTGCGATTTGGGAACGCCTGACTAGTTTTAATAATGGTATGTCCAATAGTCCGACTGATATTTCTAAATTTGAAGCCAATAAATGCTCCGAATATTACGACAAAAATAATATCGTGGGCGACAATCACAATATCTTTACCGATAAGGCCTTTATTTTAAATACTCGCAAGCTCAAAGCTTCTGATCCAGAAAATACTATTCTTTCTGCCAAAGATCATCCAGAAATTTTTCAAGAAGCACCGCTGGCCCCTCGCCTAGTTTTCTCTTCGACTTCTACGGCTGGCACTTCGAATGGGGAAGATACTGAAACCACCAACCTTAATGAAATTAATGACGGTACTAATTACAAAACCACTCCAGTTTTTAATAACCTTTATCGTGCCGAAGGTATTTGGATTGTCGCCGTTCGTGACTTTACTAACGTTCCGTCCAGTGCACACTTTGATGCCAAATATCGTGAAGATATGGATAAAAATTACCCTCCAGAATTTTACGATTTTCATATTCGCACCTGTTGGTATGGTCCAGGAGAAACCGTCCCAACCACCATTGGTACCATCATTCGTTTATATAATCCGGACTACATGAAGAGAGGTTAGATTAATTTATGCGTCAAAAAACTATACAATCAAAAATCAGCAATCGACCCCTTTCTGGCTTTACTATTATCGAAGCGACTCTCTCCTTGATGTTTATTTCGATTCTTTTACTTTCGGTAATTTTTGTCGCAGTACATCTTTCCACCATCTACCAAAAGGGGAATACTATGAACGCAATTAATTCTACTTCACGCCTACTTGTGGATGATTTTCAGCGTGGAATTGCTACGGCCCCCGCCCGCTCCCTCTCTGATATTTGCCGTGTCGAATATGCTTCAAATAATAACGAGATGAATAAATGTTTGCAGGACCAAGCTAGACTTTATGTTTATCAGCAAAATTATGGCACTATCAAGGCCAAGCAAACTGGCAAGATTCTCGAGAGTGTGCCGCTTTCTGGCGTCTTCTGTTCTGGACGTTTCACCTATCTCTGGAATACTGGTTATGTGTTAAATTCCACGGATTACGAAATTATGAGCGGTAGTCGCGCTACTTTCAGTAATGGCGATACGGAAATTGACGATTATCGTTTAATTAAAATTGAAGATTCTGATCGTGCTATTTGTCGTTCTCATATGGAAGCCGCCGCTAATAATAATCGTGTTTATCAAGTGGCCGACATCGCCCCAACTTATAGGCTTACTGGCGCTGAATATAAAGAGGTCATGAAGAAGAACAACGAAGATATTGCGCTGTATGATTTTACTATCTTTGCGCCGACCGAACATGCTCTCACCATGCAGCATTTTTATAGTGGTACTTTCATTTTAGCTACTTTGCGTGGCAATGTGGATATCACTGGCACCGGCGAATTTTGCAAGACGCCACCAGAAATGGGCTTGTCTTCTAGCTTCAATTATTGCGCCATCAATAAATTTAATTTTTCCGCTAGGACATCAGGTCAAAATAGAAAAGGAGAGGAATAATGAAAAAAATATTAATCACTAAACGCGGCTCTACTTCCATTATTGTGACGATTTTTGCCATGCTTTTATTTAGTATTATTGTGGTTGGTTTTGTGCGTCTCACTCTTTCTGAAGCTGGCCAAACTAGTAATTCTGACCTTTCCAAATCCGCCTACGATTCCGCACTTGCTGGCGTAGAAGATGCCAAGGTTGCACTTCTTAAATATCATGAATGTTTGAACCGCTACCAAGAAGGTGGATCCGATACCAACTGTAAAGAAATTATCGAAGCCATGCAAAATGGTATCAAAAATCAAGACTGCAACACTGTCGCCAATGTCCTCAGTCGCACTACTGATGAACAAAAAGGCGTAACCATCCAAGAAGTAAAGAATAAGAATCTTGATCAGGGTCGTGGTGCTGATATGATGCAGGCTTATACCTGTGTAACACTTCAGGAAGACCTTAGTGATTATCGTTCCTCACTCAGCAGTGAAAATCGTCTCCGTATTGTGCCAATTCGTAGTGATAAAATCAAAGAATTGAAATATATTAATATTAAGTGGTTCTCTGATACTAATTACGCTAAGCTCCTAAGTAACGGTCATCAGCTATCTTGGAGCGAAAACGCCTCTCTTCCATCCGGGCAATATTCCTTAGTACCACCACTAATCAATGCTTCATTTTATCAAGCTGATCGTAATTTTAGGATGAGTGATCTGATTACGGCTAGCGGTGACAATTCCACCGACCAAGGAACAATGTATCTAAGACCAAGCAAGAACGGCACTAATGAAATTAGAGCTAGTGAAGTTTCTCGTACCTTTGACAAACACAAGAATGAACTTTTTTATGTAAAGTGTCAGGAAGGTAATTTCTTCTGTTCACTGACTTTTGAAGTACCGAACACTTTTCACAATTCCAATGATCGTAATACTGGCGCTACTTTCTTAGTACTGTCACTGCCTTATGGCGCACCTGATACCGATTTTGCCATTTCACTTTACGACGCCAAGCGCAATCCGATTGACTTTACTGGCGTGCAGGCTAAGGTCGATTCCACTGGTCGTGCCAATACCTTATATCGCCGCATCGAGGCTCGCGTCGAATTAATCGATAATTACTTCCCATACCCAGAATTTGCTGTTCAGTTAAATGACGACAAGAATAATGTCACCCGCAAAACTTTCTATACCACTAAAAACTGTTGGTATATGGAAGACGGTGATAAAGATACCTGTCCTGACTATCTGGAAAACGACGATTACGCCAATCCAGAATAACCATCTTAGATATGAATGAACAGAAGATAATCAAACAAGCAGAAGATAGAATTACTGCTAATGCGTATATTTACTACGTTAGTGATTTGATTTATAAAAAAACCGCGGAGCTTGGATTGTTCGAAGGTGTAGATTTTGAATATCATGCAGATATTTATGAAAATATCTCTGTATTCAGATTTAAACCTAAGCATGAAAAGTTGGTTTTTGATATGCGAAAATTTTTGGATGATTCGCTGGTGAGTGATGAATCTATTGATCGAACCATCAAGCGAATCTTTCTTAAATTTAAAATAAACAATGAGAAATTAGACAGTATAAAAACAAAACTTTATTCATATATACACACCTCAAATTTTCGAAAGGGGCAAATTTCGGATGAAGTTAATTATTTTTCTGTCAAAAGACGAAAGAATTCGGATAGTTTGAAAGTTATTTTGTATTTTCATAATATTGCTAAAGAAGCAGCCCCACTAGCTACCTGTCTTCTACGTTATTTATCTTTGATTCTAGATCAAATTTTATACATGGATAATTCGAACGTATTCTTGCTCGGCAATGATACTTATTCCGATTTTTCAGCTAACGAAAATTTTTATGGCCTGCAAAAAGAAGTGTTCTACGAAAATCCATTACAGAAAACCGCACTAGAGAAAAATATCCAAGAGTTTAAATCGAAAATTTTACACGCAGAAATTGTGCACAGAATTTACAAACAAATATCTGACAATGTAGAAATTTCAGATGAATTATTGTTTGATAATTGTGGCTACATCGTAGATAAATCTTATTGGACTCAAATAAAAGAGACCCAAATCCAGAATTTACTTCAGAATATTAAGATAGAATTAGAACTAATTAGTTAATATTTGACAGAAAAATCGTTGTAGATTATAATAACTACATACGTCGCGGGGTAGAGCAGCCTGGTAGCTCGTTTGGCTCATAACCAAAAGGTCGTTCGTTCAAATCGAACCCCCGCCACCAAGTTTTAGAACCATCAGGTTCTTTTTTTATTTAGACTTTTCATCTGAAATTTATTATCAGAGCAAAATCCAGCTACCACTCTACTCGTATCTGTAGTTTTTTACATCAAATTTTTGGCAGCTATCCTCACGATATCAGAGAAGCTTTCATTGATGTGAGGCATTGAAGCATGTTCCAAGAGTGTTAAGTCACCATACATGCCAGCCACGATTTCCATTACTGCAAGATCGGCATTCTTGGCTACGATCGTCGCACCTAGAAGTTTCTTATCTTTGTCGCAAATTAACTTCAAAAATCCTAGTTTTTCACCCACGATTAGGGAATGGGTGGTTTCGATTTCTGGTACGATAACAATCTTACACTTAATGCCACGTGATAAACAATCTTTTTCTGTCAACCCTACCGTCACAATTTTTGGTGTCGTATTTAATACGGTTGAGAAATGGCGATAAGTTAAGGTTAGCTTATTGCGTTTTAAGATGTTGTTTACCGCTAGTGTTCCTTCGTAAGCCGCTTTTTCTGTCGAATGACCAACTGACTGTTTCAGAGGATTCGCTACTACGTCGCCGGCCGCAAAAATATGACTCACGCTGGTTTCGAGTTGATCATTTACGATAATACCTTGCTCATTGAATTTAATACCAGCGTTATCCAGGCCAAGTTCCGTATTCGGACGATTATTAATCGCAAAAACAATCGCTTCCACACGTACTGTTTTCTCATCGGCGCCACGTTTCATTGTTACTTTTACCGTAGCTACCCGACGTCCATTCGAGACTGTTTCGTTTTTATCCTTCTGAATTGCCACGACCTTTGTGTTAGTGAGAATCTTAATTTTTAGCCCCGACACTAACTTATTTGTAACCACTTCAATCGCTTCTTTATCGTAGCCTTCTAGAATTGTGGCTTCCTTTTCTGTCACAATCACCTTGCATCCCATTTTGGCGAGATACTCTGCGGTCTCAATTCCTTTCTTTCCGGCACCTACTACTAAGACGATTTTTGGTAGTTTCTTTACCCGCATAAAGATGTCTTCCGGCAGGTAGTAATTCGTAGTTTCAATTCCTGAAATCGCACTAAGATCCATACTTCTGCCAGTGCAGACCAAAAAGCGCTTCGCTGAATAACGTTTATTCGCTACAGCTATTTCATAAGGTGAAATAAAATGCGCATCGCCATGAATTAAATCGATTTTAAAATTTGCGAAAGATTTTTTCTTGGCTAAGATATATTTTTTCACCCGTTTTTGAATAGTTTCGAAAAGGGAAGGGTAATTATAAGTTAGAGTGTCTTGATTGTTACTTAGCTGCAAAAACTTTTTCGCTTCATAATATTGGTTTGCGATATCGGAAGCTGAAAGTTGTGCTACGCGATAAATATCGGACTTGCTACCGACCAATTCGTTCTCGATAATTGCTACGCGAATTTTGCTTGCAGCTGCCGCTCTTGCTGCCGACATTCCTGCCGCACCACTACCGATAATTATCAAATCGTAATCAAATTTTTCACTCATCATTCATCCTTCTCTAAACCAGTTTGTTTCTTTGCTCAATCATGAATCCCAGGTCGGTGTTAAATTTTCTCACCTCACTCGCTAATTTCTTATCAAATTCACTTTGGGTTACAATGGTTTTTTTCTCCGCCCAAGTCACTACCTTTTTTACGATAAACTCGACAGTTTGCGCATCTAGTTCTGGAATATTTTCAATTTTACATTCTGTCTTTAAGATCTTTTTAATCAACTTATCTGTTACTGGTAGATTTTCGCTATTTTTCTTACGCACTAAAAACCTCCTGCCACTAATTTAAAAGCGATCAGAAAAAGCCCTAAAGCAATAAAGAGAATACTTGAAATCAGTTTCGTGAAATCTAAATTATCTAGACGCCACTTTTGAATCTCCGCAGCTGTCTTACCATGGCGGATGCTGAATTTTAACACTACTAGCGGCATCACTGAAATCGCCGTATAGGTTAAAATCATTACAATCTGCCAAAGCGCTGGTAGCTTCAAAAAACTATCGGCTGAAACCAACATTAAAGCTAAGATGAATGGTAGTTCCGCCACTACCGACAAAACACCTAGCGAAAAGGCCTCGATATTACTAGATGAGTTTGCCGCGCGTTTGCGGATGTATCGGATGATTGACTTTGGCAACCAAAGTTCCGTGGATCTGTTGGTTTTATAGTAGAAGAACCACACGCAAATTGCAAGACTAAAAATTAAACAAATTAAAATCGTTAAACATAAAATAGTCAAATTGCCACCGAATAACACCATTAGGGCGTAACAGATAGAGGTTAGGAGTAAACTGGTCAAAAATATGTAACCCACGATGTAATTTGAAAGAAGATTTTTGGTCTTCTTCTTCAAGTATCTTCCGGCACTTTCTCGGTATAACAAAAGAAACACCCCCGTGCTTAATTGCATGGAAGACTGGGCTAGGGCGCTCAAAATTATCACCCCGAAAGTCAATAATAAAGTTTGAACCTCCATTTAGCTATATTATATCATGCTTATGGTCAATCATATCTTGCTTATGATAATTTATAACTTGCTTATGCTAAAAAAATTTTAGGCATTTTTCTATCTGTAAAATTAAAAATCTTTCCGCATATGCTTCTTGTTTTTAATAAAACTTGCTAAATTGCAGTCAAACAAATTAAGTGAGGTAAATATGAAAAAAGTACAATTCAGAAAGCGACCAGAAAAGCCGATTATGTGGTGTTTTGCCACCGGTCTATTTTTATTATTTTTGTCCATCTTATCTTTAGATTTTTTCAGCGCCAAAAAGGATGACGCTTGGAATCCTTTAAGTCTAAAAAGAGATGGAAGTCCCCAAAATTATTATAATATCGGTAAAGTTCCACAGAGAGCTGAGCTACTTGGATCTGTCAGTTTTGGCTCTCTGGCGGGGAATTCTGAGACTGAAATTATTCTCGCCGAGGCGCCTACCGATGCTGAACATCGTAGCGTTTTGCCGGATCCTAAACCATGTCCAGAGGGGAAAATTCGTAATCCTTTAACCAATCGTTGTATTAAAACCTATGACGAACATCATAAAAAGAAACCCAAAAAACCACAAGAGCCAGGAAAGCCTACAGAGCCAAAAGCTCCTCAGAAAAAACCCAAACAACCTAAACAGCCAAAACCTACTAAGCCTAAACAGCCAAAACCAACTGAGGATATTGCTAATAAACCCTGTAAACCTGGCTATATCAGAAATCAGGAAACCCATCGTTGTAATAAAATTGCCACACCAAAACCAAATACACCAAAGCAATGTAAACCCGGATATTATTTAAATCAAGCTACTCATCGCTGTAATAAGGAGAATTCTCATGAAAATCAACCAAAGATCTGCAAGACAGGTTATTACCTTAACCCTCAGACGCATCGTTGTAAAAAGATTAGTCCTACAGGAAATGCAAAGAAACCATGCGAAGTGGGTAAAACAATCAGCCCAAAGAGCGGCCGTTGTGTAAAAATCCCAGCACCAAAGACTCCTAAAACTTGTGGTGAAGGCAAGGAATTAAATCCAGCGACTAACCGTTGCAAGAAAATTGACTCAAAAGACGAAAAAACTCCTGCACCTTGTAAAGAAGGTTATGAGCGAAATCCTGAGACTCATCGCTGTCGCAAGCAAAAGGCCAATACTGGTGCCGCCGATAAGCTTGAGGTACCAAAAACTGGCGACCCTGAAAAAACACCCAAGCAATTTAACGGTTCTACGGCAATTATCGGTTCTTCAGTGGCTGGCATCGGTCTCCTACTGTTCCAATTCCGAGTCGAATTAATCGAATTTGTGAAGAAAATTTTCATCAAAAAATAGGCAAAAATCTCAAAAATCTTTTTAATTTTTCTCATCCACCCCTGTTAATTTAATAATTAGCAGTCTTGACATTAGAGTGCTAATTGGCTATACTTAAGACAAATTAGCAGAATAACCGCTAAAGTGCCAAAAATAATAAACAAGGAGTATTTATGAGTAAAATTATTGGTATTGACCTTGGTACAACTAACTCTGCTTTCGCCTACATGGTAGCCGGAAAGCCGGAAGTTATTACCAATGCTGAAGGTGATCGCACCACCCCATCTGTTGTGGCTGTGACTAAAAAAGGTGATCGCCTCGTTGGTAAAGTTGCCCAACGTCAACGTGTTACTAACCCAAAGAACACTATCTATGGTATTAAGCGTTTGATTGGTCGTAAATTTGATGACAAGGAAGTTCAACGCGACCTCGACATTATGCCATACAAGATTGTTAAAAAAGGTAACGGTGTGGCCGTAGAGATGGATGGTAAGGAATATACCCCAGAAGAAATCTCTGCCATGATTCTTTCCAAGATCAAGGCTGATGCTGAGGCCTTCCTTGGTGAAAAAGTTACCGAAGCTATCATTACCGTTCCTGCCTACTTCGACGACTCTCAGCGCCAAGCTACTAAAGATGCTGGTAAAATCGCCGGTCTTGAAGTTAAACGTATTATTAATGAGCCTACTGCCGCCGCTCTCGCTTATGGTCTTGAAAAGAAGAGTGAAGAGAAAATCGTGGTCTTCGACCTTGGTGGTGGTACCTTCGATGTTTCTATCCTAGAATTAGGTGACGGTGTCTTCGAAGTGCTTTCCACTAACGGTGATACTCACCTTGGTGGTGAAGACTTTGATAACCTTATTGTTAACTTCCTCTGTGATAAATTCAAAGAAGAATCTGGTATCGATGTTAAGAAAGACGCTGCCGCTATGCAACGTATCAAGGATGAAGCTGAAAAAGCTAAGAAGGAACTTTCTTCCGCTAAGGAAACCGAAATTAACCTTCCATTCCTTTCTGCCGATGCAGATGGTCCAAAACACTTTGAATACACTTTGACTCGCTCAAAGATGGAAGAATTGGTCTCTCCACTGATTGATCGTCTTGCTGATCCAGTTCACAAGGCCCTTAAGGATGCCAAGCTTTCCACCAGCGACATCAATGAAGTCGTGATGGTTGGTGGTATGACTCGTATGCCAGCTGTGGTTGAAAAAGTTAAGGAACTCTTCGGTAAAGAACCTATGCAAGGAGTTAACCCAGATGAAGTGGTGGCTGTCGGCGCCGCTATTCAAGGTGGTGTGCTTCAAGGTGATGTGAAGGATGTCCTCTTGCTCGACGTTACTCCACTTTCTCTCGGTATCGAGACTATGGGCGGTGTTTCCACCAAGCTTATTGACCGTAACACTACCATTCCTACATCAAAGTCTGAGACTTTCTCCACTGCTGCTGATAATCAGCCACAGGTAGAAATTCACGTCTTGCAGGGTGAGCGCGAAATGGCTTCCGATAATAAATCTCTCGGTCGTTTCGTACTCGATGGTATCGCTCCAGCTCCACGTGGTGTCCCTCAGATTGAAGTTACCTTTAATATCGATGCTAACGGTATCTTGAATGTTACTGCTCGCGACAAGGGAACCGGCAAGGAACAGAGTATTACTATTCAAAACTCTGGCAACATGTCCAAGGAAGATATTGAAAAAGCTCAAAAAGACGCCGAACTCCACGCCGATGAAGATAAGAAAAAGCGCGAAGCAATCGATGCTAAGAATCACCTAGAACAAGCTATCTACCAATACGAAAAAATGCCTGATGAGTTCAAGGATAAAATTTCTGATGAAGATAAAGAAACCATCAAAAAGGCAGTCGAAGAAGCTAAGGAAGTCCTAAAAGACACTAACGCTGAAGCTTCCAAATACGAAGAAGCGGCTAAAGAATTAGCTAATAAAGTAATGCCAATCGGTGCCAAACTTTACCAAGCTAACTCTGCCGACCAAACTAACCCAGAAGCTGGCAAAACCAACCCAAATGAACCAGTCGAAGGTGAAGTTGTCGACAAATAAGACTGCTAACATCTCGAATCTCTAAATACCTAAGGCACTAAACAGCACCCCGCCCCGGCGGGGTGTTCTGTATTTACAACATATATGCTAAAATAAAGCAAATTAAAGAGTTCATTATGAAAAAATTTATTAAACAATTCCAAAAAATCTCCAATCTCGCTAAACTAGACTTAAGTATCAAGTTTCTCATTGCTTTTTCTGGTGTCGCACTCACTATCATGCACTTCATCGATCCGGTGACCTGGCATAAGTTACCAAGTTATCTCGTAACAATTATCCTGCCTTTCGTCCCGGACCTAATCGCGAAAATCAATCTTCACACTTCCACCAAGCTTCGTCTTGCCTATAGTCTCTTTTTGGTTATCGCCATGGTCTTCGGCATCGATCTTGATTGGTATAAAAACCTAATTATTTTCGGTTATCCAAGTTATGATAAAATCGTCCACACTTTGTCTGGCGTATTTTCTGCCTTTCTCGCCAAAGAAATTCTCGACAATGTCTACGATGGTAAGGAATCTGCCGTAAAATCCACTTCCACTTCAGGTACCTCAGCGGTGAAAATTAAGAAATATTCCACTGCCTTCGCCTTTCTCTTCATTGTTTCATTCGTGTTCTTCGTTGCCGCCGCTTGGGAATGTTTTGAATTTTCCTACGATCAGCTTTGTGGCGGACATATGCAAGAACTTAATGCTCCAGGTGTCGGCGATACCATGGGTGATATAATTTCTGCTGGTATCGGTGGCATAATTTTTGCCTTTTTCTTACGCAAAAAATAATTTTCTCAAAATAAAATTCAGTCGAAAAGTCTAAAATAAATTCATCAAATGAAAGCCAAAAATTCTTCCAAAAATCAGGATTACATGCAGCAAGTCACCGCTCGTGAGACGGAAATTCTTTTGCAAGAGCTTAAGAAAACCTTAAATAATAACGTGCCAGGTGACGTTGTAGAGTTTGGTTGCTATAAGGCTGACACCTCTGTACTTTATCAAAAACTTTTAGAATCGATGGGCCATGGTGGCGCCTTCCAACCAGAAAATCAAGCCGCTCAGGCAAGTCAGAAAATGCTCTGGCTCTATGATTCTTTTGAAGGACTTCCTGCCAAAACTCGTGAGGATAATTCGGCTGCTGGTGACGCTTTTCAAGCTGGGGAACTACTCGTTACCAAGCGTGAGGTTATCGAAAAATTTAAGAAAATGGGGCTTAAATTACCGAAAATTAAGAAAGCCTTTTTTGATGATCTTGATATCATATATGATATACCGGAAAAAATTTCCTACGCCTTTCTGGACGGCGATTTGTATCAATCTATTAAAACCAGTCTGCGTCTCGTTGCCGAAAAAATGTCACAAGGTGGCGTAATAATTGTGCATGATTACAATAATCCAGAATTACCAGGTTCCTCCCGTGCCGTGGATGAATGGCTGAAAGCCCATCAAGCCAAAGTCGCTAGTTTTCGTGTCGCCGAAACCCTCGCGATTATTTATTGCGCCTAATAATTTTTTGAAAATCTCTGGAGAAAATATAATTCGCATTAATATCGATGTTATACTAAATCTATAAAAGGAGTATTTATGGGTGTAGAAATTGAAGGTAGAATTATCAATATTAATCCAGAAGAGACCAAAGATAAACTCTTAGAATTAAATGCCAAGCCACTAGGATTCTATAATTTCAAAAGATATACTTTTGATCCAATTCCAAAATCCAACACTCGTTGGGGGAGACTCCGAACAGATGGTAAGAAAACAACTTTAACCGTAAAAGAGATTGTCAACGACTCGCTTTTGGGGACCAATGAATGGGAAGTTACGGTAAATGATTTTGATGAAGCTTTGATGATTCTCGAAAAACTGGGTCTGTCGCATAAAACTTACCAGGAAAATACCAGGGATGAATTCCTTTTAGGCGACTCCAAAATCTCAATAGATCATTGGCCAAAACTTGGATATCTTCTTGAAATTGAATCAGAAAAAGTTGAGGATGTAAAAACCTGCGCAGAGCTTTTAGGTTTTGACGAGGAAGATATTTTGACTACAGATATACAATCGCTATTTTTGGAACGTGGAATAAATTTGGATGAGCTACGCGAGCTTAAATTCTGAAAATTTTATTTTTTCGTAAGATTTAATTTACTACTTACGCGTCATACTTTTCATTTTTCTACAACTACTTCTATTAGCTATGCGACCATTTTTTGTAGCTAGCTTATTTTTTATGAAAAAATCATTTCGTTCACTACTGTCTAGGATTTTTAGGATGTTCTCTTCTAGTTTTTGCTCCAGCTCTGCAATTTCTTGCTTTAAGACTTTTCTAATAAATTCTCGTCTCAATGCATCTTCCTCGATAGCTGAATTTTTTAAAGAAACTTGTCCATAATGAATTGCAAGTTCTTCTAATACTCTAAAATCATAAATAGCTATAATCCAGTTCCAATTTTTTAAAATATACTTAAAGATACTCAATCTTAACATTGCAATACCTTGAACTCTTAAAATAATCTTTGGAAAATCGATCAACCAGCCACTTTCTATCAAATACCGTGTAACGAAATTATGGAAATTCTCAAAATCATCATTTGCGCTATAGTATGGAACACGACCATTAAAGCTAACCGCTCTCAGGACTTCACTTACGGATAACTGCTTTTTCTGCCTCATTAACTTTAACAAATTTTCACTCTTTGTTTTCGAACAATACTTGCCTAAAACGTTTAAAAATTCCCCTGCCATTTTTGTCTGACTAGGCATCTCGAGGTCGTAAGTAAGGGTAAAATTTTGATGATGATAGGGCGAAACTGATACTTTTAACTCTTGTTCAAGGTTAAGAAGTTTTTCTTCCAGAGTCTGCTTAGTCCGCTTTTTCATAGGCCTCCTTTTGGATTTTCAAAATAAATATCTTCTTCAAATCTCGTTCGGATAATTGGGCAAGATTTCATCTTTAATAACTTATCCGCTAATTCTATAATAGCCTCATCTGATATTGCCATATTATTAACCCATCTTTTTGGAATCTTTCTTAGTCCATAATACGCTCCCGCGAGCTGTCCATAAATTGCGCAATTTGTATCGGTATCTCCGCCCAGCATTAAAATCTTTAGCATTCCATCTTCAAAATTTTTGGAGTGGATAAAACCCCAAATCGCAATCGTAATTGAGTCTATAATATATCCCCCTAGATCCCTTAGGCATTCGCCATTAGAATTTATTCTTGAATAAAATAACGATTCAAATTCAAGAAAACATTCTTCAAATATCTTGGAAGTAAATGTAAGATTATCCAAGGAAACGATCTTTTTCTTATTTCTGAATCTCAATGCCCTATATAAAAAATTTGCAAATATTTCTGTTCCCATTTCTGCAACTTCTGAATAATGAGTTTCCCGACCAGAAATCCAAGCCAACTCAACTGTTTTTGCTAAGCTACTCCTTTTCGCCGCCGCAAGAATAGTTGGCGCTAATCGCATAATTGAGCCATTGCCTGCATTGAATTCGCGTTTTGAATTTTTTTCTACAATTGGATTTTTTTCGAAAACCGAAATCGCACTATCGGTTTGTGATCCAACATCGTAGCCATAATCAAAATAACTTCTATATCCATGCGTTTCCCAGTCGCTATATTTTTTCATTACATCATAAGAGTCGTAACCCTGCTTCTCAATCAAGCTATCGGCTAAACATAAAGTCATGGATGTGTCGTCGGTATAAACCCCCTTTGGCAATACGTGGTTGTTATGAAAATCTTTAAATTTTTCAATATTTTCTCGGATTTCTTGAC
Source organism: uncultured Candidatus Saccharibacteria bacterium (assembly GCA_963520835.1). GTDB lineage: Bacteria > Patescibacteriota > Saccharimonadia > Saccharimonadales > Saccharimonadaceae > Nanosyncoccus. The sequence continues at coordinate 157,439 of CAUQSJ010000001.1, forward strand.
TGTTTACCCCAAACTGAACTGGTGCGCCCAAAATATCACCAACCACCAAGCCAATCATCATACCGTAGGCTTTATTCTTCATGACCGCCACCAGGTATTTTTAATATATCCAATGCTGTCTTGAATTCCCCAAAATCGAGCCCAGCAAAAAACATGTCATTTTCATTTGAATGACTCAATTCCCATAAAACCGTTTGTGCAGAATAATCATCTTTTTCTCCATTCAAATAAAGTATTACTGCTGAATAAAAATCCTCATCTTCGAGCATAGTTTTTTCAATGTAATATTGAATATTTTTAATGGCGTCCATATAGTGAATTATATTACACTTTATGTTTATAAGATGGTAATTTTAATAACCAAAATACCGCACCGGACTCATGTTGCCTGGTAATCGCTCAATAGTTTTATTTAGATACAAATCTAATATTTCCTTATCATAAACTTCTTCACCATCAAACATGTATCTTTTTCCGTCTTCTGAATACCATTTAATAGGCCTGAAAACTCCACGGACCACGCCTTTATATTCTGCTAAAACTAATTCTGCTTGCTCGGCTTTATTTAAATTAATTTTCCAAGACTTTCTGACAGCCTCGTAAAGATTAGGATGTCGTTCAGAATTAATTTTATAGGTCTTACTGATATTGATTGCCATAATTTTATGCTTAAATTCTTTGATTGGCTCAGTGGAATAAAAATCATTTATTTCTGTCGTCGTCAATATAGTTGATTTAAATTGACTAATCAATAATTTTTCTTCCTCACTATGATGACCTGAAACGATATTTGATAAATCGGTATTAAGATTAAATTTTTCAAAACTTAGAGTATCAATGAGTGCTGACTCTAGAAAAAGGGCTTCTTTCTCGCTTAATGAACTTCTGATAATATATTGCAAAACCTCATTTCCACTTTTCTTTATTTCTCTAATTAAATCTAGCTTCGCAGTTTTCTTATCAATATTATCAATCGCTTCGTCCACATGATTATAGACTCGATCTTTGGTTCCTTTGCCTATATAGAAAATCTTGTTATCTCGTGAATCGACCAGGGCATAAACATAATATTTTTTTGATTTTTCATCCAGTGATTTTTTGCGAAAGATTTATTAAATAATTCTTCGGCGAGTGGAGAAAATTTATTTGACATCTTTGTCCTTTCTATGAGCGATTAAAAGAAAAATATAACCATATATTAAGTAAGTAAATTATATAATGGAAAACTTTATAAAAACAGTATAAATATATTTTATTTTACAAACAAAAAAACGACCATATGCTAGTCGTTACATAATACTGGTAAGCTTTTGCTATCGCAAAATCTAACAAGACTAGGATTTTTTACAAAAAATTCTTCTGGTACTCCTCGCTCAAAAAAATAAAAAGCAAGCTTTTATTTTTCACTCGCTTCGTCGTCCAGTCGAACTACGTTCTCGCCTTTTTTGCTTCAACAAGTATAAAAATAAAAATAATCCCTAAAGGATCATTTTTCTTTTTATACTGGTCGGGGCGACAAGACTCGAACTTGCGACCTCAGCGTCCCAAACGCCGCGCGCTACCAACTGTGCCACGCCCCGAAACACTACTCTTTTAATCTACCACATTTCCGTTCATTATGCAATAAATATGTTAAAATTATAGATATGAATAATTCAAATACTGATTCGAATCGTCCTAAAATCAAATTTGTGAAATCAAATAATAACAAATCGAAGAAAAATGGCCCTTCGAACACCTTTCGCTCGCTCTTTTCTACCTTCTTATTAATTATTTTATCGCTTGCTTTTTGGAATTATGTTACCGGTAATGGTGAAAACGCCCATAAGGACGTTCCACTTTCTGAGGTCATCGCTGAAGCCAATCAAGAAAATGGCAAAATTCAGGAAATCAATGTCTCAGGCAATAACCTCACTATCACCTATAAAGATCAAAAAGCCAAAAAATATTCCCGCAAGGATGGCGCTGGTACTCTTTATGACCAAGGTCTCACTGTCAAATGTGCAGACAAGTCCGGCAACGATGCCACTGAATGTTTGAAAAAATACCCAAATATCACCTATTCTGATAATATCGATCTTCTTGGCATTATTCTAAATATTGCCTCTCTTCTCATCCCAATTGCTATCGCGATCTTCCTCTTTAGTCGCATGCTTGGTCAAGCACAAAGTGTGAATAAGGAAAGTATGAGCTTCGGTAAATCTCGTGCCAAACTTTACGGTCCAGATAAAAAACGCGTCCTTTTCACCGATGTGGCTGGTAATGAAGCCGCCAAGCAGGATCTTTCTGAAATTGTCGATTTTCTCAAGAACCCTAAAAAATACGAAAAACTTGGTGCCAAAATTCCTCGCGGTGTCCTGCTCGCCGGCGATCCAGGTACTGGTAAAACCCTCATGGCACGTGCCGTAGCCGGTGAAGCTAATGTTCCTTTCTTTAGTATTTCTGGTTCTGAATTTGCTGAAATGTTTGTCGGTGTGGGTGCTTCTCGCGTGCGTGACCTCTTCAGTAAGGCTAAGAAAAACGCTCCAAGCATTATCTTCATCGATGAAATTGACGCCGTAGCCCACAAACGTGACTCTCGTGGTGGTGCTGGTCGTGAAGATGAGCAAACTTTGAATCAAATTCTCGTTGAGATGGATGGTTTTGATAATGAATCCGGCGTCATCGTGATTGCCGCCACTAACCGTATCGATATGCTCGACAAGGCTCTTCTTCGTCCGGGTCGTTTCGATCGTCATGTCGAGGTAACTTTGCCGGAGCGCAAGGATCGTCTCGAAATTTTGAAGGTACATTTCAAGAACAAGCCAGCCGTTGAATCGATTGATCTTGAATCTCTCGCCAAAAAAACCGCCGGCTCCTCTGGTGCAGACCTAGCTAATATTGCCAACGAAGCCGCCATCACTGCTGCGAGAGTTGGCCACAAAGAAATCACCAATAAGGATCTCACCGAAGCTTTCGAACGCGTGGCGATTGGTCCAGAACGTAAATCCAAGGTGATGAACGACGAAGAAAAGAAGCTTACCGCCTATCACGAAGCTGGCCATGCCGTAGTTGGCCACGTCCTTCCAGATTCTGATCCAGTGCATAAAATCACCATTATTCCTCGTGGTCATACCGGCGGTGTTACTTGGTTCTTGCCGCCAGAGGATCGCAGTTATAAAAATATTTATGAACTCAAGGATGTGATGGCTCGTGCGATGGGTGGTCGTATCGCGGAAAAAATTATTTTCGGTGAAGATCGTGTGACCACTGGTGCCGCTTCAGATTTGAAGCATATTGCCGAACTTAGCAAAGATATGATTTTGCGCGAGGGTCTTGGTACCAAGACACGCAACCAAGTTTTTCCAGCCGACGAAGCTTCTTACTATGCGCTTTCCAGCAGTAAGCCTTATTCTGAAAAAACCGCTGAGCTTATCGACCAAGAAATACGTGCCTTTACGGACGAAGCCGCTAAGCGCGCGGAGGCTGTTTTGCTTGCTAACCGTGAAATTCTCGATCGTGTAGCTAACGCACTTCTCGAAAAAGAAACCCTCGAAGAAGAAGATCTCAAGGATATTTTCGAAGGTAGCAAGTTGCCAAAGGAAGCTAAACTTTACTAATAAGAGAACGCTAAACCTTACTAATAAAAGAATACTAAACTTTACCAATAAAAGAGCGTCAAACCTATGCAAATCAAAAGCCCTTACTACCGAGTTTCCGTTAAGGCCAAAATCAACTTTAACGGAAAAATTCTCCTAGTTAAAGAAGACGGTAAGAAGTGGGATTTGCCAGGTGGTGGGATTGAGCATTACGAGACTATAGATGAAGCCCTAAAAAGGGAATTAACTGAAGAAATCGGCGTAAGTGATTTTATCATCACTTCCGGTCCCAAAATCTTCAAGATGATTGATGCTGCAGCGAATAGACCACTTATCTTCATTGTTTACGAATTAGAATTAGACCCTGCTACCGAATTTCATCCATCGGATAATGTTGAAATCGGTCTATTTGACCCAGAAAAAATTCAGGACACCGTCTCCTACTCCTCGGAATATTCTGACTATATTAGAGAATAATAAAAGTAAACTACAGTATCGTATAATTAATTCCATCGAAAAACAGCACGTCATTATCCGTTAAAAGATTAACTTTAAACTCTTTAGAAGTAAGTTTCTCTGTGGCTTCTTTTACTCTTTCGAAATATTTTTCTTTGTGGGTGTGTGGAATAACCACTTCATTAAAAATCCCCATTCCATTAAAATTTTCTAGATTTGGTGCTAAGTTTGGATTGTCAAATTTTTCCGCACCCTCAATTGTTGGGCAGCAAACTATTGACCCTGCACTTGACCCGATATAAATTCCGCCTCTGCTAATAAAATTTTTTATAGCCTTATCTGCGCCACTTTCCTTCAATTTTTCCATCAAATAAAAAGTATCGCCACCAGCAACTAATAAAATATCAGCCATGGCAAGCGACTCATCGATCTCTTCTTCCGTTTTATTTTTTAAATCTAAATCGGTTACCTCTATTCCATATTTTTGTAGCGCAATCTTATCGGCTACGACGAAGTCCTTATTTTTGTATGGGGCACCAGCAGTAGGAATAAAGACGGCTCTTTTTCCAGCTAATTCACCGCCTTCATTTTTGATAATTTTTCCCATGGTCATCATGGCATAAGATGCGAGATAAACTTTCATAATAACCGTCTCAAATTTTTCATTTACCTTTAGATTAGTTTAATGCGGATTCCAATCACTCCAAATTCCGCCTGTTTCTCTTCGGAATAAAATTCTCCAAGCACCTCTAGTAATTCTTGTTTCGTCATAGAACTATCCGCCAGAATAGAAATATCAAAATCTTCAAATAAATCAGCAAAAGAATTATACCGCAAGAGACCAACCACCTCTGCCTTGAATTTTTCGTCATCAAATTTCGCAAACTCAATAATATCCTCAAGCTGAATTGATCGTCTCTTCCCATCATAAAGTCGAAGTTCGATTCGCTTAGTCCCGTCCTTAATGAAATCAAAATATTTTGACTGCAAATTCATCTCGTGTACTTTCATATCTTTATTATATTACAGTGTTACGATATGAGAGGATTTACTTTTTCGCTCGGGGATTTTTTATTTAAATATTTCTTTATATTGGTTATGTCCTGCTGGTCCTTGGGGAGATTACGTGATTCCTTAAAAGCCAAAATCGTTTTAATGTCTTCAAGATTAAATTCATCACCCTCTTCCATATTAAAATGATCTTTTTTATCAACAACTATCTCCAATGTATCGCTTAATTGGTAAAAATTGCAAGAATTTAATTTATCAGGAGTCATCTTTAATCTATCTTTTACATTGTTAAATAATTCTTCGGATATGCACAAGTCAATATCAGAACATATTTCGCGAATTCCCCGCAATACTAACGACGCTCCAGAGAGAACGTAGTATTCATTTTTAGGTAATTTTAAGTCTCTTAGCCGTCTTATAATTTCTTGTCTATTCATCGCATTAGCTCCATAATTTTATATTCATTATAATATCTACGTTGCAAAGGTTGTGAGCTATTACGCACATATTGACATTTAACCATAAATGTTATATAATGCAATCAGATTCTGATATTCAGAGAGAAACCCATGTTTACTACTCTGGATAGGCCAGAGTAGTTCATTTAGAAAGAGGTGTATTATGAAACGTAATATTTTTGCTAGTCTGTTGGCTGTAGCAGTTTTATCTTTATCAACTGTGAGTTCTTTTACCGACGAAGCCGGCGTCTTGGGTTTGAAGCCTAGTGCTAACCAAGGTAGTCAAAGTTCCGCCGCTAACACCGCGAACACGGATGTTCAAGGTGTTACATATGATACTGGTAAATACCAGTATCCTGCTCAGCAGTTAGCTGCGGAGAATCGACAGTTCGATAAGTACGACTGGAGACTTTTTCAGAGGTTCGACAATCACGAGCTCATGTATAATGAGTGGGCTGCAGTGATGAATTTTCACACTTCAGAATACTCTGAAAATAATTATCGTAATAACGAAGACGGAACAACCACTCGGTTTTTTGATTTTCGTGATTCGAACTTAAAGTATTCAGAAATTGAGGTAATTGGAAGTAGTGGAAAAAAATTCTACGGCACAGACAATAAACTCCGCTTTAATAGGAATGATGATGTTAATACATATATTCCAATTTCATTAAATGTTAGAGTTTATACGAGCCCGGAGAAATGTTTCCCATATGGAACAATAATTACCTTGCCTGGATCACACGATCATAACTGGAACATTATTCCATTCAGTCAGTATCAAGAAACTTTTTGGGCTAATGTTCTTAATGGTTCGTTAACCCCGGAAGAAAGCGCTTTATACGACGCTGAATACGGTAAAACCGTGGAACCAGTTAAACTCTATTACCCAAGTAGACCGATCTATGTCTCTGGGTGGTGTCTAAACGATGTAGCGCAGAAAATTAAGTTAATTAATAGCTGTTTTAAGGATGAGAGTCCTGAAAATTGCTCTGCGTATGTGTACAGTACTCATAAAATGTTTCAAGGTATGAGTAATATCAAAAAGCTCCGTTCATAACATATCACCATCTTAAACCACCCGTCATCTGGGTGGTTTTTTATTTAAAGATATTTTATTATTCTTATGTTAATATATAGGTATGAGGGCAGAAAAATTTCTTGGGTTTAAATCAGTTTATCGAAAAATACTATTTTTTGTAGTTATAATTCTATTCACTTTGTTTTTTGGTGTGAACCTTAATCAAAATGTCTTTGCAGTGGATCCACCAAAACCTCCCCAAACTGGTAAACACGATGGTGGTAGCGGCCACCCAGTAGAGGGATGTAGTAAAAGTATCTGTTATACAGTACATCAAGATTATTCTGGTGTTACCTGGATTTATTATGATTTTGCGGCCATGGGGATACCAGAAAATAAGCGCGATAGAATTCCTTACAGTACTTTCGCTAATACTCCTGCTGCTGGATATCCAAAAGGTAATCAAGTTCTACCTACGGCCAAAGGCGATAATGCAGTTACTGGCTGTGGTAGACAGTCTGGTGTATTTATTTTTGGCTACAACCGTTATTATCGAAAAACTTTGCAACCGACCGGGGGTGTAGCCATACCATTATCTTATAGCGTATATCTTGCAGAGTCAGAGCCAAAAATGGAAAGAGCTATGAATGGTGGTGGCAGCCGCATAGATATAGAAGCCGCTAAAGGGGAATATACTGGCGCAAAATACCTAGGTTACCCTGACCCCGAAAAGCTCGCTGACTGGAATCGTGGAAACTTTTCATGGTTTTGTGCCTGGCCTATAAAACAAGAACAGAAAGATAATAATCCTCAGCCTCCTGCTGCAACCGCTCAAACCACATGTTCTCAGCTTTCCGGTAACTTTGGCGCCTACTATAAGGGGAACACCTCCGCAGACACTGGCGTGGTCAATCACTCATACTCTGGTACTCTCGGTCATAATTCTTGGCAAAAAAATTTCCAAGGTAAAAACTATGTCTTCGCCAAACCAGGGGATCGGGTCCAGTTCTATGAGACTTTCTGTTTCCCGATACAGCAAGTCGGTATCCAAACTGGTAGCTCTAATGTAAGTAGTGCGGATCCGCCAGGCGAAAGTAATTTCCAAATCTTTGCCCAGAAGAATGGTTCAGAGAATAATCAATATTTATTCGGTGATTCTCCAGTCCACGATGGAAATTATCACTCCATTGGCCGCGGCAATAAGCGTCCGTTTAGCGGTAATGGACTGGAAACTAGTGATTATGGCTTCACTGCTTATTCGCCAACCCAAAACGCCTCTTCTGAATATGGTTGTCAAACCAATTATTATCGCATGTACGCGCCAAAGCTCACTGTTGGCTATCAAATCCCAGGCTTTATCGATTATCAGCACGGCTGTAATTCTGCCGATAAAACCGGTTCCACTACCGAAGTCGGTACGGTAATTTCTCAAGGTATTCGTTATGACAATCTTCGTGCTTGGTATAACGAATATACTACTTGGTCTGGTAGAGATGGTGCGGAAAATGTTCATCATCATTCGTATAATAGTTTTGATTCTGCAGGCGATGCCAGAGGTGGTGGTGCATCTTGGGGTTCACAGGGAAATAGTACTTATGAGGTTAAGGTTCCAACTGGAAGATCTTACTGTGTTCATGAATCAGAAAGAGGTTGTTTAAGACGAAAAAAAGAATATATATATGTGACCCACTGGAAAAAAGAATATCCAGACAGTCATGTTGGTACTACCACGCAAAACCTCGGCCAAACCGAGAAGAAATCCTCTGTTTACACCCCATATAATTTCA
>CAUQSJ010000002.1:0-151251 GCA_963520835.1 uncultured Candidatus Saccharibacteria bacterium
TGTCGTCGAGGGCGACATTTTTATAACCAAAATCTTCATAGGTTGGCTTGGCCGGAGTGAGGGCCGGCAAAGAGGCAGGACCTTGCCATTTAACCGACGTAACTTCGTCGAGATGGCCATTAGTTAATTCACCCATAGCAGCCTGGATATCTGGTCCTGGAGCGAGGCGCGTAATGTTGTCGAGTGGATTAGTAATAACAGAAATGACTAGCTGGTTTTGATAAACCCCTGGACGAAGCGTACTTGATAGTTTCAACCCCACAGAGAGATCAATGTTCTCGCCCCTCTTCGCGTGTGTATCAGATTCTTTGATCTTATACGGATTAGAAGCTGGCGAAACTGGCAAAAAACTACCGGTGGTACCAAGAGCGGAGATACCCCATTCGTTATCCTGGAAATTGCCCAGTGATTCAGATTGGCCAATCGAATTAATATTGAGTCCGCCAGATTTTAGTGCGGTATTTTCATCCTTGGCGGAAATAAAGACTTTATAGCCTGTACGGTTATTGGTATTGACGTTAATCGAAAAAGGTACGCTGGAGCTTCGGTCGATGCTTGAGCCAAAGATAATACTGGTACCATCGATATTGGAAATTTGTGTTTGATCGACTGAGACGCTAAGTCTTGGGGTGAAGGCAGAGGTGTTCGGATTTATAATAAAGAAATTAACTATTAGACCACAAAATATCCCGGCGCAGATTTTTCGCATCGATTTTTTAGATAACACCAGAAAAATATCTGGGAAGAGGTTTGTGATGATTGGCATAGTAATTTAATTTTAGCACAAACTTTTTTGACGTGAAATAGTAATTATGCTTAATGTGTTATAATTAAGAAAAGTAAACGAGATTTTTATGAATATTCCACATGGCCTGAAGAATGAGAATGAAATGCCGGAAACGCTTCTCGCGCTAGATATTGGTACCGAATATATCAAGGCAGTGATTGCCGAGCGCCAAGAAGGCGATAAGTTAATTATTCGTGGTGTTGGTAAAGAACACCAGGCGATGGGTAATATGTATGCTGGGGCGATTGCGGATATTCCTGCAGTGATTGCTGCCTGCGAAAAGGCTTTGTCACGCGCAGAAAATATGGCTGGAGTGGTAGCCAGAACCTGTTCAGTAGGCATCGCCGGTGAATTAATCAAGGGCAATACGAAGACAGTGCGCTACCGCCGTAAAGATGGCAATAAGCCAATCTCTGACCAAGAAATGCAACTGATTATCAAGCGCGTACAAGATAAGGCCGAAGAGCAAGCGCGCGAAGAAGTTGCGCTAGAAACCGACAACCCAGATGTGGAGGTGCGCCTGATCAATTCGGCGATTGTTTCCCTGTCGATTGACGGATACAAGGTCAGTAATCCGATCGGTTTTAAAGGCTCAGAATTAGTTTTGCAATTTTACACCGCATTTGCGCCATTAGTGCACATTTCGGCAATTGAAAAAGTTTGTGCCGAATTAAATCTCGACTTAGTGGCGGTAGCGGTAGAGCCTTTTGCGGTTTGTCGCGCTTGTCTTGGCAATAATCTCGATTCCAATCTCTCAGCCATTGTAATGGATATTGGTGGTGGCACGACAGATATTGCCGTGGTAGATAATGGTGGAGTTGAAGGCACCAAGATGTTTGGCATCGGCGGTCGCAGTTTCACACATCAGGTGGCTAGTAGGGTGGGGCTCGATTTTGATACGGCAGAATTGGTAAAGATTCAGTATAGTGGATTACTCACTAATGATCTGCATGCCTTGAAGACTCTAACGGTTTCCGATGCAGAGCGCATGAATGAAGTACAAAATATTTTAAATATTCCGGACCGCATGAAGAAAGTAGAAAAAGCAATTGCTGACAATACGGAAGTTTGGGTTTCTGGCGTGGGGTTAGCTCTATCTGATTTTTCTCTACTTGAAGCTTTACCAAATAAGATTCTTCTTTGTGGTGGTGGAGCTGGACTTTCGACCCTGCAAGAAGCACTAGCCACCTCAGATTGGTACGAAGAATTACCTTTCGCTAGGCGCCCAGTAATTCATCTACTGGATGATGTAGATATTCCAGACATCCAGAACGCGACGGAAATTGATTTAGATTATTCTTTTATTACGGCTTTTGGACTTCTACGTGTGACGGTGGATACCCTGAATAGTGAAGAGGAAGATACAGGACTTCGCGCCAAGCTAGCCAAACTACTACAAAACTAGTGGCCAGAATGTCGCATGCCTTTTATCGGACCGCTCAAGGGCGCTTGCCCAAGCCTATGTCCTCAAAAGGCAAGATGACATTCTTTTTTTAAATTCAAAAAAAGTATGTAGTATTTCTCCCAATAAGTAATAAAAAGGTTTAGAACTTTTTTATGGTTTTCTAGTGAAGTAACCTGGGCGACCGTTGGTTGGATCGTCGATACGGAGCCAGGATTTATCCGCAGCACCCGGGTTAACCAAGAACGAGCCATTTCCTCCTCGTAGTTTATTGCGATTTTTAAACATTTCCGAAAAGTCCGTAAGGCTAGCGGTATTAAAATCATTATTTACATAAATTTTTTCTAGTTTATCATTAAGTTTATCTTTATATGGAAGATAAAACATATATTTCATATCCGTAACCTGGGAGGTATCGAAGTTGGAGAGATCAAGAGTGGTGAGATTAGGCATATTCCGAAACATAGCGTACATAGTCGTCACTTTAGAAGTATCGAAATTGGAGAGATTAAGAGCAGTGAGGTTGGACATGTCAGAAAACATAGCATACATATCCGTCACCTTAGAAGTATCAAAACTTGATAGATCAAGATTGGTAAGATTAGACATACCAGAAAACATATAGCCCATATTCGTAACTTTAGAGGTATCAAAGTGAGAAAGATTAAGAGTGGTGAGCTTAGACATGTCGTCAAACATATATCTCATATTCGTCACCTTAGAGGTATCGAAGCTGGAGATATCAAGAGTAGTGAGATTAAACATGTCAGAAAACATAAATCCCATATTCGTCACCTTGGAGGTATCAAAGTGAGAAAGATTAAGAGTGGTAAGTTTAGACATGCTAGAAAACATACCACTCATATCAGTCACATTGGAGGTATCAAAGCTGGAGAGATTAAGGGTGGTGAGAGCAGGCATATGATAAAACATATTGTTCATATTCGTCACCTTGGAAGTATCAAAGTGAGAAAGATTAAGGGTGGTGAGTTTAGACATATATGCAAACATAGAATCCATATTTGTCACCTTGGAGGTATCGAAGCCGGAGAGGTCTATCTCTAAAATATTTTTAAGTTCTTGTTCATAATATATTGAGTAAAACATCCTACTGCTATCTGTGTTTAAATAAACCTTCTCTGGTTCAGTATAATAATAGGCAGTTTTGTCTGTCGGATCTAACCAGAGTTTAATTTCATAATCAGAGTCTCCGTCTTCAATATTTACCGCATTCATGGAAGCAGCTGGTGCTACTGTACTCTTTTTAAAGCGTTCAATTTTATTCGTAGCGGTTTCGAGAGATTTTAATTTTGTATTAAAAATAGGGCCATTCGCCATGAGGGCAAGATGATCGTAATTATTGGTTAGGATTGAAAATACCAATTTATTTGTATAGCTGCCACTCTCCAGATTATCACCTAACTTCATACCAATTTTTATACTATTAATTTCATTGCCGCTAGTTTTTCCGATGGTCTGAAGAACTTGTGTTGGTGTAGATATGGCTGGGATCGGTGCGTAATTTGTGGACGAGCCAAATTTATAGCCCCAGGTATTGTTAGAAAAACTAGAGAGTGTACTAGCTGCTGAGATCGAATTGATTTTTACACCGTTCGTGGAATCATTATTCACTAGTGCTGTCTCGTCGGTCTCTGAATTTAAGGTCGCTGTATATCCAGTTTTATTATTGGTATTGACCGTAAGATTTAGAGGAATTTCTGTGGTTTTATAAGCGGTATTAATTACTTGATTTCCATTGACTGAGGCTGCAGCATTATCTACCGAAGCGGATAATGTTGGTATATATAGGGCGAATGTTTTATCACTAAAAGCTAAATTCAGGAAAGCGATTGATGCCAGAAATAATCCGAAAAGTTTTAATTCTCTGTTAAACCGCACGCCGTGAGGTTTTCTCGATTGTATTATCTGGCCTAGCATATATATTTATATTAGCATAAACGTGATGATTTTTTATGGTTTTCTAGTGAAGAGACCTGGAACGCCTGGACGATCAATTTTGAGGAGATAAATTCCTGGGGTAGAATTACCATTACTTCTGGTGCCATTGCCGCCTACCAGATTTTTCATTTGCCAAAAGATATCGATATTGGCTTGTGAGTCGGTCGCATTGTAGGCCAAGGCTGTTCTAATATCAAAATCTGATGATGCATAAATGCGCCTCGTGACATTTGCCTCAGGACGTTCTGTATAGAACATTGATCGGAAGGCCTTAACTTTTGGTGTCTTAAAACTACTTAGATCCAACTCTTCTAAGCTATCAGCGTGCGCAAACATACTATCCATTTTCACGACATTTCCCGTAGTAACACTCGTCACATGGAGTGTTTTTAGTGATGCCATGTTAAACAAACTTGACCCCATCTCAAAGACTGTTCTAGTATCAAAGTTTGATAGATCTAATGCCTGAAGTGATGTAGTAGCGGTGAACATATCACGCATGTTTACAACATTACTTGTATTAAAATTACTAAGATTTAAAGATTTAAGACTAACCATATTAGCGAACATATCGCGCATGCTTGCAACGTTACTAGTATTAAAATGACTCAGATCTAGAGCCTCGAGACTACGCAGATGCGCGAACATCCCCTCCATACTTTGGACGTTTCCTGTATTAAAGTGCGACACGTCAAGTTTTTTTAACTTATTAAGGTTAAAAAACATGTACTGCATAGTCTCGACATTGCTAGTATCAAAATTAGTAACATCAAGCTCCTTAAGCGAAGTCAGGCTATCAAACATAGCATACATACTTTTGACGTGACTGGTGTCAAAATGGGAAACGTCCAACTTCTCTAGGGCATAATTAAAATAGAACATCGAACTCATATCCATAACCTCACTTGTATCGAAACTAGATAAATCGACATCCGTCAAACCTGTAAAATAAGCAAACATATTGTAGCTATCTGGGTTAAGATAAACTTTTTCACTTACCGAATACCAGTAAACAGTCTTACTAGATAAATCATACCAGACTTTGATTTCGGCTTCTGAATCGTTTGCTTCAAGATTGATAGCATTAGTGGGAATATTAGCAGTATTTCGCTCCCGTTTAATATGTACAATGTTTGGAAAAGTAGGAACCTCTGGATGCCCGTCAACGTGACTAGGATTTGGATCAAAACGAGCGATGCTGGTCTGAAAATCAAAACCTCTTATTAATATAGCTTTAGGTGTATACGGATTAGTGATAAAAGAAAATACTAAAGTATTGGCATAAGACCCAGATTCTAAATTCTGATTTAATTTCATACCAATATTTATGGTATTTGAATCTGTACCATTAGTTTTGGCAGTAGTTTGAATCACACTTGCTGGAGCGGAAAGTGTAGGAATAGGCCGATAACTAGCTGCATTACCTAATTTATACCCCCAAGTATTGGTAGTAAAATCTGAAAGATTTAAATTTGAACTGATTGATGAAATCTGGCTAGTACTAGCGGAATTAGAATTTACCAGTGAAGTGTTTTCAGAACTTGAGCTAACGGTGGTGGTGTAACCGGTTTTATTATTAGTATTGATATTGAGTCTAAGCTGTAATTCCTTAGTTTGATTCTGTGAATTAATCACCTGATTCCCATTTACCTGCAAATTAGCTTGATCCACTGAGGCAGAAAGCGTTGGCACGAAAAGTGCCGAAACTTCATTTGAATTAAAGCTTAGCCCAAGAAAAGTAGCCAAAAAGCCAGCACTTACGACAAAAATATTTTTCCACAAAAATAATTTAAGAGAATGTAATTTTTGACTTTGCATACACATTTATTTTACCATAAACGATATGGTTTTAGGCGTCTTAACTAATATATATGACTATTATCACAAGATACCTAGAAAAAACAGAAAGCCACCCGTTTGGGTGGCTATTCTATATAATTTGGCACCTTGCTATCTTCCCGCTGTTGCAGTATTATCGCCGCTACTGGGCTTGACTTCTGTGTTCGGAATGTAAACAGGTATTTCCCCAGCGCTATGGGCACCAATGGCGCAAGCTAATTGCGAATATTGATGTCCATGAGGTGTAAAAAATTAAATGTGACTTGCGGTGCATCAAGCACCGATTACTAGCTAAGTCTATCAAACTATCCATCTCGTCTAGACAAGATAAATAGTTTGAACATAAAAAGGCGATGGCTCTATTAGTATGCTTCGACTCCATATCTTACGATACTTCCATCTTGCACCTATCAACCAGATCTTCTCTCTGGGAGCTCATAGGGAATTCTAATCTTGGAGTGGGCTTCGCGCTTAATATGCTTTCAGCGCTTATCTCTTCCGAACATAGCTACTCGGCAATGCAACAGGTGGTCACAACCGATACACTAGAGGTTCGTCCGCCCCGGTCCTCTCGTACTAAGGGTAGATCTCCTCAAAATTCCTAACGATCATGCCGGATATAAACCGAACTGTCTCACGACGTTCTGAACCCAGCTCGCGTACCACTTTAACCGGCGAACAGCCGGACCCTTGGAAGGTGCTCCCCCTCCAGGATGTGATGAGCCGACATCGAGGTGCCAAACCGCGCCGTCTATGTGAACTATTGGGCGCGATCAGCCTGTTATCCCCAGGGTAACTTTTATCCGTGTGCGCTGTCTTTCCCACGTAAATTGAACCGAAGTTCTGTACAGCGGGTCATTTGCTCCCACTTTCGTGTCTGATTGGGTTGTAGCCCTCACAGTCAAGCTGGCTTTTGCGCATACACTATCGCTACGATTTCCATCCGTAGCTAGCCAACCTTTGAACGCCTCCGCTACTCTTTAGGAGGCAACCGCCCCAGTTAAACTACCCGCCATGCACGGTCCTCTTGGCCGATAAGGTCAAAAGTGAGATTACTAAAACATTCAGGGTGGTATTTCACATTTCGACTCCACAAATACTAGCGTATCTGCTTCAAAGTCTTCCACCTATTCTACACAAAATGTCCCAATAATCAATGCAAAGTTGTAGTAAAGCTCCATGGGGTCTTCTCGTCCTGGCATGATCAGACGGCATCTTTACCGCCAATGCACGTTCACCGTGGCCTTCGCCGAGACAGTGCCCACATGATTACTCCATTCGTGCGGGTCTGAACTTACCAGACAAGGAATTTCGCTACCTTAGGACGATCATAGTTATCGCCGCCGTTCATCGGGGCTTCAGTTCGAACCGTAAAGCTCTCCCCTTAACCTTCCGACACCGGGCAGGAGTCAGCCCCTATACATCCGCTTTCGCGTTAGCAGAGACCTATGTTTTTGTTAAACAGTTCCGTGGGCTCTTTAGCTGCGACCCTCTCATCAAAATGACGATTGAGTTACTAGAAAAAGATATCACAGGATATTTCCTGATGTGTTCTGTCTTGACGAAAAATTTGGTTAAATTATTAGGTAAATATTATTAACCTTATGTTTCCACCAAGTTTCTAGCAAATCCTCATTTTAATGAGAGGGCAGTCCTTATTCCGAAGTTACGGACGCTTTTTTGCCGAGTTCCTTAGCGAAGGTTCTCACGTAGGTCTTGGTCTACTCGACCCGAGCACCGGTGTTGGTTTGCGGTACGGTAGGCAGCAGCATAAGTTAACCAGCTTTTCTAGCCAGCGTTGTACCCAGAATCAATATTCCGAAGAATATCTTTCACTCAGTTTCAATTCCTTGAAACCTTGGACGGATAAACCATTGATCCGCTCCGGTCACTCACCGTGAACTGTTAACAACTACTACCTGTACAGGAATATTAACCTGTTGTCCATCGCCTACGCTGATACGCCTCGGCTTAGGACCGACTAACCCAGGGACAATTACTGTAGCCCTGGAAACCTTGCTCTTACGACCGACAGGATTCTCACCTGTCTTAAGGTTACTGATTCCAGCATTCTCACTTGATAACGCTCCACCAGACTTTACAATCTGACTTCACTGCGATATCAACGCTCCTCTACCACTCCATAAAATATGAAGTCCATGTCTTCGGTTTAACACTTTAGCCCCGTTACATTTTCCACGCAAAATCTCTTGACTAGTGAGCTGTTACGCACTCTTTAAATGAATGGCTGCTTCTAAGCCAACATCCTAGCTGTTTAAGAAACTTCACTTTGTTTCCCACTTAGTGTTAATTGGGGACCTTAGACGATGATCTGGGCTGTTTCCCTTTTGAGCGACGAGCTTAGCCCCGCCGTTCTGACTGCTGTGGTTACACCACCAGTATTCGTAGTTTGATAAGGGTGGGTACCGTTGCCGGCCCCAAACCTTTTCAGAGCTCTACCCCTGGTGATTACTAACACAACGCTAGCCCTAAAGCTATTTCGAGGAGAACCAGCTATCTCCGAGTTCGATTGGCATTTCACCGCTAACCACAAGTCATCCAAACACTTTACTGCGTATCCTGGTTCGGTCCTCCACTGCATGTTACTGCAGCTTCAACCTGCTCATGGTTAGGTCACCCGGTTTCGGGTCTAATACTGCCGACTTGTCGCCCTGTTAAGGCTCGCTTTCACTGTGGCTCCATCATCTGACTTAGCCTCGCCGACAACATTAACTCGCTGGATCGTTCTACAAAAAGCACGCCGTCACAGCCGAAGCTGCTCCGACACCTTGTAGGCACTAAGTTTCAGGATCTATTTCACTCCCCTCCCGGGGTTCTTTTCACCTTTCCATCACTGTACTAGTTCGCTATCGATCAATCAATATATTTAGCCTTGGCAGGTGGTCCTGCCAGATTCAAACAGGGTTTCTCGTGCCCCGTCCTACTTGAAAAAAGATATATAATGTCTAAGACCATTTCGCATACAGGACTCTCACCTTCTTTGGTGTGCCATTCAAACACTTCCGCTATGATCTAAGTTTTATAACATTATCCACTCATTTAACGATGTTGGTTTTTATACTGAAATATCGGATTTCCAATACCTCAGCATAAAAATTATCTTATTTCGCAACCCCTTTCATAACTCTGGCCGTTAAACCGTATGGTTATGTTAAGGTTTAGGCTGTTCCAATTTCGCTCGCCACTACTTTCGGAATCATTGTTTATTCTCTTTTCCTCAACCTACTAAGATGATTCAGTTCGGTTGGTTCCCGTCTAAATTACTCTATGTGTTCAAGTAATTGCAATACGACATGACTCGTATTAGGTTGCCCCATTCGGAAATTCCTGGATCAAAGCTTGCTCTCAGCTCCCCAAGACTTATCGCAGAGTTCTACGTCCTTCATCGGTATTGATTGTCAAGGCATCCACTATTAGTGCCCTTATTTACCTTTTTATGCATTGACTTAACTAGTAATCGAAGATTGATTACTAATTCACGTATATACTTCCGAAACCAAGAAGGGATTTCTTTCATATATACAAATGCAAGTCTTTATTTAATTTTCATCGTTGTCCAAATTGTTAATTCAACGTGCGATTTAAATAAATCCTATGTATTAAGAATTCTCGCAGTTTCCCTTTTTCGCAGTGGTCATTTCTGACTTGCTGAACTTAGTATTTATCTTATATCAAATTTTTAATTTATGCAAGTCTTTTTTCGAACTTTTTTGAAGATTTTTGAGTTTTTCTGGTTTTTCCCTGATTTTTAATGGTTTTTCGAGTATTTTTCGAGTTTTTGATGTAATTTTTCGGTATTTTTAGCCAGCAAGGCAAGGCGATTTTCAATTTCATATATGCCAATCTTAATAATACGAAACAAAGCAGGGTCATTTTCAAAACGTTTGGCAAACTCCTGGAATAAAGCAAAATCGGATTGATTGCGAATAAAACGCGCCATAATCTTCGGGTAGATATCAAGCGATTTGCCATCAATAGCATTTTTAAGATAATCCCAGTTTTGATAAAGCCAATCGAAAGTAGCTTTTCTAGTCGAATGATTAGCCAGTAGGTCACGCATGTAGCCACTATGGTCTTGTAAGCGAATAATCTTAGTATCCGAGAGCATATCTAATAAAGTCTGAAGATGCTCCTCGTGCTTGGCATCCGTAATAATATCTAGGAGCAAGGATTTAATAGTAGGCGAGGAGGTTTTAATGTAAAGATTTAGATATTCTTTAAAACGAGCCTCTTTAGTGTTTTTAAATTCAGCCTCTAAATACGGTAGCAGTAATTCTGGTGAAATG
This sequence comes from uncultured Candidatus Saccharibacteria bacterium, assembly GCA_963520835.1. GTDB lineage: Bacteria > Patescibacteriota > Saccharimonadia > Saccharimonadales > Saccharimonadaceae > Nanosyncoccus. Next base: position 10,295 of record CAUQSJ010000002.1, read on the forward strand.
GCCGCAAAATTTAAAGCGTCAGTTATATATATATTATATTGTTCAGTTAGACGAAGAATGGTCGGCTGATCATCCGCATAAACCGCAAGGCTCAAGATGGATTCACGAAGCTTTTTATCATCATCGGTGTCTTCGGTTTTTTCAGAAACGCCAAGACGCGCAATTTGGGGAGAAATTAGTTCCCTAATATAACTCTTCAAATTAGCTTCAGCAGGGGTATCAGCCGGACAATAGATTTTAAGCTCACCGAGAATCGACATAATAATAGACCAAATCGCAAAGCTGGTTTCATTGCGGAAGTGCATGAGTAGATCTAGGCTGGCCGGTAAATCACCACGTGGAGTACGCAAAAGAAGACTCTGGTCAATCAAAAGACGGAGTTGCTGTTCCTGGTTAAGTTCGGAAAAATGTGCGAGCTTAGCCTGAAGTTCCTCGGAAGTAAGGCCGATAATATAATGCCCGGTCATATCATCGGAGACCTGGACTAACGGCCAAGATTCTTGGTTCTTTCGCCCATCCAGATAGAAGCGCTCTTGTTTTTCCCCTTCAATAATCGGAAAACCAGGACGCGTGATCCATTGATTCATAAAGTCTGAAACGTTAAATTCTGCATAAGGTTGCAAGGCGGCCCAGAGGTCATCGCCAGTAGTGTTTTGATATTGGTGCTTTTCAAAATAATCCCGTAAGCCCTTCAAGAAATTTTGTTCACCCATCAGACGCATTAACATAAACATTAGATGCGAACCTTTGGCATAAACAATGGCTGGGTCGAAGAGAGTTTCAATTTCGGAAGGATGATTAACCGCCTGCTTGACGGCCTGAATATCTGGTGAGACATCACGAGTCAGCGCATAATAACAATCAGAAACGAAAAACTCTTGCCAAACTTTCCACTCTGGTCGAATCGCATCAAGACAATAATATTCCATCATATTGGCGAAGCTTTCATTGAGCCAGAGATCATCCCACCAAGCCATGGTGACAAGATTGCCGAACCACTGGTGTGATAATTCATGAGTAATCACCGTGGCGATTTGAATTTTGTCAGACAAGGTGGCAGTTTTATCCATCAGGAGGCAGGATTCACGATAAGTTACCAAACCCCAGTTCTCCATCGCACCGGCATCAAAATCTGGCACGGCTACCTGATCGAGTTTTGGTAAAGGATATGGTACACCAAAAGCTTGGTCATAAAAATCTAAGGCTTCTCTGGCGATCTGATTTGGCTCGACGAGGGATTCTTTAGCCTGATTTAATGGCGCATAGGTAGTGATTGTGACGCCGTGCTGGTTTTTCGTGGTAACACTTTGGAAATGACCGAGACAGAGTGCCAAAAGATAAGTCGACATACGCGGGGTGGTTTCAAATTCCACAATTTTACGCGTCACCTCAGTACTGAGATTCATGGCGTTCGGATCAGTTTTAGGATTAAGCTCACTATTCACCGAGGTGTAAGTGAGGGTTCGCTCGGTCTTGATCGGCATATTACTGAGAATCGTGTCAGTCGGGTCCGTATCGATGACCTTGAGGGAGAATTTCGCCTTGGCGGCGGGTTCATCGACGCATGGGAACATCATGCGAGCGTAGTGCGATTCAAATTGAGTAGAAACAATCCGCTCAGTCTTCCCTTCATGTTCATAAGTCGAAAGATAAAGCCCGGTCATACCGTGCGAAAGTTGCAAGGAATAACGAGCTTCGATAATAATTTCGGCACCCACAACCTTCGAAGCAAAACTAATAGTTTCCGCCTCAGTGTCCTCTGTAAAAGTCACCGGGCGCTGATTGATAGTTAGCTGATTAATTTTGAGATTTTTGGCATGGAGTTTGACGGTGGAACTTTTGGCAACACCCTGAATCTTCACTCGACCTTGGACCTGCTCAGTGTCTTTATTGATTCTTAATTCAATTTCGTATAATTCTGGTGTAAAGTATTTGGCTAATTGTTCCACCCTGTTCTCCTTAATCTAAAATTGCTTTAATGCGACGAATGCCGGCGGCAGAGGATTCTTCTTTTTTAATTTTAAAATGACCAAGCACGCCAGTATGTTCGACGTGAGGACCGCCACAAAGTTCACGCGAGACCGGATTTTCTGCGACGCCAATGGTATAGACTTTAACGATGTCGCCATATTTTTCCCAGAAGCTACCGTGAGCTTTCAAGACGTCACGAGCGTAAGCCTTATCATATTCAGCAAACGAGACTGGATAATCTTCCTGAATCCATTGATTAACCTGGTCTTCAATTTGCTTCTTCTCTTCATCGGTGAGCTTACGATCAAGATTAAAGTCGAAACGCAGACGTTCAGAGGTGATATTAGAACCAGCCTGAGCGATATTCGGATCGACAATTTTCTGAAGCGCAGCTAGTAGCAAGTGAGTAGCGGTGTGATATTTCACCGAGGCTTCACCGTGATCCTCGAGACCACCCTTGAACATGCCTTTACTGGCGGTTTGAGAACGTTGACGCTGTTCATCGAGGCTAGCCTGGAATTCGGCTTGCCAGTTTTCGCTGAGATTAATTTGGTTTTGCTTAGCTTCTTCGAGAGACAATTCAAGTGGGAAGCCATAGGTATCCTGAAGCATAAAGAGTTCTTTGCCGGTAAGGCCCTGATCTTTAAGCTTATGAAGTTCCTTAAGACCGCGGTGAATGCTACGGCGGAAGGCCTGCTCTTCACGAATCAAGACATTCAAGGCGTCGGCACGATTAGTGAGGATTTCGCTTGAAAGATCTTGGTAATTTTCAGCGATAATCGGCACAATTTGAGCCAAAAAGTCTTGGTCGATACCGAGATTAGTAGCTTTCATCACCGCACGACGAATCAAACGGCGAAGGGCGTAACCTTGTTGTTTATTACTTGGCACTAAACCTTGAGCGGAAAGTAGATAAGCGCCACGTAAATGATCCGCAATCACGCGCATTTCTTCAGTGTGATCAGCATAACTCAGGCCAGAGATAGCTTCGAGCTTAGTAATAATTGGCTTTAGAAGTGAAGTTTCGAAAACATCGAAAGAATCCATGGCGGCCGCGGCGATACGCTCCAGGCCAGCACCAAAATCGATATTTTTCTTGGTCAATTCCGAGAAGGTACCGTCTTGATTGCGCTTATATTGCATAAAGACTTGGTTACCAATTTCCATGAAGCGCGCGCCATCAGAGGCAGGATGAGATTTACCGTATCTCGCAACATCTTGCTTGTCCTCACCAAAATCATAGAAGACTTCGGAATCTGGACCACATGGATCGCCAATCGGGGTAGTTTCAACACCACCACCACGACTCCACCAGTTTTCGTGATCATCATAGAAGAAAATATGCTCTTTTTCCTTAATACCACGTTTCGCACCGTCTTCACTGGAGCCAATCTCGGCAATTTCCGCCTGTACGCCCGCTTCTGCGAAGACACGTTGCCAAATTTCGGCCGATTCGGTGTCTTTTGGGATGCCGTATTTTTCGTTACCAATAAAGCAAGTGACGTAAATTTTGTGTGGATCGAGACCGACAATTTCGGTGAGAAATTTGAAGAAAGCCGGAATTTGCTCTTGCTTGAAATAATCGCCAAGAGACCAGTTACCGAGCATTTCAAAAACCGTAGTGTGGCGTGGATCACCCACATCTTCAATATCTTGCAGACGCAAGCATGGCTGTGAATCTGCCAGACGCTGACCGGCAGGATGAGGCTCACCGAGAAGATACGGCAAAAGAGGTTGCATGCCTGAACCAGTAAAGAGGGTAGTTGGATCGTTTTCCAAAACCAGACGCGCAGGAGCGATTACCTGGTGGCCATGACTAGTTTGATATTCAAGAAATTTTTGACGGATTTCACTTGCATTCATAGAGATAATTATACCATAATCTGTGGGGTTCGAGTTTTACACAACTTTACAAAATGCTTATGCCATATATAATGGGTAGAGATTAAACAAAAGGACGCCAAAATGAAAAAATTAATTACCCTGTTCCTGATCGGGATTGCGGGTATCATCCTCTTCATGGTCGTGAAAAATATGGCTAATGGCGATGGACTGCTAACTGTTACCTGCCGTTCAGCCAAAAATACGCTCACGATTAAACTCGACCCAAAGGCAGAGAATTTCATCTCAGCTACGACGGATGACGGTGAGGATTTCGACCTAGGTAATCTAGACGAAAAAATTCAAAAAGATGGACTAAAGAAAGCAGTCGACGATCTGAAGAATAAGCTAGAACTAACCAAAGGTTACGCCTGTTTCGATAAGAAATAAAAAAATAGCCGCGAAGAGCGGTTATTTTTTAAGAATTATTCTGCAATGATGCCGCCGCCGATACAGACGTCACCAGCATAGAAGACCACGGATTGACCGGCTGCTGGATGTTTAATTTCTTCATTTAGTGTTACTTCGTTAGTTTCTGGATTAAAACTACAAGCGATAAGTGGCGCACGATGACGTACCCGACAGGTGAGCTCAGAAAGATTTGGCTGAATATTGCCAGATTCCTGATGAATTTGGCGAATGATTACGTCTTTTAATTTCAAGGTTTTCGTCCATAAATTTAAGTGATTAAGATTTTTTGAAACGAAAACCTGGTTTTTCTCCATATCTTTCCCTACTACATAGTAAGGTAGTCCACCCCCGAGATTTAAGCCGTGGCGCTGACCAATCGTATAAAACACTGCGCCCTCATGCGTGCCAAGCACCTCATTGGTATCACGATCGATGATTTGGCCCGGAGTTACTTCGATATATTCCTGCAAAAAATCTTTAATCCCAACTTCCCCCACGAAGCAGACCCCCATGGACTCCTTTTTATAGGCATTATCGAGACCAAATTCGGCAGCTAATTGTTTCACTTCTGGTTTCAACATTTTACCAAGCGGAAAAAGGGTGCGTGAAATCGCTTCATCGGAAATACGATAAAGAAAGTAGGTCTGATCCTTATTTGTGTCAGTCGCTAATTTCAAATTACCACCCTCAGATACAGCATAATGACCAGTCGCGATAAAATCCGCGCCCTGACTCATGGCAATATCATAGAAAAGTTTGAATTTAATTTCTTGATTACACATCACATCGGGATTCGGAGTATTTCCCTTCCGAAACTCCTCGATCATATAATCTACCACCTTGGCGTGATACTCCGTCTCAAAATCAAAAATACGAAAATCAATATCTAATTTCGTAGCCACACGCTTGGCATCAGCCAGATCTTCTGCCCAAGGACATTTCATGCCTGGAAGATCCTTCGACCAGTTCTTCATATAGACCCCGACCACGTGATAGCCGGCATTTTTGAGTAAAACCGCGGTAACGGAAGAATCAACGCCACCAGACATGCCGACGAAGACGGTTTTTGGTTTGGTCACAGTGCTATTCATGAGTGACTCCTTGTTCCTGGATGAATTCGGTAGAAATTGCTTGACCTTGCTTAGCGTCGTGCGACTCTTCCAAAACCACCTTGTCTGACACCAGTCCGATGCGCTTGGCTTCTTGATTAGCAATCTCAGCAATCACCGTTGCGGCTTCACGAATTTGCTCTTCAGTGTTTAATTCACCAAAAGTTACACGCAGGGAGCCGGTAATTTCCGAATCAGTGAGACCAATCGCCGAAAGCACATGGGATTTTTGACCTTTCGAGGCAGCACAGGCAGCACCCGTAGAAAGCAGAATACCACGATCTTCCAGCTTAAAAATCAGGCGCTCAGCATCGAGGCCATCAAAGCAGATTGGACAGAAGTTGGCTAGTTGGTGTTTTTTGTTACCTAAAAATTTTGGCGTAACGAGGGATTTTTCGGTCAAAATCTGGCGGAATAACTGATTAAATTTTTCATATTTTTTACGACTGGCGGAAATGTGAGCTTTCGCACGCACGGAAGCTTCCGCGAAGCCCATGAGGAGAGGCACATTTTCCGTACCGGAACGCAGACCCATTTCCTGGCCACCACCATAAGAGATTGGACTGAGTTTAACCCCGCGAGAAATATAGAGTGCGCCAATTCCCTTCGGGCCATAAACTTTGGCGGAATTGAGCGTCAAAAGGTCGACCCCGAGACGCGCCACTGAGAGATCGAGGAGGCTGGCAGCCTGCGAAGCATCAGAATGGAGATAAAGTGGGGTAAGATTGCCAGCAGTGAGGCGCTTTTCACGCGCGTGTCGTATAATTTCGGCAATTTCACTGAGCGGTTGGATGGTGCCGAGTTCATTATTAGCAATCGCGACAGAAATCAGCACGGTTTGGTCAGTAATTTTAGCTGCTAAATCTTTTAGGTCGATCAGACCGGTCGAGTCGACGGCAATCTCCCCGACTGTTTTAGCATAATGTCTAGCGGATTCTCGTACCGAGGCATGCTCGGTAGCCAAAATTAATGCTTCAGCATCAGGATAATTTTCTAAAACAGTAAACGCCAAGTTAATTGATTCAGTCGCACCAGCCGTGATGACTAGATCCGGTGATTTTGAGCCAATAGTTTGAGCCAGAGCGGATTTTCTCGCTTCATATTCCCCACGCAAATGTTTGGCTGGTAGATACGGCGCAGAGGGATTGTAAAAATTTTCACTAAAATATGGCAACATCGCCTCGAGTACCTTAGGATGGACTGGCGTAGCGGCGGCAAAATCTAAATAAATCATTTTCTAGCTCCTAAATTAAAGAGAGTTTCCGAATTTTCGGTAGTAATTTTCGCAACTTCCTCAAAATCTAATCCGAGTTTTTCGGCTAACCATTTCGCCACATAATAAACATTGGCCGGCTGGTTGGTTTGCCCACGCAGTGGCACGGGGGAGAGAAATGGCGCATCAGTTTCGAGTAAAATGCGCTCAATTGGTGGCATCGGCAAAGTAGAATAAGTAGCTAGACCATTCACGCCGATATAAAAATCACGTTCGAGAGATTTGCGGAGGTTTTTCTTGTTGTCAGAAAAAGAATGCACGACACCACGGATTTTGGCAGAAGAAAAATTGTCCAAAATCGCGAAAAAATCATCAAAAGCTTCGCGAACATGAAAAATCAGTGGTAAATCCTCGCGAATGGCGAGATCTAACATTTCTTCCAGAAGTCTCGCTTGGTCTAATTTATCATTTTCACCATAATGATAATCGAGGCCAACTTCACCAATTGCCACTGGACGGTTTTGATGTTCAAATTGAACATCTTTTCTAGGTTTGTCAAATTCATTGGGGTGGATACCATAACTCCAAAAAAGCTTGGTGGAATTTTGAGCGGCAAATTCGGCAGCCTTGAAAGAATCCTCGTGGTCGGTACCGATACAAATGAGCTTTTCGACTTGTTTTTCGGCGCAAACAGCAAGAGCCTCGGTTTGCGCTTCCGGCGCATAAAAATCCAGGTCATGCAGATGACAATGTGAATCAATAAGATACGCCGGATGAGACATTTTAGCTCCTAGCTTCGCGTTTTCGCTTGATCGGATCTAGTTGGCGCTTGCGAAGACGTAGACTCTTCGGGGTGACTTCGAGAAGTTCATCGTCGAGCAGGAAGTCGAGACATTGCTCGAGGCTAAGATTAGTATACGGAGTGAGCTGAATCGCACCATCAGAAGCGTGAGTGCGCATATTGGTGAGCTGCTTTTCGCGACAAACGTTGATATCGATATCTTCTTTCTTGTTCGAAAGACCGACAATCATACCTTGATAAACTGGGACCTGTGGTGGAATAAAGAGAATACCACGAGCCTGCACCATGTCGAGCGCATAAGCGGTAGAAGTACCAGTTTCAAAAGAAATCAAAACACCGTTACGCTCTGGCTTGTACTTACCTTCGACTGGACGGTAGCCCTTCGGAATAGAAGACATAATCACGGTACCTTTAGTATCAGTCATCAGGCCATTACGAAGGCCAATCAGAGCAGCGGTAGAAATTTCATAAGTGAAACGTACAGCACCACCAGAGGTAATTTCCTGGGCAATCAGATCTGCCTTGCGAATGCCGAGCTCTTGCGAAACCGCACCGACATATTCTGGGGTGACTTCAATTGTAAGATCTTCAAATGGTTCGCATTTTTTGCCATCAATTTCCTTATAGACCACTTCTGGACGGCCAGCTTCGAGTTCGTAACCTTCACGGCGCATAGTTTCAATCAAAACTGAGAGGTGAAGTTCACCACGACCGGAAACTTTGTAACCGAGACCATCTTGAGCAATCTTCAGCGCGATATTAGTTTCAAGTTCTTTGTGAAGACGATCGGAAATTTGACGAGAAGTAGTAAATTCACCCTCTTGACCCTTCAAAGGACTAGTGTTTGGACCAATATAAATACTGAGAGTAGGTGGTTCAAGCTCGATGGTCGGAAGAGCTTCTGGATTATCAAAAGCTGCAATTGTATCACCGATATTCGCACTTGGAATACCAGTCACGGCGACGATATCACCAGCAAAAGCTTCGTTCACTTCTTCCTTACCGAGACCACGATAGACAAAGATTTTATCGACTTTACCATTTTCGGTAGTAATTTCTGGCCCGCCATTAGTAAAGTGAGTCTTCACAATTTTAACGGATTGGCCATGCTTAATATTGCCACGGAAAATTTTACCGATGGCATATTTGCCGAGATAACTATCGGAAGCGAGAGAAGCCACGAGAAGCTGTAGACCCTTATCGGCAGCTTCGTCGACTTTTGGTGAAGGAATATCATTGATGATGGACTCGAAAATTACATGTAAGTCATTATCAAGATTTTCGGTCTTGCCGGCACGACCATCACGCGCGATGGCATAATAGATTGGGTAGTTAAGCTGAGATTCTTCGGTTGCAAGTTCCAAGAACAGGTCAGAAATCTCATCTTTCACTTCTTCGATACGAGCGGCAGGTTTGTCGATTTTATTAATAATCACAACCGGCTTCAATTTAAGATCAAGGGCTTTCTTCAAAACGAATTTGGTCTGTGGCATCGGACCTTCCTGGGCGTCCACCACCAAAAGTACACCGTCGGCCATATTGAGAGTACGTTCAACCTCACCAGAGAAGTCGGCGTGGCCCGGAGTATCGATGATATTAATTTTATGATCGTGGTAATAGACCGAGGTCTGCTTGGCGGTAATGGTAATACCACGTTCGTGTTCCTGGTCGCCAGAGTCCATAATGAGGGTCTGACTCATTTCGGCTTGGTTATCACGGAAAGTATTAGATTGTTTCAAAAGTGCATCCACTAGCGTCGTTTTACCGTGGTCAACGTGCGCGATGATTGCAACATTACGGATATTTTCTTTATTATTCATATTGCCCTTATTTTTTACTCTGAATATTATACCATATTTTGCTTGATTTTTTTAGAGGGTAGGCATATAATAAGAGAGTACTCTGGGTCGGTAGCTCAGCAGGTTAGAGCACGGGCCTTTTAAGCCCGGTGTCGAGGGTTCGAGTCCCTCCCGACTCACCACAGAGATTTTTTAAAAAGAGCCTTTCGGGGTTCTTTTTTTGATTAGTGAGATTATTTTTAGGCAAAAAAATACCCGCCTTATATAAGACGGGACCCATAATAACTGGGATTTGAGCTCGCCTTATACAAGACGGGACCCACAGCAGGTGGGATTTTTTGGAGGGGTATCCGCAGCCTTCTGATGTCTAGAAGATTAGTTAAGCTGAGGCTGCAACTATGAAAATAAGTTGGGGGCCGAAAAGGTGGATGTTGCCAAAAACAAAAGAAAGTGAGTTTGCTCAATTTAAGAGAAATAGTGACTTCGGCCCCAACATGCCGCCAAGGTGGTGAACCTTATTTCTAACTAAAAGAAATGGCAATAACTTTTAGACTAGAAAGTCTCACGACGCGACACGCAGCGAGGTAGTAATGGTTGGTAAAACTGCATGTTTTGTTGCTTGTTCTTTTTAGAAAATTAAGAGGGGTTTTTCAAATCCTCGCTAAGGAAGTAGCAAAAACCTTGCAGCACAAAATATAATGCGTCTTTTCGTATACCCGATACGTTTAATATACTCAATCCACAAGATATCTGTGTTGCACGTTTATATTAACAAAATTCCTTAGATTTTGCAAGCATAAGCACAATAACAGGGGTTTATTTCTTTTTAGGGTCGACAATTTCCGCTTCTTCGATGTCATCTGGATTGGTTTCGGATTTTTTCGAACCAGAGAATTTCGAAACTAGATTATAACGATCGGTGAAATCATGAACGTGTTTCTTCAGAACAATAATATTGATTAAATCCGAGAGGCCATAACCAATCATAATAAAGCCGATTAGCGACAAGGCAATGGCGGAAGCATCAAATGGATAGACAATGATAGCGACGCCGGCAGTCAAGGACAAAAGGTTGGTAATAATAGAGGTGATATAAGCAGATTTGGAGACGTTTTTCAGCTCCATAGTGTAGCCAATACGGGAAATCGCCGAAATCACAATGACGAGACCGATAGTCATCGGAATAAGACTGAGAATACCTGGATAGAAGAGGAAGACGAGGCCAATGACAATAAGAAAGGCGCCGAGAAAATTACTAGAAAATAGACGGACAAAGCGCGAATAAACTCGGCTCATAATCATACTAAAACCGGCGAGCAGAAACCCGGCGGCAAGGAGTAGGCGCAAGAGATTGAGGGCGAATTCCGGAAGCAGGGCGAAAAAGAGGCCGAACAGCACCATTACTACGGTAGTGGAGATTGCGGTATTGAGATAAGCGTTAATTTTATCTTGAATTTTCATATTAACTCCAGTGCGATTAAATTACTTCTATTGTAGCATATTTAGGACATAAGGATTTTTAACGCAAAAAAGAACCCCGAAAGAATCGGGGTCTTTTGCATCAAAGATGCTAGGTAAAGGACAAAACTAGTTTGCGGCATGTCACGATTACGCGAGAGCCTTTTTGAGCTTTGCGTTTTCAATTCCAAATGCTTTATTCACACTATAGTGCACGGAATTTAACACTTCAAGCGGCGTAAGATTGTCGGTGACAATATACTCTGGCACCACCATGGTATTCACCGATTCCATAAACTGATTACGGAAGCCGTCAAAGGTCAGATGATCACTCTGTAAGATGGACTTTTCGAACTTCGTACAGTCCATCCCGGCATTAATCGCGGTCTTCGCCCGAGAAACCAAGGTCATGTCACTATCGGCATGCAAATAAAAGGACGCGGTGGGTCTAGGCAGCATGGCCTGATATTCTTTTAGCACCGACTTGGGAACATAGGTAGAACGCGCATACTCTTTTGCTAATTCATAATATGGCTTAAAAGAGTCCAGAATCACATTTCCACAATTTCCGCTTCTCAGAACATAAAGTTCTTCTTTGGTAAGATGCTGGCCATCCATGATCTTCCATCCTACACCAAGTCGAGACCTCAAACCCTTCGCCAAAGTGCTTTTTCCTACATACGGTAGGCCCTCAAGATAAACGAGCATAACTTCCCCCTCCTGTTTCATTTTTTAAGTAATAAAAACTAGTTACAACATATATTATAACACAAAATGTCAAGAAACACAAAAAACAGGCTCTGAGCCTGAATTACTGGTGGACGATAGAGGATTTGAACCTCTGACCTCGTCTACGTCAAAGACGCGCTCTAGCCAACTGAGCTAATCGTCCAGCAAATTTATTATATGATATTTGAGCGAAGATTTCAACCATAATTTAATTGAAAGAAAAAAGACCCCCGTGAGGAGGTCTTTTAGAATCAATCTTAGCGGCGATAGCCGGATTTCTTACCTTTCTTGAGGAAGACGACGGCGAGGAGAGAGAGGAAGGCGAAGACGGCAATGCCGGAAGCGAGAAAGTCTGAGGATGAAAGATTCATACCTGCGAAGACGGATCCACCAGTGTTAGGTACGGCTGGAGTTTTCTTACCACCATTCTTACCTGGAGTAGCTGGTTTATCTTCTGGCTTAGCTGGTTCATCCTTGCCGGTGAACTTGAAGTTTGCAAGTTCTGGTTTTTCAAGATCGTCACCCGCACCGTTTAAGGCCAAGACCTCGAGAGTGTAATCACCCTTGTCTAATTTATTATTAATTTCTTCTGAGTTGAGTTCGATGGTACCACCGTTAGTCATTGCGACTGGATCAGTGATTTCGATTTCCTTATCACCAACCTTGTGACCAGCTTTATCCTTCAAGATAACTTTCACTTTGGCGACGCCAGCAGCGTGGGCAATACGAAAGCCAGTGTAGCCACGTTGGTTAGTCTGAGTCTTTTCAACTACTACTGGAACATAGTTAAATTCTACAGTGTCAGCAGTCTCTGCTTTGCCGTCGACGGTAACCTTGATCGAAACCTTACCGAAGACACCATTAGTGAGCTGTTGCATGTCGAGAGGGATTTTCTTCGAACCGCTATTAGCGGCACCAGCGTTATCGACATTCACGGTTTGATTAGTAAGAGTGGTAGTAGTACCGTCTTTATCAGTAAGTTTGATTTCGTATTCAATAGTCTTAGACTTGGTGAAATCGATATTCAATGGGATTTGATTATCGAGTACCTTGCTATCTGAGGTAGGAGACTTGATAGCAACTGATTGACCGTTTGGAAGAACGGTGACCTGGACGGTTACTTCAGAAGAAGTAGCTTCCTGGGCGTAAGTTTGATTAGTGAGCGCCAGGCCGCCGAGTAGGGTCAAGCCTGCTATTCCTAATGCGCCGATGATTGATTTTTTATTCATTTTTCGCCTTTGTTATTTTTATTTTTATCTGTGCTAGGTTCTAAATAATCAACTTAGACTTCTGAGCACGACGCTTTCTAAGTACGATGATAAACCATACTACAGCCGTTGTCAATAGCATAAACAGAATAATTAAAACAAAGATAGGTACAATTAAGACAATCTTGGTGGATTTTTCTTCTTTACCACCAGCCGAGATAGTAGAGGTAATGCGATAAATACCGAAGGCTGGGCTGTCCTTCCATTCGAGATCGACATCACGGGTGGTATCAGGTAAGACATCGAAGCCCTTAGTGTCTTCAAAAATTGAACCGCCGAAGAGCTTTTCGACTTTCATACTGACAGTGGCACGAAAATCGGTATTACCAGTATTTTCGACAGTAGCAGAGGTACGAATATTACCGGAAACACGGAAACCATCGAGATGGTATTTGGTGATTTTGGCTTCTTCCCTGGTTTCACCCTCAGTTTTACCATAGAGAGTCAAGCCAACGCGAGAAACCGTTTTAATACCAGTAGAATTTAAGTCGTCCTTTGGGATAGCTTCAGCGAAGATGACGGCGTATTGACCGCCAGCTGGCACATCTTGAGGTACGGTAACACGATATTTCACAACCTTGGTTTCGTTTGGCTGCACAGAATAAGTAACATCAGAGACATATTTACCGGAAGCATCTTCAAAGGTTGTCCAGCGTGTAATCTGAGTACGTGAACTTTCCTTCGAGAAGTTTAGTTCATATTTTTCATTGGAAACGGAATATGGAGTAGCATAAACCTTAAAATCAAAGGGATCGGTACCGATATTAGAGACATTAAAGGTGAAGTCGGAAACATCGCCACCTTTGAGATAGACGGTGTTCTTCACTGGAGAGATTTGGATTTGAACTTTTGGTTTTTCAGCTGGTTTTTCGTCGGCATAAGTAGCAGAGGTTTTTGCTAAACCGAAGAAGCCGGAGAGACCTAGCCCAAAGAGGGCTAGAGTCAAGACACGTTTAAAATTATTTTTCATCAAATACTCCTTTAGAAATCAGATTCGACGCGAGGTGCGGACTTGGTATTAGATTTTTTGTTCTCGTATTTCTTTGAAACAAGCCAGAAGATAACAGAGAGGATAAAGAGAACGAGTAAGACGATAAGCCAGATTGGACAAAGGATCACGAGTTTACGAGAAGTATTGTGGGCACTACCAAAGGTAATGTCTTGCTCGACCCAGAAGATACCGATACCTGGAGATTTTTCCCAAGTTTCCTTACTGAGGCGCTTAGTATTAGGGAGAGTGGTGCGGTAAGTAGGGTTTTCTTCGTTAGTATAGACTTCTTCTTTAGAGAAGAATGGGAAGACACGAAGAACATATTTGACATCCTCATCGGTGTTACCACAGTTTTCGACACGAGAGGTACCGGAAATTGGTGGGTTGAAGAGAATAAATGGAAGATTATTTTCCAAAATCTTAGTACAGTGGTTAATCTTACCATCAATATGAGAGTAAATTAACATACCGATACGGGTGACTTCGCGAATGGTATTAGATGAATTTTCACTGGAGGCGTTCTCCACCATAATAGAGGCATATTGGCCACCACCTGGAGCATTTTGTGGAACCTTCACGGTGTATTCAATGGTAGTTTCCGAATTTGGATCGAGATGGCCAGTGGTAGTACTAAAAGTAAACCAGTTAGAAATCTTGGTGTAGTCGGATGATGCATCGAAAGTTGGGTCGTAGTTTTCATTACTGACTGAGTATGGTGCAGCATAGACCTTAAAGTCAAAGGCATTAGTGCCGATATTCTGGACACGGAACGTACCTTGTTTAGTTTCACCTGGCTTCAAGGTGCCAAGCTGCTGAGAAGCAGGAGAAACCTGCATGTGATTGGCAAGACGTTCGGCACTGTTATCTGCGTGGACTGGGCGAACAATGCCGAAGAAGAGCGGCAAGGCAACTGCCATACCGAAAATTAGACCTTTAAGTTTTTTCATTTACCTCCTAGTTATATGCTATTTATTATACACGAGCAAAAGCGTAATTCAATGAAAAATTAGCTTATGTGCCCGGATTTTCTGAAACGGTGAGAACTACTACGTCTTGGTAATTACCTGGAATGTCAGATCCAGTAGCAGCAACGTGATAATTTATAGTAGTAGTTTCGTCGATGACCTGCTTGGCAGTATTCAGGTTCTTAAAAATCGAGGCATCAGTGGCCGTGACAGCCTTATGCGTAATGGCGCCAACCGAGTAATTCCAACCAGCCTGAGAACCGTCGAGTGCTCCGTTTTTAGCTGGAATAGTACTAGTAGTAGTCGTATCATGAACAAGGTTGGTATTAGAATCCTTATCACGAATATTAATATTGTAACCAGTGACACTGTTCGTCTTCACGCGAATAGTATTAGTAAGATTCTTAACCTGACCTGGATTAATCGTATCTGCCACTGTACTAGCGCCAGACGTGATATTAAGAAAAGAAGCGATGGTGACATTCACATCCAAGCTGTTCTTCTTTTCAATAGCAAAAGTGCTAAGTGGCAAGGCCATTAACCCACAGGCAGAAGCGACGCCAAGAACGCCTACCACCTTCCCAATATGTTTCATATTTTTTCCTCTACTTATTTGTATCTAGTATAGTTTAGCATTACCAGAATGTCAAATAAAAATCAGCTCCTTTTCAGGAGCTGATTCATCAGTCAATACAGGGAAATTAGTTCTTGGTAACAGTGTAAACGATAACGTCTTCGTAGGTACCTTGGCGTTGTGCTGCACCTGGTTCGATGCGGTAGGTCATAGCAACCTGTTCGGTGGAAGGACCGGTAGTGTTCTTAACTACGAGAGCGGTTTCAGAATTTTTAACCATAGCGGTGTCAACTGTGAGATCACCACCCTTGAGGCTCCAAGAACCAGTACCAGAAGCGGCGGTTGGGATGAAGTCTACACCAGCGACAGAACCGGTGATACCAGTAGCGCGGAGAGAAGTGTCTTCATCTTTGTCTTTAACGGTGATTTTAAGACCAGCAGCGTTGTTAGTAGCAGCGGTAAGGTTAGAAGTGGCAGAACCAGCTTCACCTGGGGTTTTGTTACCAGCGTCAGCGGTAGCGTTATCGTTAGCGATAGAGATACCTTCTTGAACGGTAACCTTAACAGTGGTTTCAGAGTTGTTAGCAGCAAAGGTTGCTAGTGGGAGTGAAGCGACACCGAGTCCAGCTAAGACACCGAAAGTTGCCATGATTTTTGCATATTTTGTCATAATATTTCCTTTATTAAATATTAACAGTTTTTTGTTTTTTACTTGTATTGACCTTCAAGTTATTACTAATTTATCATGCTAATGCTTAGTCGTCAATAGATTTTACTGAAATTAAATTGAATTTTATTGTGGAAAACTTTTGAGGAAATTTTCGAGTGATTTACAGAGGTGAAAAAGCTTTTCGGGATGGGTAAGATCGCGATAATCTCGATTAATTTCGAGCTGCAAAACTTCAATATTGGTATTTCCATGGACGGTTTTGGTGATGCCACCGCCCTTAAACGGATTGTCTTCGGCGACTGGTGCAATTCCCTGATTTTTGAGGTTTAACTTTAGGGATTCGATAGTTTGTTTTTTCGCGCTTACACCATCGAGTGAGCCAATTTCGATGGCAAAATCATGATGCGAGGCGGCGCCATGAATATCTAGAACGAGTTGAATTTGATATTGCTCGATAATCTCAAGAAGGCCGCGCTTATAATTCTCCATTTCAGGCTTGTTCGGATCGATACCGTCAGAATTTTCTTTAATCATGAGGAAGGCACCCGTTTTTAAAGCCAGATATTTAACAATGGCCTTAGTGTAGCCTTCACGCATTTTAAAATTACCATCTTCTTTAAGAAAATTTACAGTATGCGGGGCAGAAAGCAAAATCGGCGTAGTTCCCCGTTCAAAATGAATTAATTCCGAAGTATTATCACGCTCGAGTTGAAAGATTTGACGCTGAAAATCGGAAAGCACGGCCGGATCGACATGAAGAATTTGCTGCGGAGATTTGGAAAGCACGGCCGGGTCGATAGTGTTCATGGTTATATAATAACAGAATGCTATAATAATAACTATGGAAGGCGAATTTATACAGCGCATTGTGCGCGAAGCCGAGGAATTATTGTCACGAGATTTTGCAGTTTACGCCAAGGGGTCCGAGGGGGATTTGGTGACAGACGCAGATTATCTGGTGGAGAGATTTTTGATTGAGAAGATTCAGGCGGAATATCCAGATTTTGCAATTATTAGTGAAGAATTCAATGCGGATACTGAACTCTCGGATAATTGTTTTATTATTGATCCGATCGATGGAACGAAGAATTTTGCGAATGGTTTGCCGCTTTGGGGAGTTCAGGTGACCTGTCGTAAGAACGGGGAGACTATCGCAAGCGTGATTAATATGCCGGCACTGAAGGAGTTTTATTTTGCTGATAAGAGCGGAGCCTATCTGAATGGGGAGAAAATCTCGGTGCGCGAGGTGTCAATCTTGAATGCATTTTATGCGGTGATTGGTGGGGATGTAATCGAAGCGGCGACCAAAATGAAGAAATACGGTTCCACTCATCGGGTATTCGGCGCAGCCTGTGTGGCTTTTGCGTTTCTGGCGGCTGGAAGAATGCACGGAGTGAGTTTTCGGGCAGAAAACCCTTGGGACTTTGAACCGGGATTATTCTTAGCCAAGCAAGCCGGGGCGGTAGTGAAGAGTGAACCTGGTTTTCATGCGGCAGCGATGAATGAAGAGTTCCTTAGGATTCTTGAAGATGAAACAAGACGTTAATGTGCTATAATTAACAGAGAAGAAACTATAAATTTAAGGAGTATTGATTTTGAATTTGAAGATTGGAATTGTGGGGCTACCGAATGTAGGAAAATCAACGCTTTTTAATGCCTTAACCAATGCGCACGCTTTGGCGGCGAATTATCCTTTTGCGACAATTGAGCCAAATGTGGGGATTGTGCCGGTGCCAGATACGCGTCTCGATGTTTTGGCCAAAATGTACGAAACCGAAAAAGTGATTCCGGCCACCGTGGAATTTGTTGATATTGCGGGACTAGTGGAAGGCGCTTCCAAGGGTGAAGGTCTGGGCAATAAATTCCTTGCTCACATCCGTGAATGTCAGATTATCTGCCACGTGGTGCGCGTGTTTAAGAACGACGATATTTTACATGTCTCGAAGGATTCTAACACTGCGGCGGAAGTTGATCCAAAACAAGATATCGAAATTATTCAGACCGAGCTGGAATTAGCCGATCTTGAAACGCGCGAGAAAGTGGAAGCAAAACGCAAGAAAAATAAGGAGCAGGAAGAAAAAATTCCATACCTGACGGAAAAGCCGGTGATTTACATGTTCAATGTGGATGAAAATGAGCTAACAAACGAAGAATTAAAGGCAGAGTTGCGTGCACTGGTGGCGCCAAATCAGGCAGTTTTCGTCAATGCAAAACTCGAAGAAGAAATGGTGGGGATGACCTTGGCGGAAAAGAAGGACTTTCTAAGTAGCTATGGAGTAGACCATGATGCCCTGTCGGAGCTAATCATTGCCGCTTATGACACCTTGGGTTTGCAATCTTTCCTGACGGCTGGCAAGAAAGAAGTGCGAGCTTGGACCATCAAAAAGGGCGCGACTGCACCAGAGGCGGCCGGAACAATTCATACCGATTTCCAGAGAGGCTTTATCGCGGCGAATGTAATGAAATATGACGACCTAGTAGCGCTAGGCAGTGAACAAGCAGTGAAAGCCGCCGGAAAACTCGCCACCGTAGGCAAAACTTACGTGATGGAAGACGGCGATATTGTGGAATTTCGCTTCAACGTCAGTAAATAATCCCTAGAGTCGATTTGTAAGTAAAAAATGAAACAGCTGCCAAAGAGGTACGGAGATTTCAGGAATGCAAAAAATAAATTTGGAGCTAAACTATGATTCTAGGAATTGACGAAGTGGGGCGCGGCCCATATGCGGGGCCACTAGTGATTGGCGCCTGTATTTTGGGCGACTGGAAAAATTCCGAGAGTGCAGAATGGATTGAAAAGCTAACCGATTCGAAAAAATTATCCGCTAAGCGTCGCGAAGAACTCTATGTTTTGATTAAAGAAAAGGCTTTGGCGACTGCGACTGGTTGGGTGAGTAGCGCAGAGATTGACGAGGTAGGGCTGAGTGAGGCCTTGAGGCTAGCCACCAGACGAGCGGTGGAACAAATTCAAAAGACCAAGGTTCCCTTTTCGGAGATTATCATTGATGGCACGATGAATTTTTTGGTGGGGACGAAGCTGGAAAAATATGTCTCGACTCTGAAGAAGGGCGATTTTCTGGTGAAAGAAATTTCGGCCGCTAGCATTCTCGCGAAAGTGGAACGAGATAAATATATGGTGGAATTAGACGCAGTTTATCCGGAATATGGCCTCGGCAAGCATGTCGGCTATGGCACGGCGGCACACCAAAAAGCCATGGAGGAATTCGGTCTCACCCCAGAACATCGCCGTAGTTTTCGCCCGGTGCGAGAAATTGCCGAAAATAAAATTACCACCGAACAACTGGGCGACCAGGGTGGGCAGATGATCACAAACAAGATTACTAGCAAGCAGCTGGGTGATCGGGGCGAACAAGTCGTAGTGGATTACCTAGAGACATCTGGTCATGAAATTGTCGCGAGAAATTATAAAACAAAATTATTTGAGGTAGATATTATTTCCAAGAAGGATAAAGCACTTTACTTCACAGAGGTAAAATACCGGGGAGGTAGTGATTTCGGTGCGGGGTTAGATTTTATCGATCAGAAGAAACAGCAAAAAATGCGTCTTGCGGTAGAGGGATTCATGACCGCAAATCCAGAATACGCTGATTTTATACCGATTTTAGCGGTGGCGGCGGTCGAAAAAGATTTTAAGCTGGAAGAGTGGTTCGAGCTGGACGAATAAATCAAAAAAACAATCCCTTACGGGATTGTTTTCATTTTAGGCTTCAGTAGCTTCAGTGGTTTCTGCAGCAGCTTCGACAACTTCTTCTTTCAAAGTGTTGACAGCGGCACGGTCAAAGTCGCGAGCGACGAGACGAGCAGACTTACCTGAGCGATGGCGGAGGTAAGAGAGGTAGTTGCGGCGAACCTTAGCACGCTTGACTACTTCAATTTTTTCTACCAATGGGCTGTGAAGAAGGAAAGATTTTTCGACACCGATACCAGAGGCGATTTTACGCACAACGATACGAGCAGTGTGAGATTCTTTACGATCAACACGGATTACAACACCTTCGAAAACCTGAAAACGGAACTTGTCGCCTTCTTTGATTTTCTGGGTAACCTTTACAGTATCACCAGAGCGAACATCGACAACAGCTTTCTTTTTCTGAGCGTCAGCAATATTTTTCAAGATTTGAAAACTCATATTTTACCTTTATTATTTAGAAACTTGGTTTATTTTAACATAGTTTTAGAGAAAATGGAAGAGGTCAGAGCTGACACTGGTACTTAGTGGCATCGGTCGGCTCATAGGTGTCTAAGGTGAGAATAGCATCTTGAAGATTTTTTGGCAAATTATCGCACTTTTCTTTCGACTCGGTAGCGAACGGTGCGACATATTTCCAAGAACCACCAGGCAGGTCGCGCTCGTAAATATCCGTCGAGACTGCGCCAGAATAAATCGTACGATTCGGATTGAGCGGGTTGGGGTCATTTGGATTATTTTCAGTTTTCACACGACTAAGTTTGGCATAAACCTTGGTGCCGTCAGAGTTCGTAACGATACGGCCACCAGTAATAGTGTAATTGTCACCAACTGTAGTGACGAGCTGATTAAAATTAATATTTAAATCATTCCACTTGACGATTTGTGGCTTACGATCGGACGGAGTTTTCTCGTTTTTATCACCGGTATCGGAGCCATCAGACTTTGGATCAGAACTTACCACCTTAGTCTTGGTAGCAGATTCATACTGCGCGATAATTTCGTCGCTATGCTTTAAATCATTTTGAAAATTAGTGATGAGCTTGGAATTTTTGGCATTACTGGCGCCCATGGCGATAAAGGCATAGAGCGAAAGACCAGCGAAAAAGAAGGCTAAAATCGAAGCAACCAGGGCAATCGGTTCGGCATTATTCTTTTTCTTTTCACGAAGTTCACTGGAATTATCAATGCTTTCGAGTAACTCTGGCGGTGTGCCATAAGGGGTGATTGGCTCGACAAAATCGCTTTCGGGAGTTGGTGCTTCCTCGGGAGTATCCGGCACAAATGGACGAGAGAAAATATCGTCGGTGGAGGTATGGTTAGACGAGGACAGATTCTGAGATTCTGCTTCTTGGGGATTGAATTTTGGTTCTTCTGACATAGTTTTCCTTAAATTACACGCGAGACTTCATCGAGAGTGGTTTCTCCACGAAGACAGGCGAAAATACCTTTTTGTTCAAGAGTGATAAGACCGGCTTTTTGGGCGGTTTTTTCGATGAGGTCGGTGTTAATGTCCTCAACATCACCGCGAATGAATTTTTGCACCTCTTCAGTGACGATTAATTGTTCCATAATTACCTTGCGGCCGCTGTAACCAAAGGGATCTTCGATACCAGATGGAACTGCCTGGTAAAGCGTGAAGTTATTTGGATCAAAAGTGAAGCCGAGTTGCTGATTAATCACTTCGTCCGAAAGATTCGAGAGAACATTCAAAACATATTTGCGAGTAGCTTCATCTGGTTGATAGGATTTCTTGTTTTCGGAAAGCACACGCACTAGACGCTGCGCCATTACCATACGAATTGAGCTCGAGAAAATTGGATTGGTGCCGATGAGGTCAATCATACGGGAAAAAGCGGCAGCAGTGGAATTAGCATGGAAAGAACTTAAAACCAAGTGACCAGTAATCGAAGCCTGGATGGCAGTCTTGGCGGTATCAGCATCGCGAATCTCGCCTACCATCACGACATCTGGGTCGAGACGCAGGATACTACGGAGACCGTCAGCGAAAGAGCCACCCTTGGTAGTATTGACCGGGATTTGCGAAACACCAGAAATACCATATTCGATTGGATCCTCGAGAGTAATAATCTTGCGGTCGGTACTATTCAGGGCATTAAGCATG
Organism: uncultured Candidatus Saccharibacteria bacterium; assembly: GCA_963520835.1. Lineage (GTDB taxonomy): Bacteria > Patescibacteriota > Saccharimonadia > Saccharimonadales > Saccharimonadaceae > Nanosyncoccus. Next base: position 31,970 of record CAUQSJ010000002.1, read on the forward strand.
GAATAAAGCGTGGTCGATTTACCAGAACCGGTCGGACCGACCATGAGAACCAGGCCGCGGGGATGCGAAACCACATCATGGATAGCAGTAAGTTCAGATTCAGAAAGACCCAAGAGATCGAGATTCAGCAAAGATTCATCGAAGTTAAAGAGACGAAGCACAGCGTCCTGACCATACATAGTTGGCACGGTTTCGACACGGATATTCAAGAGATGTGAAGAGCCGTCACGGAAAATATCTTTTTGCATGTGGCCGGATTGTGGAGTGGTAGCCGCGGAAGAAACCCCGGCGCGCGAACCCAGTTCACCCATAAAGACACGATAACGATCACGTTCAATATTGGCGACTGGATGCAAAATGCCATCAACGCGCATACGAATACGGATGTTGTCACGCAGATTTTCGATATGAATATCGGAAGCGCCGAGTTTGTCAGCCTGGTCCAAAAGAAAATCGAAGACCTTGTCAGTACCGACGGAATTCAAGGTTTGAGAAACCGAGGCAATCGTTTCAGAATCACCCTCGCTGGCAATTTTAATATCGTCATAATGCACTTCTTTCGGCGGGTCATAACGCAGCATCATAGCCTGATAGCCACTATTCGAAATCAAGAAGAAGTCGACGCCGTCGCCGTTGACATTGAAACGATCAGTGAGTTCCTTGATGGTACTACGCGGGGCTTGCGAAGTGACGAGAAATTGATAAGGCTCCCCGGCCCCACCTTTTTGCAAAGGCAAAACATAGTCGCTATGCATTTTAGCAATATCAATTAGGCCAAATACCAGAGGTAGACGCTCTTCAAGTGGGCGCATATCGAGGTATGGAATATTGAGGGTCAGCGAACGGCGAGAGGTGGCCTCTTCCTCATTTTCACGCCTGGCTGCCTGGATTTGTGCTTCATTCATTTGCTTAATTATAACATAAGCAGGTTCAGAATTTTAAGCAGATTAACAGATTAGACAAGGGGGTAAAAATAAGTTATAATATATTTGTCTTGTTTGACAAGAGTAACTTAAAATTGACAGTTTTTCAAAGGAGGGGAACATGAAAAAGAAAGATGCTGACCTGGTGGATTTTAATGCCGACCTAAACAAGCTCATCAATTACGCAAAAGAAATGGTGAATCAGATGCAGGCTTTTATCTACTATACGGATGGTTTGCGACAAAAACTGCGGGCGCTCGATGACAATTATCATTCCGCGCTACACATGAAAGATGTATACGAACCGGATGAATTAAAAGCTTACGAGGAACTCAGTCGTTACATGCAGATAATTTATTATACGGTGCCGCGCCTGAAACAGAACCTTAGTAAAGTGAAGGATTCGATTAATTTCATCAACCAAGTAGTACGACCTGATCATTTTTTGAATTATTGGATCTTAATCGGTGAAGATTTGACCGCTGCCGTGAAATTATTTCTAGATTACGATCATTTTTTGGCGAAGGCGCTGAATATTGAGTTAATTCATAATGCAGTACTGGTTTATTCTTCCAAGTTGGCACAGCGTGAAGGTGAATCGATTAACGAAGAGACCGAGCGGGAGTGGATTGATGTAAGTCTTAATTCCCTAGCCCAGGCTTATACGGCTTTTTCGGAATTAGTGAATGATTTTAACGATTTCCAGAAGATAAATATTAAATATCGACCGACGGAATCGAAAATTCTCAGCACGTCGCCGTTTTCGATTGAACTGGGCGGACATTGGAATGTAATTATTAATGAATCGAAAATGCCACCAGTGAAGACTTGCGATACCTATGTGGCGCAGCCGAAAATTAATGAACAGCGGAGCAAGATTCGTAATCTGAAAGATTATTACCAGGAACAATTTCTCACACGCAAAGTGCAAATGAAGATGGCGGGCCTGGTGGATACAGAGCGAGTGTTTACGTTTGATACCAAGATGGTCTGGATTATCTCTAGTGTCAAAGATGCGATCGATGAAACCTTGAAACAGGCGGACACGATGGGCGCGCTTCTAGTTATCAACGATCTGGTTTCTGAGATTTCCGCAAGTATCGGACGACAAAGTGACTTGCCATTAATTTTTAAAATTACGCAAAATCTAAAGAAAACAATCTGATTAATTCAAGTTCTGAACTCACATAAAATTTAGAAAATAGTCTGATTAGTTCAAGTTCTGAGCTTACGTAAAACTTAGAGGACAATCCGATTAGTTCAAGTTCTGAAAAATTTGTCAAAAAGGGACGCTTCTCGCGTCTCTTTTTTCTTGCGAGGATGCAAAGAACCCGGGTGATGTTTTTTCGCGTCTCTTTTTGTTGCTTAGTGTTGCACTTGAGATATTAACTTAGGTTTTTTCTTGCGAGAGAGCGAAGATATGCTATAATATTTTAAATATCTTACTAATTCTGCATGGAGAAAATATGGCAGTTAAAAAGAAAAAGATTGTGATTTCTAAATTGAATCGTAATAACAATCACAAGCACAGCGAAAAGCGCAAGCGCAACAAATAAGAAAGATAACCTCTGATGAGGTTATTTTTTCTGGCTGGCATGGGATAAAAACGTAGCGAGCTAAACAGACAGAGGGGGTTAGAACTTTAGAAAACTTCTTGAAGTTTGAGTAAAAGATTAGATTAATCTAGATATGGCTTGTCGCTGAAATATTCGATGAGATCCTGACAGGGGCCGCCTTGGATGGTTTCACCATTATAGGCAAAATCATCACCACAAGTGAGTTCGCCATCGTCGAGATTGCAGCTATTGAGACCGCGATCGTCAAGATTGCAGACAGCGGCGGGCGCAGCGGGATTTGGGTCAAAAGTGGAATCATCGTAATCCGAACCATAGAGTACTTCATTATTACTGAGTTTTGAAGCGTAATCGGTGGTTAATTGAGCTTCGTCGATCTGCGAAACATAATCGGCAAAATTTTGGTTTTCTTCGTTCATTATTTTCATTATAACCTAGATTTTCTGAGTGGACTGGAAATAAAAAAGAGCCGACTGGCTCGATTTAGTTTAACACATCTGTGTTCACAAAGTTAAAACCACAGTTATAGCTATGTTGATGGCTGGAAAGCCATTGAGCTTCAAATACTACTACTAGATTCCGTAGCGAGCATAAACCTGCTCGGCTGCTTCTTTGGCGGACATTTTGCCAGCCACATAATCGTCTATTACCTTGCGAGTTTCAGCAGAAACCTCGCCTCCTTCGAGACGTTGATTAGCAATTGCCTGATCGACTGCGATTTTGCGCTCTTCTGCTGTCATACCTACATGGTATCAGATTTTTGCTTTCAAGACGAGGAGTTCCTGAACAAGAGATGTAGAGTTTACCTCAAGTGAATTCCTAGTTCCAATCAAAAAAGCAGTTTCTAAAACTGCTAGACTGAAATCAATGGGTAGAACCGATATTAAACATGGGCCAGAAGCCCATAAAAAGTTTCATCTTGAACCAATGGTACACCCGGGGGGATTCGAACCCTCGACCCTCTGTTCCGAAGACAGATGCTCTAATCCGCTGAGCTACGGGTGCAAGTGAGGTTTTATCCTCTCTTTAATTTTATCATAGAACAAAAAATACGCCGAGAAATTCTCGGCGTATCATGTTTTCAAAGGGCAATTAATAAATTGGTTAATTGCTTAAGGTTAGAATTTGAAGTAAGATCCGGAAGCTTAGAAACTTCCTCGAAGGTGGCTGCGATATGTTCTAACGGAATATATTTAATTTTGCAGCCAGAGAAAAGTTGTTCATTTTCAAGCTCTTGAGCTTGCAATTCTTCGGCATCCTCAATAAGGCTGCCATCGGTTTCATAATTTAAAAATTCTTGATATCTTTGCTCAGCGAGCAGCATGCGCTTATTCTTGAGGTCGTTCTGGAAAGCTTCCACCAAAACATGGTCAATTTTCTCAATCTGATTACAAAATTCATTAACCAGACCCCAGAATTCCTGACGGCGCTCTTCGGTACTTCTGACATATTTCAGGAACATCGGTTGACGAATCAAGCAGTCGATGTTCAAATAAATACCATTAAAGCGCTTCCAACTCTTGTTGTAACAATCGATTACATCCTTCAGCCGGCTAATATTGCCGGTATCAATCCAGCGGCGTTTTAAAAATTGGCTGAAATCGGTCGTGAGCGTGATGTAACTAATGTCGCTTACGATTTGCCCAGACAAGCGGAAGAGTTGATCTTGGTCGAGAATAGTTTTCTGACCATTAGCTGCGGCTTTCTTCCTCTGGTTTTCAATAATTTTCTTCCAGCGGGCATCTGTTATATCATTTATTTTTTCGCGATTAACATTGAAGTCGTTGATATACAGTTCGATGCTTTTTAGTACGTTCTTATGTTCGTGAAAAATTTTCTCCACGTACTCCAGTGTGTTACAAAGTGATCCGGCCATTAAGGTAATTCCCTGATCCATGTTTTCCCTCCTTTGAAAATGTAAATGTTCCATCTACGAACGTATAGAAAAATTATGCTACAATTCGCAGTGAGGCTATTATAGTACATTTTGGGGGAAAAATGAAGAGGGGGGGGTGAATGGTATTCTCTGGTACAACGTCCTTAGAGCCGTAAGTATCAAGTTGAGCCCTCTTTCTAATATAGCTCACAGAAGAAGAGCGAAATTTTATTTTTCTACTGGACGAATTGCGCAAAAAATGATAAAATAACTAATGAGTCGGGCCGGTAGCTCAGCTGGTTAGAGCACGAGCCTCTTAAGCTTGGTGTCGTGGGTTCGAGTCCCACCCGGCTCACCAGTTTTGAAATTATATGATAACCTCACGAATGTGAGGCTATTTTTATGTTAGTATAATTTTTAAACTATTTATCAAAATATTTATCTAATATCCGCCCCATGAATAACAAAATGGGTTTTATTTGAATTATGCATTTACAAAATTAAATAAAGTAGTTAATTGCTACTATTAATTCCTTCGTCTATTTCTTTCTGCATCTCTTTTATCACACTATTCACATCATTGTTATCAAATCTTTCTAAAACATTTTTCATTTCTGGATTATTCGATCTCATTTCATTGTTAATGGCGCTCCAGTCTATCTTTTTCAAAGTCTCTCTTAAAACATTCGTTGATGTTTTTATCTGAGATGCTTCGATTATTTCAGGAATAACATTTTTTAATGTAATAGATGAATTTATGGTATTAGAAAATGTCTTAGTAATTGTTGAAATATTTTTTAGTGACTCATTCAGGACCTTTGCAAAATCTTGAATTAATTTTGCAAATTCCTCATAGTAATCATTTCTAACATTGGTTATTTTAGAAAGAATATGTATTGAATAGTCCTTGGCGTTATTTAAATCTTTTTGGAGAATTACGTGATGATGTGCCGCCATATCACGTAATTCTTTTAATTTGTTTAACTGTCCACTAATGTGGGCATACTCCGTGGGACTCTTAAGCATTATATTTATACACTCCCAAACGGTTATTGGTGTTGCGTATGGTACTATTTTCTTCTTAAAGTCAGCAAAATCCTCTGATTCGTTTATTATTTTTGAAAGAAGATCACCATTATTAGCGAAAAGATCCTCTCGCCTTCTGAATGATAGATCCATTTCCAACTGCTTCAGCAGATCACCTAGATATTGACGGTTTATCTGTGAGCATATTTCAATTTTAGTCTTTTTATTATTTCCCCCATTTAGAACGATTGATATCTCGGACCATACGTAGATTAATAATCTCTTAAGTGTAGTTTCTACTGGAATGCATATCTCAAGAAGTTTTGCGGCACGTTCAACAGATAATTCGTCTTTGATTATTAATAATGTCTTTTTGCTTCTTAATAGCTTTCTGTAATTATCATCCGACAGTTCATCCTTAGTAAAGCGATGCGTAATAAATATAAGGTTACTCCTTTTGGCAAATTCTGAAAGTGGTATTCGCTTAATATTCTCGCCAAATACATCTGCAAGGATATTTAAAGCTCTAAGTTCGTTCTCGGCATCTATCGCGAACTCTAATTCGTAGGTATCCTTAGTTTTAAGACTCACTTTTTCTATTCTTCCTTTTCTTGACACTTTAATTCGGCCTGTTTTACGACGGTCTCTATAGCCTTCGCGCTTTTATTCGGCGGATAATTATATTTGATAAGTAAGCGCTTAATCTGCATGCGCATATGCGCCTGAGAACTCCGCTTAATATCCCAGTCAACAGTCATATTGCTATTTACGGTCTCGATAAGTTCTTTTGCGATTTGGACGAGCGTCTCATCTTTCATTAGTTCACGCACTTCTGGGTCGTCGCCAAGCGCGTCAAAGAAAGCTACTTCTTCTGGTGATAAGTTAAAGTCATTCGTGCGAATTAGTTCCTTATCAACATCTTGCTTCAAGGTAATCATGTCTTCGATGATTTTCTCAATATCCGTAACCATGGTGCGATTATTATAAGTATCTACAATCTTTCTGAACTTTTCTGAGAACTTTTGAGACTTAACATAGTTTGACTTTGCGATTTCGCCAATATATTGATTGAGAGCTTTTCTTAAAATCTCTGCCGCAATATTCTTATTTTCCATAGTCGCTAGACGTTGCAACATTTGATTGTTAAGCATACTAAGTGCTCGACCATGCTTAATCTTGCCAACCTGAATAAGTTCGTCATCCTGAATTGCTTGTTGTAGCATTTGTGCTACATCGCGATTTATTTCTACCACATCGAGTTTGCCATCTACTAAAGTAAGCTTATTGATGAATGAGCGCACGGAAATAATAAACATCGACTCCCATTTATCATCGTATGATATGGATCCAGTAGAAATCGCATATAGATTCTTCACATCGCGGCTATGACGCATGAACTTACTCTTCGTATCTTCATCCTTCAATACGAAGTTTGCCACCTTATTAAGCATTTGATACTTACCAAAATTATCTAGGCTTTCGTAATTAGAATAGTTGAACCCATGAAGTAAATTATGAATGAGTTCAATTTTATCGCGCAGTACTTTCACTACTTGGTCCGTGTCTACAATCTTACCTTGATCGCGCTTTGTGTAAGTACTAAGTGCTTCCATGAGCCATTTCTTAAGTCCAATATAATCGACAATGAGACCACCGGTTTTATCCTTATATACACGATTCGTGCGTGCAATAGCCTGCATCAAATTATGCGCTTTCATTGGCTTATCGACATACATCGTGCCGAGACAAGGAACATCAAATCCGGTAAGCCACATATCTACTACAATTACGATTTTGAACTCTGAGTTTGGATTCTTAAATAGACGCTCGCGTTCACGTTTGTCATTCTTGCTACCAATAGCTAATGCCATCTCTTCAGTATCTTTGTTGCTTGGCGTCATGACCATGTAGACCTCATTCTTCAGGTCTGGACGCAATTCTAGAATCTTTTTATACATGGTATACCCACTGCTACGAGAGTAAGCTACGATCATGACTTTATTCGCCACTAAATCTTTGCGACTTTCGTAGTGGTTTAAAATATCTTTTACGATCATTTCTAGGCGATCTGGGTCTTCGATAACTTGCGAAATGCGTGTCATCATTTGTTTTGAGCGAGCAATTTTTTCTTCGTCTGCTAGACCTTCGTTTTCGATCGTGTCATAATAAGCATCAATCTCCCGAAGAATCTTATCATTTAGACCGACCTTTGCCATGCGTGCTTCATAAGTGATCGGAACGGTAGCACCATCATCGATAGCCTGTGTCATATCGTAAACATCTATGATATTACCGAAGATATTAGACGTTGAATGATCTTTATTTTCAATTGGCGTACCTGTAAATCCGACATATTTCGCGTTTGGAAGAGCATCATGAAGATACTTTGCGGTACCATATTTCTCAACCGCAATCATCCTCTCCATATCGAGTTTTGTCGTAGCATCAATGCCGTAGTGACTACGATGTGCTTCGTCCGCGATAACGATGATATCGTCACGATCGGATAATAGACCGGTTTCTTCTTCGAACTTTTGGAGAGTGGTAAAAATAATTCCGCCAACTTGCTTGTTCTCCAGGCGATTAATTAAATCTTTACGACTTTCTACGTGTTCGGGTTTTTGACGTAAGTAGTCGGCGCATTTGGCAAATGTTTCATAAAGCTGGTCATCCAAATCGTTACGGTCCGTCACTACAACGATAGTCGGATTCTTGAGTAATTTAATCATATTACCGGTGTAGAAAACCATCGAGAAACTCTTACCAGAGCCTTGTGTATGCCAGAACACCCCAATACGACCGTCACCAGCCACTAGAGTACGTTCTACGGCCTTTTTGACACCATAATACTGGTGGTATGCCGGCAGAATCTTGGCATCTTCTTGATAGAGTATGAAGTTACCGATTAGATCGAGTAAAGTCTCGCGTTTTAGTAGGCCATGGATCATTGGCTCTAATGTATTTAAGTTTTCTGGTGTGTCATTAATACCAGCCTTCTTCCAGTCCGAGAAACGTTCCCATTTACATGTAATCGTTCCAGCTTTTGCCGTTACACCATCAGAAGCGATAAGAATTTGGTCATAGTAGAATAGGCTCGGAATATGGATTTTCTTGTAGTTATTGAGCTGATTATATGCAGCTTCTGGCGTAGTATCTTCTTCGTCACGCGTCGCGCTTTTAAGTTCAATCACAACAAGCGGCATACCATTGATGAAAATAATAATATCTGGGCGTTTTTCGCTATGTTCAATAATTGTGTATTGGTTTACGACAAGAAATTCGTTGTTACCGATATTATCGTAGTCGATTATTTTTACAGTCTTATATTCTACACCATGGTCAGTATATTCAGGAACCTTTACGCCCTCGTGAAGCATGCGGCTAAATTCTATGTTATTGCGAATAAGATTATTCTGGCCTAGATTCTTGATTTTACGAATAGCTTCAGCAATAGTATTTTCTTGAAGACTTGGATTAAGTCTAGAGAGGGCATTTTCTAAGCGGGAGAGAAGAAGCACATCGTGATAATCGCGCTCAATTTCTTCGCCTGGCCGATAATCGTAACCCTGGCTTTGTAGGGTTTCTATAATCATTTGTTCCAGTGCTTCTTCGTTAAAATTCATTATCTGTTTCCTTTACTTAATTTTATTGCAATGAAGTATAGCGGAATCTTATATCCATCTTTTGAGATGACTTTATATGAGATTTTTACAGCTGCTGAGGTTTGTGGTCTTTCTTCTAATTCAGTGTTGCTCAAGATGGATATTTCAGTAAATTGATAACCTGAGATATGCCTATAATATTTTCTCCAAAAATCCGAGAAGTTGTTTGTATTAATATATGCAATTATGAATGTTGCCACACCTAGCGGATTGTAAGCTCCAATCGCTTTTTCTATATGTGAATTAATATATTTAGCATTAACCGAATCAAGTTTTACTCCCTCAATTAATGCCTTTTCTTGACCATTTTTGGCAATCATAATATCAACTTCACCGGCATCTCTACCATTCTGTGATATTCCATGTCTAGTTTGATCTTTTAATTCATAGTAACCCTTGCTACCGAGCATATCCCTCAGGTAGTCATTTAGTGAGTTTTCTTGCGAACTTATATTATATTGAGCATTAACGCATAGCTGTTTTGCGATATTCACGATGTCATCCAGAATAAGATCCGCAACTTCGATATCTTTTTTAAGTCGTTCATCGTCGGTTTTTGGAAATGTTGACTGCTTGCCTTCCAAGTAATAGATATTCCGGATAATTAAGCCGGTTTCATTTGGATCCAACGCAATGTCAATAATCTCTTTCAGTAATTTCTTTTGCTGACGTAATAAGTTTTTTTCTGTCGTAGAACAATAAATACTTAAGTCTATAGCATGTTTATTCCAATTGTCACCCATCACTCCTGCATAAAATGCGAGACCGACATCCGTATGTTTGAAAAAGCATTTTCTCAAAGAGAAAGTAAGGCTTTTATTTCTCTGCTCAGAATAAATGACGAGCTTCTCTTTAAAGTCTTCAGGAAAACAATACGTATAGTCACTACTCATGATTCAATATTTTCTAGATTGATTTTGCCAGATATAAGTTTTTGGAGAAGAGTATCCCTAATCTCCGCAAGCATTTCATCAACCTGATCATTCTTTTCAATTTTTTCAAGATATTTCATAAAAATAGGTATGAATTTATTGTCCGCAAATGGAACCTTAAATTCTTCAATATTACCCTTGGTAATAAATTTGATGACCGAGCCACGATAGTTTGCGGTTATCTTTGGTAAATTATACGAAATAGCCCAATAGAGAAAACCTAGATATTTTGGGTTATTCGGAATAAGTACATATGTTCGTTGGTATGCATCAAACTTACCACGGTAAAACTTAACGTTAAAATCACCGTTTCCAGCCAATAAGATCGCACTGCTATCGAAAACATAATCATCTATTTTATTAATCGTTTTAGCACAGGTGAAGAATGGGTACTGGCCGTTTTCCGAACTAGCATTTGCATCCTTCTTGCCAGTTACTACTGGGAAAAAATTTCCAAGTTCAATTTTATCAACAGTATCGTTGTTTTCAAATTTTTCGGCGTACAGTTGCCATCCTAGTTCAAACAAAGTTTTGTTCTGTTGATTGTTAAACTCGATTTTTTGATCAAGAGCGGAGAGAACCTTAACGATTTTTTTTTGGGTTTCTAAGTCCGGTAAATCAATTTCCATACCAGCAATACTACTTCTACTAATTTCGGTTTGCCCAGTAGAACCTTTGGCAAGTGACTCTATATATGGTTGCTTATACTGAAGAAAATAGCCAAGATATTCTGGATAGATTTGTTTAGAATCTGGCCTCACTATGGTTACATGACTATCAACGGTTATTCCTAAATAATTATCTGGAATTAACTTAAGTTGAGCAACCCTCCCTGCAGTACCGACGCCAGTTGAGTTTACTAAGATATCATATAGATGAAGTATTTTATCCGCAGAAACTTTCCTCTCAGTATAATTATGTTGTCTTGAATTGACAAAACTAACGGTGTTGTTTCTAATACACTTTTGATTTATTACGTAGAAGTTCGAGTTGTCGGAATACTTTGGAGTAATTCCTCTAGCAATGTAGCTACATACTTCTTTGAGGTTACATTTCATACCCGATCTCGCTTAAAACCTTCTTAATTTCAGTATCTAGTTCTGTGGATTTTTTCATCTGTTCAGACAATTCTGAGGTTAATCGTTTCATCTTTTCTTCAAACGGCTCGCCATCATCTTCGATCTTTTTAATTCCAACATATCGTCCTGGATTTAAGACGTAATCGTTCACCTTAATTTCTTCAAGTGAAGCTTTCTTGCATAAGCCAGCAATATTTTCATATTCCTCATCATTCACATAGGCATGGTAGGTGTTTGCGATTTTCATAACATCATCTTCGGAAAGTTCGCGAAGGTCAGTACCTGACACCATATGGCCGAGCTCAAGTGCATTAATAAATAGTGTGCATCTTTTTTGCTTCTTCTTGCGATTTAATATCCAAATTGAGCACGGAACTTTTACGGTATAGAATAGTTTTGTTGGCATAGATATTATGCAATCAACTAAGTCATCTTCAATAATTTTCTTGCGAATCTCTGCTTCTTGGCCACCTGCAGAAAGAGATCCATTAGAGAGAATAATTGCCGCTTTGCCATCTTGGGATAGTTTGGATACCATATGTTCAATCCAGGCATAGTTTGCGTTGCCTTTTGGTGGATTACCATACTTCCAGCGATAATCGTTGAGAAGTTTTTCTTGACCCCAGTCTGAAAGATTAAATGGCGGATTAGCCATGACAAAATCAGCTTTAAGGTCTTTATGCAAGTCTTCGGTAAAAGTGTCTGCGGCAAACTTACCAAGGTTTCCATCGATAGAACGGATTGCAAGGTTCATTTTTGCGAGCTTCCAGGTCGTAGGATTTTTCTCCTGTCCATAAATAGAAATGTTATGGATATTACCCTGATGCTGTTGGATAAATTTCAATGACTGAACAAACATACCGCCAGATCCACATGCTGGATCGTAAACGCGACCTTCGAACGGCTCAATAATTTCAACCATGGTACGAACGAGACAGGCCGGAGTATAAAACTCACCACCTTTCTGAAGTTCATTTGCAGCAAACTCGCCGAGGAAGTATTCGTAAATGCGACCAAGAAGATCTTTTTCTACGGCTTCTTTGGTGCCGACCTTAATATTGGTGAAGAGGTCGATAATTTCACCTAGATTAACGTTACGGTTATCTGGATCGTTGTAGACCTTGAATAATACGCCTTTAAGTGTTGGGTTTTCTTTTTCGATAGAATCTAGCGCCCTATCTAAAATCTCGCCGATATTATAATCTTTTGCATGGTCTACAAGATATTGCCAGCGTGCATTTTCTGGTACGAAAATACGTTTTCTTCGGCGTAAGCGTCACGGTCTTCTTCAAGACCTAAGCCCTCTTTTTTGAGTACATCATAACGTTCATCAAAAGAGTCGGAGATATACTTTAGGAATATAAGACCAAGAATTAGAAATTTGTAATTTGTCACGGAAACACCACCACGCATTTTATCAGCAGCCGCCCAAAGAGTCTTTTCAAGGTCTTTAATATTGCTATTCATAATCAAGCTTTCTCCGCAATTGTTTGATAAAATTCTTACCTATTATTATAGCATAAGAACACCTTAAAACCCGGGTGACACTGCGACGAATATGTTGAATTCTGATTTATTTTTCTGCAAGGAATAATTGTGTTAAAATTCTCGCCACTCCGTAGCTTCATTACTCGGTGTCGTAACCGTTTTCCGTCAAATATTCCACCCATGTTTTTCTCGAATGGATGTCGTTTTATCATAGTAGCTTCATTTCTTTTAGAGGTTGCGCCGTGAGGCGGTATTAGTGAGTTTTCTTAAAGTAATCCGGAAACTCTTCTTTTATAATACCTTCAATGAAAGCCGTTTCGGATTTATTTTTTGGAAGACAACCCTTATCATAAATTATTAATATCTCTATGAAGTTGTTTGACAAATCTAAAAACGCAATCACTCTATTTCCGGATGTTTTCTTAGAAGTTTTAGTGCCAGCAACTCGGAAATCATATTTAAAAATCCAACAATCATTATTGTGCCATAACTCATCAACTTGCATCGTTTTTTGTAAATCAGAAACAGATGTTCTTATACGAGACAAATCCTGGATTATAGATTCTGTTGTAATATCCCATGCTTTTTTAGAGTACTTTTTTTCAAAATATTTCAGATAATGATGCTTTGAAAACACACTAAAGTCAATACGAAAAAGAACAGTGTCATTATGCGGCAATAGGTGCGTAAACATGGTCTGGTTCTTCCTGAATAATTAGGCTATACGGTATTTCTTCGCCATCACGACATTCTTTCCATGGCTTTTGAGAATGTGTAAAATTAACAATCTCTTGCGTTCTTTTGTCCTTCCAGTATGTACAAATTTTTCCTATTAGCTCTTTATCTTCTTCCGATAAGAGAGGGTATGATTCATCTTTTGTAGGAGCTGGTTTTATCATTTGTGCATATTCAAGAGGTTCTATATTAATTATACCGTCCATATACATTTTGTCGGTCAAAGAGAAGAATGTCTCAGCTACGGGACCGTATTCCCGACGGATATATTTGATATTACTCATAGATTCAAGTTTTTCATAAAAATTAGTAAAATCTATCAAGTAAAGGATTTTTGCCAATTTTGTCTTTGGAACACCGTGGTCATTGAAAAAATTATTGATGACATACAAATACATCTGCTTAAATTTTTCTTCCGAATTGTTCCTCTTCAAAAATGACGGATCAATTATGTCCGAAAAACCTATATTCAATGATTCGCATATCTTGTTTAGTTCATTGACAGTTAAATCTCGTTTGCCAGCTTCGATATTAATGTAAGTTGCACGATTAACACCCAAAATAGACGCCATATAGTTTTGAGTCAGGCCTTTTATTGCGCGAATCTCTTTTATGCCATTTATTATTTGTTGGTTCATATTTTCATTCTCTCTATATTCAGACTACTTTATCGTATATAATCTATTGTGTCAATATCATTATATCATCCATAATGCTTATGGTATAGTATTTTATACATTTTTCTATAAAATAAGTCGTAAAATGTTGACTATGTGTGGAAAACTTTATATAATGACAGGAGTATTACCGGAGGTAATACAAAAAAAGAGAAACGCCCGAAAGGCGCCCTCTAGTTCATTTTTAGACGGTGAACTCTCTTTATAATAACATAAAATGCAAAATTAGAGGGATAAGCAATAAAAAGGAAGAACTTTATGTTCAACAAAAACAGGTCTTTCTCCGAGTCTGAAATTAGCTCGGTATGGCTTAAGGGTCGAATTGTCCCAGGTTATGATCCAGATAAATGTAGGAAAGATGTCGCAGGGGCATGGATGTTTAGATCGTCATATGGCGTTCTATCGGAATATGGTTGGCAAATTGACCACATCAAGCCATCTTCGAAGGGTGGCAGTGATGCACTATCAAACCTTCAACCATTACAACATGACAATAATCTGAGCAAGAGTGATGATTATCCTATGTGGATTTCAGCCAGGACAGCGTTTGGTGATTATAATGTTAAATATCGTCAAAAAATAACTCAGCGATAATCAAAAGGCCACCTTATTCCATGGGTGGCCTTTCTGATAACGTTATAGGAATGAGTTTTTTCTTTTCATTATTTAAATTTTATCTCTTTGTGATTTCTAATTAGAAAATAGCATTTACTAGGCTAGTTCGTAATTATTTTGATATTAAGACCCATTATCTCCAATTCTACTTTTTCTTACATTTTAGCTCAGCATACTTTTCGACGTTTTTTACGATTGCATCAAAACATAGATTCTGGATTTCCTTGTTCCATTTAATTCGATTATATTTCGGTGGATTAACACTTTTATCTCCGTCGGCGATAATTCGTTCCAGTAGCTCTTCTAGCTTTTCTTCTGGCACTGCTTTAGACACTTCAGCCATCCAGAAGATTAGCTCACCACATACAATACTTCTACTAAAAACCTTGTCTTCTGGAACACTTGGAATATATTCTTCGGTGAGATGCCAATATTGCGTTGGCTCCGCCTTTGTATAATCTACGGTTATTTTGCGCTTTTTTGCTAGATCAATATATCCGCCACCAGTTTGCTGATATCCAGCTTTAATAAGCCTCTCCGTTAGTGGACAAAGGGCATTTTCCTTATCTTCAAAGAACTCTTTAACTTGGCGAATATTCATGATACCACTATATCACCTTATTAAATCATACTTTTTCATCGCGACTCAATTATCCTAAAAATAACAAAAACCCACCAGGTATTTGCTTGTGTTCAGATGAATGGGATACCACTCTAACAACTTAAACGTAAATATTTAAAGCCTCTTTGGTTTGGGTGGTAAATCTTTTTAATAGTTTTAATTCATATATAAAGCACTCTCATCTTTTCGGTCTGTTATATTTTTTGAAAATAGACATAACATGTGGATTGAAGAAAAGGAACTCGCTATTGGGTTGAGAATTGTTTTTCTTAAATTCCTCTATCGCATTTTTATTTCTTTTTACAAATGTTAATATTTTATAATAATTATCTGCAAAAATTATTCCGTCAATCTTACTACTCTGCATGAATATTTTTTCCACCTCAGGAAATAATAATGGCCATGCTGGATGTAGTGTAGCATTGGCATTATCACGACAATTAATATGCGTACCGAGCATAGTCACATCTTCAGCCATGAACCATATTGAAACAGGTGGGTTTTTAGAACTTGCAACCTCAAGTAATCTATTTTTATAGTCATGCACCTTTGAGTAGTGATCATTAAAGGCTTGGATGAAATTGTTTTTATAATTATCCACATTTGCCTTTGACCGTATCTCTCCTCTCAATACACAAGAATCTTTATCTTTTAACGCCGCATAAGCTTTTTGCTTCATTTCTTTTGCGATTAAGTTGTCTTCTTTACGTTGTAGGCTCCCTCTCTTATTATGTTTATGGGCGTCGTATTCAAAATGTTCTATTCCATATATTTTTTCATTACAGAAAGAATAAATATCCGGGCGATCATATGAATGCCAGTTCCTTAATAAGCATTCTACTTCTTCCTGGTTTACCCCACATTCTACAATACTAAAAGAGCGTAAATCGTCTTTACAAACAGTGTAATGCTTAATGATTCGCTCCGCTTCACAAACTTCTCTAGTCATCTATATCACTCTTTCCATACGCCTTAGGCGCGCTAATAATTTTACAATCTACAATTCTACTATCATCATAAAATTTATATTTTTTATTATATGTCTCATATATTTTATAGCTAATCTCCAATTCAATTAACTGACTATAGGTATTACCATAGCAATCTTCGAAGAAAAATTCTACACTAGTGGATTCACTACCATGTTCTGGATATCCTGAACATACTAATTTAATTCCATTCTTATCACACGGAATGGCTACTTTGAGATTTACACCTATTACTTTTTCCTCATTAGAATATATTACCGGGAATAATACTAAATCTTTTTTATTACCTTCAGGTTTTTCCGGTCTTTCAAACATAAACCGCAAATTATACATTTCTCTTTGTCCCTTATTTTGAAGACTAAATTTTAGAAACGGATTTTTTAATATCTCGTTTTTTAAATAGATCTCTTTTGATGCTTTTTCTTGAGGTAGACATATATATTCAATTTCCGCATCTCGACTTTTTTCAATTACACTATCGGAATATTCAACTCTAATTAGGGGTAGTGCAGCAATGGCATTATCCTGTTTTCTAGCCTGATTCTGATGTTCGATACTTTTATTTACCGAGTAAGCCGTTGCGATAAAGCCCGCTAACGCGCTTAAGGCCGAGGCAAAATAACCTATCAAGATAACAGACCATTGCCCCGGGACTAAATTTAACGGTAGGCCTAATTTACTAGGAGTGTTAGTGGCATCCAAAATAAACCATACTATTGGAAAAATAGTTAAAAATACAGCTAAGGCAATAAAGCCACTTTTATCTTTTATTATTTTTTTCATACTAAAATTAACCCTGTTTACGCTATTGATATTTTTATATTTGATTTACGTTGATTTTAGCCCTGCACGAATTTTCCGTTAATTGCATCAGTAACAACTTTAGCTATTTCTGATTTGGTCATTGATTCAAATTTACTAATTCTAGCTAATGGAATTCTGGCTTCCTTAAACATCCGTTCTATTTCCGCATCACGCTCAATGCGGTCAGGTTTACTATGGGTAGAATCGTCTAATTCAATAACACAAATGACTTTATAACTTTCCTTACCGATTAACACAAAATCAACCGATTTTCCATTAATGTGACGAAATGCTGCATTCCAGTTTTGACCTTTTACTCTGTAATCAAGTAAGGCCGAAAGATGCACTTGTGGTACAACAAACCATTTTGAACTAAATATCTCATTTAAGATTTTAAAACAATCATTTTCGCGCGAGGTCATAACATAAGGTTTTGCATAATAGCGGTACTGTGCTTTCTTAATTTGACCTTTATTTTCATCTGAGTCTGGTGCTAGCTTGATTTTACTTATCCATTTAAAAAATAAGATATTCCCCAATAAAAAAATTACGATTAGCGATAAAGTTAATATATACTTAATTTCTTCTCCCATTTTTTATCCTTCAGCTATGTCTTTTTAATCAATTCACTATCTACTGTAATTATAGCCTGAATTAAGCTATTTTATGATTAATTAAAATTATTACATAGACTAGTTTTTATCACATCTAATAATATTAAAAGCAAAATCTAGCATGTCATCCCATCCTTGAAATCCTTCCCAACATTTGCTATAATAGACGTAATTAATATTTCTTGTAACCCGAATCTCACTGAGGTTTTTGTGCAAAAATATTTTAATATTAACTTATCTACTTAAGGATTAAATGAATAAACAAGAACAAGAGCGTCGTGCGAAGTTGATGCGGATGCAGGCCGAGCGTTTGCCGGAAATCAAACGCCGTTTTGAGGAAAATCAGAACCGCAGTAACTTCGAAAAAGCCGAGGAAAAACCAGTGGAAACTGGTGCCGCGGTAATCTTCGAACAGGCGCAAAAACGTAATTTTAACAGTAATTTCAAGCCTGGTGGCAAAGATTTTCGTGGTAAAAAATCGGATCGCGCAAACAATGCAAACGGCGCAAATAATTCAAACAATTCCGACAACCAAAAATCTCGCAATAATCGCCAGAATAAAAACAACAAGAAGCGCGGTAACCAAGGTAATGCCGCCGAAAATAACCCTGCAGTGAGTGACAACGATTCGCGCAAAGTGAATCTTTCGGTTTCGACTCGTCGTGGCGAAATGGTACATCACCAGCGCATGCTTTCACAAGACGTGAATGCCCAGGCCACCCAGCACATCATCGGCGTGCCAGTAAATAAATCTCGTTTCAACGGCTACAACGGTGCCCAGGTGACGAATGCCCAACTCAAGGCAGCTCGCCCAGACCCAGAAGCAGTGCGCGTAATTCCAATCGGCGGAGTCGGTGAATTCGGCATCGGTAAAAATATGACCGTGATCGAATACAAAAACGAAATGATCGTGATCGATATGGGCGTACTCTTCGCTTCGGAAGATTATCCAGGCGTGAACTACATGATTCCAGATATTAAATATCTCGAAGACAATCTCAGCAAAGTGAAAGCGATCCTCTTCACGCACGCTCACCTTGATCACATCGGCGCCTGTAAACATCTTTTGCCAAAATTTGGCCCGCTTACGCCAATTTATGCCACCGATTTCACCATCGGTATGATTAAGCGCCAAATGAGCGAAGTCGAAGACTTGCCAGAATTAAATTACAACGTGGTTGACCCATTCAAGCACGAAAAAATTCAAGTTTCCGAACATCTCAGTGTGGAATTTGTTCACATGCTGCACTCGATTCCAGGTAACTGTAGCCTAGTGATTCGTACCCCGAACGGTGTGATTTATCTCTCTGGTGACTGGCGCGCAGAAGCTAACCCAATCGACCGCCAATCCGACCTTGAACGTCTCGATGAGATTGTAAAACACGAAGGTATCTCTTTGATGTTGAACGAATCGACCAACATTGATTCCCCAGGCCACCATCCACATTCAGAATATGACGTCGGTGATAATATCGGCAAGGTGATGGACCACTACGCGAATGGCCGTGTGATTATTTCCTGTTTCTCTTCTCAGATTAATCGTATCGGGATGATTTTGGAGCAAGCTTATCGACGTGGTCGCAAGGTAGCTTTTGCTGGCTTCTCGATGATTAATAATATCGAAGTGGCGCTCCGTGCCAAATGTATCAAGGTACCAAAAGATACTGTGATGAAAATGGAAGACATCATTAAACTTCCAGATGACAAGGTAACGATCGTCTGTACTGGTTCGCAAGGTGAATTGAACGCCGTGCTCAACCGTATGGTGACTGGCGCTCACAAATTCATCAAGATTAAAGCTAGCGACACTATCGTCTTCTCTTCTAACCCAATTCCTGGTAACGAGCCACACGTGGTAAATACCGTGGATGGTCTACTTCGTGAAGGTGCCCAGGTGATTCAAAACGGTAAAACCCACCTCACCAATATCGGCCCACTTCACCTTTCGGGTCACGCCTATTACGAAGATCACGTCGATTTCGTGACACGTTTACAACCTTTGAACTATTTGCCATACCACGGTGAATTCTTCATGATGGAACATAACGCCGAGATGGCAGAAAATGTTGTGGGAATTTCTCACGATCGTATCTTGGTGGCAGATGACGGCGATATCGTGGAACTTCTACCAAATAAGACAATCCGCAAGAATGGTCGCATCTCGGTCGGCAACAAGCTTTACGATGATGCCGATAAGCCGGTGCACGAAGCGGTGGTAAAAGACCGTATCCACATCTCGCGTGAAGGTATTTTCATGATCGTTCTGACCATTAGCAAGAAGACCGGTCGCCTGATTAAGACGCCGGATATCGTGTCGCGTGCCTTTATTTATCTCGACAATTCCGAGGAATTAATCGGCAAGATTCGTCACTATCTGCGGGTGAAAACTGACAAGTCTATCTCTACCGAACCAGAGGTGAAGGTCTTGAAGGAAGAGGTGAAGGAAGACATCACTCGTATCCTCTTCGATGCTACTGGACATACACCAATCGTGATTCCAGTGATTAATAAAGTCTAAGAAAAATACCCAGAGCGATCTGGGTATTTTTAACTAGTACTCCACAGTGAGTTTAGTATTAGGCCGAAGTTTTAGCTTGGGGCGAGCGTATAAAAATACCTAGCTGTAGCTAGGTATTTTTTATCTATTCGGCGGAATTGTATTTGTCGTAATATTCCTGAGATTTGTCGTAATCTTCTGCGAGACCATAATATTTGGCGGCCAGTTCATAGTAAAGTTTCTTCAAATTTTTAGTCAGCGAATTTTCATCCACCTGATCGAGATAAATTTTCGCCACATCTGGATTATTCGCGATAAGATAAAGATGGGCGCGATAGAGGGTAAAGAGTTTTTCCAGAGACGCATTACCACTACCAAGTTTTTCTTCCAAAGCGTCTAGTCGCTTAACCGCTTCATCTGGATCCTGCAAGACATTGTCCTTAAAATTTTCTCCCTCGATATTATTCGTATCGGAGAAAAGTAGGTAGGTAAAATTACCAAAATCTTCCCAAGAAGCCACATCGAGATTGAAATTATTCACATATTCTTCAGGGTTGGCCGTATAATCGTTCTTTTTCTTAATATAAGCTTCGTCCTTGTCTGGATCGATTAATCCGTCATCAGCGGAAGCTTCAGTCTTCTTTGCCGTGGAGGAGCCGTCTTTTGACTGCTGCGCAGAGTTGGAGCCGGAAGCACCATCGTGATTATTGGACTTGGATTTTGAGATAGCCCAAATTCCGACACCAGCTGCCGCGATGATTAATACTGCGACGGAGACGATGACGGCAATGACCTTCTTATCTAATTTAACTTTGATTTTTTCGTCTGCCATGTCGGAAGTCATCGCAAGCTCCTGCACCGACGGAGTGTAGGTATCTTCCGCGGTGGTAGATTTTTCGTCTGAGGTAAAATTTTCCACTGCGACAGTGGATTTTTCGTCTGTGGTAGAATTTTCCGATGAAGTAAAATTTTCATCTGCAGTAGAACTTTCCACTGGAGTAGTATTCCCTGCTGAAGTGAGATTCTCTACTGAATTTTCCTCTGATGGATAAAGAATTGAATTTTCTGGGTTCATATTACTTATGATTATAATGCGAACGCACAGAGTTTTCAACCAATTTCAAATAATAGAAGCGCTCGACGTTGCCGTTTTTGCCGGCCAGAAAATTGTCGCGCTTGTCCACCACCTTAAAGTGATTTTGCTTGAGCCAAAGCTCAAAATTCTTAATAATTTCACGACGGATTTTTTCGTTTTTTACGATACCGTTTTTAAGCTCATAAGCTTTAGCCTCAAACTGAGGTTTTAACATCATCAAAAAATCGGCCGATCGGACTTCAGGCTGAAGCTTCACATGGGCGAGTACTTTTTTCAGAGAAACAAAAGAGACGTCGGCCAGTACCACATCGATTGGACCGAACTTGTCAAAATCCACCAAAAAGATATCAGTCTTTTCCAGAAGGGTAATACGTGGATCGAAACGCAGTGGAGCCTTCATTTGATTGGTTCCCTTTTCGACCGCAAAAACCCGCTTCGCACCATGGCGCAAAGCATACTCGGTGAAGCCACCGGTACTTGATCCGATATCCAGCACGGTTTTATCTCGAAAATCAAAAGAAAAAGCTTGCGATGCCCCAGCAAGCTTATTCTCCGCTCGAGAAACTACATCTGATGTAACTTCAGATTTTTTAGATTCTATCGCTTTTTTCATCTAATTATTTTTTACGTTCACGGTAAGCGTAAGTTTCCGTGTCCACAGAAACTACATCACCTTCCTTGATAAAGGCAGGAACCTTGATCACCACGCCAGTTTCAAGGGTAGCATCTTTCATGACTGAAGTAGAAGTATCACCTTTCACAGCATTTTCGGTGTAAGTGACTTCAAGCCAAAGATTCTTAGGGAGGGTGAGGTTGATAGCAGTTCCGTTGTAGAACTGGATTTCCATTTCATCACCGTCCTTCATGAAATCTTTGGAATCGCCGACCATCTCGGAAGACAATTCATATTGCTCAAAAGTGGTTGGGTCCATGAAGTAGAATTTCTCCTCATCACGATAGAGGTATTGTACTTTTTTGGTAGAAACTTCAGCTGGCTCAATCTTTTCCTGACCCTTAAAAGTCTTAGGAATAAGCGCACCAGTGATTAAGTTTTTGACACGTACGTTGACGATTGAGCCACCACGTCCCATTACTTTTTGGGAATATTCAATAACCTTGTATGGCTGACCATCAAGAGTAATTAGAGTGTTTTTCTTTAAATCGGTAGGTCCGTACATAATTCTCCTTTTTAGTTATTTGAAACAAATGGTAGGAGGGCTAGATGACGGGCACGCTTAACAGCGACAGCTAATTGACGTTGTTGTTTAGCAGATAAACCAGTCTTAGCGATTGGTTCGATACGACCATAAACATCGATGTAGCGTTGCATGGTTTTGATATCTTTATAATCGAAATAAAGATTTGGATCGTTCTTGATTCTTCTCATTTTTTCTCTCTTTTCTCGCTTTAATTATTAGAATGGTACTTCACTGAGGTCGATTTCGCCATCTGGAATATCATCTGGAATAGAATCTGGCATAGCCTGACTGTAATTACTGGTGGTAGATTCTTGGGATCTGCTACCGAGTAGGTTAAAGTCTTCCATAACGATTTCCACTGCGGAACGCTTGGCACCGGTCTTATCTTCATAAGTACGTTGAGACAAGCGGCCTGAGACCATGATTGGTGTACCTTTTTTTGCATATTGAGCAATCACATTACCTGGTTTACCCCAAGCAGAAACTTCGATATAAGAAACTTGCTCTTTCTTTTCGCCGTTCATCACATAATTGTAATTCACTGCTACTGAGAAGCTGGTGACCTCTGAGCCAGAAGTCGTAGCTCTAGTTTCTGGGTCGCGAACAACATTACCGATAATGATTGCTTTACTAAATCCCCGCGCCATAAATATACCTCACTTAATTGTTTAATTATTCTTCGTCTTTAGACTCTTTTTTGTCAGCACGGGCTTTGCGCTTAGCTTCAAATTTAGCTTTGCGTTCGTCGACGGTGACTAAGAGATAACGTAAGACTTCCTCGGTGATGTTAAGAGTGGAAGAAATCTTGGCTGGAGCCTGAGCTGGAAGTTCCAAATCGAAAGCGTAGTAGACTGCATAGTCTTCCTTTTCGATAGGATAAGCCAAACGCTTCTTACCTTCATTGACTTCTTTGACGATTTTACCGTCGTGAGACTCAATGAGTTTCTTAATCTTGTCTAGGGCTGGTGTTAGAGTCATTTCCAAATCAGGATGAATCAACACAGTAAGTTCATACTGTTTCACTTTGCACTCCTTTGGTTAAAGCAAGTACACCTTAAGTTACTTGCTGAGCTAATAATGTATAGATTATAGCATGAAAATAGAGAAAAATACAGAGTTTTCCACAATAAAAATCATTGTAATTTCTCGCGATGTCATATATAAACATAACTAGAAAGGTCTAATTGTAATTATTATTAATACAGGAGAGAAAAAGTTATCATGAATGATACTAATTTCGAAAATAATGCGGAGATAAATTCCGTACATAGTGAAGCAAAAGCGCAGAGTCATGGCGGAGTGAAGGCTATGGCCATATTTTTTGCTATTACTACCTTAGCTTTAGGTAGCGCTTTAGCTTATGTTTATACTTCGAAGAACAAAGATACTAAAAAACTAAACGAAGAGCTTGTAGAATCGAAAGAAAAAGTCAAATCTGCGAATGAATCCATTGCGAAATACGAGGAAGCTACCCAGACCAAGATCACTGACGTGAAGCAAGACAATGTGACGGTGAAAGAGATTGTGAAGCCGATGAAGATAAATGCTCAAATGGAACAACTCACAAAAGCCCTTTACGATAAATCCCACAAGAATGATACGTTCGACGATGACCAAGGTCACAAGATTATTGAAAGCTGGGAAACACCTGTATTTGACATGCTTTTTACCACAAGTGATGGAAAATTTATGATTGCTAGAATACGACCTCTTGGGATTGGAGTTTACATAGACCAGCACGGGAATAGAGTTAATACACTGCCATTTCAAGGTGGATATGCCGCGTATTGGTATCGTTCTTTGCCAGACGGCCAATGGAAGCTGGGTGAAGAGGGACATGCACCACACTCATGCAATGATGAAATCGCCAACGATTACAAGGAAGCTATTCGCAGCGTAAATAATGATAGAAGAAAAAATGGCGAACAATTATTCGGCGCTTGCTTCGATGAAAATAAGCATGAATACGTTTACCCATATTAATTCACTATAATTAATGCAAAAAACGAGCGTCAAAATTTGGCGCTCTTTTTTTAATTTTCAGCTGATTCTCTTCCCTATAATTATGCTATAATATGTTTATGGCTAAACAAACACGAGGAAGACGTCGAACGTCTAGAGGTAGAGCAAAAGACCCCGCTCCAACCCATCAATTACCAGGGGGATTTTGGCGCCAAGTAATGGCCCTATTAATGATTGTGATTTCGGTCGTTTTGATTATGACTTGGTTCGGCAACGGCGGTAATTTATTGAACGATTTTCATAGCGGTTCACTCTATGTGGTCGGTTATGCAACCTATGCGATTCCAGTGATTTTAGTTTATCTGGCGGTGAAAATTTTTCTCACTGAAGACAATCGCCTGCCGACCGTGATTTGGGTCACTTCTTTTCTGATGATTCTCTGGCTGGCGGGTATTTTTGACTTGCCTTCTTATGGTACGAAAAATTTAACTGGCGGCGTGATTGGCGATGCCTTAAATCACTTAGTCACTCAGCTTCTTGACCCATCTGTGGCAGCCTTTATCTATATCGTACTGATTTTCATCACAGGAATTTTCATTCTTCAGCTTTCGCCACTGACCGTGTTTAAAGACTTTGCGAATCTTTTCCGTACCGGTCGTAAGGCAGAAGATTCCGAGAATGCTCGGGTTGCCCGAAAGGCCGAACGTGAAGTCGCGCCGCTCGATGCGCCAATTCGTATTAAGGCCAATGGTATTGAAATGTCGGCAGCCGAATTGAAGACACCGAAACTTGAGGTGAAAAAGGCAAGTATGGAAAAACCAGCCGAGCCAGAGCCAGAGCGTGCTTTGACCGCAGCCTCTGATCCAGATTGGAAAATGCCAAGCGTGGAATTTCTTTCTAAGAAACACATTCCACCAGATGGCGGCAATATTCAACAAAATGCCGTAATTATTAAATCAACCTTCGTAGATTTCGGTATTGATGTGGAAGTCGAGGGTGCCAACATCGGTCCTTCAGTGACTCAATATACAATTCGCCCACCTGCTGGGGTAATTCTTTCGAAAATTGCGGCGCGTGATAAAGAGTTGGCACTGAACCTCGCCACCGAGAGTGTGCGTATCGAAGCGCCGATTCCAGGTACGCGACTAGTCGGTGTAGAAATTCCAAACGTACGTAAAGAAAGCGTGAGTTTGAGAAGTCTTCTTGAGAGTGATCGCTGGAAGAAAGAACAGGCGGCACTTTGTTTTGCTGTGGGTAAGGATATTTCCGGTAACACGATTATTGCGAACCTGGCGAAAATGCCTCATCTTCTGATCGCTGGTACTACCGGTTCCGGTAAGTCGGTGATGACGAATATTTTGATTTCTTCCCTACTTTACCGTAATGCACCAAGCGATATGAAATTAATTATCGTGGACCCAAAGCAAGTTGAGATGGCGCAATATAATGATATTCCTCATCTTTTGACGCCAATTATTACGGCGACCGATAAGGCACTTTCCGCGATGAAGTGGGCAGTGAATGAAATGGAACGTCGTTATGCTTGTCTCGCGGAAGAGCGCGTAAAGAAAATTGAGGACTATAACGAAAAAATGAAGGCGCGCGCGGAAGAAGCGAAGAAAAATGGTGACGAGTCGGAAGATGCCACACAGAATAATAAGATGCCTTACATCGTGATTATTATCGATGAGATGGCGGACTTGATGATGCAGGCAGGAAAAGACCTCGAGCAGCTGATCGTGCGTATTGCTCAGAAAGGTCGTGCCTCGGGTATTCACTTAGTGCTCGCCACCCAGCGTCCGGAAGTAAAGGTGGTCACCGGTTTGATTAAAGCAAACATTCCAGGGCGTATCGCATTTAAAGTTTTAAACGGTATCGATTCACGCATGATGCTCGAATCGGGTGGTGCGGAAAAACTACTTGGTAACGGTGACATGTTGATGCTGACTACCGAAATGATGGGTAAGCCACGTCGTATTCAGGGTGCCTTTGCTTCGGATGATGAGATTAATAAGCTAACCAACTTCCTCCGCGAACAGAGACAACCAGAATATAACAATGAGGTGATTTCTCAAGCAGTGCAGATTAAAGGTATGGGACCTTCGGATGGTGGCTCCTTTGGCGAGCTCGGACGTAAATACGATCCATCCGACCCTGTGGTGCGCAAGGCGATAGAAATTACACTTTCCAAGGGTAAGTTCTCGACTGCAATGCTGCAAACCTATCTCGGTAAGGGTCACGGTTTCGTCTCGGGTCTCGCAATTTGGCTAGAAGAAATCGGAGTAATCGGTCCGGCCAATGGCAATAAGCCACGTGATGTAATGATTAAATCTCTGGAAGAATTCGACCAGTTAGCCAATAGCTAAAATTACAACAGGATTATGCTGAAATAATCCTGTTTTTTATTGCTTTTTTTGGCGTTCTCATATATAAACATAATTAGAAAGGATTATATTTTTTATAATTTTTATTTCACTATTATTAATAAATTTTTAGGAGAGAAAAAGTTATCATGAATGATACTAATTTCGAAAATAATACGGAGATAAATTCCGTACATAGTGAAGCAAAGGCGCAGGGTCATGGCGGATTGAAAGCTATGGCCATATTTTTTGCTATTACTACCTTAGCTTTAGGATGTGGACTAGCTTATGTCTATACTTCGAAGAATAAAGATAATAAGAAGCTAAATGAAGAACTTGTGGAATCGAAAGAGAAAGTAAAATCCGCAAATGAATCCATCGCGAAGTACGAAGAAGCTACGCAAACAAAAATCACCGATGTGAAGCAAGATAATGTTACGGTGAAAGAGATTGTGAAGCCGATGGCAGTAGACCTCAAGTTTGATAATTTTCTAGATGCATATAAAGCTAAACGCGGAACTGTTCCAATTATTAAATCTGGAAATTTCTGGACAAGCAATAGCGGGAAGTACATTTTTGCTGCAATACAGGTAACCGGTATTTATACCGAAAAAGACGAACATGGTCAGGATATCGAAAAAGTATCAATGGGCGGAGCATATGAAGCCTGGTACCAAGATATTTCCACTGGGATTTGGAATTATGGCTTTGGTGGACATGCACCTGAAGAATGTAGTATGATGCCACAAAAAATCAGGGAAGTCTTCCATGGTGAAAAAGATCAGTCTAAAGCGAATGGTTTTGTCTGTCGCGAAGGTGATAAGTTCGTAGATTTATAAAATATAAAAATTAATACAGGATACATTATGGAAGAAAATAATTTCAACGCAGGCAATAATTACGTTCACAGCGAACCAACCCCAGTGAAAAGTGGTTCAGGCCTCTCAAAAGTTCTAGCAATCTGTTTTGCTATTACTACAATCGCTTCAATGGCTACACTAGCCTATGTCTACACTTCAAAAAATAAAGATACGAAAAAACTAAACGAAGAACTCGTGGAATCCAAGGAAAAGGTAAAATCTGCAAATGACTCTATCGCAAAATACGAAGAGGCGACACAGACCAAAATCACCGATGTAAAGCAAGACAATGTCACGGTAAAAGAGATTGTTAAGCCGATGGCTTTTAAGGCAGACTGGGAGATCTTTAAAGAGAAGTTAAAAAAAGAAACTATGGATACTACCCCGTATTATAGTGAAGTTACAAAGCACAGATACCAATACACATTTAACACAGCCTCAATTACCGATATCCAAACTTCCAATAATGGCCAATACCTGGTAGCTCGCGGCTCATTGAGTAAATTAGGCCACTTTGACGGAAACACTGAGGATGGTGCTTATATGGTATTTGATGAGCCTCTTGGAATCGGTAGTGCTGGTCCTGCCACTTTCTATAAGGCTATTCCTTCTGGCGAATGGAAAATATTACAACCATGGAATCAGATTCCAGAATGCAGCAAACTAACCGAAGAAGAAAAAGCGATTTTTCATGATTTAACGTATAACACCATTTATGAACAAAATACACCGTTTACCTGTGTTACTGATAAGAACGAAACTGTAAAAATCTAATAAAGACAAAAAGAGCCATAATAGTGGCTCTTTTTCATGCCGTAATTTTATTTTTATAACAATTAAACATGCTTAACAATAAAATAACGCGAACGAGCCGCGCTATTTTTATTTATTCTCTTTATTATTGTTCGACACGCTTCATCGAGAGGGAGAGACGGCCCTTGTCGTCGATAGCTTCGAGTCGAACTTTTACCTCATCACCTAGTTTCAAGACATCTTCGACTTTTTCGACGCGCTTGTCGGAAATCTGGGAGATATGCAGCATCCCATCGATGCCTGGCATAATATTGACGAAGGCACCAAAATCTTTGACATTGACGACCTTACCAGTGTAGATTTTGCCAACTTCTGGCTCTTCGACGAGGGATTTAATCCATTCGACGGCACGTTCGATTTTGGCAGCATCGGTACCAGAAACCGTAATAAGACCAGAGTCATCAATGTCGACCTGAGCACCAGTTTCAGAGGTAATTTTGTTAATCATTTCTCCACCCTTACCGATGACAGCGCCAATTTTATCCTGCTTGACCATTAATTTTTCAATACGCGGAGCGTATTCAGAAAGCTTGGCACGCGGAGCAGGAAGAATAGATTTCAAATGTTCTAAGATAAACATACGGCCAGTGTGAGACTGACTAATCGCCTGTTCGAGAATGGAAACTGGTAGACCGTGGACCTTCATATCCATCTGGAGAGCGGTAATACCATTCTCAGTACCAGTAACCTTAAAATCCATGTCACCGGCAAAATCTTCGGCGTCCATAAGGTCAGTGAGGACATGTGGAGTTTTACCGTCGAGCATCAAACCCATAGCTACACCGGAGACTGGGCGCTTGATTGGCACACCAGCATCCATAAGTGCGAGACAAGAAGAACAGGTAGCGGCCATTGAGGTAGAACCATTTTGAGACATAATTTCGGTAACAGAACGAATCGCATATGGAAATTCTTCCTTATCTGGAAGCACTGGAAGAAGCGCACGTTCGGCGAGATAGCCGTGGCCGATTTCACGACGACCCGGGGCGCCAATACGACCAGTTTCACCGACAGTATAGCTTGGTG
Source organism: uncultured Candidatus Saccharibacteria bacterium (assembly GCA_963520835.1). Classification (GTDB taxonomy): domain Bacteria; phylum Patescibacteriota; class Saccharimonadia; order Saccharimonadales; family Saccharimonadaceae; genus Nanosyncoccus. Next base: position 61,402 of record CAUQSJ010000002.1, read on the forward strand.
CATTATAGTGGTGCATATAGCGACGAGTACCATCGGTAACTTCCATGGTATCGACAAGCTGAGCATAGGAAAGTGGAGCGAGAGTAACAATATTCATGGCCTGAGTAAGACCGCGGGTAAAGAGAGAGGAACCGTGCACGCGTGGCAAAATACCAACTTGCGAGCTGAGTGGACGAACTTCATCCAATTTGCGACCATCCGGGCGAACTGATTCTTCGACGATGGCGCGGCGGACTTCGTGATGAATAGCTAATTCAAAGGCATCATGATAAGCAGATTGCAGATTGGCTTCATAATCGGCGATTTTTTCTTCATCGGTTTCACCTTGGCCAAGCTCGAGAGCAAATTCGGCATCCATCTCAGCACGGAGTTCATCGGCGACACGCTTACGATCAAGTACGTTACCACGAATCTTAGTGCCGAGTTTACCATCTTCGCCGACGAAGTGAACCTTAGTCCAAGCATCAACTTTTTCCTGAATGGCTGGATCTGGCAAGGCTAGTTCAAACGGTTTTTCCACGACGTTTAGTTCGGCCTTCAAGGCTTTTTGAAGCTCGAGAGCTGGCTGCACCATTTCAACCGCCCAACGCATTGCGTCAATAATGACTGATTCGGAAACTTCGTTCGCCCCAGCTTCTACCATCATTACCTTATCATCCTTCACGGCAACTACGAGGTCGAGGTCAGAAGCTTCACGCTCTTCAGGGCTGAGGAAGGCCTTAAATTCACCATTCACACGACCGATGCGTACACCGGCGATTGGCCCGTCGAAAGGTACGCCGGCGTTCAAAAGAGCTGAAGAAGCAGCAATCATGGCAACCATATCTGGACGGAAATTTGGATCCATCGAAAGTACGGTAGTGACCACCTGAACTTCTTGGCGATAACCTTTCGGAAAGAGAGGGCGGATCGGGCGATCGATCAGACGGCCAACCAGAATAGCCTCGTCGGCTGGCTTACCTTCACGCTTAATAAACTTTGAACTAGAGATCTTACCAGAGGCATAGAACTTTTCTTCGTAATCAATCGAGAGCGGGAAAAAATCTTGCACCACCGGTTTTTCACTGACGACCACGGAGCCGAGCACCACAGTATCACCATAGGTAACAAGAACCGAGCTGGTAGTGCGAAAACCGACGCGATTAACTTCAATCGTGAGCTTCTTACCGCAAAAATCTCTCGACAAGCTAAAGGTTTGCTTGCCAGTAGGGTTGATAATATCCATATTTTCCTTTCTGGGAAAACACCAGATAAGTGCTTTGAAGGTTTCAGAAAACTTATCCGCCGTCTTCCCGCTTATAACTATTCCATTATAGCACAAATGATGGTTTTTAGGGGGATTCAGCAGCCTATCAGGGGTGAAATTTGCATTTTTATGATGTTTATGTTACAATAGAGTTGTTACTTGCGGCCCGTATGTATTTACGGCGCTATTGAACGTACCTTACGAAAAAGGAGTGTAAAAATGATCAACACCGATACGAATGCAGTATTGAATTTTGAAGAAGATTCAAATGAAGATGGCCGGGATAATCCAGCTAATGAATGGAAATTGGTAGTTTCAAAAAAGAGGCTGCCCAATAATCATGGGAATGCAAAATTCAAAAAGCCTCAAAGAAAGTCCTACACTAATATTGCTCACAGAGAAGCCTATATTGAAGAGCAGCTATCCAAGGAGATTGAGCCGAACTACGATCCAATCGATGCGGCAAAAATTTCTTACCCAATCGCCATCATTAAGGGTAAATTACCGGAGGAAAAACGCATGAGACTCGACAAGAATGGCGTGCCGTGTGGCAAAGTAGAGGTGACGCCTTTTGTAGAAGATTTTTGGCTTCCTTATAAGAAGCAAATCAGACTCGACAAGAATGTCGATATTGCGATAATTCACTACCCCTTCAAATATAATGGGCAGTGGTACACTAAAATCTGTTTTCAGCTGAATAATCTCTACGATGAGCCGGTATTAAATAATGGTTCTGGCTACCTGTATCAGCAGTTAACCAAAAGAAATAAGCAAGTGAATCTCTTCGAGAGTCAAAATGACTCAAGCAAGGTGAAGATGACCTATGTGGCACCATCTGAACTTGATGAGTTCATTAAGGAACTTAGACAGATGTCCCCCAACCATCGAGCCGAACGACTTGTACGTAAGACCGTACGCCCGACAACGGAAGAAATTGAGAAGGTGGTATGCGATGCATCATTGCACTGTGTCAGGAAGCTTCTGGCTGAATATATTAAATCCACCGGAAGAAAAGACATTAAATTTGTGGCATACAACACCTACAAACATAACGAAAATGAGATTCTGGAAGAGCTGGAGAAGTCCGGCCAGATTAATTTCTAAAATTATCTATGTTTCTAAACAAAATGATTTTTCTGAACACATGAGATTTTGTAACTACACACCTTTAATTTTATTCGAGGAGAGCTTTAGAAGTTCTCCTCTTTTTCTTGGTTTCATTTTTTGATTTTTGATAAATTTTTAGGCACAAAAAATACCCCCGAGGGGGTATTAATTATTGACGTATTATTTACGTAGACCGAGTTTGGCAACTGTTGACTTGTAAAGCTCAAAATCAGTTTTCTCGAGGTACTTCAATAGACGTTTGCGGCGACCTACCATTTGCATGAGTCCGCGACGAGCCATAAAGTCGTGCTTATTCACCTTTACGTGCTCAGTCACTTCTTTGATACGCTCAGTCAAGATAGAAACTTGCACCTCTGGAGAACCCACATCTTTTGCATTGCGAGCAGTGGCTTGAATGGCCTTAGCTTTGTTCTCTTTTGTAATCATATTGGTGCTATCTTAACATAAGAGAGCAGGAATTTCAAGAGGCTGAATTTATTTTTCTCAATTTTCCGCCATAAAATTATCTAAGGTAACCGCGTCCTCAATTTTATATGGGCCGACTTGAATACGTCGAAGCGCCGTAAGGTAGGCAGAAATGCCGAGTGATTTTCCGATATCCTCGCCCAGAGTGCGGATGTAGGTGCCAGAAGAGACATGGGTGCGGATTTTAAGTGTAGGATATTGATAATTGAGAATTTCTAGAGCATAGATTTCAACTTGACGGGAGGGCATTTCAACCTGCTTCCCTTCACGAGCTAATTGATAGGCACGCTTGCCGTTAATCTTAATGGCGGAAAAGGCAGGGAGGGTCTGAGTAATTTGACCAAGGAATTTTCGGCAGACTGCTTCAACTTCTTCTCTAGTCGGAATTCTCGTCACCTCATGAGTAGTAATTTCACCCTCAGGATCACCGGTGGTACTGGATTTGCCAAGCTCAATGGTAGCCTCGTACCACTTATCTAGTTTCAAGAAAGTATCCGAAAGTTTGGTGGCCTTATGGGTCAAAATAATTAGGAGCCCGGTGGCAAAAGGATCAAGCGTGCCGGTATGACCGACTTTAACCTTCTTCCCTTCTTGCTCGCTGAGCTTACGACGAATCCTGGCGACTACCCCAAAGGAAGTCATTTGATCTGGTTTATCGATTAATAAGATATCTGGATTTTGATGTGGGTCGAGATTGATGGTTGGTTCTGGTTTTTTAGTCTGAGGATTAGTCTGAGGTAAGTTTGGCTCTGAGTTCATTTTTACATTCCTGGAATATGAAAGGCAGTTGGGTCAATTTTAGCTGGCGCTGGCTCGGTCGACTCTTCTGGTTCCGGTGAGAAAATCGCAGCTGGTTCAGTAATCGGGGCAGCGATTGGCGCACTAGTGTCGATTGGCTGAGAAATTAGCGGTGATTCCGAAGCAAAAGTGCGAAGTGGTGGCTCGGCTGGAGCTTCTAGTGGGGCTGGGTTTTCCATTACGGTTGGGTTTTCCATTACGGTTGGGTTTTCCAGTGGAGCCGGGACCGGAGTCGACACTGGAGCTAAATCAGCTGGAATCGGACCGGAGGAGATAGGATTAAATGGAGCTTGATTAGCCTGAGCAGCTTCAGTGGCGGCAGCAGCCTGAGCGAAGAAATCAACATCTGGTGTCGATGGAGCCTCTGGCGGCATCGGTGGCATTGGTGGCATTGACTGCGTCAGGTCGGCTGGGTTTGGATTAGCAAAATTTTGATCACTGACTAGCGATTGATTTGGCATAGCGGCAGCATCAAAAATCACTGGAGCCGGTGGAACCGGCGGCATTGACTGTATCGGTTCCATTGACTGTACTGGTGGTACTGACTCCATAGGTTGTACTGGCTGTGCAAATTGAGTTGGCTCCACTGGAGCGGCCATTGGCGTAGGCTGCATTGGCTCGACATATGGCATTGGTTGAGCTTGAGAGGCTGGAGCAGCAAATCGCATCGGTTGAACAGGAGAAACTGGTTCAGGATACTGTGCCGGTTGAACGAACTGGGTTGGTTGGGTTGGCTGAACTTGCTGAATCTGCTGAGCTGGCTGGACTGGAGCCGAATATTGCATCGGTTGCTCCTGTGAAATTGGTGCAGCAAGTGGAGTCGGCTGAGTAAGTGGGGTAGGTGTAGTTAGTGAAGTTGGTGCAGCAAATGAGACTGGTTGAGCAAGTTGAGTTGGTGTAGCAAGGTTTTGCGCAAAATTAAGTGGTGGAGTCGGCATGACTGGCGCCTGATAATTTGGCGTTTCATTAGTGTAATTTGGCTGAGGCAAGCTAGGTTCAGGGTTCTGAATGAAATTATTTTCCATTACAGCAGAGGCGGCAGCGGCGGCTGGGTTGATTGGGGCCTGATAAGCCGGAGTCGACTGAGATTCGAGAACTTGAGGAGCTGGAGCAGTCTGAGACTCTAGAGGTTGACCATCGAGAGTTTGATTAGAATTTGGTTCAATTTCAATATAATCAAGAGTGTTTTCCGAAAGTGGGGTGGACATTACGGGCGCTGAAGCAATAGGCGTAGCTGGTTTGGCAGGAGCGGATGAGATGGCAGGAGCAACAGAAGTGGCAGGCACAACAGGTGCGACAGAAGCAACCGAAGAGTTTTGCGCGATTGGAGCTTTAGCGACTTGCGGTCCAGTGGCAACAGGAGCGGCCGGAACTTGTGCTTCGGCTGGAGTTTTAATTTTCTCCATAATTTGAGAAGAAATTAACTGCTGGTTGGCACCAAAAGACATTAATTTGGAGGCAATCGACATAGTATTTGAAGAGGTGCGTGGATTAGAAAAATGATCCGTAGAGGCGACAATACCAGTGAGAAGCGCGGTTGCAACCTGTTCGCTAAAACTGGCTAGTCCAAGTTTATCCGCTAGACCTACAATCATTTCAGAAATAGAGGAAACATTAGAGTCTTGCCATTCGAGTTCAGCAAAACGACCCGGAGTATCGACGGTAAGGTTAATCGCAGTGGCATCGTGCATAATGCGACCATATTCGGAAAGCGCTGGGTCAATTTCATCACCAGAAATGACATTGAAACAAATTACTAGATCGACATTATAGTCGCCATGAGACATGCTGAGATCGGCTTGACCAATAGTAGCCTTGTATGGTGTAACATAGACTTTGACAAAATCACCTTCAATTTTATAACTAATGTGATCTACCTTATCCTTACTGAGGGCGATAATGAAATCTTGCAAGCTATTGGTAGTTTTTTCGAAAGTTTCTTCTGGTTTCAAAAATTGCAAAACATTTGGCACCTGGCCGGAAAAGATCGCTGTAACATGCTTACGCATAGTGTCAAGAATCATGGCAAGACCGAGCGCGGCGGAAATTTCGTCAATATTCGGATTTTTCGAAAGCGCAATGAGAATATTCTCACTGGCTTTGATTTTTTCGACCACGCGGTTAGTAATATTACTGATATCATCAAGAGCTGGCAGTTCGCCAGCTTCCGCATTTTTAATGGCATTAGTGACACTACTACCAAGTTTAGGATTAATAGGTGAATTTGAATTTTGATTATTTGTTTGCATTTTTGACTCTTTTCCTCTTAAAATATAACATAATCATCTTGGGGTTGCAAGGAAAACTAACACGGTTATAATAGAGGTATGCCAGAGTTACCAGAAGTTGAAACAATCCTCAGGGGGGTTTTGAAATTTACTAAAAATAAGTTCGTGGGAAAAGTTAAGATTAGTTCCCTCTCGTCTTTTTATGGACCAAAGGAATTAATTGAAGGTCAAAAGATTTTGGGCATGCGTCGCTTCGGCAAGGCCTTGATTTTTGATTTCGAAAATAGCGTTTCAATGATGGTGCATCTGAGAATGACCGGGCAATTAATTTATCGAAATCTAGGAACTGAATCTGGTAAAGATTTCGTGAAGATGATTTCACAAGGTGACTTTAAAACGGAATTGTTCGACAAGGATGGTTTTTCGGGCGGGCATCCTAGCGAAAGTTTTTATGGAGGTTTACCGAATAAACAGACGCGAGTGGAGTTTGAGATTTGTGATAAAACTACGGCCGGCGAACTGGAGCAGGTCGGCACGCTTTATTTTAATGACCAGAGAAAATTTGGTTTTTGTAAAGTACTGGAAACTCGTGAAGTGGAAAATGAGTCTTTTATCAAGAAGCTTGCCAAAGAGCCGTGGGGTATGACGGACGAAGAGTTCAAAAAGAATTTGATGCGACATAAACATGCCTTGATTAAGCCGACGATTCTAGACCAAACAGTGGTCTGTGGTTTGGGGAATATCTACGCCGACGAATCACTCTATTTTGCCAAAATTCATCCCGAACGTATCGTGGAAAGTTTGAGTGATGAAGAAATTCATGAATTATTAATTGGCGCGCGTACGGTCATGCAGGAATCGATTGATTCTGGTGGCAGTACGATGGCCACTTACGTTAAAGCTGATGGTACGAAGGGTGATTATTTAACTAAATTTGCCAAAGTTTTTCGTCGCGAGGGTGAACCGTGTGAACGATGTGGTACGGAAATTATTAAAATTAAAGTTGCAGGACGTGGCACGCACCTTTGTCCATACTGTCAAAAGAAATTTTAGGACCTAAATGATTTATATTTTCGACGGAGAGGATCGCAAAAAAGCCGAGCAAAAAGCCCGCATGATCTTGGGGGAAAAAATCGAAATTATCGATGCAGATAATATTGACCGAGCCGAGCTGGAATCAATTTTTCTCGGTGTGACATTTTTTGAAGCGGAGCGTCGAATTTTGATTAAAGATCTGTTTCTGAAAAAAGATTTGGTGGAAAAGCTGCCGAACTTAATTGAGACGCCACATAAAATTGTATTACTTGAAACTAAACTCGATAAGCGTGGGGCGATTTATAAAGAATTAACGAAGCTCGCGAAAACCAACAAGGAGATTCGGTTCGAAACTTTTGCCGCTGTCGAGCAGGCGGTGGATCGTAATGCAGTGTTTCGAATTTTTGATTTAGCAATGACAGATGGAAGGCGCGCAGTAAAAAATTTACAAAGTATTGAATCTGACAACGATCCTTATGCGACAATTGGGGCTTGGACAAAAAAGGCTTGTGACTTACTAGAGCGAAATCCCAAAAAAGCCCGTGCTGTTCTGAAGGAATTAGCGAAGATTGATGCCTTGGTGAAGTCGACGGATTTTAGTAAAGAGCCCTGGATATTACTTGAGGGATTATTACTGAGGATTCCTAATCTTTAAAATTAATTTTCAGATTTTAAGATTTTAAGGTTTTCCGATTTTCAGATTTGAGATTTTTGCACAAAAAAGACCTCCGGAGAGGTCTTTTTACTAAGCAGCCTTTTTGGTGGTCTTCTTAGCGGTTGTCTTTTTAGCGACAGTCTTTTTTGCAGTAGCCTTCTTGGCGGTAGCTTTTTTAGCGGTGGTTTCAGCCTTGACACCATTAGAGGTCTTAGCAATTTTCACCAAGCTAGCCTTACGACGAGAAGCGGTATTCTTCTTGATGAGGCCCTTCTTAGCAGCCTTGTCGTATTCAGATTGAGCTTTGGAAAGATTTTCAGCAGTTGGGTTAGCTTTGAAAGCTTTAAGAGCGTTCTTGATGAACTTCTTAATCTGTTGATTCTTTGCAGTGCGTTTGACTGCTTGACGAGCTGCCTTTTTTGCAGATTTAATAATCGGCATTATAGTTTCCTGTTTAAAACGATTTAATGATTAATATACTTGTGAAATATTATACATGATTTTCATAGATTGTAAAGATGGGGGCCGGAGACTATAATAAAAATATGAACATTTTAGAATCGACCGTCTTAGGTCTTGTACAAGGTATTACTGAATTTATTCCGGTGTCTTCCTCTGGACATCTCGAAATCACACAGCGCATTTTGGGTGCGGGCGGACGCGCGGAAGATTTTCATTTCTTTTTGGAATTAATTAATTTTGGTACGCTGTTTGCGTTACTTTTCTACTATCGTCAAACGATTTGGGAAATTTTACAACGCGTGTTTGTGAAAAAAGATTATAAATTAGCACTCAATATCTTAATCACCTCAATCCCAGCTGGAATCATCGGCTTAGTGCTTTCAAAAGTAATCGAAAAAATGCCATTCTTCTCAAGCCTCGCTACAATTGGTTTCGCGATGGGATTTGTCGGATTAATTATGATTTTTGTGAATAAATTACCGCACTTATCGAAACTAAAAGATGAAAACGAATTGACTCCAGGCCGCGCTTTGGCGATTGGTTTGGCGCAAACTTTTGCTTTGATTCCTGGGGTTTCCCGCTCTGGCTCAACTATTATCACTGGTCGCGTAATGGGGCTTAATTCAAAGTCGGCAGCTAAATATTCTTTCTTAGCTAGCCTTCCAATCATGATTGCAGTTTGTGGTAAGTCCCTACTCTCAAGCTCTTCAAGAGCTTATATTACCAGCAATTTAGGCATGCTTTTACTTTCAAACTTAGTGGCTTTTATTTCTGGTTTGATTGCACTACAAATCGTGATGAAATACTTCAAGAAAGAAAAATCAATCCCAAGCTTTGGTATTTATCGTGTGATTTTATCTCTTGGAATTTTCGCCGCACTGCTACTCTTCTAAGAGATTTTACCTAAAAAATCCGGCCTTGGAGCCGGATTTTTATTTCCTTTAATTTCGAGGTCGGATTTTAGCTTGCTTTTATTCCTCGTCCTCCACAATTTGGAATCGAGATTTTGCTTACCAGATTTTATCCCTCATCTTCCACGATTTGGAGGTGGACTTCTTCGAGTTGGATTGAATCGACGAGGGAAGGTGAACTCATCATGAGGTCGACACCAGAACCGTTCTTCGGGAAGGCTACGATATCGCGAATATTTTTATTATCGTTTAGAACCATGAAGATACGCTCAATACCGAAGGCACAACCAGCGTGAGGAGGAGCACCAAATTTGAAGGCATTTAACATACCACCAAAACGAGCTTCAACATATTTCTCATCATAGCCAAGAATACCGAAGACTTTATACATCACTTCTGGACTATGGTTACGTACGGCACCAGAGCAAATCTCAAAACCGTTCATCACCATGTCATATTGATCGGCAACAATCGCAAGCTTTTCGGCATCGGTCCCGGCGGCTTCGAGCGCTTTGAGTCCGCCTTTTGGCATAGAAAATGGGTTGTGACCGAAGTCTAATTTATTTTTACCCTCATCCCACTCATAGAATGGAAAATCGACAATCCAGCAAAGTGCAACAACATTATCATCCTTCAAATTAAAGTGATCGGCAAATGCGATACGAAGTTGACCGAGAACTTTATTCACTTTTGAGAGTGAATCGGCGCCAAAGAAAACGGCATCGCCATTCTCAGCACCGGTGAGTTCTTTAATTTTAGCTAATTCTGTTTCAGTAAGGAATTTAGCAATTGGACTTTTAACTTCATCATTTTCATAGATGATGTAAGCAAGGCCACCCGCGCCAAGTTTACGAGCTTTTTCGGTGAAATTGTCGATTTGAGAACGCGAAAGAGTGGCACCATTTTTTACACAAATAGCCTTGACGGATTCAGTTTGGAAAACTTTAAAACCAGTATCTTTCAAAGCTTCTTTCAGATCGATTAATTCCATGCCATAACGAAGATCTGGCTTATCCACACCAAAACGATTCATGGCTTCCTGGTATGGGATGCGTGGGATTTCCTCTGAGAGCAATTTCTTGTGAGCAAAATCGGTAACTAAGGATTTAATTAGTGGTTCCATAGTGGTGCGAACTACTTCACCCTCTTCCACGAAAGACATCTCGAGATCGAGCTGATAGAAATCACCGTATAGACGATCGGCGCGTGGATCCTCATCGCGAAAACATGGGGCGATTTGATAATAACGAGGAATTCCACCAACCATTAAAAGTTGCTTGAACTGTTGGGGAGCTTGAGGTAAGGCATAAAACTGTCCTGGACGAAGTCTGGATGGCACGAGAAAATCACGTGCGCCTTCTGGACTGGAGTTAGCCAAAATTGGGGTAGTGACTTCGATAAAATCATGAGCTTCCATATAATCACGCATGAAGTGATAAAATTCCGCACGACGACGCAAGGTATGCAACATACTTGGACGACGTAAATCAAGATAGCGATACTTGAGACGAAGTTCTTCGCCAGATTCTACGCCATCATCATGTGTATTGACCGGCAAAGGTTCGGAACGATTTAGTAGTGTAAGGGATTCAACCACTAATTCAATATCACCGGTAGCAATATATGGATTACGCAGAGCCGGATCGCGCTCACGAATTAGACCAGTAGCAGAAATGACAAACTCATCGCGCAAGCTTTCGGCGATGGCAAAATTTTCGGCATTTTCCGGGGTAATCACTAGCTGAATAATACCCTCGTGGTCACGCAAGTCGATAAAGATTAATCCACCGTGATCACGTCTAGAATTTACCCAACCAGAGACCGTAACATGTTGATTGATTTGTTGTTTTAGTTCTCCAGACAGTTTTCTCATAATCTCTATTATAACATAATAAACCAGTCAACTTTTCAAATTATAGAATCAAGAAAAATATCGCTGGATAGCGATATTTGTCCTCAAATATTAATCCTTAAAATTGAATTTTGACTATTCAAGACTAATATTCGATATACTCTTGCCATGGGGCAGGAGGAATTTTCGACTTTTTGCGCGAAGATTCACGTTTAAGTCTACGCATATTTACGAATGCATCTCCTTAATAATCATTGCACACGACCTAGCCCCCACCAGCCACCGAGTGACTAAAAAGTGCAATAGACATTATTTTATCAAATATTTTATTTTTGGCAAATTTTAGGCATTGACAAGCACTTTGAAGATGCTTATGGCTATTGACAAATATAGGTAAATTATTGTTTTATATTTATTTTCTGCGCAAAATGTGGTATAAACAGGGCATGGATGAGATTAACCTCGGAGAAATGTTCGCCTATTTTAAGGCTAAGCTCCATATTTTACTGATAATTTTAGCCCTAATTTTTGGATTAGGATCTTTTTACGTGTTTTTCATGCAAAAACCAAAATACGAAGCTACTGCAACCGTAATCGTAAGTTCAGATAAGTCAAATGCAAATCTTCCGGGCGAAGTAGCGACTAATAAGAACCTGATCGACACTTATACTCAGGTAGTAAAATCACATCGTGTACTTGATAAGGTTAAAAATGATATAAATATCGAACAGCCTTATGATGAAATGCTAAAAATGATTAACGTTTCCGCAATTAAGGGTACGGAAATTATTAATATTACTACAACAGACCGCGACGCAGAATTTGCCACGAAGATGACGAACAAAATCGCTGAGCACTTCGTGAAAGAAATCGCTAAAATTTATAATGATCGTAATATTAATGTGCTCGATTCAGCCGTTACGCCGACGGAACCGGCCAATATTAAAATTGTGCGCCAAGAAATTATAGCTTTTGCGGCAGGTCTAATCGTCAGTGTTTCAATTCTCTTCTTAGTATTCTATTTTGACCGCTCAGTGAAGACGAGCGAACAAGTCGAAAGTCAGTTGCATTTGCCAGTGATTGGTAAAATCCACATGATTGACGCCGAAAAAGAACGTCTGAAACGCCGCCAGCGCGCCTTGGCTTTGAAGGCGAAGAAAGAAGCTATAGAAGATGACTCAGTAGAAAATGCGGAGAACAACGAGGAAGCTTCCGAAGAAATTTCTGAAGAAGATTTAAGTAGTGAATTGATTTTGAAAAATAATCCAAAATCGATTATCAGTGAAGATTTCCGTACCGTACGTACTAGCCTGGATTTTAGCTTGGTTGGCAAAAATAACAATTCCCTCGTACTAACCAGTACCGCACCAAATGAAGGTAAAAGTTTCGTTTCCGCGAACCTTGCCATCGCCTTTGCCAATACCGGCAAAAAAGTACTCTTAGTCGATGCCGACATGCGCCTGGGTCGTCAACACGAAATTTTCGAACTCTCAAACCAGGCTGGTCTCTCGAATCTGCTAGTCGAAACCGCTGGCGACCGTTTACGTAAATACGTCCAGAAGACAGAGATTGAAAATCTTTCCGTAGTCACTCGTGGTGTAACCCCACCAAACCCAGCAGAATTAATTGACTCGAAGCAGATGGAAAAATTCATCGCAACAGTAAAATCAAAATACGATTACGTGATTATCGACTCGGCCCCGGTCTATAACTTGGCTGACTCGCTAATTATTTCCAAGAAAGCCGATCGCACAATGATTGTCTGCCGTGCAAACAAAACTAACATCGACCATGTAAAAGATGGTTTGAAGTCTCTTCAAGCAATTGACGCCAATGTAGCCGGCGTGATTCTCAACCAAATCCCTCTAGAAAAACGCACGGGATATTATAATCAATATTATCTATAAATATAAAACCAGGAGGTGGCATGATTGATACGCATCTGCATATTTTGCCAGGAATTGATGATGGCAGTCGTGATTTTGAGGAAAGTATTGCGATGGCCAAAAAACTTGTCGCGCTCGGATTCACCGGTGGCTTTACCACTTCCCATTTTATTCCAAATAGCGAACAGCTGGCGGACAATAAAACCAAGACGCGTCTGCGCAAAGAATTGCAAACACAACTAGACGAGCTCGGGATTGAGTTTAAACTATATCCTGGGAATGAAATTTATGTGGATCCAGAAATGGTGAAATACATGCAAGAAGACCAGGCGTCACTACTAGGCGAAGTAACCAAACTTAGTGCGGATGCTGCAAAAAATAAGAAGAAAAAACATTATGTACTCTTTGAGGTACCATTCATGACTGAGGTGGGGTATTTACGTGAGGTAATTTTCGAAATGAAGAGTCAAAATATTGTGCCAATTTTAGCCCATCCGGAGCGTTATGAGTTTTTACAGAAGAAACCGGAAAAAGCCCTGGAACTTCGTAAAATTGGCGTAAAATTACAATGTAATATCGGCAGTATGGCTAAACAATACGGTCCGAAGCCAGCCAAAACCATGAAATATCTTCTAAAGCACGGCCTAGTGGATTTTCTCGGGACCGACGCACATCATGCAGATGGAAGCGTGTTTGAAAAATACGAGAAGGCTTGCAAAAAAATTAGTAAGATTATTAGTGAGGAAGGCTTGAAGAAATTACAAGAAAACAGCCACTCGATCAACCATTAAAATAACTTCCATATGGAAGTTATTTTTTTACTCTAAGAGTGAATCCAGGAGTGGCCTTTATATTGATGGGACGAGCTGGCTTTAATACTAAAAGAGTGAGCCGGTGCCACGAATCTCGCTTTGGAGATTCAGATACTTACGATAAACCGTTTGGTATTCTTGAGTGGCCTTAGTGTAGACTTCATCTTCGAATGGGAGAATTACGAAGTAGAGTGGAGAGTTTTTGCCACCACAAATTTCTTTAGTATCACCATAAGCAAGGGTACTTGGAATATGCAACTCGCGAACACCGCCAAGTTTAGCGCCGACCAAACCATCTGACCAACCAGTAATTAGGCTACCAGAACCAGTAACATCAAGCGGGTCCTTCAAGGATTTTGGATTATTATTATCATCGAAAGATGAATCAAACACAGACTCATCGGAGCACCAACCGAAATAATAGGCGAGATATTTACTCTCTTTTTCAAGAGTAGCGCCAGTACCAACCGTGAGGTCGATAGATTTTAAGCCATCATTTTGAGCGCGGGAAACATTGTAGGATTTAATATTACTACGAGCAGATTTGAGAGTCTCAAAGTATTTATCATTAAGCGCTTTCACCGCATTATCTTTATCTTTTTTCTTCTCATCTAGTTCCTTAGCGAGAACCTTAAGCTCGGCATTTTGTTCAGCCGTACCTTTTTTACTTTTTTCGCCATTCAAGACAATCAAGGCATAAACCATAATTGTGGAAACGAAGAGTAAGACTGCGATAAAACCGATAATAATGCGTTGCTTAGTACTAGTGCGTATACTTTTTTCGTCCATATTTTTACCTAAATAATTTCTCCACCAATTTTTTCTAATGATTGATTAATACTGTTCATTATAGCAGAGATTTCCTCGGAAAGAAGGGTCTTCTCGGTGGAAGCAAAGCTTAAATGGAAGCTAAGATTTTTCGTATCCGCACCCTCAGCTTGATAGATCGAGGTGGCCGTGAGATGGAAGATGAGAGATGGTTGAATCTTCAAAACTTCAAGGATAGCATTTTCGACCAAGGCAAAAGGTTTTTCTTCTGAAATCTTGACCGTAAGATCACGATTAACGGCTGGGAAGCGACTAAATTCCTTAATGCGCTTGTCGGAAGCTTTTTGACCCAGCAAGGCTTCGAGGTCTAATTCCAAACTAGAAACTTCCTTCAGCTTTAGAGCGGTTTTGACGGAATTTTTCAATTCACCGAGGCAACCAATTTGAGTGCCAGAAAGCAAGATTTTAGCGGCGCGTTTTGGCTCAAAATAACCCGAATCTTCACCGTCGGTGAAGGCTTGGATTTCAAAATTCAGACCGAGTTTGTCGGCGAGATTTTCTAAGATTTGCTTGGAGTAATAATAGTCCACAGTGGAAACTACCGCCAGATGATATTGCATTTTCGGGGTTTGATCAGAATTTAAGCCAAGAGATTTTCTAGCAACTTGGTTCATTTCATAAAGGGAAAAATCGGCAAAGCCAGCTTTTTGATTTTCACGAACTTTTTCAAGCAAGCTCGGGGTGATAGAGGTACGAAAGAGCTGCAACTCAGGTGAAATAGAATTGGTAATTTCATAAGCATCCTCAATATTTTCACCGACACGTTCAAGTAGCTTCTTAGAAACAAAACTATAAGTCAAAACTTCATTCAGGCCAAGCTCGAGTGAAAGGAGATCTCTTAAAGTAGTTTTTAGTTCAAACATCGCATTCTTTTCGGCGCCAATAAATGGACGGACTGGTAAACTGAGTGGTAAATTATCAAAGCCGAGTAGGCGGCCAACTTCTTCGATGATATCTTCCTTGATATGAATATCAGTACGCCAGAGTGGGGCAGTAACGAAGAGTTTCTCAGAATCAGAAATTACCTTAAAGCCAACATTTTCAAGAGTTTGAACCATCAGAGCCTCGTCGTAGTTCGAGCCGAGAAGTTGATTAATCTCAGAAACCTTCACGGCGACCTGAATTTCAGATAAATTCTGCTTCAGAGAGTCGGCAAAACGAAGTTCAGCACCTGATTTCACGTCGAGTTTGGTTAGACAATCTTTGATAGCTGGAATAGTATTGAGGGCTGGCTGACCCTTGGTAAAGCGAGTGATTGCTTCCGAGAAAATACCGTGAGCCATCTGGGTTTTACGCAAATTATAGAGACTAAAGGTGGCCGACTCGAGCAAAATTCGAGTGGTTGAGGCGTCGATTTTGGTCGATTCCCCACCCATGGCGCCAGCTAAGGCGACTGGAATGTCGTTCGAGGCAATCACGATATCATTGGTGTTTAATTCAATAGTTTTTCCATCAAGCAAGGTTAAAGATTCACCAGTACGCGCCGCACGCACGATGATTTTCGCGTGATCTAAACCACCGATTTTAACAAATTTATCATAATCAAAAGCATGAAGCGGCTGGCCAAGCTCTAACATGGTAAGATTCGTCGCATCAACGATGGGGCTGACGGAATTAATACCGGATTTAGCGAGTAAAACTGAGTCTTTCGTCATAGGATAGAGATCGGAAAATTCCGGAGAAACGGGGTTCGCTAGATTTAAATCAGAGACATTAATCAAACAAGCCGAGTAGCGTGGACAAAGTTTTTGGTCGGCAATTTCAATCGTGATTTCGTCGCTAATTTTATCTATAGCCTGATCAAAGCTCACTGGTTCAGAGAATTTTTGACCGAGAATACCGGAAACTTCGCGCGCAAAACCAATCAAACCAAAAGTATCTGGACGGTGGGTGAGGGATTTATTTTCGATATCTAAAATCTTATCATTTAAATCAAAAACATCCGCTAGAGCCTGCCCTGGACAACCAAGAGATTCGTCAACCTCGGCAATATATTTATGATTAGAAGAAAGTCCGAGCTCATCTGGTCCAGCCAACATACCAAAACTTTCATAACCACGAAGCTTGCGTGAACCAAGCATGAAATTCTCGCCGCCAAAAGTATCTGGCACGATACTACCAGGGGTGAGCCAGACGGCGATAATGCCAGCACGAACATTTGGCGCACCACAGACGATTTGCACAAGACCAGAATCAAGAGTGGAGAACTTGTGATTGAGTTCTGGACCGGCGTCGATTTGACAGAGATGCAAGTGGGTGCCTGAAATATCTTCACAAGTCACCACCTTAGCAAGATAGGCGCCGCGATATTTTTCAGCCATATCCATCACACCTTCGACTTCGACGAGACGTGAACCGATTAGTTTTACTAATTCCTCATCGGAAACTGGGATGGAGCCGACATATTGTTTGATTTTATTAAGTGAAATAAGCATTAAAATTCCTCCAAAAATTCAAGTTTGGCTGATTCAAAGAAACGAATATCATTGAGATGATATTTCATAATGACCAGACGGTCGATACCACCACCCCAGGCGAAACCATGGTAGACTTCTGGGTCAATACCAGCGGATCTTAAGACATTCGGATGGATCATGCCACAACCCATAAGTTCGAGCCAGCCGTCGCCCTTGCCACCAAGAGAAGCTGGTTTTTCGACAAGTAGCTCTAGGGATGGCTCAGTGAATGGGAAGAAACCAGGTTGAGTTTTGATACGCAATTTTTCGCCATAATAGGTTTCAAAGAAGTTTTTTAAGACGCCGAGCATTTCGGACATATTAGCGGTTTTGGAAACAAAGACACCTTCGCATTGATAGAAAGTATGTTCATGAGTAGCATCCACATCTTCATTACGGAAGACGCGACCTGGAATCACCACAGCAATCTGGCCGTCCTTCTCGAGTTTATCTAGTCTCGAAGTGAGCGCGCGATATTGCATGGTAGAGGTGTGAGCAGGTGGAATAAAACCTTCCTTGGTGCGGAAAGTATCATAACCATCACGGGCCGGATGACCTTCTGGGAAGTTCAAAGATTCGAACATATGAAATTCATCGTCGAGCTGGGTAGATTCCATGACTTCGAAACCCATACGGGAATAAATATCAATCACGCGATCAAGTTCGATCATTAAAGGATGACGACTGCCATGATGAAAAGTAATTTTCGATTGATTGACGTCGAATGGGGCAGTCAAATCAATCGCTTTCACGGCGGTATTTTGCTTGGTGGCTTCGAGAGCCTTAATTTGATCGATAATGGCCTGCTTTTTTTGATTCAAAGCTTGGCCAAAAGCCTTGCGCTCTTCGGGAGCCAAGGTCTTCATTTTTGCGTATTCTTCGCCGAGAGATTTAAGTTCGGCTTTTAGCTGTTCCAATTCCATAACTCCTTCTATTATACTCTGTTTTCAGGTGAAGTTGAAGACGAATTGGGAATAAAAAATCGCGCCAATTTGACGCGACCAATGCAGATTTTTAGAAGAATTTAATGAAGATTAAAGAAATCACTGCGAGGATGATTAATACTGGCCAAAACCAACCAAATTTACTAGTAGTTTTAAGGTCTTTAGCATAATCAGAGTCTTCCACCAAGTCAGGATCGCTCATTTTAGCTTGCATCCTGGCACGATTTCGAAGGTCCGCGGTAATTCTTTGAGTGAGATCTGCATTTTTGTCTTGATCTTTTTGTACAATTACGCCCATCTTTTCCTTTCGATATACATTACCATAGTTTATCATATTATGATATAATTTTTTTAATATTATTAAGGAGGTAAAATGGCAAAAAAGACTAAAAAGTCTGCACACAAGCCAAAAACGACTGTGAATACACCAGAGGTAACCGAAATTAAAGAAGAGGTTATCGAGGTCGTCGAAAAAGTTGTCGACGATAGCAAAAAAGCGACTGAGAAGGCTGAAAAGAAAATGACAAAAGAAGTCCTCAAAGTAGAAAAGAAAATTAAGGAAAGCAAGAATCCATTCAAGGGTTTCTTCGCTCGCAAGTATCCTGAAGGTGAGAATATTTTAACGATTTTCGAAACTCCACGTATCTGGGGTGCAGTTATCGGTGAAGTAATCGGAACGATGTTCCTTTCCATGCTTCTGCTCACTCTTGGAATCCAACAACCACTTTATATCTTGTTCGGTTTCCTTGCGATTACCTTGGCAGTTTATACCTATTCAGGTGCTCATCTTAACCCAGCCACCACGATTGGAATGATGGCAACTCGCCGTGTTTCAGCAATTCGTGGCGTACTTTACATCGTAGCTCAGGTTGTCGGTGCATGGCTCGGCTTACTAATCATCGGCGGTCTCCGCACGGCTAGTGGCGCCAGTGCTGAACTTCCAGCTCTGACCGCAGCAACCGGCAGCGACTTCTGGAAATACATGTTGATCGAATTCGTCGGTGTCTTCACCGTAGCATTCTTCTTCAACCGTGCTCAAGAATACAATCACAAGAAAAGTGCTTTCACCTACGCAGCGATCATTGCTGGTGGTGTAACTCTCGCAGTTCTCTTCTGCTTGATTCTTTCGGACAGCTTCTTCAAGCTTCGCAATAATTTCATCTTGAACCCAGCTATTGCCATCATGTACCAAATTTTCCCAACTTCTGCTGAGAAATTTGACGCTTTGATGGGTACCGTAGCTCTCGAATCTTTGGTTCACATTATCACTCCACTTGTAGCAGGTATTCTTGCCTTCTTCGTGGCTGATGTGACTAAGGCTCTTTCTGATGACTGCGAATGTGATTGCTGTGAAGAAAAACATCATCATCACCACGATAAATAATCACTGGTGAATAGCAAACAAAAAAATAAGACTCCTACTGGGGTCTTATTTTTATAGATATATTTCGGATAGGATTTTTAGCTTTATATTATATATCAAAAAATAGCCCATCACGGGCTATTTTCTAACGCTCCTTTGGAAAGAGCGGAGTGGCTGGTGGGGTGATTTCTGAGGCCGTAAAAATTTGTTCAATCGTGGCAGTAATCGGCAGGAATGGCTTAAGCAGGTGGTTAACCAGAAGAAGTTCATTCACGAGATTGCCTAGAATTTGCTTAGCGGCTTCTGGATCGGTCTTAGCTACAGTCCATGGCTTTTGATCTTCGATATGTTTATTAATTAATTGAACCTGACCCCAAGCATAATCAATAGCACCAGAGAAGTTAAAATTATCCATCAATTCACGATATTCTGGCGTGAACTCAAGAGCTGGCGTGTCCGTGAGACTGACCTGATTCTTTTTACAGAGGGTAGCTAAACGCTGAACAAGGTTACCATAATCGTTCGCGAGTTCATTATTATAGGCATTCTCAAATTTTTCCCAAGAGAAATCCGAATCCAGGAAAGTGTCGATATGGCGAGAGAAGAAATAACGGAAAGCATCGACGCCGTGCTTATCAAGCACCTCAATCGGATCCACGACGTTACCGATACTCTTACTCATTTTTTGGCCATCAGCCAAGATAAAACCATGTGAAAGAAGAGTCTTCGGAAGAGGCAAGCCGAGGCCAAGTAAGATGGCTGGCCACAAAATAGCGTGAAAGCGCAAAATGTCTTTACCGACGATACTAACAGTGGCTGGCCAAAACTTGGAAATATCCTGATCCGGGTAACCGAGCACGGTGACGTAATTAGTCAAAGCGTCCATCCAGACATACATTACCTGAGAATCGTCACCTGGCACTGGAATACCCCAAGAGAGGTGAGATTTCGGACGCGAGATTGAAACATCTGGTGCATCCGCTAGTAGCTTCAAGATTTCATTTTTACGAAATTCTGGTAAAATCTGCATTTCCCCGCTTTCGATTTTGGCGCGAATTTCATCTTTAAAATCACTAATGCGGAAATAATAGTTTGACTCAGAAAGGCGATTGTATGGAGTTTGGTGATCTGGGCAAATACCTTGATTTTCGGTGTATTCTTTTTCGGTGACAAAACTTTCACAACCTTCACAATACCAACCATCATAGCTGGCAGTATAAATATGATCTGAGAGCTTTCGCCAAATTTCCTGCACCCGCTTCATATGTTCTGGGTCAGAAGTACGAATAAAATCTGTGTACTGCACATCGAAACGGGCGATAAATTCTTGGAATTTTTTAGCATTGTCGTCAACGTATTTTTGCGTGTCAATACCAAGAGATTTAGCTTTTTTCTCAATTTTATTACCATGCTCATCAGTACCAGCCTGAAAGCGCACTGAGTTACCCAAAAGCTCCTGATAACGTTTATAAATATCAGCAAGTAAATAATCTTCGGCGTGCCCGATATGTGGCAAACCATTAACGTATGGTATGGCTGTGGTAATATAGATATTTTTCATAATTTCCTAATAATTATAGCAAAAATCAAGTATTTCCTCAATTCAAAAAAAGAGGCCGGGGAGCCTCTTTTGAATCTTCTATTCGGTAATACTACAAGAGAAGCCCTGGAGATTTTGCGTAGTGAGAACATTATTGATTGAAAGGTCAAGTTTACCATCAGCGTCAGCGGTAGCAAAACTTTGATTTTTAAAATCATCAGTCTTCTGATAGGCTTCGAGGTCTTCCGATTTTACAGTGACCGAGAGAGAGACGATTTTGCCATCTAGACCAGAGGTGGTAGTCTTGTGGTTTTCAGTCTTTTCGGTACGACCGTTGTTTTCCGTGAGTTGATTTTCCGAATCAATCGCTGTCTTAGCAGTCTTAGCGGCATCAGTGGAGCTAAATTCGTAAACCGTACGGATTTCAATACTAGACAAGGTGTCGTGACTGTAGGTAAAAATCTTAGTCACCTCACCAGAAGCGGCATTATATTTCGTGCGATTCTCTTCGGAAACTTTGGTAGCACATTCGAGAATTTGGTTTTCATTAGCAACAACGGTATTTTGATTGTTGGCGCGAGAAGATTTCTTAGGGTGACTTCCCAAGGCATTAATCAAGAAGATAGCACCAAAAATTACAAAAATACCAGCAATGGCAATAATAGCAATGATTTTTGGGTCGAGCTTGAACGGCTTCTTCTCGGGATTTTGCGCCTTAGTGGCTTCTTCGTTTTTCTCTTTTTCGTAATCATGGTAAGAAACTGCACTACCGATAGAGCCTGGGACTGGCTCGGCGGCCTTCAAAGGATTTTTCTCTTGATCTTCAAGGAATTTTTCGTGTTCAGTTTTTTCGGCATCTTCTACTTGATCTTCTTTAGTAAAATCAACATCATCAGAAGCAGCATCCTTGGCAACCTCGGCAGATTTAATTGCCTCGGTATTTTCCGTACCATCCAAATTCATCAGAGGTGAAAGTGGAGTATGATTTGGAGTAGCAAGATTATCAGAATCTTTTGCGGCAGCCGAAGTAGTGGCAGTTTGATTCATAGAAGAAGCAAAATCAGCAGAGGGAGCGATAGTGACTGGTTGGTTAGAATCAGCAGGATTGGCGTCTAAATTGCTTAAATCAATTGCAGGGGAATCCTCAGAAGCTTGATGCGAAGAATTGGTATTTTCGGTATGATTCTCCGTAGTGTAATTATTCAATTCTTCCATTAGATTGGCAAAGTCTTCGGTGTTGTCCGCTTGATTCATGAAACATCCTTTTTATGTGATAACTCTTAAGTTTATTCTACCATAAATTAGCGTAAACTTTATCAATAAATCACGATATGTTATAATAATTAGGTGAGTAGTGCTTTCAAAATAGCCAAGACTTATAAGACGCTATATATTTTTAGCGCTTTTTTGCTAGTTTTATCCGGTCTAATCTTCGGATTTTCGAGGGTGCGTTCAGCTTTTGCCGAGACTAAAGATCCAGATGCTGGAGAAATTTCGGACATGCATTATGTGACTTTTTTTGCCGACAATAAAACCTTGACGATTAAAACTAACGCCAATACCGTCGAAGAGGCTTTGAAACGCTCGAATATTGCCGTAGAAAATTACGATAAAGTGGAACCTGCCCGTACGGAACGGATTAATTCTGATAATTATCGTATCAATATTTACCGTGCTAAACCTGTCACCTTGAGTGACGGACAGAAGACGGTATTTTTGATGACTGCCACTACCGATGAAAAAGCACTGTTTAAGGAAGCAGGCTTTAGTGTTTATGACGGCGATGTGGTAACTAAGGTGGCGGGACACGATATTTTGGAAGCTGGACTATCGACAAAATATCGCCTGACTCATAAGGGTGGCCATGAAGTAACCGTGGAGGAAGAAATTCCTTACGAAGAAAAAACGGAAAACGACGCAAGTATGGCGACGGGCCAAACCAAGCTTGAAACCATGGGCGAAGTTGGTCGTAAACAGTCTATCTATAAGATCAATATGGTGAATAACGTGGAAGTTTCGCGTGAACTAATTTCGACTAATATTATTAAGCAACCAGTGGCTAGAGTAACCAAGGTTGGTAGTAAAAAATCGATTCCACCAGATTGGGAAACTTGCGCAAACTACGCCAGAAGTGCGGGCGTTTCAGAAAATGACCTTTACGTGGCTTTGACTTTAATTATGCGCGAATCAGGCTGTCGTTACGATGCATCAAATGCCGGATCAGGCGCTTATGGTATTCCACAGGCACTTCCAGGCTCGAAGATGGCTTCAGCTGGTAGCGATTGGAAGACCAACCCAGTGACTCAAATTCGCTGGATGATTGGCTACGTGACCGGACGCTACGGTGGCTGGAGTCAGGCCTGGGCTTTCTGGAGTAGCCATCACTGGTACTAGGAGAAAACGATGTTACAGAATAAAAAATCCCTGGGACAGAACTGGTTAAAAGACCGTTTTACTTTGGAAGAAATCGCCGAAAGCGCGAGAAGTGAAGTGGATTTTTGTGTGGAAATCGGACCAGGACTCGGTACACTGACGAGTTCACTACTCAGGCGATTCCCAAAAGTGGTAGCGATTGAGTTTGATGAAAAATTGGCACATAATCTACCAAATTCCTTCCCTGGCAAAAATCTGGAAGTAATTAATACTGATGTTTTGGATTTTGACCTCAATCAACTTGATGGCGATTTTTCGGTGGTAGGGAATATTCCCTACTATATCACTAGCCCAATTATTCGAAAATTATTACTACTCAAAAAGAAGCCTGCGAAAATCGTACTTTTAATGCAAAAAGAAGTGGCCGATCGTATCCTCGAAGAAAAAGGTCGCTACTCGTTCCTAACTTTATTCGTGCAAAATTACGCGGAAGTAGAAGGGGGTATTTTCGTCGAACGCAAACTTTTTACGCCACCACCAAAAGTCGACTCGGCTTCGGTAATCTTTTATTCACGCGAAAAAGCCTTAGTGTCGGAAGAAGTTTTGAAGTTTGTGAAACAATGTTTTGCGAACCCACGCAAAAAACTGCAGGGGATGCTACCACATTTTACCGGACGTAGTCGTGAAGAAATTATAAAGATCTTCGAAGAACTTGGGTTTGATTTAGATGCAAGGCCAGCGAATTTAGATTTATTAGAATACGAAAAGTTGCTAAATAAGATTAAAGAAAATTAATCATAAAAAGAAAAATAACCCGCTGAAGGGTTATTTTTTAAAAGTCGATTCCCTCATCATCGTAGAAGATATCGTCATAGAAAGGATCGAATTTTTTATTTGGCTGAGATTTTGATTTTGAGCGTCCAGAATAACTATCATAAGAATCAAAAGGATTATCAGTAAAATCATCGTCAAAATTATTATTGAATTTATGACTGCGATTGTCACTAAAATTATTACCATAACTACGATTGAATCCATTATCATAGCCATGACTAAAACTATTGTCAACCGATTCATTAAAGAGGTCCGGTTGATAACCAAGTTCGGCCAGGAAGCGGGATGGCGTATTAAAATTAGACTTACCATGTAGAAACCTCACAGCGGTAAAAGTGAGGAAGAGACGCTTTTTGGCGCGAGTTACCCCGACATAGGCTAGACGACGCTCCTCTTCAATACTATCCTCATCGGAACTCATAGAGCTTGGGAAAAGACCTTCCTCCATGCCAACGATGAAGACGACTGGAAATTCAAGACCTTTGGCCGCGTGAAGTGTCATAAGGGTGACGGAATTATCACGAGTCGATTCATCAGAGGAAGACATTAGAGCGGAATCAGCCAAAAAATCTTCGAGCGTATCAAAATCTTTAGTATTACCGACGAGGGCATCGAGGTTTTCTTGGCGCTCAGTAGTGGCCGGCGTACCATCATCGACGAGACTCGCAAAATCAAAATAATTAATCACTTCAGTAATAATCTCCGAGGGATTGTCGGTGCGGTCGATAGTATTGAGGAAGTTTTGTAGACGCAAGAAACTATTTTTGGCCTTACCGGTGAGAACCGAGTCTGCAGCCAAATCAGTTAGTGCCCCATCCAGGCCGAGCGCAAGATAGATTTTTTCTAAACTAGCTGGCCCAATACCGGAAATAATATTTTTAGTAACACGCTCAAAAGAAACACGATCACGTGGATTCAAGACGAGTCGCAGCACGGCTAAAACGTCTTTAATTTCTTTACGGTCGTAGAAGCGGATGCCACCGATAATCTTATAGGGAATGTCGCGCGAAATTAGGGCTTTTTCCATAGCAAAACTCTGCGCGTTAGTACGATAAAGCACGGCAAAATCTGAGAAATTACTCACCTCATTTTTGGCATTGGCTAGGAGATTGATAATTTTTAGCGCCACAAAACTAGCTTCAGCCGATTCGTCATTGAGAGCTTGAATCTCCACCTTTTCCCCGTCCCCAGATTCGGTAAATAACTCCTTGGAGCTTCTAGTTTTATTATGTTCAATGATTTGCTGGCCGGCCCTTAGAATATTACCGGTACTGCGATAATTTTGTTCGAGCTTGATGACCTTAGCGCCAGGAAAATCAGCTTCAAAGTGCAAGATATTACGGAAATCTGCGCCGCGCCAAGAATAAATCGATTGCCAGTCGTCGCCCACCACGCAAATATTTTGTTCAGGACCGGTGAGAAGCTTAATCAAACGATATTGTACGTGATTGGTATCCTGATACTCGTCAATCAAAATATGACGGAAGCGGGTCTGCCATTTTTGATGGACAGCTGGATTGGTCTCAAAAAGTTCCACAGTTTTCAAAAGCAAATCATCAAAATCGAGAGCGGAAGCGGCGGCCTTAAGCTTTTCATATTCGAAGAAAACTTTGGCAATATTTTTCTGCTGAGGATAGCTGGCAGAAGCCTCATATTCTTCGGGCAAGACACCAGCATTTTTTGAGCTCGAAATGGTGCTTTGAATGGTTTTCGGGCGGAGGTTTTTGTCCTCGAAGCGGAGATTTTTAATCGCGCGCTTAATCAGGGCCTCCTGGTCGGAAGTATCGTAAATCAGGAAATTGCGATCGAGGTGAAGATTTTCCGCCTCCATACGTAAAATTTTGACACAGATGCCGTGAAAGGTCCCCATGAATGGCATAAAATTGCGTGGCACCTCGGTGGCAGCAAAAAGATCGGAAGTGAAGAAAGATTTTAGACTATCAGGATATTGATTAGTTTCTTTCGAGGCCTGCTTTAAGAGATGAAAAAGACGCTCACGCATTTCCCTGGCCGCCTTATTAGTAAAAGTGACAGCTAAGATTTGTGAAGGCAAAATTCCATGAGTAATTAAGTTCGCAATACGATGAGTGAGAGTTTTAGTTTTACCAGAACCAGCACCAGCCAAAATTAAGAGGGGGCCAGAAAGAGTTTCGACAGCATCGGCTTGGGCGGGATTTAATTCAGCGGTAAAAAGATTCATAGATTAATTATACGCTACTTAATGACAAATATCTGCTGAATCATTTGCTGACAAATTGGCATGGAGACGAGATGTCCGATGAGGAATAGAACCAAGGTGGTGGTGAAAATAAAAATTCGCCACCCCATCAAGTCGTAGAGAAAATAATTAATTACAATTAGAGTAAAGAAACTAATGAGGATAATCAGAGTAAGGATGTCCATGTATTTTTTGGTGATTGCAAAATTTTGTTTTATCTCATGGATGGTATCATGCATGGTGAGTTGACCCAGGTAAACTTGCACAAGATAGTGTGTAGTGGCATTTAACACGGCGGGATTAATCGATTGACCGGATTCCGCGAGAGCGTGATCGATTTTGGCAGAAAAATTATTCATCAGAGTTTGTTCGAGGTTAATGGTACTCGGAATTTGGTAAATGTTATCGATAATAAGATTCTGATATTTTTGATACTCCTCAGGCAGGATAAGTTGGCCAAGCAGCTTCGGGAAGTTATTTTGCAGAGTCTGGAGATTATACATCACTTCACCCGGCATAATCTGATTATCGGGGAGGTTTTGCGCAAAATTAATAATCTCCGAATTCATCGTGCTGGTAAATTCTTGAGTACCAGTGCCGTAAAAGCGATCGATAATAGCGGATTTGGCTTGAGAAACCTTAATAGTGTAGTAGGTGGGATTTTCGCTAAAATATTTTTTCACAAAATTAGCATTCATGAAGGTCTGATTGGCTTGACTAATGAAGCCAGCGAGGAGAGCTACGACAAGCAAAAAAATCAGGGCCAGAAGATGGCGAATCTTAAAACGCTTGAAATTTTGCTGAATATTATTAAGCATTACCTTTATTATAGCAAAGAAATATCAGGCCACGTGAGACCTGATATTTTTAGACTGCAATAGGTGTGGTATTTTTAACTAATAAACTATCTAGTTACGAGCCTAGATGCCAACTAGCGGTTTGACATCGGCACCTAGATGATTGAGACGACGGGCGAAATCCTGATAACCGCGATTAATGGAATAGACATTACGCAAGATAGAAACGCCGGGGGCGGCCAACATACCGAGAAGTAAAACTACAGCTGGACGGAGGGCTGGAGGCGAAACTAATTCAGCGGCACGCCAATTAGTCGGGCCAGAAACGTAGAAACGATGAGCATCGAGCAATTCTACCTTGGCATTTAGGTTGGTGAGGTAAGTGGAATAGATCGCACGATTTTCAAAAACCCAGTCATGAATCAGAGTGCGGCCTTCAGCCATGGCGGCAATCACGGTGAAGAATGGGAGATTATCGATATTGAGACCCGGGAATGGCATGGGATGAATTTTATCAGCCGGAGCCACTAGGTCGGATTTCAAGATATGCAAATCAACTAGACGAGTGCGGCCATTATAAGAGAAATATTCCTCAGAACGTTCAATTTTAGCATGCATGGAACGCAAAACTTCGAGCTCAATTTCGAGAAATTCAATCGGGGCACGCGTGATAGTAATTTCAGATTTAGTCACCAAACCAGCTGCCAAGAAAGACATGGCTTCGATCGGATCTTCACTAGGATAATATTCCACATCCTTATCAATACACTTTAACCCATGAACTACGAGCGTAGTGGTGCCAATTCCCTCAATTTTAACCCCGAGGTCCTGTAAGAAGAAACAAACATCTTGCACCATATAATTCGGTGAAGCCCCCACAATCGTGGTTTGCCCCGGATAAAGTGCCGCTGCCATGAGAATATTTTCTGTCACCGTGTCACCACGTTCGATAAGCACGATACGTTTGCCAGATTCGTCGCGAAGAATTTTTTGATCCACCTTAGCCTCATAGAAACCCGTGCGGGTGGTGGCATCCACATTTAGACCAAAGACTGAAAGAGCACGCAGGTGTGGTTCAACGGTACGGGTGCCGAGAGAACAACCACCAGCATAAGGTAGGGCGAATTCTTGATAAAAATGGAGGAGTGGACCCATCAACATGAGAACCGAACGAGTCTTGCGGGCAGCATCAAGATCCATTTCATCAAGTTTAATATCACGAGGAGGGGTGATTTCTAAATCTTTTTGACGATTAACCCAACGACACTTCACGCCGATCGACTCGAGAACTTCAATAATACGAAAAACCTCTTCGATACGGGCGAGTTTTTTCAGTGTCGTACGGCCATGGTTAAGTAAAGACGCGCAAAGCAGAGCCACCCCGGCATTCTTAGAAGAATTAACCGTAATCGAACCACTGAGGGTTTTGCCGCCATTAATACGATAGGATTGGAAAGAAGAATCGCTGACGGCCAAAATCTGGTGGCCGAGCGCGGAGGAAATTTTCTTAATCATTTCGAGAGAAGTATTTTGATCACCCTTTTCGATGCGATGAACGGCAGACTGCGAGGTGCCAATCATCTTCGCGAGTTCACCTTGAGTGATGCCTTTTTCACGACGAAGATTAGTAATAATAGCGCCGATTTCTTCTTGATAAGTTTTTTGTTTCATAAGAGCCTTTCCTAATAAACCATAAATATTATATCATGGATGGTATATTTTTAAAATAAAATAAGACCCCTGGATAAGGGTCTTACTTAGAGAAACTTTCAGATTTTAGGCTTCTTTGACGCCACAAACTACATTATTAGCGTGCACCCAGCCTTCGACAGATCCACCATCGAGATATTGACCAGAGGTGGAAGCGACGCGCATAGTTTGGCCTTGTTTAATGTAGTCATAAATTGGGTCGGTAATCATGTATTCCTGATCAGTTGGACCAAAATCATGCCCATTGACATAGGCGACGATTTTTTGCAAGAGATCCGCAGAAAGAATATATTTACTGACGTTGATTAAGTTAGATGGAGCTTCTTCGACGGATGGTTTTTCTACCACATTCGTGAGCTTACCGTCTTGGACCTCGAGTACGCCATATTTATCAACTTTTTCCTTAGGGATTTCGACACCTAAAATAGCCGAGTCAGTTTCAGACTGAAGAGAATTAATCAGAGAAGTGGCAGCAGATTCGCCTTCTGGATTCCAAATAAAGTCATCACCCATATAAACAATCACGGGTTCGTTAAGATTATATTCTTCAGCAGCCATAGCGACAGGGACGGCAGTACCATATTTACTATTGGCATCTTGAGCGATGTAATGAATCTTAACGTGCTCTGGGAGAGTCTTGGTGAGAGCCACACGATCAGCCTTACCGCGAGAAAATAAATAATCATTT
The DNA here is from genome assembly GCA_963520835.1 of uncultured Candidatus Saccharibacteria bacterium. Taxonomy (GTDB): domain Bacteria; phylum Patescibacteriota; class Saccharimonadia; order Saccharimonadales; family Saccharimonadaceae; genus Nanosyncoccus. The sequence goes on from CAUQSJ010000002.1 coordinate 90,631, forward strand.
AGTTCAATATTATCAGAGTAGAATTCACGAACTTGGCAAGGTTCAGTATTGCTAACTACCATATAGATATCAGTAACGCCGGCTTCAATGAGTTCTTGCACAGAGTAGTCGACAAGTGGACGGTTGCCAACTGGTAACATGGATTTTTCAATAACTTTAGTAATCGGTAGACGACGGGTACCCCATCCGGCCACAGGAATGATGGCTTTGGTAATTTTCTGCATTTTTTCTCCTTTTCTGCATTATACCATATTTTCCCCAGTGGTCGACTAGGGACGGCTATTTTAGCTCAATCAATGAATCGCGCCAATACTCAGAATACTCGCTAATTAAGAGGTCAGCAAGCGTAGCCGCAACATTAGTTAACCCGGCGTCAGTCAAATTTTTTAACTGATAATGCTGACTAAACTCGGTATTATCATAAAAATAACAAGGGACAAGATTAGTGGTATGTGAAGTTTTAGCTTGATGGGTAGTAGTATCAAAAAGCTCCTCGGCATTACCGTGATCAGCGGTAATTAACATCATGCCACCTAGCTCATCAACTTTTTTCGCGAGACGCTGAAGTTGCAAATCTATCGCTTCCACGGCAACCACGGTCGGCTCAAGCTCGCCAAAATGCCCCACCATATCGCCGCCGGCAAAATTAATTCGCACAAAATCAAAATTAGCCATTTTTTCAAGCACAGCGTCGGTAATTTCCGCGGACTTCATCCAAGGACGCTCGTCGTAGGGGCGCGTATCGGATTTAATTTCAAGAAATTCTTCGCCAGTGAGCGGCTCATAACTATTGCCATTAAAATAATAGGTAATATGGCCGAACTTGGCGGTTTCGGAACAGGCTAGCTGAGCAATATTTTTGGCTGCCAAATACTCATGCAGAGTATGTTTGATTTCGACCGGCTCGACTAAGGTGTGCTCCGGAAAATGACGATCGACATCATATTCCGTGAGACTGGCAAAGTAAATCGGTAATTTCTGATTCTGCTCGGTACCACGGTTAAAACCTTGAAAATCGTCGAGACAGAAGGCTTCGGCAATTTCAAGGGCACGGTCGGCCCGAAAATCAAAGTAGATAAAACTATCGTGTGGCTGAACCAGACCAATCGGATGCTTTGCCTCATCCACCACGACAAATGCTGGAAGATATTGATCCTGCAGATTTTGGTCAGCTTCACGAAAATGTTGAATTGCCGCATCGGCAGAGTTAAAATAGTGCTCGGCCTGCCCATAGACTAAGGCCTGCCAACCACGTTCGACTATAGTCCAATCAGTTTGATAACGGTCAGCAATGAAGACCATACGTCCGCCGCCAGAGGCGATTTGAATATCGACGTCGAACTCGGCTTTGATTTCTGTGACTGCTTGTTCAAACATGGCGAGATATTTTTCAGCTGACTGTGGCGCCACATCACGACCATCGAAGACCGCGTGCACGCGCATGGTTTTAATACCAGATTCGGCGGCGCGTCTTAACATGGCAAATAGATGAGATAACTCACTATGTACGCCACCATCGGAGAAAATCCCGGAAAAATGTAGGGTGGACTGGTGGGTTTTAAGATTTTCGATAATCCCCTGCCAAGTGCTGGATTGCCAGATTTCACCACTAGAAAAAGCTTGATTAATTTTAGCGATACCCTGCTTAATGATTTGGCCACTACCAAGCGCATTATGACCAACCTCAGAATTCCCCATTTGATTGGCCAAAATACCCACCGCCTCACCGGAAGCTTGGAGAGCTAACTTAGGATAATTTTGCTCTAATTGATGCAAAAACTCAGTGTAAGCTAAGGCTACAGCATTACCTTCGATTTCCTGACGAATACCCACACCATCCATCACCACGAGGACGACTGGACCGCTATAATTTTTCTTTGATTTTGTTTGCATGACTCACCCTTTTTTATTGCTTAATTAATGCGTTTGATTGGCTGCGGCAGAGGCCAGGACATTTTCGAATAGTACACCAATAGTAAGCGGACCTACGCCACCAATTTTTGGTGTGATAGCAGAGATATCAGTGCGAGCGCGAATTTCATCATTAATGTCACCGAGAATCACTCCGCCTTCACTGGCCGTACCGGCATCAACAATCACCGCACCCTCGCGAATCATTTCGGAAGTAATGAGATGAGGGTTCCCTGTAGCGGTAATAATGACATCGTGATTTTTAAGTTCAGAAAAATCGGAACAACGGTGAAAAACCGATACGCGAAGATTGGAATTCGTGAACATGCGGATGAGCGGTTCACCCACCAAGCGGCCACGACCGACGATGGCGATAGATTTATTATTCAGTTCGATACCGTAACCAGTGAGAAGCCAGTTAATGGCAGTAGCAGTGGCGCTATCAAAACGACTTTTGCCGGTTAAACCATCGACGTCTTTTTCGGGGGCGATCAGGGAGACCAGCTCCTCAGTCCACTCGGGATTTTGCAGTGGAAGCTGCAAAATCACCGAAGAGACAGAGGCGTCTTGGTTAGCGGATTCAATAGCCGATTGAATAGCTTCCTTGGTGGGATTTACCACCTGATCAATTACTTCAATCTCAATATCTTCCCCGTAAGCTTTCTTCAGACTGACGTATTTTTCGATGACGGGATTATTCGAATCACGAATAATAACTAATTTTGGACGGATTTTACGCGAACGGAGGGCCTTTACCTGATGAGCTTGACGCTCCTTAATAAATCCAACTAATTCACGACCGTTTAATTCTTTAACCATGGGACTCCTTACTTAATTTCGTCCGGTTCTTGCTCAATCTTTAAGCCAAATTTATCGTAAACAATCTGTGCAATTTCGGCGCGAGCGGCGGCAAGGTCGGCATAGGTTTCGGCAGATTCATTAATTAGAATTAATGCAGCCTTATCACTGACTTTCATACCATGGAAGACCTGACCTTTGAGACCAGCATGTTCGAGAAGCCAGCCAGAGTTAACTAAATTAGTACGCTTCTCTGGAGAGTCTGGACCGACTTCTTTGGCATTACGCCAAACTTCGATACCACGCGCCTCGGCCTCGTCAGCTTCTTCATCGGTGAGGTAAATATTCTTGAAGAAACTACCGGCACTGGCGATTTTTTCTGGATCTGGCAGCTTAGAATTTCTCACTTCGCGAACCATACGAGCGATGTTGGTTGGTGAAAAATCAGTCTCTTGATGTTCGTCCACATAGGCCTGCAAGGAGCGGTAGAATGGTGGATTGAGTTGACCTTTTTTCAAACGAATCACAATCGAATAGATAAAGTAACGGCCGACACTTTCACCAGAATTAAAGATAGATTTGCGATAGCTCATCTTCATATCTTCAGCAAGAATGGTCTTAAAAGTTTTTTCCTGCAGGTCGTAAACATCAGCAGAAACAATCACCTGTGTAACTTCCTGGCCATAAGCACCGATATTCTGAACAGGTGAAGCACCGGCAGTGCCAGGAATACCAGCCATCGCTTCGATACCAGAATAGCCAAGAGCAGCAGTGAAATTGACTAAGGAATCCCAAATTTCACCACCATTAGCACGAAAATAGCCATAGCCTTCTTTTTCAGCTTCAGCTTTTATTTCAGCACCGTAGGCGGCTTCAATTTCCTCCGCTGAGAGCTGCGAGATGCCGAGAATACGATCGAGCAAAATCACACCCTGATAACCTTCGTCGGTGGCGAAGGTATTAGCGCCATTACCAAGGATAGTGACTGGGAGATTTTTTTCAGCGGCGAATTGATAAGCTTCAGGAATCTCATCTTTGGACTTGATTTCGATGACATATTTGGCTGGACCACCAATACGCATGGTGACAAGATTTTTAATCGGAACATTTTCGGAAATTAACATTTATTCTCCTTAATTTTTATAAACTTTAACAATGGTTTAAAATTCAAAATAGCTAAATCATTACTTTTATTTTAACATAAACAAATCCCGACCTCTCATGTTAAAATAGATAAGTAATGTTTGAAATTCATGAAGTATTCAGATTTGTAAGCTTCTGGTTTTTGATGTTTATGATTTATTCTTTTATCGGCTGGGTCTTCGAATGTATTTGGACCAGCATCGAACAACGCAAACTGCAAAACCGTGGTTTTCTCTTCGGGCCAATTTGCCCAATTTACGGCGTGGGAATGGTCTCATTCTTAATCCTGACACAAGAGATTCATTTCGAATGGTATATTGAATTTTTTATTTTCGCCCTAATCTGTACAGTGATTGAATATACCACAAGTGTGGTGATGGAAAAAATCTTTCGGGTGCGCTGGTGGGACTACTCAGAAACCACACGCTTTAACCTTAACGGCCGTGTCTCGCTCGAGACCTCTCTTGGTTTTGGCCTGGGTGGGATGGCAATTAAGTATGGCCTACATCCATTCATTTTACATTTGATTTCGCCACTTTCCTGGCCAATGATCGAATCGATTAACGGGGTACTTCTGACAATTTTAGTGATTGATATCATTTTTACGACCGTAGCCACCTTGAAGTTACGCGATAAATTCAGTGCTAAATTTGGTTCTACCAAAATTGATGTGACCTCAGAAATTAAAAAGCTGACCCGTGAGTATTATTCGCGTGCGGCTAGATTTAAGCGCCATATGACAAAAGCAGCAATGGAAAATATCCAAAAAACTCAAGAAAATATTGGCAACAAAATCAATTCGATCACTAAGTCGAAGAAATAGATTATTCTAACTTCAGATATTTCTCAAAATGCGAAAGATAATAGGTGGTAAAATCCTGACGAAATTTTCGACGCAGCTCCTTGATAAAGCTTGATTCCTTACCATCGACGGTGAGTAAAATCACCTGCTTTTTAGCACGAGTGAGGGCGACATAAAAGAGTCGGCGTTCTTCATTGATTGAAGCCTGGTCTAGTCCTAATTCTTCTGCAATTTTTATTAGCTCAGTTTTTAGTAGCGGGTCCTTAACGTGAGCTGGAAAGCCCAACTTAGCTTCGCGATTATTGAGAAGAATTACATAATCAGCTTCGAGACCCTTAGATTGATGTACGGTGAGAAAACGGATTTTTAAGTCGGGCCGCGGGTGAAATTCTATACCATCTGAAGTTAAATTAAATTTACTGCAGTGTGCGAGGCGGAATCGATCAATTTGAAAACGACCAAGCAATAAAATCGAGCTGTTTTCCGGAAGAGACTCAAAGTAATGCGTTAGGACTTCTAGATCGAGTCGCTCCGAATCACCAGAAATTTCCACGACGGGCTCTAGTGCGTCTTCTTTTTGGCTTTGAATTTGTTTTCGAATTTGAGTATGATCTTGCATGATGAAGCTCGAACTTAACCTTGCGAGGGTGGGACCAAAACGATAGGTTTTTGAAATACGATGCAAGGAAAAATCACCCCAAAATTTACGAAAATTTAGAGTAAAATCGACGCGACTACCACTAAAGCCATAAATGGCCTGCCAATCATCACCCACGGCGAATAGGTTGGCTTGCGAGGATTCAATAAGAAGATGCAAAAATTCCTGGCGTAAAGCCGAGAGATCCTGATATTCGTCGACAATAATATAGCGAAATTGAGTTATAATCTGACCAGAGCGAAGATACCGAATCGCTAATTTAATTAATCCAGAAAACGTAGTCTGATGTTTTTCTAGGAGACTGGATAATTCCCTTTGATATTTTTCGGAAACTGTGAGGAATAATTTGCTGTAATCTGATGAGGAGAATTTACTGGCGATTAGAGACAGTGTGACGGAATCTAGCTCGTGTAGATCGAGAAATTCGCGGATAATCGAAGTCTGTATGGTAAGCTCATCAGAACCAGAAATTACATTATCAGTTATTTCCGAAACGGGCTGCTCGTTATCTATTTCATTTGTAGTGACAGAAAAATCTGGCCAGAGACTACGAAGTAATTTCAGAGCTAAACTATGAAAAGTCTCAATTGTAATGTTCGGTGACGGAGATTTTCTGAGCAAAATCTGTTCCGCAAATGTTTGATAATATTCGCGCAGAAAACGTTCTCTGAGTTCTGTGGCGGAATCATGTGTAAAAGATAAAACTAATATTTCTGGTGGACTAGCGAAACCGGATTGCAAGAGATAGAGAATTTTACCGAGAATGGTGGTGGTTTTACCAGAACCGGCGCCAGCTACGACTAGATTAAATCTAGCGGGGTCATAAATCGATTTGCGTTGTTCTCTATCGAGAGGGTGATTTTCGACGCGAAAATCCGGGGGCAGAGCATCGAGGGATTTATTTTTGAATAAGTTTTTTAACATATTTGGCTCCTTTTTAATTTAAGAGCCAAGATTATTTGAAAATTAAGAAAACAGCTGGTGAGACAGGAATTTTAAAAAATCTGAATCCTTATTCAAGAACTACCGCGTTAATAATTAATTTAACAAAAAATCATAGCTCTCACTATGATCTAATCTTGTGGTGCCCGAAACAGGACTTGAACCTGCACCTAGAAGCTAGACTAGCACCTGAAGCTAGCGCGTCTGCCAATTCCGCCATTCGGGCTTGAGATAATTATACCCCAAACCCGACGGTTCGTGAACTAGAGATTTTATACTCCTTTAGTAATCTGACCAGTAGAGGCATTAAAGCTGTCACCGCGTTTATTCGTGTAAATAATTTCGCCGGCATGGTTTTTAATCTGACTATATTCACCGAAATCGGATGGGGGATTGAAGACTTGAGCGGTACCACCACTTCGCAAATTAATCGTAGAGGTGCGCTGGTTATCCATCTCTGCACTAACCAGAGACATCTTAGTTTTGTCAAAATTAGCAATAAGGTTTGCATCATTTAGTGCAGCAGAAGCCGTTTGGCTCACCACGGAGTCAAGAGAGTTGGCGCCTTTTTTCCCAAGGATTTCAACCGCATCATCATTACCAACCTTAAGGAAGTTATCCATAGTCATATCATCATAGGCTTTATCTAGACCCGCACTTCTGGTTGCTGAAATAAGCGATGAACTTGAGGCTTCATCATTCTTTTTATAACTAGTATTTTGTAGGTATTCATTAAACTGTCGATTTGCGATTTGTTGTTTATCTGCAAATCCTGGTAAGGTAACCGCGGCACTGGCGAGCTGAGTAAACGCACGGTTTGACACAGCCAAGCTAGTATCCTTACCTATATTACTTATGGTTTTACGCCCGGTCTTAGTAGCACCAAGAGCACGCGTGAGAGCCTCAATTCTAATGTCATTTGCGTGCTTCTGTTCATCAGTCATAGCATTATAATCTGCACCCAATGCCGACCTAAGGTCGCTCTCCATAGTACCTTCATCGACACCGTCACTGGCAAGTTTGTTCATAATATTTTTTACCTCACCATCACGAAACTCCTTTTCAGCCGTCGCCTTTAGGTTTTCAAAGCCGAGACCCGACATATTACTTAGAGCACCACGTCCAGCTGAATCGGAGCCAGCGCGCAACTTAGAATCGTTATTGACGATACCTGCAGCAGTAGCCTGGCGTCGCATTTGTGCAATAGTTAACTTTTTACCGCCAGCCTTAATATCATCAAATCTTTTCAGATCCCTCTTGGCTCTTGCAACTGATTGGTCGGCTGCAAAGTTGCTCTTCACATTTTTGTAAAATTCAGATGCGCCAATAGCTCCACCAGCCATACCAACTCCCTTAAGAGCTCCACCACGCATTTTGTCAAATGCACCCGTGATAGCGCCGAGACCAGCAAGGGATTTGGATGTCATGGATGGAATCGCGAAATATGGAAGCACATTCAGTAATCCACCGACAATCATCATAAGAAGATCCGTGCTAGTGCCAATAATAATCGAAGAAGCAAGAGCACCAGCGGAGGTTGCAAAAATAAACATTGGATAAAGCATGAGTAATGCTTTGACGGCAGAAAAATACTTCTTAGTTATAGAGGCAGTGTTTGGTAGAGCATATAGAACCATCGCGAGCGGTGCGAGTACAACCACCATAATAATGGCAGCTTGACGAATAGTCAACATAATAAAACCAAAGAAAACTGAAATAAGGGAAGTAATAATAAACAACACCACTGGAAGGATGATTGCTGGACCACCAACCAAACCTGCAATAGCGGCACCACCAGTAGCAACACCTGCTACACCAATAGCAGCACCGGCTACTCCAGTCACTGCACCAGCAATAGCTGATATTGTAGCAGAGGCCCTAGCCGAGGCATCAGTATCCATACCATCAGCGGCTACCGACCTAATAAGTGATCCAATACCATTACCAGCAATTTGAGAAAGATCAATTAAGACACCCATAATTAGATATGAGAAATTAACTAGGATCGCAGTAATAATAAGTTTTGGTAAGATTTTCTTAATGTTGTAATTAGAGATACCAATATTAGTCACCTGAGAAAATACTACTACGAGTAGCATAATCACAAAACCGATATTGGCAATATTACGGAAGGCGGACCAGGCCTTATAGATGGATGAATCCTGCTTGGAGAATTGCTCAATGATAGAAGTATGTACAGTAGTAAGGCTAGTAATAAAACCAAGAAGTCCACCAGCCGTAGCTGCACCATCGGCAATGGCCGGACAAAGCATCCAAGAAAGAAAACCGCCGTTTTCCTGACAATAGCTTTGCTTCTCATCGGCAGTTCCATCATCAGTAGATGAGTCGCCTGTTTCAATTTGATTCTCCAAATGTTCCGTTTCTAAACATTTTTCACCACCATTACCATCATCGACAGTGAACTTATTGTCCGCTAGTGCTTTTTGAAGAGTTTCATATTCCTGTTTTTCAGCATCAGAGAGAGTTTCACCCTGTTCATACATTCGATGTTCATATCCTTCGACAATTCCCCTAGCCTGAGTTTTAGTTTTTTCTGAGCCACAAGCGCTCTCTTCCTGAACTTTTATTTTTTTAGTTTCAATACATTTTCTTCCACCATTGCCGTCATCTTCGGTAAAATCTTTCTTTTGGAGAGCATTCGAAAGTTTTGTATATTCAGCTTTTTCATCTGCAGTTAAAGTAGCCCCTGCGCCTTCTCGGCGACTATATTCAGTCACGGTATCAGTCACGGCCTGAATCATTTCAGGACTACCACAGGTGTCTTGTTTAGCTGTTTTGAAATTTGCGGCATAGAATTCAGCATTTTTATTTAAGTTATCCGAAATATCCTTACAGCTCTTTGACTTATTGATATTACCGCCGTTATTACTATAAACAAAAGATGTAGCATCAATATCATTACCATCGCCACCAGTTTTTAATCTTGGATATTTTTCAGAGACTTTACCGTCTTTATCTACAATTTTTACCGAAAAAGATGTTGTATCTCTACCTTTTTTATCTTCATAACCAGAAACACAATCACTGTTATATGCCTTCAATGCAGCTAGATAATCGAGGTTTGCGTTTACGTTATCTTTTTCAATATTTTCAAATTTTTCAGCAAAGACATTGCCACTCATGCGCTTCTCGTAGATGGCTTTTAAAGTTGGGATGCCAGTTGCTTTATTTCTTTGGAAGCTATCATTTGGAAGTCCTTCTGCACAGTTATCGGTTTTTTCCGCGCGAAGTGGTTTATTTGACGTCAAACCATGACCTCCACTAATTATGACATGACTAAAAAGACCATCAGCTTTTTGATTACAAAATAAATCAGTTACATTACCACCGGGCTTGAAAAAATCTACAAATTTTTTAGTAATATTGGATGAACTTGAATCATCACAATAGACCTTACCGTCCTGAAGTTTACCCGCAAAATCCCTTTCTAATGCACCAACTCTGATTTTTATGTGTCCGCTATTATCATCACCGTGTAAGCCAATATCATTAAAATCCCGAAATAGATTTCCTTTATTCTTCTCTATTTCACTTAGTTTCGTTCGATCTTGCTCTCTAGCAGCGTGCTTATTATGCTTGTGTCCTGGAGTATAGGCCAATTCGGCTTTCTCGTAACATTTTTTGAATGCAGCCATGATGGTACGAGCTTCAATAGCATCACTAACTAACCCCTCAACCTTATCAGCGGGAGCAGAAATTATGGTAACATTCTTTAAAGCAAATACAGTAGATGTAGTATACAAAACTAGGTTCAATATCAAGATCGAAACCAAAACAACAAGACTAATTCGATATTTTTTATTTTTCATCACCTACCTCACACCTGCAATGCATTTACTTATATATTCACTGATATTATTTTGATTCTTGTAACCTGGAAGACTATAGACAGAAGAGAATACTTTTTTTAGACTATTGTTTTCAATATTTTTTATCGCATTTTCGACCTGCTTAGATTGTTCTTCGCAATTATCTCCACCCAACATATCGGATCCATCAAAATAACACACATCATTATCAATAGATTCATCTAATGGTTTATTATATGAAATTAGCTCAGCAAAGTTTTCATATAAAGTTTTATATGAAATATTGTCGGCAGAGGAATACTTCGATATAGGATCTATATTATTACTTTGAAAAGCTTGATAAAAATCTTCGTATACAGCTATGGCTTTTGTGTATGGCCCATATCTTTCATCAAGCTTCTTTTTTAATTCAGAGAATATTTTCCTACTTGCCTCATTACCATCAAAGTTTTTCTTAACTGTTAGTAAATTTTTAAGCTTCTCAAGAGACCCCTTCGACTCTTTTATACTTTGGCTTTTTGACTCATCAAAGACCATTTCAAACGTTAAATTATTATTATAAGTATTAAAAAATAATTTTTCTAGATTATTTATTTTCTCCATATCATCAGATTCATAAAAGGTAGTCAATTCTTCCTTGCTCATATTTTTTGAGTCGATAACCGTTTTCTTAAAAAGAAAACTCAAGAGAAAAACAAAAAGTAGACCAACTAAGCCAAAGACAATATACTTCTTCAGATTCTTATTTTTGGGTTTGGCAGCGTAGGCGTTCGGGATAATAATGTCAGAAAAATCACCACCTTGTGGAGCGGAAGTAAAAGAATTGTTTGTATTTTGGTCCATTTGCTTAAATTATACCATAAGAGTTTTAAAAAACCACCAAAAAACTCCAGCCGAGACTGGAGTTTTTGGTTGGACTTCGCAGGTTGTTTCAATGATAATACATTTTTTAACTCAAGACGTATTTTATTATCATCACGCAGTTTTCAACCAGTTAGCTTGGGCCTCCCCGCTCAATAATTTAAGCGAGAAGGCTTATTCAAAGCTAAGTATTGACGTCCTAAGAAAATCTTCGGAGCGGTCAATTAGCGAAGTTTTTTACGGCTAGAAAGATAAAGACCAGCAGTCGTAATGATAGAACCAAGACCGAAGGCTGAGCTAATTACGGTTTCAGGACCGGTTTTTGGCATTTCCTTTGGAAGTTCTTGTTTTGGTTTTTCTGGGTTTGGAGTAACTGGAGTTACTGGTTTTTCTGGGGTATTTTCACAGGTTTTCTTAACGTAAACATCTGCGCTACCTTGAACAGCGAAACCATTAGCCGAAGCCTTAGCCCAGTTAATCAAACGGTTGTTACCACAAGCGAGGTCCTTGTCGACGACCTTAGCAGTAAAGCGGACAAAACCGTCACCACTTACAGCATAGTTACCGATATTAAGACCTTCAGTTACTACGGTATCAGAATTTGCTTTAGCACCATCGCGGAATGCAGATGTGAAAAGCTTAGTAGTACCAGCAACATATTCCATATTCTTTGGAAGTGAGTCGCGGATAATTACGTTTTCGACACGAGCAGCGTTAAGGTTCTTGTAGTGAATCTGATATTCGACAGAATCGCCAACCTTAGCGTCGACAGAAGTCTTCCAATCCTTGTCACCAAGCATACGAACCTTCTTAGTAATAGAAGTGCTTTCGAAAACTGGTTTAACCTTAATAGTGACATAACCAGCATAGTTGTAACAACCAGGGAGGTTACCATCTAATTTGTCATAACCAACTTTCACACCACCGTTTACGATAGAGTCAGATAGGGTAGTACCATTCTTGAAAATGTTATTTTCAAAGGTAGCAGAACCTTCAACATAGTCAAGGTAGAAAGCACGACCATCGGCGCTCTTAAGATTCAAAGAATCCCAGTAACGAGATGGAGTTGCATTTGAGGCATTAATGAAGCCAGAAATACGAGCAGTCTTAGAAACGACAGTTGGTAAAGAAATTTCAGTGGTGACATCTTTAGCCACAGCGTTAACACCCTTAGGGTTGTTGTTGTGAACATAAAGACGAACTACGTAAGTTTTACCTTCTTCAACGTTAACATCACCGATGTTCCAAACGTTGTTTTTACCATTGTTACCAGTAGCTTCATCACGAATACCTAAGAAACTACGTTCATCGTTTAATGGCATAATGACACCGGCTTCCTTTTCCTTAGCGGAGATAGAAGAACCGTCGTCCTTAATAGAGTTCATGACGATCTTGTCGCCAAGTTTACCAGCGTTAATGTCAGCGATAGTGTAAGTAGCGCGACCGCCAGCGTTATCACCCCAACCAGATACAGTTGCAACAGTAGCAAGACCAGCAACAGTCACGGTAGCAGCGATGGATGCAAATTTGAATGCTTTTTTCATAAAAGCTCCTTTCAATTAAATTGTTCCTGTTATAAAATTTTGTTTTCGATTTGACTACACGAATCTAAATCTTTTTCTTCTAGCCAAATTGTTAATTTTCGTCTATGCCACTGAAATCGAATCGTCTCAAGAGTAAACATGAATTACCCCGGCGGCTTGAAGCCGCCAAGGCAATTAAGCTGCGATAGATGTTTCGCGATGTTGATCCCTACTTTGGTTCTTCGTCGTCGGAATTAGCGAAGCCCACGTAGTCGTCTTTCTGGAGAGATTTTCCAGAATTATCAACTCCGTGGTTGATAGTCTCACCTTTATTATTGGTGAAATTATCATTGCGCTGAGCCTCCGTCTCGTAGTTCATCTTGATTTCATCAGTTTTTTGTGTTTCCACATTCTGATGACTCTGATCTGGAGTCGGAGTCTCCGGCTTTACCTTTTCGGGCTTTTCATGCCCACCGTCCGTACGAACGGCCGGATCCGTAGTCTCAAAAGCGTCAGAGCCTACGGTTTTGTTGCCACCACCGCTATTAGCTCCGCCGTTGTTAACCGAATCCTTGGCCGGATCCTTCTTGGTCTCAGATTCTGTACTTGGCTGACTCTCCTTTGGCTTTCCACCACCACCGCGTCTTGGACGTGGATTAGGGGTTGACTTAGTCTCGGGCTCAGTGCTTGGCTGAGTCTCAGACTGAGTCGTAGGCTGAGGTGTTGTCTCCCTTGGTCTCGGTTTACTCTCTTTAACCTTCTCCTTTGGAACCTTTTTAGTCACGATCAGCTCTGGACGCTTGTCGTGTACGTTAATTCCAATCTTGAAGATCTCGGTGCCAGCTTTATTTACATAAGCTAGCACTAAGGCGTCACGAGTAAACTCGTAGTGCGCCTCGGTAAACGTCGTGAGTTTGGCGGAATCAGTATTCGCCAAACTCAGTGGATAATGGTGATTTGTAGTCACCAATTGTACTCCTTGGTTGATAAGCCGATCTCTAAGCCACAATGTAGCTACGCCGAGCTTGAGCTGTCTATCGTTGATATACAGCTTTCCGCCCTCCTCTCGGAGATAGTTCTGACCACCAGTTCCGTCCTTCATGAATCTGTCATATTCAAGTTGTGCCTCATTTAACCAGGGGTTAATCTGAGGGAGAGTAGTTCCATCACTCAAGGTTATATTCGAGAATATTTTAATCCACGATTGAGTATATACATAATTTGTTAGAACTTCCTGGTTATCCTCTGTAATCATGATAGCTACTTCGTCTTCGCTATACTTCTCGCCATCCTTCGTTCCGTGAGTCACGGAGAAAGGTGTGGATAGAGCATCACTAAAGCCAGATCCTGCGACTCTTTCGGCTGCCTTATTCGGCATCGAATTATCGCAGAACTCTCGGCTTAACTCTGGGTACGCTTTCGCGTATTCATAGGCGTCAAAGTCGAATGTTAATTCTGCTTTTTCGGCTTCAACATCCTTAGCGGAAAGCGTTTCCGCCTCAGCATCGGCGTGATTTCTTTGACAAGATTTCACACCAACTGCGATGACCAATACCACAAGTAGACCTGCCAGAATTCCTGACAGGATCTTTTCGGTTTTTCCAAACTTTATCATTTTTTGCCTCTCTTTCGTTTTGAGACTCCGTCCTCGATGTGGGAAATGCGGAGTCTAGCCAAAAATGTGATTACAAACACGACGATCATCATGCAACTAAGCATAATGCCGTCTGTGTTTGAGCTGTCGATTTCAATCTTAAGCGAGATTATTCCGAAGATAAATCCCACAAGACTGAGAATCATACAGCCATACTCCAATGTCATTTCCTCGTTCATAGGCATCTTCTCCTACATCCAAACTCGAACTATCGCGTATACCATAAAGATAATTGCGACAGCTAGGAAGCCAGCTAAAGGACTAATCTTTACGGATAAATCCGGGAAGATTGCCTCGTCCTCATAGTTGTCACCAAAGTCAACAGGATCAAGGATTTCTTCCTCTTCTTCCGTCTCTTCTGGCTCCTTTTTAGAGTCTACTTTGGGGTCAGTGGGTTTTGGACCTTGACTTAAAGCTTTCTCTTTTTGAGTAGCAGCTTCCTGAACAGTAGCGGTTCGATAACTATTAATAAGTTCATCAATAGCTATGAATTGATCCTCTGGGCTAGAGTCACTATTCAGCATATCCAGAATTTCCGACAACGTTTGCTGCTGGATTTCGTTCATGCTAGGGTTAGTGACTTTCTTGGGTTTATCCTCTGCGTCAGATTTCGGCGCAGAGGTGGTAGTCTGAGCTTCATCAGTCTGAGTGTTTTTCGGCGGATTTGACTCGGCCTTTTTATCCTCAGTCACTGACTTTTGCTCAGGGGTTCCACTTTTGGTTCCTTGAACTACGCTACGAAGTTTTTCATTGTCCTCCTGAAGCTTATTTCTTTCATTCTGCATGCGCTCAATTTGCTCACGCAGCTTTGCATTTTCAGCTTCAGCTTTACTTTTCTTTTTGGCTCTTAATTTAGGGCCGCCAAGATAAGTAAAAGTAACTACAACAATCGCAGCTAACCAGGAAAGGAAAGTTACCATTGCAAAATCCATGATATTTAAAATATCATGTTTCATCTGAAAGTAGCTAAAAAGCTGCCACCAAACCGGTGTAATTCCGACAAATAGCGCCACAATACAAACCAGTTTCACCTTACGGTAATTCAACTTCCGAAATTCCAGAAGGCTATACACCGCAATCGCTGCTAACTCGACTACAAAAATCACTGCAGTAAGTTGTGGTTGCAGTTTTGGAAACGCTAGGCTCCCAAAAATTGGTAGTACTAGTAAGCCGAAACTTGCTAAACAACCCTTCAGGAGACCTTTTTCAAGCGCCAAGAACTCTTGATTAGACTTGGTTTTTCGAGCACATATGGCATAAAGAATGGCATATGTAACAACAACAATCATAGCTGAAATTAGACAATAATTCATTTTGATTCCCTCCTCTGTTGCGCTCGATTTCTTCGAGGCAAAAAAATGTTTCATACAACATCTACATCTATAATAAACAGGCGTGAAATTATTTTACGCCTGAGATGATTCGATTTTAATGGACGTCTTGGTAATTCAGGTGTTTAAGCCAGATTACAGACTGAGGTGATTATACTATAAATGCTTGAAAATGTCAATGGTTATATCACAAGCATTAGCGTTTTTGACGTTGGTATTTCAACAGTTAAAAAATAATCATAAGTGTTTTAGATTTTTAAAAACAAGTATGGAGAATTTTCACAATAAACTACGGGGGGTGCTGCGATTTTAGTTCACCAGTGAGTGTGAGTGGATTTGGTGAGAAGTGGCGATTTTTTGTAACAAACTAAGAGATTAAAATTTGCTATAATGGAAGAAAATGGAGGCAAAATGGGCGGCATAATCGGCAGTTACGGACAAAGTGATCTGATGCGGGGGAATTCCGGCAAGCAACAAGAGGCAGGTGACCTATACCAGAGGTCGCGCGGACAAAATGGAATGGAAGGCAGCTTCGATGTTCGTGGTGGCAGTTCGGAACCTAGCCAGAATGATGGTTTTGGCCGGGTGAATGACCAAGAGACTAATCATGGTTATGGTTATGTGAAAAACTCAGAGGAATTGAAGCGTGGTTATGGCGTGGTGAGAGAGCAAGAAAAAGCTCGTGGTTATGGTGTACTAAGTAGTGGCGGCGAAAGGCGCGGATATGGCGTGACGCCGGGAGACGGATATAAGCGTGGGTATGGAAGGCTTGGCGGAACCGAATCTAGTGGTGGGGCATCTGGTGTGCGACGTGTACCAAGTGAAACCATGCAACGCGATAAGATGATGGGCATGGGCGGCGGACCTGCTGGTAGCGCTGGTTTTTCTGGAGGTAGTAGACCTTCTGGTGGAAATATTAGGCCGGTGATTAAGCCGAATTTCTAATTAAACTAATACTTTTGATCAACTTTTTCCGTATCTTGTACCACTAATTAAGGTGAGTTACGCTAAAAATGGCCAGAAGTCTGGCCATTTTTTATTATGGTTTTGCCTTGTAGGTGAAATATCCTGGAGCACCTGGACGATCGATACGCAGATATTCGTAATTACTGTGACTTGATGAGTAACAGGTACCGTTGCCACCACAGAGACCGTAACGATTACCAAATACGGATAACGTTTTACTATTAGCACTGAGAGAAGAAATGTCAAAATCCTCAGATACGTAAATTGTTTTAAGGTCATTACGGATTGAAGTGTATTCTTTGCTACCACCAAACATATCAAAAAATTCTACTACTTTTGAAGTGTTAAAACTAGTCAAATCTAGTGTTTTTAGGCTTAAAGTTTCAGAAAACATTACCTGGATATCCGTTACATTACTCGTATTAAAGCTAGTTACATTAAGTTTTTCTAAAGATTTTGCTCTGGCAAACATAGCAGTCATATCTTTTACTTTTTCAGTATTAAAGCTTGATAGATCTAACTCGGTTAAGGATTCGCAATCAGTAAACATATAACTCATATCGACTGCATTTGATGTGTCAAAATTCGAAAGATCTATTTTTTTAAGTTTTTTTAGATCCTCAAACATATGACCAAACTTTACAATCTTACTAGTATCCATTGGTGACAGATCAATATCTTCGATATTAAAACAATTTCTAAACATAAATTGAGTACTTCGGCCAAAATATATTTTTGATACGTCGGCATAATAATATATAGTATTTGATGAATTTTCATACCACATTAAAACAGGCACATCCGATACATCTTCGTTCTGAATATTAACAGTACTAATATCACTACTTGGTGCATCGTGACTATATTTAACGTGTTTAATATTCTCCAATTGCCCACCCGTCAATGTAGACATAGCATCATGAAAATAATATCCACCATTTAATTCAGCATAATTTTCGACAGGATTTGTGGTGATCGAAACGAGAAGTTTGTTTTGATAATTGCCAGTGCGGAGGCTAGAGTTTAACTTCATGCCGATATGAAAAGTATTGGTTTCTTCGGTGTCGTTTTTGGTGGTAGTGGTGGCGATAACCTTTGCATGACCACGTGGTTGGATTGGCGAATAGAGCGCCTCAGAATCTAGACGCATACCCCATTGATTAGCTGGAAGATCGGCTAGAGTGTAATTAGAACCAATGGAAGAAATTTTCGTGTCATTTAGAGGATTAGCGTCGGTAAGGGCGATTTCTTCAGAGGTGGAAGAAACTGTGACGGTATAACCACTGCGATTATTAGTCTTGACTGAAACATTTACTGGCGTGTCGGTAGTGCCAGATGCGCTCTCAATTACATCGGTGCCATTAACCTGGATATTTGCACTGTCGACAGAGGCGGAAAGAGTTGGCTTGACGAGAGCATGGGTGTTTTGTTGGAGAGAAAATGTGGCGCTCATACTAGCAGCTATGGCTAGCAGAAAGAACCAAGGTGTGGAGATGTGGTTTTTCATAATATGCCTTTTTATTTGGATGCTTTTGCTCATTTTAACACAAGCGGAAAGAAAAGTGAATCTCTGATTGAAAAAAGGAACTGGGTTTGTTATAATCTAGGAAGCGTACAGCGCATTTTGAAAATTTGGTGGGTGTAGCTCAGTCGGTTAGAGCGTCTGATTGTGGTCCAGAAGGTCGTCGGTTCAATTCCGATCACCCACCCCATTAGCGAGTGTAGTACAGCGGTTAGTATACAAGTTTTCCAAACTTGGGATGAGAGTTCGATTCTCTCCACTCGCACCAAATTAAAAAATAAGAACGTTTACGTTCTTTATTTTTTTGGTCGCCTGTATGAGAAAGACCACGTAGTGGGATTACTCGCACCAGGTTATAAAAAGAAGAGCATTTATGCTCTTATTTTTTATTATTGTTTGTACGAGAAAATTTACGGAGTAAAACTACACATACCAAGTTATAAAAAAGAGGTCTTTAACCTCTTTTTCTTTATTGGAAGAAAGCAAAATAGACGATGGCGCCGACTAGTGCACCGAAGATACTCATAGCGATAAGCGCGAAAACTAGCGAAAGGTTGGTCTTGCGCATGGAAGGATCATCAATAATAACGGCCTGCTGCTTAGCCTTGGTCTTTTCGGATTTATTTTTCGCATAAATAGTTTTACGAGAATTATTATCTTCCTCGAAAGTGTAATCCTTGATCTTGGAGCCTGGGCCGAGGAGTTCAGAAGAAAAATCTGAGGAAGTGAAATTATCTTGACCGGCAGCAAGCGGACGTTTTTGCACCTTATCGGTGTTAATAAATGGACTGCGACCGCCGAGGACATAGTTGGAATTACTATTAGCGATGTCGGACTCAGCATAAAGCGAAGTAGTTTTTGGCTTTTCATTATCCGAGAAGGAGTATGGTGAACGAGCTGGAGTAACCGTAGCTATAACCTCGGATCGATCTTCCTGATCATCTGAAGCGAAGGCAGAATCGATAGAATCAGGCGTGAGCGTGCTTCCCTGGTTTTTTGGCAGAGTAGAAATAGTATTCGAGCGGCCGGCGGTCGGATAATACATGGTAGCAGATGGATTGCCAGAGGTAGATGCAGGATTATCGCCATGGAGCTGATCATTATCTACAGAATCAAAGAGTGCCTCAAGGTCTTCTATTTCATCATAATTATCATAATTTTGCAAGGCGTCACGCACGCTTGGAGAAACCAGAGTAGTTGGAACTGGGGCTTTGGCTGAGTGAGTCGTTTGAGATTCGGAATTTATTTCAGACTCAACTTTTTTCGCTGGACGAATGCGACCAAAAAGTGTGCGGCTTGGACTGGCGGTAATCTGAATACGAGAAACCGGCGAAGGCGCTTTAAATTTGGAGGCAGCAGAAGCAGCGGAGGCAGCAGAATTAACAGTATTAATGGCGGAACCGGCAAGAGAATTTGCAGCATTAGTAACTGAAATTGACCCAGCGGAAGCGGCGTTAGTAACTGAAATTGCGGTAGGAGCAGGTCTCATCTTCGGGGCTAAGCTAGCACTGCCTACTGGAATACGACCAGTAGCACGCGGCAATTCACCAACTTTACGCTTGGCTAATTCTTCTTTGGCACGTTGTTTTTCGTATTCATAGCGTCTTTGCTTGGCCTGATTTTCTCGTTCAATAGCCTGGCGTCGTAAAAGAGCTTCTTGTTCAGCCTGTTTTTTAGCAATAGCCTGCTGTTTTTCTTCGATTTCACGCTGCAATCTAAGTTCGCGATTTCGCAAAGATTCTTCGGCCTGAGAGCGAGCTAATTCCTGCTTAGCGGCCTCAATGCGGCGACGATTATAGTCCATGGTTTGATTTTGGAGTTCAATCTGTCGCTGAATTTCCTCACGACGTTCGCGCTCTTTTTTTGCCTGTTTTTTGCGTTCTAGTTCACGTTCGGAAAGCGAATAAGTGTAAGCCGAAGTAAGAGTGCGAGCACGAGTAGGGCTAGCGATGGCGGAATTCGTGGCGGCAAAGGTAGAAGTACGATTGTTGGTGCCAGAAGCATAAGTGCGACCACCCGCACTAGGAGTAGTAGAATTCGCGGCAGCAGAAAAAGTGCCAGCAGTTTTGCGGACAGGAGAAAAATCCATCATGCGACCTTTGCCAGCGGGATTTTGGGCGTTTTTTCCTTGCATATTCATGTTTAATTATACTCGATTTTCCGATTATTCACGGACCTTTTTTGCAGTTTCGATAATACTGGTAAACGACTCAGAAACTAGACCGGCACTACCGATTAGTAAACCGTTCACACCTGGCACGGTAAGGTAGGCACCGGCATTATTTGGATTGACACTACCACCAAAAAGGACGGGAATTTCAGCGACGGTTTCCTCGCCATAAACAGAAGTAAGTTGATCGCGAATAATTTTCACGGCGTCAGCAATTTCATCTGGACTGGCGATATGAGCAGCCTTGGTACTAGAGATAGCCCAAACTGGTTCATAGGCGATGATACATTTTTTAATATCGTCGCTATCGATTTCGGAGAGACCACCAAAAATTTCGTCACGCAAAACATCGACGGTTTCACCAAAATTACGCTGACTTTCGGTCTCACCGACGCAAAGAATTGGAGTGATGCCATTACGAATCGCAGCGGCGACCTTCTGAGAAATTTCTCGGTTAGTTTCACCAAAGACGAAACGGCGCTCGGAATGACCGATAATAGCGTAAGAAACTAGACCGCGGAGCTGAGCGATAGAGACCTCACCGGTATAGGCGCCAAAATCACGGTAGTAGAAATTCTGAGCGGCAAGCTTGATCTTAGATTTATTACGTTCAAGTTGAAGTGAAAGACTAGAGAGCGAAGTAAAACTTGGAGCAATCACAATTTCGAGGCCACGACTAGGTTTGATTTTTTTAAGTAATTTCTGCAAAAAGATAGAAGACTCACCGATGGTCAGATTCATCTTCCAGTTGCCCACAATATATGTTTTCATAATCTTATTATAGCATAATCAGTTTGGGATTTTTAAGGTTTTGGTGAGGTGTGGATTTTGATTTTAACCACAAAAAGTGAGCGTTTTTGCTATAATAAGCAAAAGAAATACCGCAGAGAGGAATAGAGATGAAGAAAGTATTATCCTTTGATATCGACCAAACTTTAAATATCGCCAAGACACCAATTCCAGACGAGATGGCCTTTTTACTCAGCGAATGCTTGAATGAATTTGAGATTTGCCCAATTTCTGGTCAAAAATTTGAGCAGTTTTTAATTCAAATCGTCAATCGCTTAGTCGAAGTCGCCGATGTCACCCCAGCGCAACTGGCACATCTTCATCTTTTTGTGGCACAAGGCACACAATATTATCGCTACCAGCCAACCGCGAATGGTAATGACGGATCAGTCTATGATGAGAAGAACTGGGAACAAGTTTATAATTATCCATTAACCGAAGATGAGGTGGCAAAAATCACCGAAGCTCTGGAAAGTTCGGCCAAAGAAGTGGGGTATTGGGAAGAAGACAAGCTCCAGCCGGGTGACGAAATTATCGAAAATCGTTTATCCCAGGTGACTTTCTCGGCGCTTGGGCAAAAAGCGGGTACTGAGGCGAAATACGCCTGGGATCCAGATTGCAAGAAGCGTAACTTGATTGCTAAACTCGCCAAGGAAAAGGTACCGGACTTCTCTTTTGAGGTGGCTGGAACTACCAGTATTAACGCCTTCCGTGTTGGACTGAATAAATCTTTCGGCATGAACCATTTGATGGAAGAATTGAATGTCGAAAAAGACGATATTCTCTATTTTGGCGACATGACGCAAGAGGGTGGCAATGATTATCCAGTCGTGCAGATGGGCATCGATACGATTACGGTGCGTAATCACGAAGATACCGAATATGCCCTGAAAGGAATTTTGGGAGTACTATGATTCTAGAAGCTTCAAAATTAATCGGATTTCGCATTTTAAGCTTAAGGTCCGGTGGGGTGATTAGTACGATTGAATCGATTATTGTTGATCCGAATGATTTGAAGATTTTGGGATTTTTTCTTAACAAAAATACCGTAAGCTTTGATTCGGGGGCGATTTTAGACGTCCGAAGTATACGTGAATTTTCTCATCTCGGGATGATTATTGATTCAGACGAAGAATTACTCAATGTGGGTGACGTAGTAAAAATCGATGAAATGGTGAAGCTAAATTTTCAGCCAATTAATTTTAAGGTCAAAACTCAAAACAAGACAAATGTGGGAACGGTAATAGATTATACAGTTGACGTAAATGATTTTTATATTCAGCAACTAACCGTCAAACGTCCGATTTTGAAATCATTTATCGACCCAGAATTGATTATTAATCGTTCGGAAATTCTGGAGATTAATGACGAGGCAATCATCGTTAAAGACGAATTAGCTAAACAAAAAGGCCGCGAAAAACTAGAACAGGAAGAGTTTGTACCGAATTTCGTTAACCCTTTCCGCCAGAATGACTAGCTTTTTGGTTGGAGATTTTCGGATTCGATAGAAGAGAGTTTGGATTTGACTAAATCATAGGAAAAACCTTGACGAACGAGATAGGCCATCAGTTTTTCTTGAGTGATCGGACGACGTAATTTCTTCTCGATCATTTTGTCAATTTCCGTGTCATCTTCACGCTGGGAAAATAATTCATCACTTTCGAAAACTTCTCGCATCAGAGATTCAGAAATACCTTTACTCTTTAATTCGTAGAGTAATTTCTTGCGACTAATTCCCTTCGACTGGTTGCGATTATCGATATAAAAACGCGTAAAGTTGTAATCGGAAAGAAATTTCTCCTGCTTCAAACGCTCGACTACGAGATTAATCTGAGTTTCCGTAATCTCTACGCCAGGCTTGGTAGGAAGATTAAGAGATTTACGACCGGTATATTCATAGGTATTATTTTCTGTAAAATCAATTTCGCGAATCTTTTCATTTTGGGTGCGAACATTTTTCCGTAGCTCTTGAATCTTAGTGCGATATTCCTCGTCTTCGGCTAGGCGTTTTTTGAAATTATCATACTTAATTTGCGACTGATGACGACGAAGTTGCTTGCGATGCAGGTAGTCACGAATTTCTTTTTCAGAATGTGGACGTGACAAACAATACTCTAAGGTAGATTGATAGAGCTTATCTAGCGAAGAAAGAGCAACCAGTTCGGCAATTTGCTCTTCCGTAAGTATATCGCCGACTTTGAGATTTTGTTCAGAAAAAACCTTAAAACTGAGTGAGCACAAAAATTTATGATTAACAAAAATATTAATACGATTCGGGTCTTTGACTCCTGGCTTTAATTGAGAAATTTTCTGAAGAGTCTCCAGAGAGAGAGCGGTCACTATTCGCTCGCTTCAGCTTTTTCGCGAACTTTTTGTTCGATTTCAGCGAAGAATTCTGGTTTTTCCTTAAGTACGCGCTTGACGGCTTCACGACCTTGGCCAATAGTTTCGCCATTATATTTAATAAAGGCACCAGCCTTGTCGAAGACGCCATATTGTACGGCGAGGTCGAGTACATCACCAACTTTGGATACACCTTCGTTATACATAATGTCAAATTCAGCTGAGCGGAATGGGGCGGCAATCTTGTTCTTCACAACCTTAATCTTAGTGCGGTTACCGATGATATTTTCGCCATCCTTAATCTGGCCGATACGACGAATGTCGATACGAACAGAAGCGTAGAACTTCAGAGCATTACCACCAGTGGTAGTTTCAGGATTACCGAACATCACGCCAATCTTCATACGAATCTGGTTAATGAAAATAACAGTAGCTTTAGACTTGGAAATAATCGCAGTGAGCTTACGCATAGCCTGAGACATCAAACGGGCTTGAAGACCCATCTGGGCATCACCCATGTCGCCATCAATTTCGGCTTGTGGAACGAGAGCCGCAACAGAGTCGACCACGATTAAATCTACGGCGTTCGAGCGCACGAGGGTTTCACAAATTTCGAGAGCCTGTTCACCATTGTCTGGCTGAGAAATCAAAAGATTATCCACATCAACGCCGATACGCTTAGCATAAGATGGATCAAGAGCATGCTCCGCATCGATGAAGGCAGCTTGGCCACCAGTTTTTTGAATTTCAGCAATGGCATGAAGAGCCAAGGTGGTTTTACCTGAAGATTCTGGACCGTAGATTTCAATAATACGACCCTTAGGATAGCCACCACCAAGCGCCAAATCAAGTGAAAGTGAACCTGATTTTAAAAGTTCAACATCGATATTGCGATTATCACCCAATTTCATAATAGAACCATCACCAAATTGCTTGGTGATTTGAGCAATAGCAAGTTTTAAGGCTTCGGATTTTCCGTTTTCAGCATCAGTTTTTTTAGTTTCTTTTTCTTTGACCATAATTCCTCCGTTATTTATCGAATTTCTGTAAAATTACTCTGTAAATCGTTCTTTGAACGAGAATTTAATGGGTACACATGTGATATTCTCCTTACATCTCGGAAAAATAAACCTTACCTCACTTTTTCTATTTTAAGAATACGCTAGTCGAGAAGTAAAATCAATGGAAAAAGCTGATTTGTCGATTATTTGACAATGGCAAATTTATTTTTGCCACGCTTTAAGATGGCGAAGGAAGAAATTTGATAAGCAGGATCCTGAATCTTCTGGTTGTTTACAGAGATAGCATTACCTAAAATCAAAGTTTTAGCCTCGGAACGTGAGCTCACCAAACCAAGCTCAACGAGAGCGTCAATTAAATTAATTTCGCTGCCATCAAGATTCAAATGTGGCAGGAGGATAGTGATGCTTTCGATTTCCGATTCAGAAAGAGTCTCCACCTTACGACCACCGAAGAGAAGTTCAGTGAGAGTGATAGCCGCAGCAGCAGAAGCCTTACCATGAACTACCTCGGTCACACCACGAGCAAGGGCTTTTTGAGCAATGCGTAGCTCTGGATGAGCTTGATGTTCAGCCAAAATCTGATTGATTTCGTCTTTTGAAAGAACGGTGTAGATTTTAATCAAAGATTCGACTGCTTGGTCGGACTGATTGAGCCAGAATTGATAAAAATCAAAGATAGAAGTGTAATTACCAGAACCATTATCCTGACTAGCAAGCCAGATTGCATTACCTTCAGATTTACCAAATTTACGACCAGTTACCGGATCAATCACCAGAGGAGTAGACCAAACATCAGCGCGGCCACCTTCAAGGCGCTTAATCAGATGAACACCAGAAGAGGCATTACCGAATTGATCAGCGCCACAAAGTTGCAGGTCAATTCCATAATGACGATAGAGGTGAAGAAAATCATAACCCTGAATCAAAGAGTAAGAAAATTCAGCATAAGAGATACCAGAGCCGCCTTCGCCGATACGGTTTTGGATAAATTTACGGTCGAGAAGCTGCGTCATGGAGAAGTTTTTTCCGACTTCACGCAAAAAATCTAAGAAATTAATATTCTTGAACCAATCATAGTTATCGACTAGACGTAATTCATAGTGGTCATTGTCTGGATCGCCATCATTTCGCGTATCGGCAGCACCATCAAAACTAATCACATTAGCCATTTGACGACGAATACATTCTTTATTATGCGCAACTTCTTCGAGAGATTTCAATTCACGTTCACCATTTTCCTTCGGGTCACCGATTTGACCAGTAGCACCACCAACCAGAAGAGTTGGCTCATAGCCATGACGCACAAAACAGGCACACATCATGAGGGCGGCTAGATTACCAATAGTTAAAGAGTCAGCTGAAGGGTCGGCACCAAAATAGAAGCGTTTATTTGCTTTTTCATCAAGTTCGGAAGGATTAGTAAAGCTATTTTCGGCGGCGAAACCACGCCAGATGAGTTCTTCGGATAATTTCATAAGTATATTTTAACATTTTTTCTTGTGTTATAATTAAATTCTGAACAAATAAGTGGAGGGCTGCGTGACAGACTCAAAATCCAATTCAAAAAGTGCGAACATAAAAAATAATTCTAAACAAACTGCGGCGAATAAAACTATTTCCATGCACGATTTTTTGTCGGGCAAAAATACTTCTCGTTTTGTGACGAATAAACAGCCGATAAAATTGGTTTCTCCAGGTGAAAAACTACGTCAACCGATAAAGCGCGAAGCTACGCCGATGAAACAATTCTTAGGGACGCATGAAGAAAAAATATCCACAAATAACAGAGATAAAAGAGTACCATTGAATACAACAGCTGGATTAAAACATGAAGCTAAAATCAGTGAGGAGAATACCCCAAAACCAACAGAAAATGCTACAATAAAAACAATACAAAGCAATAATGTTAATTTAGTTACAGAATCCAAGGAAATGAATAAAACTTCGGCAAAAAATAGCAAAGATAAGCCAAAAGCTCTGAAAAAATCACCTTTCATAAAAGGCGATCGTAAGATGAATGTCTATTCTAGTTTGGTTTATAAAAATAAGATGAAGCAAGAGGCTAAGGCTAGACGCGAAGCAGAAGAACTCGCGAAGCTACCAAAAGAACCAGTGAAGCGCTTCTTTGCTAAACTTGCGCCAAAACGCGTAATTCGCAATCTCTTCTCGAAGAAGGGTTTATTCATGATTTTGAAATTTGGCGCCGCGATGTTTTTGCTTGCGATTATCGCCGTGGGTGGATTATTCCTTTACTTTAAAAAAGATCTTGATGAAATCCGCCTCGATCAGATGAAAGTAACTGGCACGGTTAATACATACCTTGATCGCAATGGTCAAACTCTCTGGGAGGATAAGGGTGATGGTGACTATCGCTTAGTGGTGGATGGGGATAATATTTCTACCTACATGCGTCAAGCAACAGTAGCGATTGAAGACCGTGACTTTTATAATCACCCTGGGGTAAACTTCTCAGCCTTGATCCGTGCAGCACTTTCAACCGTAACTGGCCGCGGCGTGCAAGGTGGTTCGACTTTGACTCAGCAGCTAATTAAGCAGGTTTATTTCGCAGACGAAGCCGGCAACCGTACAGTATCTGGTTTACCTCGTAAAATTAAGGAAATGATTTTGGCGCTCGAGGTCGAAAAGATGTATTCCAAAGAGCAAATTATTACCATGTACCTCAATGAATCACCTTATGGTGGTCGTCGTAACGGGGTAGAAAGTGCGGCGCAGGCTTATTTCAAAAAATCCGCCAAAGATTTAACCCTTGGTGAGTCAGCATTGCTGGCTTCAATCCCAAATAACCCGACCTTACTTAGTCCGTACAATACTGCTTACAATAAGTCACTAATCGAACGTCAACACAAAACTTTGGACGTGATGGTAAAGATGGGGTATATCACTGAAGATCAAGCTAAAGCGGCAAAAGAAGAAAAAGTTCTCGAGTCGATCCAGCCAGAGTCTAGCCGTTATACTGATATTAAGGCTCCTCATTTCGTACTTGAAGTCAAGCGCCAACTAGAGGAAAAATATGGCGTAAAGACGATGCGTGCAGGTGGTTTTACGATCAAGACCAGCCTAGATCTGAAGGCTCAGGAATATGCGGAAAAAGCAGTAACTAACGGTTCTGCATTGATGTACCAAAATGGCAGTGATAATATTTCCCTCTCTTCTGTCGATGTGGAAACCGGACAAGTGATTGCAATGGTAGGTTCTGCTGACTGGAACAAGCCGGTATATGGTGAAGTAAATGCGTCCACGTCACTACTCGAACCAGGTTCATCAATTAAGCCAATTTTAGACTACGCTCCACTCTTCAAACAGCGTGAAGGGGTGAACTATGGTGCTGGTTCGATTTTGAAAGATGAAAATATCGACAATTTCTATTGTGCGGGTTTCACTGGTAACTGTAAACTTCGTAACTACACGGGCGCCTTCTATGGCAATACTTCCATTCGCAAAGCCTTGGCCAACTCTTTGAATATTCCAGCTGTAAAAGCCCTCTACATCAACGGTATCGAAGATAGCATTAAGACTGCACATGATTTAGGTGACATATCATATTGTACGGATACTTCTGGTGGCCTCTCGATTGCGATTGGTTCGGGTTGTACCGTTAAACTGATTGAGCACGCGAATACTTATGCTTCCCTGGCTCGTGGTGGTGTATATAAACCACTTTCATACATCCTAGAAGTCAAAAACGGTTCAGGTGATGTACTCGAAAAATGGGAAGATACCTCTGGTAATCGTGTACTTGACTCCCAGGCCGCTTACATGATTTCCGACATTCTTAGTGACACCTCTGCTCGTTCAATGGTCTTCGGAAGTTTAGGTGCGTCATTCGGTTTTGTGGTGCCTGGAGTTTGGACGGCGACCAAAACTGGTACGACCACGACTAATGTTTCGACCGTAACGAAAGACTCTCTTATTGCCTCTTATTCACCAGTGGTGGCAACGGTAGTTTGGAACGGTAACCACGATGGTCGCGGCTTAACGAACTCTTCAAACACAATCGTGCGTCGCGTAGTCAATGACTACATGGAGCCTGTACATAAAGATGTTTATGCTAATGCCGGTAAGTGGAAATCTGGAGACAAGGTCCAAAAACCAGCTGGCATTCAGACTCTTACCGTAAGTGGAATTACCGATATTTTCCCAAGTTGGTTCAATAATAAGACCTCGGGTGCTCAGACTGAAAAAATGAAATTTAACCGTATCAACAAACACAAAGCTTCTGATTGTACTGACCCAAGCTTAATCGAAGAAGTGGATATCAGCTTTACAATTGACCCAATTTCGAAGAATAAGAGCTTTGCCAAATCTGCCGACGGCTATGATCCATTTACTACAGATGATTGTTCCTATCGTGCACCTACGGTAAAGATTAAAAATAGCACAATTAACAGCGGTTCAGTGCTGAAGTTTGAAGCAAAAGCAGGTTCTGAACAATTAGACAGCTACACAGTCTCCGTAGATGGTACAGTGGTAGCTTCCGGAACCGCTCAAGCTGGCGACAATACTACAACTTATACGATGAACGGAAGTGAGACTTCTATCGTGGTAACATTAAAGGATAAAGCAGGCAGCACCATTACTAGTAAGTTGGGCTCGTAGACTAATTTAAGACTTAATATATTCTAGCTTCATCAATTGTGGAGCTAGAATATTTGACCAAGAATCATAGAATTTTAGATAGTAAAAATTACATAAGATTTTTTGGTATTATTTCAAATTCGGTGATACAATAGCTTCGGATACTGAGGGGGATGT
This sequence comes from uncultured Candidatus Saccharibacteria bacterium, assembly GCA_963520835.1. Lineage (GTDB taxonomy): Bacteria > Patescibacteriota > Saccharimonadia > Saccharimonadales > Saccharimonadaceae > Nanosyncoccus. The sequence goes on from CAUQSJ010000002.1 coordinate 119,669, forward strand.
GCTTAGATATTTTTTAACATAATAAGAAAGGTTTTATGGAAATTATTTCTTTAATCGTTCATGGCCTCATCTTAATTGAAACTAGCTTTCTTGCCTACCGTTCTTTCAAGAAGAGCTTTAATTATTTTGGCCAAAAACGAAAAATTTACGTCGACTCATCAGCTTTGATGGATGGACGCGTACTAAAGGTCGCGCAAACGGGGTTCTTGGGCGGGATTTTAATTATTCCGCGCAGTGTAATTCATGAGATGCAGCTACTTGCTGATGGCAAAGATAGTGAGAAACGTACACGTGCCAGATTCGGTCTAGACGTAGTCTCAGAATTGGAGCGCATTCCTTCGACGGATGTGGTAATCCTGAAAGATGAGCTAGACCGCACACCAGTCGACGAAAGACTTTTGCAGCTAGCTGAAGAAAATCACGGTTCGATTATGACGATTGACTACAATCTTGGAAAAGTAGCTTCGACGATGAATATTAACATTCTGAATATTAATGAGCTCGTAGTGGAGCTACGTTCTGAGTATCTACCAGGTGAATGCTTTACTTTGAAGATTACCAGTACCGGTAGCAATCCAAAACAAGGTGTAGGTTATCTTCCAGATGGTATGATGGTAGTAGTAGATAATGCTAGCGATAAAATTGGCGAATCAGTAGACGTGATGTTCGAAAAATTCCTGCAGACTAATTCTGGACGCATGATGTTCGCTAAATTAGCACCAGAAAAACAGAAAAAAATGCGCAAGCCGTTCTTAAAAAAGAAGTCATAAAAATTAAAAAAGAAGTCATAAAAATACCCCCAGAGTGGGGGTTATTTTTTAGTTTGCGATTGGCGCTATATTTGTGATTGATGCTATATTTTTATAGTCTTACGCTTGGTCCTCACCGTGCTCCAAAGCGTAAGCCATACGGCTATCAATCTCAGATTGATATTTACTGACTAAGTCAGTGGATTTTTCCGCCTTAGCTACATCGAGCATCAGATGGAAGCGAGAGGTTTTATTCATAACCAACATAGCAAATGACGTGACCGTACTTCCCTGCTCCTCGTAACCATGAGCTAGAATACGCTTCGGATTAGTGTAATTAGCTAAAATATTTTTCAAATCATGTGGGTAGCCATGAAAGTTCGCGATAATTTTCGCGCTGGTACCAAACATCTGATTAAATTCTGAGTTTTGAAGCGTTTGGTCGGCAAGACCGATACTGGCATAGGTGAGGGCAGAAATATAGGCGAGACCAATCTTTAGCTTTGGCAAATCTTGCTGAAGCTGCTTCACCGCTTGATAAGATTCGTAAAAACTAATATCGCCAGCTGCGACAAAAATATAATCGAACTCCGGAATTTCTGAAGTGTCGAGTACTTGAAGTGAACCATTTAGCTTGGTAGTGTCAAAGAAACAGATACCCTGCTTGAAACAAAGTTCGGCTTGTTTTTCGTTCAGAAAGACTGGCTGTTCGGTCTTATTTAAAGTAACTAAATTGACTTGATTTTGGCGTTCGAAAAGATAATTAAAACAAGGTTTCACACTTTCAGCATCGAGTGGGAAGAGACAAGAAACGTGATGGCCAGGACGTGCGAGCAAAGCGGAGAGAAGAATTGGAGATTGATGAGAAAAACCATTATGGTCCTGACGCCAACAGGTACTAGTGCTGAGTAGATTGGCAGATGGATAGTCTTTTTGCCATGATACGGTTTCAGCCTGTTCGAGAAACTTCAGATGTTGGACAATTTGCGAAAGGATAATCGAAAAGAAAGCTTCGTAACTAGTCATCAAAGCATCTTTTCCAGTCATCAAGTGACCTACCATGGTAGAAAAAAGTACGTTTTCCGAAAGAAGCTCGATAATGCGACCAGTGGCAGACTCTGGCATATCCCATTTTTCAATAGCCAAATCACCCCAAGCACGCGTGTTTTGATCATAAACGGCATCGATTTTATTGCTGGTAGTTTCATCAGGAGAAAAGAGGTAAAAATCTGGGTCACTCTGCATCTTTTCGGAAAGCAAGGCGCCAAAAGCCTTGGCGGGAGATTTAGTTTTCATGAATCAAAAATCCTTTCTCTTGATCAAACAGTTCACTAAAACGATAGCTTTTGAGCCATTTTTCAAGCATCTTAAGTTCAGCTTCATCGGTCTTGGCGTTAGGGAGGGGGACTTGATGAGATTTAAAATTATCACGCACTTTCATACCTTCGGCTTGGCGAGGACCAGTGAGGCCTTTTTCGGAAGCAAAGATAATGAATGGTGGATTATCAGTAGTTTCAGCCCGGAAGAAGGCCTGCAAGAGATTTTCTAAGAGATTTTTTTGCAATTTTTCATCAAGTTCAGGAGTAAAATTGGCGGAAGTATTAAATTTTTTACCAAATTCTTCGTAAGTTTCGGAAAGCGTTTCCTTAACCAAAATTGGCGTATAACCGAAACCTCTGATTAGCTCTTTTAGCTCGTGCTCGGAACGACGACTGGCGACGGTTGGGGCAGAGATTTTATAACCATTGAGATGTAAAATCGGCAAAACCCGACCGTTTGATTCACTAAGCAATAGACGATTAAGATTGAGACTACCAAGCATGGTAGCGGTCTCAAATTCACCATCACCAATGAGAGCAACCGTAGTATGACCTGGACGATTAAGCACGGAACCATAAGCGGTAGCAAGCGAATAACCGAGTTCACCACCCTCACAAATCACACCCGGGGTAACTGGACTGGCATGAGACGGAAAGCCGCCAATACGGGAAAACATTTTGGAAATAATTTTAAGTCCGGCATAATCGCGGGAGAGCGTAGGATCGACCTTGGCTAATTCCCCATCGTAAAAAAGATTAGCCTGAAGAGCGGGAAAGCCGTGACCTGGCCCCAAAACAAAAGTAAAATCACGCTGACCAAAATAAGCCTTGAGAGCAGCGTAAACCAGATTAATCCCTGGACAAGTACCCCAATGACCAAGCAAACGTGGCTTAATATCGGCAGATTTCAAGGGGGTTTCTAAGAGAAAATTATCCTGCAGGAAGATTTGGGCGACCGTCAAATAATTACAAAAACGGACCCTAGCTAATAAATTATCTAAATCAATGAAGCGCTCACCACTATACATATAAAATATTATAACATAAGCGATAAGGGATTTCAGGGCGTAAAAAATTGAGCCGGGCGGAGACACGGCTCAATGAATTTTCTAAATGATTTAGGCCTGATGAGTAACTTTAACCATGGCAGTACGCAAAACTTCGCCTTGGTAGAGATAACCTGGAATCAGTTCTTCAGCGATAACTTCCTGGTCACCTTCACCTTCTTCCATAGAGATAGCATTGTGAAGTTCGGGATTAAAGATTGTGCCTGGATTGGCATCGATTTTTTCGAGACCGAGGGATTTCATGGTTTTTTCAAGAGTTTTTTGAACCGGAGAAAGCGCTTCCGTATGAGCGGAAATAGCGCGGCCCATGTCATCAATCAGAGGGAGGAATTTCAAAATAGTGCTATGTGTGGCAGTTTTCTTAGCCTGCTCACGCTGCATCTCGACTTGTTTACGGAAATTCTCAAAATCCGCACGAGTGCGCTTTAGATCAAGCAGAAATTCAGCGTTTTGCTGCTTTAGATTAGCGAACTCTGCAGAGATAGGTTCAGCCGATTGATCAAGATTATCCGAAAAATCGACTTCTGGACTAGCTTGATTTAGGTTCTCGGCTGCGGAATTTTCAAAATTAAAATTTGACTTAGTGTTTTCATCTTGCGATTTTGACATATTTTCTCCTTATAAAGTATTCTCCAAATAGCGACCGGCATGGCGGACAAGACTCATAATTTTAGCATAATTTTGACGGGTGGGGCCGAGTACACCGATATAACTATCATCTGAATATGGCGAACGGAATTTACTAATAATGAGCGAAGCATCAGAATTCTTGCCGATCGGATTTTCGTGACCAATGAAAATATTCAGTGGTTCACCTGGCTTAGCCTCATGAAGCCATGGCTCAAGATTATCAAGCAGCTTCGAAACTGCCTGGATACGTTCATAATCAACAAATTCTGGCTGAGAAAAGAGCTTCGAAATACCAGAGTAATAAAGCTGATTACCGATAGTAGCAAGACCGAGATTACCGGTCAGCTCGACCAACATATCGACGGCTGAACGAATGGCAAAATCAGCACGTTCCTGAGCATTAATACGAACTTCTAGGGCGTGGAGACTACGGCGGCCTTCGTTTTCTTCCCCACTGCCGAGAGCCTTAAGGGGAGAAAGATTGAGCCAACGATTAAAAATCGAATCAATAATTTCGAGAGTTTCTGCCGAATCACTAGAGTTTAGAATCGATTCGGAAGTTGGTTTTTCCGACTCAGCTTCCGATGAACCAGAGCTCTGCGCATCAGCTTCCATGCAATTCCCCAGATGAGGATTAGACGAAAGTGAATTTACATAATAACGGTAACCGTAATCGGTCGGAATACGACCAGCAGAGGTGTGAGGCGAGGTAATATAGCCCAGATCCTCGAGACGTGCCATTTCCGAACGGATCGTGGCGGAAGAAACATTGAATAATTTAGCTAAAGTAACACTGCCAACAGGGGTGGCAACATCAGCATACTCCTCGATAATGGCGAAGAGAATGAGTTTTTGACGTTCTGTGAGTTTAATTTCGTTATTCATAATTAATGATTTAATTATAGCACTTAGCACTCAAAATTCAAGAGTGCTAATTTTCCGCATAAAACGTGGTGGGCGAAGTATTGAATTCATGATAGAATATGTAAAATATTGGAAAGGGGCGAAAATGGACGAGCGCGATTTATTAAAAACCAAATTAGGCACCGGTAGTATCAATATCTTCGGTCTACCGATGTGCGGCAAGGATACGGTAGGCGAGAAACTGGCGGCCTATTTCGACGGAAAACTGCTTTCTTCAGGGGCAATGATTCGCCAATACGAGGCGGAAAACCGACAGGCTTTAACCGCGGACGGCTCACTTGCACCGACAGATTTATTTTACGAAATCGTGCTTCCCTATTTCGATAAGACAGAACTTAAAAATTCGCCACTAATACTCTCAAGTGTGGGGCGTTGGTCGGGGGAGGAAAAAGAAATTTTAAGAAAGACCATTGAGTCGGGACATCCGACAAGGGCGGTGGTTTATCTAAAATTAGCCAAGACAGAGGTAATTCGTCGTTTCATGCTAAATCTAGTGGGCGCCGGCCGCGAACAGCGAGCAGATGATGCTTCCCTGAAAGTTTTCTTAAGACGCTTAAATGAATTTAATCAGAAAACTTTACCAGTGCTGGAATATTACCGCGAGAAGGGACTCTTGATTGAAATTGATGCAAGCGGCTCACGAGAGGAAGTTTTCGAAAAAACTTTGGCGAAGATTAAACAAAAATTAAACCAATAAAGCTGGGTATCTGGTGACAAAAATAGGCGCGAGAGAGGCGCCTATTTTAGGTTCGAACTTAATCACGTTTCAGCATCACAGTGAAGACCTCGGGTGGAATATCAATTTTAGTCGCGTTTCAGCATCACAGTGAAAGCTTCGGATGGAATATCAATTTTACCGAAGCGTTTCATGCGAGCCTTACCACGTTTCTGCTTCTCAAGCAGTTTCGCCTTACGGTCACGGTCACCGGTGTGAATTTTCACGGTCACATCCTTACGGAAGGCGCCGATAGTTTCACGCGCAATAATGCGCGCACCGATGGCAGCCTGAAGCGCGACTTCGAAGTTTTGACGTGGAATCACTTCTTTTAGTTTCTTGGTAATGGAACGACCGAGCGCGTCAGCTTCTGAGCGGTGGCACATCAGGGCCAAGGCGTCCATTTTTTCGCCACCCACGAGAAAATCGACACGTACCAAATCTTCTGCGCGATAGCCATTAATTTCATAGTTAAAGCTAGCATAACCAGAAGTGAGAGACTTCAATTGATCATAAAAATCGGTCAAGAGATTAGCCATTGGCGCCTCAAAATCAATCAGCGCACGATCTTCGAGGTAGGAAATATTTTTCTGTAAACCACGCTTCTCGACAATGAGTTGCAAGACATTACCAATCATAGAAACCGGGAGGATAATTTCACCTTTCACCCATGGTTCGCGAATTTCAGCGATAGTCGAAGCATCCGGGAGGTTAGCGGCAGACTTAATTTCGAGTTCTTCACCAGAATTTAAGGTGACTTCATAGTTGGTCGAAGGATTAGTGACCACGAGGTCGAGCTTAAATTCACGCTCAAGACGTTCCTTAATAATGTCCATATGGAGCAGGCCCAAGAAACCGATGCGGAGACCAAAGCCTAAGACTGGACTATTTTCCGGCTCAAAACGTAGCGCAGAATCAGAGAGCGAGAGTTTCTCGATGGCCTCTTTCAAGTCTTTATACTGATCGTTACTAACTGGGAAAAATCCGGCGTAGACAAATGGGAGAACGTTTTTGTAGCCTGGCAGAGGGTTTTTAGCGGGAGCTTTTTTCAGGGTAACGGTATCACCAACTTTCGCCTCACGCGTAGTCTTCAAGTTCGTAACGATGTAGCCGACTTCACCTTCGCTGAGGCTGTCTTTAGGCGACATTTCTGGCTTTAAGATACCAACTTCGAGAGCAATGCCGGAAGTTTGAGCTGCCAGCATCTGAATGGCGGCATTTTTACTAATCGAGCCATCGACAATACGCACATAAAGCACCACGCCGCGATAGTCATCGAAGTAAGAGTCAAAAATCAAAGCGCGGGTCTCGGAATTAGTGGCGGAAACTGCCGTGTGGTCTGTGAGCGAAGTATCGACAGAGGACTTGTTTGGTGCGGGAGCGAATTCAATAATGCGATCTAAGACTTTTTCGACATTAAGACCAGTCTTGGCAGAAACCGGAATAATTTCAGAAGGGTCACAACCCAGGAGATTGATGATTTCATTCGAGACCCGTTCGACATCCGCGGCCGGCAGATCAACCTTATTGATCACTGGGATAATGGTGAGATTTTGCTCAATCGCGAGATAGACATTAGCCAAGGTTTGCGCCTGAATACCCTGGGTAGCATCCACAACTAAAATCGCCGACTCAACCGCCTGCAAAGAACGAGAAACTTCATAAGAAAAGTCCACGTGGCCTGGGGTATCGATTAGATTGAGCTCGTATCCCTTATATTTCATCTGTACAGGAGTCAACTTAATCGTAATCCCCTTTTCACGCTCAAGCTCCATGGAATCAAGCAGCTGAGATTTCATCTGGCGTTTTTCGACGGTACCAGTAATTTCCATCATGCGGTCAGCCAAGGTAGACTTACCGTGATCGATGTGCGCGATGATACAAAAATTTCTAATATTTGCGGAATTCATGCCTCTATTATAACAGAGATGGGATGGAGTATAATAGAATCATGAAATTAATCTTGGCAGTTTCGGGTGGCGTGGATTCGATGGCACTTCTTAACATGTACGCACATGCTGATATTATCGTAGCGCATACCGATCACGGTACACGCAAATCTAGTGCGGAGGACGCAGATTTTGTACGCCAAAAATGCCAGGAACTGGGAGTGAAATTTTATGAAACTAAGCTGGAGCTTGGGGAGGGGGTTTCAGAGGAGTTAGCACGCAAGAAACGCTACGAATTTCTTAAAACAATTCAAGAAAAAGAGGGCGGTACTATCTGTACGGCACACCATCTAGACGACGTCCTGGAATCGATCGCAATTAATTTGATTCGTGGTACCGGCTGGCGGGGACTCACGCCTTTTTATGGCGACGAACTTGTGCGACCTTTTATTATTTCAAAGATGTGGAAACAGGACGTACTGAAATTTGCTGGCGAACAAAAAATATGTTTTCGACAGGACCCGACCAACTACGAAGCAGACTATTTGCGCAATCGAATACGCGAAAAAATGGCGGAACTAGACGAGACGGCGCGAGTAGATATTATCAAGCTGTTCGAAAAGCAAAACGAGATAAGAAGAAAAATCGAAAAATTAGTAATGGAATTAGCGAAGCAAACTGTAGTAGGGAAAAATTTTCATAAAAATGAACTTTTTCTTGTGGCCGACGAGCGGGTGGCGTTGGAAATTCTAAGGGAAATTTGTTTAATGCACGGTTTTAGCTTGACGCGAAAACAACTAGCGGATTTTCTTTCTGCGATCAAAACCTATGCACCACATAAAAGATTTAACTTACCGAAGAATCACTTCGTGACAATTCTAAAAAATTACATAATGTTCGAAGAAAAATAGCGCCGAATGACGCTATTTTTTATTTTAATTTTCAGATTTTAACCAGATTATTCGGCTTACTTGAAAAGATTTTTCAAACCACCAGCGAGATCGGAAGGGAGAAGAATGACGGTTTTCTGGGATGGGTCGGTGCTGATTTTTTCGAGAGTTTGGAGAGTACGAATATTGAGACCGCCTGGAGTTTGGGCAAGCAAGCTAGCAGCTTCGGCCACAGCAGCCGCAGAGGCTTTTTCACCTTCAGCTGAAATAATCGCAGCGCGGCGTTCACGTTCGGCTTCAGCCTGTTTAGCCATAGCACGCTTCATGTCAGAAGGCAGTTCGATGTTTTGGAGCTTCACACTTTCGATATCGATACCCCATTTATCGGTTTGAGTGTCAACAATTTCCTTGATTTGGCTAGAAATTTTGTCACGCTTAGAGAGTAATTCATCAAGATCAAAGTTACCGGTAACATCGCGCAAGGCGGTTTGAGCAAAAGTAGAGGTAGCATAAGCGTAATTTGTGGTTTCAAAGACTGCCTTCTTGGCATCAATCACGCGGAAATAAACCACCGCATCGACATTTACCGTAACGTTATCTTTGGTAATAACTTCTTGCTTCGGCACATCCATCGGGGTAGTACGAACATCAACGGTGCGCATAGTATCGATGTAAGGGATGATCACATGAAGACCCGGTTCCATAATACGACGAAAACGGCCGAGACGCTGGACCACACCGCGCTCATACTGATTAACTACGCGAATTCCTGGAATCACCACGAATAGGGCGATTAGAACTAAGATTAAAATTGGCATAATAACTCTCCTTTTTAGTTTCATTTTAGCGATTTTGAGGAATAATGCAAGGGAGAGAAAATCGGTGGACGGAATAAGTGGACTAGGCTATATTAGAGTTAATATATGGTCACCTACAAGATAATTTATGACATTACGCAAGACGCCTATAACTGGTTTAATTCCATAAATAATTTTGGTGGAATTAAAAAACTAAAAGACGCTCAGGATATTGAGGTAGCAGAAAAGATTATGGGACTAAATTTTTCGGAAGCAAAGAAGATTCTGATTCCCTACCTCGAAAAAAGAAACAAGCAGATTGAGATGACGCCAGAGCGATTTAAGCAAATCATGAGTGACGAATTAAATGAAAAATTTGAACTAGCGATTAGACGGCTTGAAGAAGTGACGGAGCATCCCCTAGCAATTAAAGATTGTGCGAAAAATCGCGCTAAGGAAATTCATAAAATTTCACCAGAGGCAGTGTCACCGAGTGAGGATTTATTATTCTTGATTACGACTTTTCCAGCGATGATCGTTTATTATGAGGAGGGAGTGATTTTTACCTACGCAAAAATCGATAATGAACTTTGGGGGATGCCACTTGATGGAATTTTGCATGAATTAATGCATTTTCAGACGAATTATTATTATCGAGAAAATCCAGACTCTGTAGTTTCTAGCCTTTCGAGGGGAGAATATTATATTCTAAAGGAATCTCTAACAGCCTTACTTGATGAGTCTTGGAAACCAATTATGACTTTGCCAGATGCAAGCTATCCAGAATTTCAAGCATTAAGAGATAGATTGCGAGAGTATTATTACAAATATCGTGATTTTGACAAACTAATGGAATATGGTACAAAAGAGGTAAAAAATTACAAAATGTGATATAATATAGGGGTAGCTTGTTTATTTTACAGAAAGAGGGGGAAATTATGTACTTTGACAAATGTAAGTTACAAAAAATGTCTAACGAAATCACGCTGACACTGAACGAAAGAATCGACAGAATGACGATTGTGGTAAAAGCCCAAAGTGTACTGATTGGTCAGGATGAAAGGGGCAATTCCTATCAGAGTAATATCCTAAGATTAATCAATGATATGGCGAGAGGCCTTCTTAATCAATGCCAATCAACCACGCTTAGCCATCGGGTACAAAAAACTTATCACAGTCTCGAATCAATCGCGTGGACGATTGAAGAATTCGATAATTATATCGAAAGTTTCAATACTACCACAAAATTATTTCGGGATACCCTGGAAAAGTTTTGGCCAATGCGGAATTTCGAAGCGGTGGCCGCGGAAACTAAAATTCCAACGGTACGGGCTAGATTTGAAAACTTAAGAGACAACTTAATTCAATCTAGTGAAGCAGGCTAAGAAATTTAAGGGACGCAAGATTTGCGCCCCTTTTGCTTTTTTGAAAAAATGTTATAATTATATAAAATTATTATTAGAAAATAAGGGGTTATTATGTCTGGACACAGTAAATGGGCTACTACCAAGCGTCAAAAAGCAATCGTGGACGCGAAGCGTGGTGCCGCCTTCACCAAAATTGGTAACCAAATCGCGATTGCCGCGCGTGCTGGCGCCGACCCAACGATGAATCCATCTCTGGCGATGGTTCTTGAAAAAGCTCGCAAGGCTAACATGCCAAAGGCAAACATTGAACGTGCGATTGCTCGTGCCGCCGATAAAAACGCCGCAGCTTTGATTGAAGAAACTTATGAAGCTTACGGACCGGCCGGTATTGGCTTGATTATCGAGATTGCTACCGATAACAAGAATCGTACCATGCCAGAAGTGCGCAATGCGCTTTCAAAGAACGGCGGACGCATGGCTGATCCTGGATCCGTGATGTTCCAATTTGCGCGTAAGGGTGTGATTTTCATCGAAGATAAGGGTGAAGACGCGCTAATGACCGCTTTGGATGCTGGCGCAGAAGACGCCAACGAAACGGAAGATGGCATCGAAATTATTACCGAACCAACAGATTTGATGAAAGTACGCAAGAATTTGATTGACGCTGGACTCAACGTAGATTCTGCTGAACTCAAATATCTGCCAAATAACACCGTAGAGGTGAGTAAGGATGACGCGGAAAAAGTAGACAAACTACTAGATGCCGTAGATGACCTCGACGACGTGATTAACGTCTTCACCAACGCAGCTTAATTTTAGAAGGAGCCTTCGCGGGCTCCTTTTTGCGGAAACCTTAATAGACTACTTCTTGTTGGAGTTTTAGCAGAATTTATTGTTGGGTTTTTCGAGCGGGTTTTTCTAAGATGATTTTTCACTTTACGGGGAGGATATTTTCTGTTATGATAGTAAGTGGAAGGGTGGCCGAGTGGTTGATGGCACCGGTCTTGAAAACCGGCAAGTTAACGCTTCGCAGGTTCGAATCCTGTCCCTTCCGCCAGAAAGTGGTACCGTAGCTCAGCTGGTTAGAGCGTAGGACTCATAAGCCTAAGGTCACTGGTTCAATCCCAGTCGGTACTACCAAATGAAATTATGGAACGGCGATGAGCCGTTTTTTCTTATGGTAAAATAGTTACATGATAGCACACGTAGAAGGTACGATTGCGGAAAAATTCACCGGGCAGATTATTGTGGATGTGCATGGTGTGGGTTACGAAGTGAATCTTTCGACAATTGATTTTGAAGAAATTAACGTAGGGGAAACCAAGAAATTTTATACTTATCACGCAGTGCGTGAGACTTCAGAGGATCTCTATGGTTTTACCACTCTAATGGCCAAGAAAATTTTTGAGATGCTAATTTCGGTGAACGGAATTGGCCCGAAGGCTGGTATGGCAATTCTCTCTCTAGGTACGCCTGAGGAAGTACGTAACGCTATTGCCAATGCGGATAGCAGCTTTATTAGCAAGGCGAGCGGCGTGGGGAAAAAATCAGCCGAGCGCGTAATCGTCGACCTAAAAGATAAGGTAGGATTACCAAGTCATTACACTGGCGCAGAAATTCAAATGAAGAAGCCGGAAAATAATGAGGCTCTCGATGCTCTGATGGCGCTTGGCTTTAATCTAAAGGAAGCGACTGAGGCATTAAAAGAAATCGATGCAGATTTGCCAGTAGAAGATCAGATTCGCCTGGCGTTAAAAAATCGTTAAGGTGGAGAGTTCTCAAGAAAAATAGTTCCAGCCAGGAACTATTTTTATGAGAAATTTGGTGTGAGAGCTATTTTTCCAGATTTGGGACGTTTAAGGTATCAGAAGAAGTATCGGCCGAATTAGATGCGAGGTCAGTTTTCTCAGGTGAAGTGTCGGACTCTTCGGATGAAGTATCAATCTCTTCAGATGGAACCTCCTTAACCTGACGGGTGCGATGATCGATATGAATGGTGTTCGGAGTAGCAGTTTCTGGCTTGGCTTCAGATTTTTGATTTTTGTTAGCGGCTAAAATTTCAGAAAGCGATTTTTTATCAGAAGCAGAGGTTTCTGGAGTTTCACAATCTGAATCGGCAGGAATTTCACCCTTCTCGATATGAACATAATGAGTGATAGTTTCAAGCTCGTCAGTAGGCGTGTCGAGATACTTAAAAATATAGGTAGTTTCATCACCGATAGTCGACATGCGAAGTGTACCCACCTCGAAGAGATGCTCGAAAAGACCGGCCTGCTTAAAGGAAACATCTTCCACAGAGACTAGGTCGATTACGTTCATCGCAGTATCAAAAAGTGAATTGGCAACGCGTTGAATCAGGCGCTTATTGGTGACAAAAAGTTTATTGGTGGTATAAACATTAAGGCTAATCAAGGTCGCGATCCAGACTGTACCAAGCACAATCGCGATAACCAAGAGGAAGAAAGCACGCCCATTAGTATCGAGGGCGAAGACGAAGGAATTTCCCGCATTAATCAAAATATAGAGAGCAAAAAGCAAAATACTGGCTAGACAAGCCCCGGCAAAGATTAAAATTGGAATAATTTTAGTACGTTTAATTTCGAGAACAATTCGCTCGCCAGCCTCAAGAGAAATGCCCAATTTTGGATTATAGTTTTTCTGCTTCATACGCTTCCCTGTTAAATTAGTTATATTATAACATATTTTCAGGTAATTAGAGAGAAGCGAGGTGGCGCTTGGCTTTTTCAGTGACGATGCGACCACGTGGAGTCTTTTCGATGAAGCCAAGTTGAATCAAAAATGGCTCGTAATAATCTTCGATCGTGGTAGCTTCATCACCGGTGAGGGCGGCAATGGTCGTGAGGCCGACTGGGCGATTACCATAATTATCGAGCATTAATTGCAACATATTACGGTCAGCCGGGTCAAGGCCAAGGGAGTCAATTTCCATAAGCCCAAGTGCCTGCATAGCGATATCCAGGTCGACCGAGCCATCACCATGAACATCAGCAAAATCCCGTACGCGCTTCATCAGACGATTAGCGATACGCGGTGTGAGACGAGAGCGGGCGGCCAGAGTGGCAGTAGCTTCTTCGGAAATTTCCGTACCGAGAATATTGGCGGTACGAGCAATAATTTGACCGATTTCCGATTCGTTGTAATATTCGAGACGATGTGTAATCCCAAAGCGATCACGAAGCGGCCCGGCTAACGAACCAGTACGGGTAGTCGCGCCGATTACGGTGAAGTGTGGCAGATCGAGACGCACCGAACGAGCGGCCGGACCCTTACCAATCACGATGTCGAGTTTGTAATCTTCCATGGCGGAATAAAGAATCTCCTCGACAGCGCGACGCAGACGATGGATTTCATCAATAAATAGCACGTCGCCATTTTGAAGATTAGTCAGAATAGAGGCGAGATCACCGGCACGCTCGATAGCTGGACCAGAGGTGACACGTAGATTGGAGCCAAGTTCGTGGGCGATGACATTAGCCATGGTAGTTTTACCGAGACCTGGTGGACCATAAAGTAGGACGTGGTCCAAAGTAGTCCCATCATTACGTTTTTTTACTGCCGCGATAGCGATTTTCAGATTCTTTTTCAAGCGCTCCTGGCCGATATACTCGGCAAAATTAGTTGGGCGAAGACTGACTTCTACTGCTTGCTCTTCCTGATCCTCCTCGTGCGATATATTGTCGATAACTCGCTCGATTGCCATAATCCTCCGTCTTTTGCTTAAATGCGTTATAATAGATTATACCATTAAGAAAGGAGTTAAATGTCTGATATTGATAAATCCATTTTTAAAAATAGTAAGACCTATGATAATCTAAAAACCGCTTTCGCTGGAGAATCTCAAGCTCGTGTGAAATACCAGTTCTTTGCTTCTCGTGCAAAAAAGGATGGCTATGAGCAGATTGCTGAAATTTTCAACGAAACTTCTGACAATGAGAAAGAACACGCTAAGCTTTGGTACAAGTACCTCAATGATGGCGCTGTAGCTGATACGAGGACTAATCTTGAGATTGCAGCTGCTGGTGAAGACTACGAATGGACTGATATGTACAAAGAGTTCGCTCGTATCGCCCGTGAAGAAGGTTTTGACGAAATCGCTGATAAATTCGATGGCGTCGGGGCAATTGAAAAAGAACACGAAGAACGCTACCGCAAATTGATTAAGAACATCGATGACGATGTAGTGTTTAAGTCTGAAAAAGTTACCGTCTGGAAGTGTCGTAACTGTGGTTACACCTTCGTAGGTAATGATGCACCTGAGGTTTGCCCAGTGTGTGCACATCCAAGAGCCTACTTTGAATTGCGTGCAATTAATTACTAAAATACAGTAAATCAGAAACCCACTTATTTTTTGAAAACACGCTCTAGGCCGCTCGGCCAAGCTTATGGTTTTCAAAATAACAAGTGGGCTTTCTGATTTTTAAACTATAATAAACCGCATGTAATTTCAAAGTTTTTATTAAAAGCAAATAGGCTTCATTTTTTATGCAATAAAATAAATCGCACGCAACTTCAAAGTTTTACAAAAAAGCAAATAGGCGTTTAGTTGCTAAAAAAGAGAATGCCGCTTACCTCTGACGGAGCATAAGCTTGGCCGAGCGGCCTAGAGCGTCTCCGGAATGGGGTATGCGGCATTCTTTAATTGAGCGGTCCGACAAAAGGCATGCGACATTCTCAAATTTAGTTGTGACGGTTTTTCTTGATGTAGTCGTCTTCTTTTTCTAATCTAGCGCGAAGAGTGTATTCCCGACATTTACCATTATTACAATCAGCGGAAATGTAATTAAGCGAGCCACCTTCACCATTAATATAAACACCATTCGGGTCGGTGAATAATTTAGGGTCCATAACCGTGAGATTTTCATCGGTAATGGTTTCCGGATAATAGCCATTCTTGGCATAAAAACCTTCTTCGAGGGCATAATACATAGCATTAATCGCTTCCTTACGTTGCTCGTCACGATGCATGGCGTCGAGATTTTGCTTCTGCAAGAAGAAAAGAACTAGGGCGATGGAAACAAAAACTAAAACCACCACGAGTTCAATAAGAGTGAAACCAGATTTTTTGACTGTTTTATTCATACTCCCATTATACATGGAATTTTGGGTTTTCGCCGAGAGATTGATATAATTTCAATATGAAAGCTACTAAACAATATGTCTGTCAAAACTGTGGCGCGCGCTATAGCAAGTGGGCTGGACACTGTAACAACTGCGATGCGTGGAATACCATCGTGGAGGATTTAGTAGTTGAGGATAGTTCAAGTGCGGGCAAATTTGCTCTGGCGCAAGCTAAGAGCAGCGGCAAAACTTTGAGTTTTTCTAGTATTAAGGAAATCGCCGCTTCGGATGAAAAAGAGCGACTGAAAACTGAGTTTGGTTCCCTAAATGAAGTATTGGGCGGGGGGATTTTGCGCGGTTCAGTGATTCTCTTTGCTGGGCAACCGGGCATTGGTAAGTCGACAATCTTAATGCAGATTTGCGCGAAGATTGCCAATGGCCACAAAGTGCTCTATGTTTCTGGCGAGGAATCGGCTGGACAAGTCAAAATGCGAGCGGTGAGATTAGGCGCAAATTCAGAAACTTTAAGCTTTGCGGCTTCGACTTCTGGTAATGACATCGCGAAGACGATTTCGGACGGTGAATTCGAGTTAGTGATCGTAGACTCGATCCAGACTCTAGCAATTAACGAAATTTCTTCGGCGCCGGGGACGGTTTCACAAATTACCAATGCTGGCAATCTGATCATTCAAGCCGCAAAAAAGACCGATACAGCGGTGATTATTGTGGGACATGTGACGAAAGAGGGTACCTTGGCGGGACCGAAAGTTTTGGAACACCTAGTGGATGTAGTACTAAATTTTGAGGGCGATCGCTATGGTGGTTTTAAGACTATTCGTGCCGTTAAAAACCGTTTCGGTTCGACCAGTGAGGCGGCGATTTTCGAGATGACGGAAAAGGGTTTACAGGAAGTACAAAATCCTTCGGCGGCCCTACTAGCAGAGAGGCAAAACACGGATGGATCAATTATTTTAGCAACTCTAGAAGGTACCAGGCCACTGCTGGTAGAAATTCAGGCCTTAGTTTCGACCACGAATTTTGGTTATCCAAAACGTGCGGCTTCGGGTTTTGACTTAAATCGTTTGAATTTATTAATTGCGGTGATTGAGCAACGCACTAAACTAAAATTAGATGATAAAGATATTTTCTTAAACGTGGTGGGCGGGATTAAAATTAAGGATTCGGCTGCCGATCTCGCAGTATGCCTTGCGATTGCTTCGGCAGCGGCAGGACGCAAACTCAGTGAAGAATATGTAGTGTTCGGCGAGGTGGGTCTGGGTGGAGAAATCCGCTCGGCTTTTCGACCAGATCAAAGAATCGGTGAAGCAAAAAAATTGGGCTTTAAGCACGCAATTGCACCCGCGACAATTCATGATAAATTCGTGATTCCAGTGAAAGATTTACGCACCACTTTAATTAAATATGTGAACGAGTAGAGATAGATGAGAATTTTAGGAATTGACCCAGGTACAGGGATTTGCGGTTTTGGTGTAATCGAAGTAAAACAGACTGGCCGCGCCAAAATGATCGATAACGGCGTAATTGCCACGCCGCCACATACTCCACTCTCAGAGCGCTTGCTCGATATTTATGAATCGATGCATGAGATTATTAAATTAAACAAGCCGGATTGCGTGAGTATCGAAAAACTTTTCTTCACCAAAAATATAACGACGGGTATTTCGGTGGCAGAAGCCAGAGGGGTGGTGCTTTTGGTTTGCAAACAACACGAATTACCAACCTTCGAATATACACCAAACGAAATCAAAAAGACCATGACCGGTTATGGCTCAGCTGATAAAAAACAGATGCAGGAAATGGTGAAACTGCATCTGGATTTAACTAGCGTACCAAAACCGGATGATGCGGCAGATGCTTTGGCGGCCGCGATTACCCATTCTTTGATGCATCGATTTTAAAAGATCCATAAAAAACACCTGCAAGCGCAGGCGTTTTGTAAGCTAAAATTATTTAGCGATGACTTCGTCGATGATACCGTAATCTTTAGCGTCATCAGCAGACATCCAGTTATCACGATCCATATCTTTAATAATTTGATCAACCTTCTTGCCAGTATTTTTAGCGAGAATTTCAGCGAGGCGTTTCTTCAAGAAAATACCTTCTTTGAGCATAATTTCCTGATCGGTAATCTTACCCTGAGTACCAGAACTTGGTTGATGAATCATCACGCGGGCATTCGGCAAGGCAAAACGCTTACCCTTAGCACCACAGCTGAGCAACATGGCACCCATAGAGGCCTGAAGACCGATACCGATAGTTTGGACATCCGGCTCGATATAATTCATGGTGTCAATAATGGCGAGGCCATCATAAACCGAGCCGCCTGGAGAATTGATATAAAGTTTAATATCTTTCTTTGGATCTTCATGGGCGAGAAAGAGGAGCTGAGCCACTACGAGATTGGCGGTGTGAGCATTGACGTCCTCACCGAGAAAGATAATGCGGTCATTTAAGAGTCTGGAGTAAATATCATAAGAGCGCTCGCCACGATTGGTGGTTTCAATGACGGTCGGGACGAGGTAGTCGTTGGGATTTGAATTAGTTTGCATAGAATTTTCCTTTCCTTATTTTTGAGATTCGAGGTTGTTAGAAACGGCGTTGGAATTAATCTGGTTCATTAGCTGATTTTCGAAAAGTACATGATTATTGTATTCGGTAATTTGCTGGTTAATGGCGTCGATGGATTGCTGGATACTCTGATAAGTAGCCTCATGACGACTGATACGTGCTTCCAGAGTAGCGCGTTCGTTTTGATAACGCCAACCAGAGATTTGACCGGATTCGACGCGTCGATTAAAATCCAGGATTAATTGATTTAGGGCATTGGTTTCATTATTGTAGGCCTCAGTTTGCTGATTAATAGTAGCCTGCTTGGCGTCGATTTCAGATTTAAGTGAAGTGAGTTTGTCGTTAAGCATTTGAAAAACAGAGTGATATTGCTGATTAAAATCCGTGATAGTCTGACGATGCTGAAAATAGGCGGCATAATGTTTTTCGAGAAAATCTGACAGATCTGCCACCTCGGTACCGAGTCTTGAATGCAATTCATCATAAAAATCGTCCTCAGAATAACTCTTGATCGAGGTGCGGATTTCATGATCTAATGGAAGCCTATCGTAAGCTTTTTTGATTTCCTCATTCAGGCGATCTTTTTCCCAGAAGGGGACACGCTGATAAGCAGCATGGAGCATTTCGTGGGCCGTAGTCACCTCGATTACCCCTGGGAGGTCGTTCGATTCGACATGATAGAGATAAATACGATCATTATCATGGACATAACAACCTAGGACGTAAACTTCGTGGCTATGGGAATGGCAGCTCTGATTGAAGGCCTGTTTTTCCTGTAAGGCGGGATGGGTGGCAAGCAAGGTTTTCGAAGCTTTTTCCGTAAGATCAAGCTTCTGGACATAAGGCTTCAAGGTGTCAGAAATTTGAAAATCGTACCCCTTAATATCATCTTGCAAACAGATAAAGGCAAAAGCACCAGCGAAAAGTGTACCAAAAATCACAAGTCCGCTAAGCAAGTCGGCGAGCGCCGGACTGCGCCGACGAGACTGAACGGAGACTTCTGACGGTGAATTTTCCATATTATTTTTCAGTGCTTTCGATCTTTAATTTAAGCTTATCACCTTTTAGGCTAATTTGGGCGATTTGTCCTGGCAAAATTTCTTCCGCAATAATCGCGTCAGAGAGTAAGGTTTCCAAATTATCTTCGATAGCTCGGCGTAATGGCCTGGCACCATTTTTAGGATCAAAACCTTTTTCGATAAGGAAGTCACGGACTTTGGCGTCAAGTTTCAAGCCGATAGCTTTTTCAGCAAGACGCTTTTTCAAATCTTCAATCATATTGTCAAAGATTTCTTCGACTTGCTTACGAGAAAGCGCATGGAAGACTTCAATAGCATCGAGACGGTTAATGAGCTCTGGACGCATAGATTTCTTCAAAGCTTTCATCGCGGCATTTTTACTGGCTTCGTAGTCTTCAGTGATAAATTGGTCCTTGGTTTTTTGATGACTAGAGAAACCGAAAGTCTGATCGTTATACATTTCGTCGGAACCGAGGTTGGAAGTCAGAATCACGATAGTGTTATTAAACTTCACACGATTACCCTGACCATCGGTGAGAACGCCGTCTTCAAGAATTTGCAACAGCATATTAAAGACATCTGGGTGAGCTTTTTCAATCTCATCAAAGAGTACGACGGAATATGGATGACGACGCACCGATTCGGTCAATTTACCACCATCATCATAGCCAACATAACCAGCTGGCGCACCGACTAGGCGAGAAACGTTGTGTTTTTCGCCAAACTCCGACATATCGATTTTAATCAAAGCATTCTCACCACCAAAAACTTCGCGGGCAATCACCCGAGCAAGCTCGGTTTTGCCCACACCAGTTGGCCCCATAAAGAGGAAGGAGCCAATCGGACGTCTAGGATCACTAATACCGGAACGACCACGGCGAATAGCCTTAGCCACGTCATGAATTGCTTCATCTTGGCCGATGATAGCCTTATCGAGATGCGCTTCTAATTTCGAAAGAACCTTCAATTCACTACCGTGCACTTTGGAAACTGGGATGCCGGTTTTGAGAGAAATGGCTTCGGCAAGATTTTCTTCGGTGAGCACTGGTGAAACATTTTCATCTACACCAGCCTGCTCGAGTGATTTGATTTTTTCTTCTAATTTGGCGAGACGAGTTTTATAGAGAGCGGCTTTTTCGAAATTTTCAGCCTCAGCACTATCTTCAATTTTTTGCTGAAGAGATTCACGCTCGATTTTTAATTTTTTATATTCGCCGCTACCACTTTTATCAGCGGCTACTTTGGCAATGGCACTCGCTTCATCAATCACGTCGATTACCTTGTCCGGCATATAGCGATCGTTGATATAGCGCTTGGACATACTGACGGCGGTTTCGATAATCTTATCCGGAATCACCACGCCATGATGTTTTTCATAATGAGATTTAATTCCCTTCAAAATACGCACCGTAATCGCATCGGAAGGTTCCTCGACGATAACGGTTTGGAAACGACGTGCTAGAGCCTTGTCTTTTTCGATTGACTTGCGATATTCGTCCATGGTAGAAGCACCAATCAGATGAATCAAACCACGTGCGAGAGCTGGCTTCAAGATATTCGCGGCATCCAGGCTACCCTCAGAGGAACCGGCGCCAGTCAAGAGATGAATTTCGTCGATAAAGAGAATAAGATCCTTACTTTCAATGGCTTCGTCGATGATACCCTTAATGCGTTCTTCGAAATCACCACGGAATTTGGTACCGGCGACCACAGAACTGAGGTCGATTTGATAAATTTTCTTGCCAATCAAATTACCTGGTACCTCATTTTTGGCGATACGAGTGGCGAGACCTTCGACAATGGCGGTCTTACCCACACCAGCCTCACCGATTAGTACAGGGTTGGACTTGGTGCGACGAGAAAGCACGGTGAGAGCGCGTTCAATTTCACGATCACGACCAATCACAGTATCGAGACGACCCTGGCGAGCCAATTCGGTAAGATCCACGCCGTATTTCGTGAGCCACTTGAGCGGACGCTTACGCTTAAAGTCGTTTTTCTTTTGATCAATCTTGGCTTCTTCGGCCTGTTTTTCGGCAAATTCTTCAATGGTTTTCGATAATTCGGTGAGGTCAATATTGAGACCCTGGAGAATCAAACTGGCGCGGGAGTTTGGCTGGCGAATTAGAGCGTAAAGTAGGTGCTCGGTACCAATTAATTTAATCCCCTGCTCTTTCACAAAGTTGGAAGCGAGGCGCAGAGTCAAAACAGCGGCTTCTGAAAGTGACATCATGGCCATATCCGCCCCTGGAACTTCGATGGCGGTATGGTTCATCAATTTTTCAACTTGGTCGAGATTCACATCCTCATCAGCGAGGAAGCGCGCACCGGTGGAAGTATCCTGCGAAAGAATACCGAGAAGCAGATGTTCGGTGCTCATGTAGCCGTTATTATAACGCTTGGCATAATAATCGGATTTCTGAAGCGCAAAACGAGCATTCTCGGTCAATTTATTCATTATTTCAGTAAATTCATCTTGCATAATTCTATTGTATAGCAAATATTAGCACTGTCAAGCGATGAGTGCTAATTATTTCCAGTTCCAAGACAGGTTCAGGTAATTATTACAAAACTAACAGAGGCGGATTTTAGCTTAGGCAGATTTCAGAACCTCAAGACCTGGGAGAGTGCCATGAATTAAGAATTCGAGACTAGCGCCACCACCGGTGGAAACTAAAGAAAAATTGAGTGGGGGCTGGTCGGAATATCGGTTTTGTAAGAGGTTTTCTACGAAGCCCGTAGTATCACCACCACAAATTACAGAGAGATTTTCTGCTGGGTTTTTAGCCCCAATCGCCTCAGCGACTACTCTGGAAGCAAAATCAAACGGTGGTTTTTCGGTAAGACCGAGAGTGCCATTCCAAATAATGGTACGAGATTTTAGTACGAGGTCGATTAGCTGATCGAGTGATTTCGGACCGATATCGAGTTTAGCGCCGGATTCATCCTCAGTGAAATCTGAGGCAACAGTAATCTGGGGTAAATCTGAAGTGAATCCATCGGCAGCGATTTTACCACCAACATAAATATAATCAGAAAGCGAAGCAAAATGTTCGATGAGAGGAGATTTGTCCTTGACCTTAGCCCCACCAATGATTAGCAGTACAGGGTGAAGCGGATTTTCTTGTACCTTTTTTAGATTCTCAATTTCTTGCTCGACGAGTAAACCCATGGCGCTCGGTAAGAGACGCGGCAAGGCATCAGTGGAAGCGTGGGCGCGATGTAAAACACCGAAACCGTCCTGAACAAAACAATCTGGCTGAACAGTATCAAAAATGGCCTGAGCGTAATCTAACGAATTATCTTCCTCGCCGGGATGAAAACGTAGATTTTCTAATAAAATCACCGCACCTTCTGGGGCCTCAGAGATTAATTGCTTGGTAGCCTCACCGGTAGTTTCGGGTGCAAAAAAGACTTCGCGTTGCAATAAATGAGAAAGCTCAGCGGCGACCGGTCGTAAAGAAAATTCCGGCATGACCTTTCCCTCTGGACGACCGAGATGAGAAATGATTACCAGTTTTTTAACATGATGATCTAGAAGATACTGGATAGTGGGAAGAGATTTTTCGATGCGTAAATTATTTTGAATCAGACCATTTTCGAGCGGCACATTATAATCCGTGCGAAGTAAAACGGTTTGGTGTTCGGGGTGCAAAAAATGAAGATTGCGATACATGTTTTAATTATACCGCAATCTTCTAATCGTGCTAAAGCTTAGTACTAAATGCTACGAATTTGAATAGTGTCCGTACCACCAATGACGTTTGGTTGACCAGAAACAATCACAGCGAGTACTTTGTCTTCACCTGGCTTGGTATTGATGTAGCCAGAAGCCTTGAGTTCTTGAACGAGATCGATGCCATAATTCTCAGAGAATGGACGCTCGAAGCTGGCGTTAGCATAATTCAAAGCCAATTGGCTAGCCACACGCTTGTTCGAAGTCACAGAGATGATTGGGAGATTTGGACGTTCAGCGGAAATTGAAACCGCAGTAGCACCAGAGGCAGTCTCACAGACGATGACATCAGCATGAATTTTTTCAGCAAGACTGACGGCGGCATTAGCTACAGCGTTATATTCACGATTTTCACCCGTGACATCTTGGTCAATTGGGTCGACCTTGGAATGGTTCTGAGTGTAAAGAATAATTTGCTTCATTTGCTTCACGGCTTCGATTGGGTACTTACCGTTGGCAGTTTCATCGGAAAGCATGACGGCGTCAGCACCCTGGATTACAGCGTTGGCAACGTCAGAAACTTCAGCGCGAGATGGACTTGGATTATCGACCATAGAGCCGAGCATCTGGGTAGCCACGACACAGAGTTTACCGTGCTTACGGCAAAGGCTAATTAATTTACGCTGAACGATAGGGACAACTTCATTACCAGCTTCGACAGCCATGTCACCACGGGCGACCATAATACCATCGGCAGCCTGAACGATAGCTTCCATTTTTTCATCAGTTTCGATAGCTTTTTTAGTTTCGATTTTAGCGATAATTTGAGCAGTAGAACCGAGAGAAACCAAGATTTGACGAAGTCTTTCGACGTCATCTGCACTTTGAATGAAGCTCATGGCCACATAATCAAAGTCACGAGTGGCACCGAACTCAATATCGGCCATATCTTTTTCAGTAATCACATCACCACCGAAGTCGGTATCTGGGAGGTTAAGACCCTTGCGGCTCATAATCGTGCCTTCGTTTTCAACCTTAACCTTGATAGCGGTACCGCTAACGATTTCCGTAACAGTAGAACGAATTTTACCATCGAAGATGAAGAGAGGCTCACCAACTTTCATGCGCTCAGCAAGATTGTACTGAACTGGAAGAAGATTCGAACCGTCGTGTTCAGTAACGGCATAATCGAGAATCAATTCGTCACCTGGTTTAACTTCGTAATGATTATCTTTGATGATACCAAGGCGAATTTTTGGACCTTGAAGATCCTGGAGAATGGCGACAGAGCGACCTTTTTTCTCAGCAGCTTTTTTAATCCAAGCGATTTGCTCATCGCGTTCTTCGTAACTTCCGTGAGAGAAGTTGAGGCGGCAGCAGTTAACGCCTGCCATGACTAAGTCGGCGATTTTTTCTTCAGTGAAGACGGCTGGACCGACGGTAGCCAAAATTTTAGTTCTTTTATATAGTTTACTCATATCGTTTGATATTATAACATAATTGCGATAATCTTGTGTTTTCGTGGTAAGATAAACATATCTGGGTGTGGCGCAGTTGGTAGCGCGCGCGGTTCGGGACTGCGAGGTCGCCAGTTCAAATCTGGTCACCCAGACCATGAAATTATATCTACCAAATAACAAAAGACTGGAATAATTCCAGTCTTTTTTTGAATTATAGGTAATTAATTTTTCTTATAGTCGATATCGTACATGTCTTTCAGCCACTGACGAGATTCTTCATCATTTGTAACTTTAGCATTAATCATATCAGTATTGCGAAGAATCGAACCAAAATGTGATTGTTCTAATTCCATTAACATGGAAATGCTTTGCGATATATAAAAATTCATATAAAGTGTTACCCCCCACATAATAAAAGCCACTACAACGGCAACAATTTTTAAAATATGTGTTTTAGACTGTGGTTTTACGGCTTTTATTTGTCCCATAATGTTATCCTTATTCTTGTTTATTGAGCAGTTTTAAATCATGCTCGGGATTGAAAAAGCGAAATACTCATTAATCAGCAACGTCTTCTCCTAGTAATAAACGACCGATTGGAATAACTACCTCTTGTATAGATCACATCAATACAAAAACGTTTACCATCATCGATAAAATCATCTGTATGAATATTATGAGCCCAATTTTGAGGGCTTCCGCCAATTCCAATATGAAGACAGAACGGGAGTCCATCGGTATCGTAATACCATGCCGCAGATTGACGACTACCATAAAATCTTAAAGTCGCCCATCCAGATTCACCGCCATAAACTTCTACCCATACACCGGCTATATACCCACTTGGAGTATAATCCGTAATTGATCCTGATGTCGCCAATGAAGTCATAGGCATCGCAGTGAGTGTAAATAAGAAAGTGGCAAAAATGATACTTCTTAGCTTTCTAAACATAAGCTACCTCGCTTTCTAAAAAGAACTAAACGTAAACAGTTTCTAACTTAATAATATCACATCAACAAAAAAGACTGAAGCAAATTCAGTCTTTTAATTATAAATAACTATTTATCATTCTCAACTGTATCGTTAAGCATCTCGATTTCTTCCTCATTTTTAGGATCATTTTGAAGACGTAAGTTTATTTCACGAATACGAAATTGAATCCGACCGAAATGTCTCTGATATTCAATATTTGCATCAACAAATGACTTGTCAATCATTATAAAGCTGCCGATGAAGCCTGCGACGACTAGCCCAATACAAATTATTACAGCAATAAAAAGTTTATTATCACTGCTAGATTGCGATTTTGATGTTTTTACTTGTGCCATATTATTCCCTTAATTAACGATGGTTTGTATTTATATCGTTAAGTCTTTCTATTTCTTTTTCATTTTTAGGATCATTTTGAACACGAAGATTTACTTCGCGAAGGCGCGATTGAACTAGATTTACATGTCTATGGAATTCGTTATTTGATATTTCAAATGAATACCTTATTAACAGAATATTACCAATGAAGCTTGCGATTACTAAGACAATGCAAACAATCACGGCAATATGGAGCTTTTTATCGCTACTAGATTGCGGCTTTGATATTTTTGTTTGTGCCATATTTTCCTTTTTATTTTACAGTTTTGATTTTCTTCCCCGTTATCTGCATTATATTATAGAAAAGTGCTTATGGCAAATAAAAAATAACCCGTGGAATGTGGGTTATTTTTCTTAATTTATTCTTGAGATTATTTGGCGTATTCGATGGCGCGAGTTTCACGAATTACATTGACTTTGATCACACCTGGGTAGCTCATGGTAGCTTCGATTTTTTCGGCGATATCACGGGCCAGTTTCAAGGCAGTGAGGTCGTCGATTTGTTTTGGTTCGACAATCACACGAATTTCACGACCAGCGGAAATGGCGTAAGCCTTATCGATGCCATTGAAGCCGGTAGCGATATTTTCTAGCTCTTTCATGCGTTCAGCAAAGTTCTCGGCGGAAATATTGCGGGCGCCTGGACGAGCAGCGGAAATCGCATCAACAATCTTCACAATAATAGCCTCGACGGTGGTTGGCTCGATATCGTTATGATGAGCAGCAATAGCGTGAGTTACGCGATCAGAAAGACCGTATTTTTTCGCTAGCTCAGCACCAATCTCAGCGTGCTTACCTTCAATTTTATGAGTGACGGCTTTACCAACATCGTGAAGCAAAGTGGCAGTCTTAGCGACACGCACGTCAGCACCAATTTCTTCAGCAATCATACCAGCCATATGGGCCA
This sequence comes from uncultured Candidatus Saccharibacteria bacterium, assembly GCA_963520835.1. Taxonomy (GTDB): domain Bacteria; phylum Patescibacteriota; class Saccharimonadia; order Saccharimonadales; family Saccharimonadaceae; genus Nanosyncoccus. The sequence continues at coordinate 146,115 of CAUQSJ010000002.1, forward strand.
TTTCAATCGAGTGAAGCAAAACATTTTGACCATAGGAAGTACGGAATTTGAGCTCACCGAGCAAGTGTAAAATTTCGTGCGGAATACCAATCACGCCGACTTCACGAGCAGCATCTTCACCGGCACGCACAACTTCTTTTTCAATTTCGCGTTCAGCCTTAGCGACGGCATCTTCGATACTGGATGGATTGATACGGCCATCTTTCATCAAACGCTCCAAAGCGTAACGTGCGACTTGGCGACGAATCGGATCGAAGGAAGAAAGCACCACCATACCAGGAGTATCATCAACCATAATATCCACACCGGTAGCACGCTGAAGAGCCTGAATATTACGACCTTCCTTACCGATGATGCGACCCTTCATTTCATCATCTAGCAATTTCAAAGCCGTGACGGTACGGTCAGCAGTAACTTCGGAAGACATGCGTTCCATAGCGGTAACTAATAGCGCCTGAGCGGTTTCATCAATATCGCGACGAAGCTCTTTTTGCTCCTTGGTAATCAATCCGACGAGATCATCCTTGATATCTTTTTCGGTCATCTTAATCAGCTTTTCTTTGGCATCAAGCTTGGTGAGGCCAGCAATTTTTTCCAACTTTTCTTGCTGTTTGTCGCGAATTTGATGAATTTCAAGCTTCAAATCATCAATCTCACGTTCTTTGTTGGTTAATTTTTCAGAACGTTTTTCTAATTGATCAAAACGATTATCGAGTGAGGTTTCACGCTCAGAGAGACGCTTCTCGGTTTGGCGCCAATCTTTGCGGCGAGCCTCTTCTTCTTGTTGAGATTTATCGGCAATGCTGCCAGCTTCTTTTTTAGCTTTAAGAACAATATCAGCAGCCTCATTTTTGGCTTTGCGAATGAGATCTTCGGCCTTAGCCTTGCCACCAGATTCGTTCTTTTTGTTATAGACCAGGACAAAACCGGAACCACAAACAATACCAGCAATAATACTGAGTGCTATCGGAATAAACATTTGACTTCACTTTCTATTTGTCGACGCCAATATCTTCATCATACCGGCAGTTTTACAAAATTAACAAAATTATTTAATAAATCAAAATCCCCCTGTTTTGATTTTATCATAAAGACCGCTCTTATTCGTAGGTTTCGAGAGCAAAAATCATATTGCGAATGATTTGATTGGAAGCGGTTTCAAGACCGAGCTCCGCACCATCCTTACTACTGACGGTTGGGTCAGTGTAGAAGAAATTATAATCCTTGTAAGTCGTGACCTTGGTGCCAAAACGTTTACCGGTAGAAGCTTCAAAATCACCTTCGGAAACTGGCACACGCACGAGACAGCCTTGCTTGCCGAGATTTTTGGCCGGATCAGCAAATTCCTGTTTTGCTTGGACACCTTTTTGGATGCCATTGAAACAAATTGAATTGCGATATTCGTAAGTATTTAAGACATAGCTCATGGTGGAAATATTATCTGGGACTTTCAATTTGATATTCCAGTCGGAAAGATAAATGTAACCGAGAGTAGTTTTGTAAACTGGCACGTCAGCTGGGGTAGAAATTTTCGCGACACCCGAAGATTCCTCGACAGCAGCGATGATTTGAGCTTGGTTCTTAATGGTATTATTCGCAGTAGTGATTTTATCACCCTGGGAAATACCGTAAACCAAACCAATTAAGTTTAAAACGAGGAAGAGCACGCTGAGAATACCAAAAACCATGGCCATGGTAGTCATTTTCTTCAGGGCTTTCATGGCGATAGTGCGCGGATCTTTTTCCTTGGCTTCTTTTTCAGCCTTGGCAGCCTCGGCAGATTTGTCTGCGGAAGCATTTGGATCGACGACGGTGAATTTTTCTTCAAAATGAGTTGGCGAAGCAACTGGAACATTGAGCTGATTATAAACAATTTCGGGACCGTTATTTACTTCTTGACCTGGATTTTTCTGAGCTTCGGTAGCTTGATTTAGCATGGCGGCATTTTGGATGGATTGATTAATCATACTCTGGTTAGAGTTCGGGTTGCCACTACGGGCAGCTTGAGTGAAGCCATTTTCACCAAAAGGATTGGAATTATCGTTGGTATAAAAATTATTTGTAGTATCAGCAGCAAAAATTTGCTCAGCAGAAGCGGCTGGTGATGTGTAGTTATTTGATTGATAGGCATTAGCTGGGGTTTCAGCAACTGGAGCAGCCGCAGGGTTGGACTGAGGAGCAGAAAAAGCGGCAGAATTATTATTAAAGAGATCAGCTGGACTAGGGATAGTAGGCTGAGGGGTGGTAATATTCGACTGCTCGGAAGCTGGCTTAGCGAAACTTGGCTGATTAGAACCTGGGCTGACCTGAGGAGTTACAGGATGTGAAAGGCCAGCAGAAAAAGTAACACCGCCAATGGTTTGAGGTTTTTGATTATTTTGATTTTGATGAAGATCTTGATCCATGAATTTCCTTATACTATATATTATAACACAAGCGAAATGCGTGGCGGAGTGGGAGATTTATTTTTTGGAAGGAGTAATATTGGCCGGTCGACCGTAGTTAGGCAGAGTAATCGGCACCACTTCCCCGTCCTGATTTTTCAAAGGAATTTGCAACTGATCAGCCAGAGTATTAACTACGGCAGCACCGATGCGGAGTCCGGTGAAGGAACCTGGTCCAGTAAAGAAAGTGATTTCCGTAAGATCGGTCCAGTCGGCCTGATTTTCGAGAAGTTTATCATGGATGAAGGTGAAAATTTGCTCGGCTAATTGATTTTTGAGGGGAGCAGAATATTCTTTTTCGTCGAGCCTGAGAATAGTATTTTCAGTAGAAGTATCGAGATAGAGTTTCATGTTAATGCTCCGAAGTAAGATTTTTGGTTAGATTAAGGGTGCGGCTACCGTCATCATTAATGAGAATTTCGAGACGCAAATGATTGGCAGGAAGAATTTCACTGACCGTATCTGCCCATTCAATTACCGTAACCGTGTGTGGATCCTGTAGGTTTTCAAACAGATCTTCCACCATGATACCGGGATTTTCTAAGCGATAAAAATCGTAGTGCACAAGTTTCTGACCACGCGAATTTTCATAAACTTTTGAAATAGTGAAAGTCGGCGAAGTAATCTCTTCGGTGATTTCAAGGCCGCGAGCGAGTCCCTTAGTGAAAGTAGTTTTACCGGCACCGACGTCACCAACTAACTCAATCACGCAAGGCAAGGCGTCTTCTGATTGCAAAATCTCGCGCATCAAATTTTCCGCAAAGTCAATCACAGCGGCTTCATTTTCTATGGTGAGACTTTTCGTATTCATGTTTATATTATAATTCCCTCCGTTCGAAAATGAAAATTCTTATGCTATAATTTAGCTATGAATATCGATCCCCGTGGCGCCAAACGCAAACACAAAAGGAACGCGACCAAACTTAGTCCTAACTTCAAAAAACTCTCCAATCAAATTCGTCTGGAAACTCTGAGTTCGAAAATTATTCGTGGACTGATGATCGTGGTGGTCCTGATTTCGGTTTGTAGTGTGGGGTTTTCTTTGATGGTGAAGAAAAATGTGACGGCCGAAGCTTTGGCGGAAAAACAATTTCAAGAATTAGCCAAAAGTTACTATGAGGATTTTTTCTATGATAATTTTGTGAATAGTCATAAGGATGAAATGACCGCCAAGGGTGCGGAATTTGTATTTAAGCCATATCTAAAAACTGGGTTTCCAATGGTGAAGTTGCGTAGACTGCTAAGCTATAGCGACGAAAATAATCTGGACAAGCGCATCTATTTTGAGCACAAGAAATTGACTTGCAATAAGGATTTATCTTCGGTGACGTTTAAGCCTCATGCACCATTTGGGAAAACTGATTATACGACGGATCCGATTTTGAGCTGTCAAAAGGTCGAGGAATAAATTTAGCCAGGTTTTGAGCCTGAAAAAATTAATAAATTAACCTGATCCAATACCGAGCCGTGAAAAGATGGATTTTTATAAAAATAGGAGTTGCCGATTTTTTTAAATCTGTTATAATAGAAAGGTACATTTTGAAATTGGTCTCTTAGTATAACGGTTAGTACAACGGGTTTTCATCCCGTCAACGCGGGTTCGACTCCCGCAGAGATCACCATAAATATAAAAAGCACCGTGAGGTGGTTTTTTTATTTATGATATTTGCCGGAGGCGAACCCAGGGGTTCGCACCGAAGGTTTTGGCATTTGCGTAGCAAATGACAACCTCCCGCAGAGATCACCAAACATGGAAAAGACCCTATGGGTCGTTTTTTGTGTTTGATTATTTTTCGAGGGAGGCGAACCTTTTGGGAAGATTTGTCAAGGACATAAACAAAATTTTTTTGATAAATTTATATCTTCTCCGTTTCTCTCTTGATTAGCTTTAGTATTTTATCCTTGTATGTTTCCCCTGTACCTTGCTTGAAATGTAAGTTTACGGTGTATTTTGTTTTTCCAATATCCATTATTAACTGTTTATGTTGTGGTTCTTTTATTACTCTTTTTTCTTCTTCCATGTGTCCTCCTTTCCGTTTTTAAGCAAAGAAAAAACAGCAAACTTTTTTGATTTACTGCTTTCGTGTTAGCTTTTATTGAATTGTTAGTTTAGCAAGCCAAAATTATCCTACTTGCAATACTCTTTTATTTTATCGGCATATTCAGTCAAAAGATTCTTTGAATAATTTTTTTCATTTCTTGAATTTCTGACTTCTTTCCAAAGAATAGAAGCTACTTTTAATTTGTTTGAGTAGTTGCAACTATTTTCGTCTGCATAGAAATCCTTTAAAAATTGATTCCATTGACAAACCGAATTATCATACTTTGCATAATCTGATTTCCCATAATAAACTTTTAGCATATCTTGAATTGTAAAACTCAAATCATTTTCTCTTTTTACTTTTCTCCAAACTGTTGCCATATCAGCAGTAAATTTAAATGGTGAGATACCTGTTAAAACAGCGAAATATTCTCTGAACTTTGTATTAAAAGAAAAACCACATTCAAGTAATGGTGTATCTAAAGTAATATTTTCCACTTGCTTCTTTTCATTTTTTATTGATGATTTTTTAATCAAATTGCCCTTAAAGTATTGCTCAATAATATAATTGAGTTCCTGTTTTGTGCCTCTATATTCTAATCCTAATGACTTGCATATCTGTGAAAGTTCTTCACGATACCAATAGTATTTA
>CAUQSJ010000003.1:0-101366 GCA_963520835.1 uncultured Candidatus Saccharibacteria bacterium
TGATGTTACTTGGGTCGCTGAGTTTACTGGGGTCGCTGGGGTTGCCGGCTCGGAGATAGGAGACTCTGTGGTCTCTTGTGTGTCTATTGCTTCTGGCGCTGGGGTATTTACTTCTGGATTTGTGGCCTGAATTTGTGGAGCTGAAGGTACGGAAATAGTGATCGGTGCGGCCTTAAAATGATCTAAGATTAGGGCCACGATGAGCTTGGCGCTGGCAAATTCGCCGTTGACGGCGTAAAGTTTTTCGATGAGGTGAAGATTTTTGGCGGTGGGGTTTTGCACGATGGCTTTGATTAGGCTAGTCGCGATTCCCTCGGCTTTGTTGCCTTGATTAATTAATTCTTCGACGAGACTGCGAATTTGGTCGACATTTTCTTGCTCATAACTTGTTAATAATTCTTGAATGAGAACTTGCTTGGGTACCCCCAAGGCAGAAGAAACTTCTTCGGTGGTAATCAGGGTAGATTTATCAGGATGAAGATTACTTAGCTGATCGAGAATCGATAAGGAATCACGGAAGGATCCGCCGCCCTGTTCGATGAGTAATGAAAGAGCGTCTTTTTCGATGTTGATTCCCTCTTTTTGACAAATATTTTCGAGGAATGGCTGCATGACGGATTTGTCGGCCAATTTAAAATGAAAAATTTGCACACGCGAAAGAATGGTGGCGGGAATTTTTTCTGGGTTGGTAGTGGCAAAAATAAAAACGATGTGCTCTGGTGGTTCCTCGAGAATTTTTAAGAGTGCGTTAAAAGCGTTCTTTGAGAGCATATGAATTTCGTCGATGATGTAGACCTTGTATTTGCCGGTGGTTGGGGCGAGCATGGCCTTATCACGCAGTTCACGAATATTCTCTACCATGGTAAATACGGCAGCATCAATTTCGATGATGTCGACATAATTATCTTCAAGTTGGTAGTCGAAATGATTAATCTCGTGCGCAAAAATACGGGCTACCGAAGTTTTGCCGCAGCCTCTGGCGCCGACAAAAAGATAGCCGTGAGAAATTTTTTGATTAGTGAGTTGAGTTTGTAACTGACGAATAGTATCGTCTTGACCGACGACATCTGCGAGCTTAAGTGGGCGGTATTTACGATATAGGGCTTTCGTCATATTTAGAGCGACGCCTCGACGGCAGCCCAATTGGCGTCATCGTTGTTCGCTGGAATGACTACTGAAACCTGAGAACCTTCTTTGAGACGGAAATAGGTCACCGATGCATAAAGAATTTCATATTCGCGACCATTGACTTCGACAAAATATTTGTCGTCATGGCGAATCAAAGTACCGATTACGGTCTTACGTTCGACTGGTCCGATTTGTTTGTAGAGGAATTTACCCTCCTTCGTGATGGTGAGCTTCATAATATCACCTTCGACAAGCTTAGACTTACTGGCATAGTTGGCTGGAACCGGGTAGTTCTTACCGTCTTGGTCGATCATGATTTGGCCATCAAAGACACCTTCGATAATCTTGCCTTCGTTATTGCTAATGACTACTTCTCTCGGAGTAGTAATGGTTTCTCCGTCTCCGAGCATTGAAATTAAAAGTTCTTTGGCGGCGGCCAAATTGGTTTCTGCTTCTTGAATAAGAGAACGGAGTCGTTTTATTTGTTTTTCTGGTAATTCAGACATCACCTCGCATCCTGTCTGTTTAATAAATATCACTCTAATCGTACGGCCTTTTCAATAAAATGTCAAGAAAGATAAGGCGAAATTTAGTGGACTTTATAGGTGAAATATGTTAAAAAATGCTATTTTTCGAAAAATCGTTTATGATAGAAGTATGATTAAAATTATTGCTGGTGGAAAGAAACATATTCCAGAGATTGTGGGAATGATTTCGGAATACGAAAAGCGTTTGAAGAAGCCGTTTGATATTAAGTGGCAATTTCTGGAAGAGAAAAAACTTGATGAGTATCTGGCTAACTGGCCATTCACGGGGCGTGAATTTGTGATACTTTTGGATGAGCGCGGAGTGAATTTCAAGAATCGTCAAATTGCGGAAATTATGTCACGCGAGTTTAATTTTGGGAAAGAAATTGTTTTAATTATTGGCGGTGCGTACGGTGTGACGGAAGAAGTGAGGGAAAAATCTGATGTAGTTTGGAGTTTTTCGAATCTGGTCTTCCCTCACCAGTTGATGAGAGTGATGTTGATAGAGCAAATTTATCGCACGCAAGAAATTTTACATGGTGGAAAATATCATCACGAATAAAATTCGCGTTGATAGTTTGCATTTTTCGCTTCTCTCTGATATAATGTATCAAGTTACCAAAGACAGTGACGGAGTAATCTTAATAAGGTCACCGAGGAAAATCTTCTGATTAATTTTTCTGGTAACGAAAATTAAAAATTCGTAAACTTTTTAATAAAAAATTTAACAATCAAGGGAACTTTTTATGGCAATTTCCAAAGATAAAAAGAATACATTGGTTGCAGATTTAACTAAGCTTTTATCAGAAGCTAAACTAACTGCTTATGCAAACTACCAAGGTTTGTCTGTGGCTGAACTCGAAGAGTTACGTCATAGTGCTCGTGAGCAGGGTGTGAAAATCAAAATCGTAAAGAACCGCTTGGTTCGCGTTGCGATGAATGAAATCGCTGTCTATAAAGACACTGACACTACTCACCTCACCGGTCAATTAGTTTACGCTATTTCTGATACCGACGAAATCGCTCCTGCTAAGATTTTGGCAGAGTTTGGTAAGACCCACAAAGCTTTCGAACTTTTGGGTGGTTTTTCTGAAACTGGTAACGCCTTGGATACCGCAGAGATTAATGCTCTTGCAGCTCTTCCTTCCAAGAACGAATTGGTCGCCCAGGTGGTGGCTCAATTGCTTTCCCCGGTCAACGATTCCATCTCAGCTCTCGCTGGTGGTCTTTCCGGAATTGTTTCTGGCTTAGAAAACAAGTAACAAGTGTACTATTAATAACAAATTTAATTTTTCGAAAGGTCTAATATGGCTGATATTAAAAAACTTGCTGAAGAATTAGTAAATCTTACTGTTCTTGAAGTAAACGAACTCAAAAATACTCTCAAAGATGAATATGGTATCGAACCAGCAGCTGCCGCTGTTGCTGTTGCTGCTGCTCCTGCCGCTGCTGCCGAAGAAGAAGGCAAATCTGAATTTAACGTCGTTCTTAAAGATGCTGGCGCTCAAAAGATCGCTGTAATCAAGGCTGTTAAAGAAGCTACCGGTCTTGGTCTTGGTGAAGCTAAAGCCCTCGTTGATGGTGCTCCTTCAACCGTAAAAGAAAACGTCAAGAAAGACGAAGCTGAAGCTTTGAAGAAAACTCTCGAAGAAGCTGGTGCTGTCATCGAATTAGCTTAATTAAAACTCTGAAGTTTACGAATTTATTCAAAATATCCTACTTAAAGTGGGATATTTTTTATGGATAGATTTTTAAGAATGAATGAATGAGCGAGTGGTTGCTCCTCGCTGTGTTTTTATGAAAGAGATAAAAATACCCCAGATTATCTGGGATATTTTAAAACTATGTTTTCTTGGTGAAGGCACCAGGAGCACCAGGTTTATTGATGCGAGCGTAAGAAACATTATTGCCAATGTAATTAAGGTTGGAAGTAACGCCATAGAACATATCATTAGATTTTGTAACTTTCGTAGTGACGAAGCTTTCGGAAGCGTAGACATATTGGAGCCAGGTCGACTGAGCAAACATGCTGGTGGTATTTTCAAGATTTCGAGTATCCCAGTTAGTAAGGTCAAGGATTTTTAGCCAGGTGTAGTTGAACATACTTTCGGCATTGACTAGACTTCTAGTATCAAAGGAGCTGAGGTCAAGATTAAGCACATAAGTATTATTGAACATAAAGCTCATATTCTTTACTTTTCCAGTATTGAATTCAAATTTTACATTAGTCTCCCTTAGAAGACCAGAACTATTGGCTCCGAACATGCCCTCCATATTTTCAACATTAGCGGTTTCGAGAGCGTTAATATTATCAAGTTTTGTGATATAGCCAATACCATAAAACATATAACTAGTGTCGGTAAGATTTGGAGTATGGAAGATTGGTAAGGTGATTTCAGTATGGTATGAATTGTATTTAAATAGGCCACGCATCGAGGTTAGGTGCGGTAGATTCAGATTATTGCCTGGCCAGATAATCTTGCCAGCTGAAGAAGTTTTACTTTCTGAGCTAAATGTGCCTTCCAGAGTGGTGACATTACTGAGGTCAAAATGAGAAATATCAAGTTGAGGAGTATCTAGATTTTGGAACATATAACTCATATCGGTGAGATTCGAGGTATTAAATGTGCTTGGGAAGGTTACTGGGCCATTAGCATAAGCTTTTGCGAACATATACGAGGCGTTGGTGACTTTATCGGCTTTAAGATTCGGGATGATGTTGGCTTGTGATAGATATGGTGTATTGGCAAATAGGTGACTGAGATTAAGGGCATTTTTGATATCTAATTTATCAAAATTATTAATAGTTGTGAGCTTAGAGGTATTTTCAAAAAGAGAGCTCATGTCGGTAACATTTGAAGTATTAAAGACGGTTGGCAAAGTAACCGTTTTAAGTTCAGACGCGTCTTTAAAAATCCCAGTGACCGCAGTAAGTGGTCCAGTTTGCATGCTACCAAGATCGATATTTTTAACCTTACTATTTTCAAACATGTAGGACATGTCGGTGATATTGTTACCACCAAGATTTGTGTTATTAAGAATTAGTTGTGTGGCGTCAGAATTTTTGAACATGCCAGAAAGATTAGTCGCTGCGTTGAAAGTGATTTTCGATAGATCGATATTACTGGCGTTTGTGGTATCTTTAAACATGTTTGAGAAATCAGTGGTACTAGAAAAGGTTGCTTCTGGCATACTAATTGTAGCAGCATTGGTGTTTTTAAACATTCCGCTCGCATTTTCAGTGTTATTGAAGGTGGCTTTTGGCATAGTAATTGTAGTGGCTTTGGAGTTTTCAAACATTCCGCTTGCATTTTCAACGTTATTGAAGGTAGCTTTTGCAAGATTAATGGTGGTGGCGGCGGAATTTTTGAACATATTTTGGGTATTAGTGGTATTCTCGAAGGTTGAATTACTGAGATTGATTTCTCTTAGTGCCGAATTTTCGAAAATAGATGAGGCGTCTTCCATGTCGGAAATAGTCCAGGTAGAAAGATCGGCAGTCTCAAGATATTTTGCGTTTTTGAAAAGATTAGAAAAATTTTTGGCATTTGACATGAAAGAGGTGTCATCGATGGCAGAAATCCCCGAGTCTTCGTAAAGTGATTCGATATTTTCAACTTCTGCTTTTTTCAAATAATTAGTGAACCCATCGGCATTGAATTTGTTACTATAATAACCCGTCGTCTTATGAAAGAGATGTGAGGCATCTTTGACTTTGGAAAAATCGAGCATGCTACCATCTCGTCCATCATTAAAGGTGAAAGATACATCCCTATTGATATTAGTGAGTCCGGAGAACATATAAGACAAATTTTCTGGGAAGACGAGTTTGGTGGCAGGCGTCCAAATGCAGTACTTATCCCAAGAGTTACGATATCCGCCAAGATAAACCGGTACTTCGGAGTCTGGAGTGGAGATTAAACTAGTACGTTCTGGCGTAATATCGTTACTACATTTATTTTTACCAACTGAAATACTAAGATCAGGGTAATAAGAATTGCTGGTGGTTTTTAAAGGATCGTCAAAATAACTTTGATCAGTAATGCCAAGGCCCTTTTTGAGTGCTTTATTTAATTCTGTGCCACTTACGATTTTTCCAGTAGATTCACCTTCTGAAATGAGGGTAAAAACTAATTTACGTTGATAAGATCCAGCTGGAATGTTGTTACGTAGTGCAAAACCCAAATTAAATTTAAAGTTATCGGCCGCTGTGAGCTGGGTAGTGACATTGCGGATCAATGCAGGTGATGCAAGAGCCGGAATGTAGTTGTATAGTTTATTGTCAACGGTTTCAGTATTGTAACCGTATTGATTATTCATAGCACTAGACAGATTATTATTGTTGCCGTAGACGGAAGTAATCTTAAAACTGTTATCTGTAGTGCTAACAAGCCCAGTCTCCGCGCTATCGCTACTAAAATAGAGCTTATATCCAGTCGAGCTATTGGAGTTGACGGTTAAATCGAGAGTTTTTGTGACCTCAGTTTTAGCCTGGGTACCAGTGTCGGCTTGAATGTTAACATTTGATGGAACGGTGATTGAAACAGAATCGGCAAAAGTGTCTTGAGTTTTAATCAAGAAGAATGCAAGGCTAAAAATTAGAGCAAAGCTAATCTTTTGGCCTAGACCACAAAAACTTCTTTTGTGTGTGCGTGATTTTAGCACTTAAACCTCCACTTTAACTTATTTTGACTTTATAGGTCGAAATAAATTTACTCTTAATGCTTATATTTTAGCATAAATGGAATAATGAATGGAAGAGCTAAATTGAAGATTTAGGATTTTATTTGTGATAGATTTCTTTGAATGAAGAACAAAGCAATTAGACTATTATGGTTTCTTGGTGAAGGCGCCTGGCTTCCCTGGTGCGTCGATACGAGCATATTCTATGCCGTATGCAGATGGTCTGGACCCGAGTCCACCCACGACATTGCACTGCCAGAAGATATCGTCATACTTTGTGACTTTGGTTGTAACGAAACTATCTGAGGCATATACGGTATTGAGGTGACTGCTCCAGTAGAACATACGAGTCATATCTTCGACATTATGAGTGTCCCAGCCAGTAAGATCAATTACCTCAAAATAACTATCCTCAAAAAGACTACTCATGTTCACTACGTTGCTAACATTAAGCCCGGTGAGATTAATATTTTGGTCTTGAACCCAAGCATGATTAAACATGCTTTGCATATTTTTTACATTTGAAGTATCAAAAGCGATTTTGACTGATGCAAGATTAAAAAAATCGTTATAAAACATACTTTCTGTATTTTCTACTCTTGAAGTGTCTAGTCCGGTGAGATCTATTCTGGTAATGTACTGACCAAAGCTACTAAACATATAGCCTAGGTCAGTTAACGAATGAGTATTCATCTTTGGGAAGACGACCTGGTCTAGGTAGTGATTATCTCTATAAAGACTTCGAAGTGAAGTAAGGTACGGAGCTTCAACGGTGTGGTTTGGCCAAATGATTTGCTTGGCGGAATATTTATTGTCATCAAGACTAATTTCATCTGGATTTAGGCCGATAAACATTTCCTCCATGGTGGTGACACTATCAAATTTCATGTTGGAAATATCGAGCAATGGTACCTTGAATCCGCCAAACATATCTTTCATATTAGAAATATGATGAGTTTTGAAAGTAGCTGGAATGACGGTATTTTGACTAGAGGTTGTTCGATAGAACATGTATGAAGCATCAGTGATATTCTCAGATTTAATCTGGTTAATAAAATCTTTAAGATCAAGCGATAGAGTATTTGCGAACATGTGATTGGTGTCAGTGGCGCTATTCAGTTTGATTTTATCACTTCCCTCTAGTGTAGTTAGACGCATATTGTCGGCGAGGAATGAACTAAAATCTGTTACGGATGCGGTATTAAAAACGTTTGGTAGTACGATTTTTAGTACCTGAGGAAGGTTCTTAAACATATTGGCGATAGTTTCTAGAGGGCCAGTGGAGATGTTATGTAAATCTATCTCTGTAAGATAAGTACAATCCTCAAACATGCCAGACATATTAATAATATGGTTTCCACCCATGGGGGCTGGATTAAGATTGATCTTCTCGATTTTGGATTTATAAAACATTTGAGAGAGATTTTCGGCAGAAGCGAGTGAAAGCTTCGGTAATTTTAGTGTTAAAGTATAATAATCGTCACCACTTTCCTTAAAGAAGTTGCTAAAATTAGTCGAATTGGCAAAAATAGCGCTAGATAAGTTGAACTCTCTAAGGGGTATATTTTCAAACATGGAGCTAGCGTCGGTAGATTTTGCAAAAGTCGCCTTAGTTAGAATTATTTTTAAAGATTTGGTATTCATGAACATGGCGTGAGTGTCGGTGGTTTCATCAAAAATTGCATTCGGAAGCTCAATAGATGCGGAACCTTGGGTGTCTTTAAACATATTAGCAGTATTTTTTGTCTTGGCGAATGTGGCATTATTAAGGACAACCTGATTAGCCACATTACCTTCGAACATGGACTGGGTATTTTCGGCTTCGCCGATAACCCAATCAGAGAAACTAATATTATATAAAGATTTAGTGTTACGAAAAGCATTGGCTAGATTCTTGGCGCGATTAACGATATTGGCGATTTTACTAACCTCTCCGATCATTGAATTTTCAAAGAGTGATTCAGCGCTTTCGATGGGAGAATTTTTAAGATATTCGAAGAAATTGGATGCACCGAAGTCGTTATCTCTATATCCCAAAGAGTTATGAAAAAGATGATCTAGATTTTTGACCTTTTTAAAATTAAGTGTGGACTTACTACGACCATCGGTAAAACTAAAGTCTACCCAACGGTCTATAGTTCTGAGACCGGCAAACATATAGGAGAGGTCTTCTGGGAAAATTAATTCCGTTGCATTACTCCAGATACATAAATAATCCCGGAGGGAATTATTATAGCCGCCAAGATAAACTTCCGCATCAGAATCTGGCACCGAAATAGTGGTGGTGCGTTCCTGGGTAATTTCAGAGCTACATTTATTTCTACCTACGGTAATATTGGGTTCGAGATCCATCCAACTGTCGTATGGTATGGTATTGAGAGGGTCATCAAGGTAGCTCGCATCGGTGACGCCCATGGCTTTTTTAATAGCCTTATTAATTTCGACACCACTGACTAATTCGACAGCAGCTTGGTCTTCAGCAAGGAGCGTAAAAATTAAATTGCGATGATATTTACCAGGTTTGGCGGAAGATTCAAGCTGAAAACCGAAATTAAATTTCACATGATCGGCGGCAGTGAGTTCGGTTTTTACTCGCTTAATCTGAACTGGGCTACTGAGAGCTGGAATATAATTATAGATTTTGTTATCGACAGCTTCTAGGTTGTAACCGTATTGATTATGCATATCTTCCGAAAGTTTATTGTCTGAGCCACCGACGGAAGAGATTGAAAAAGTATTCTTAGCGTCATCACTTATCAGTGCAGTGTCGTCAGCATCGCTACTGAATAATAATTTATAGCCAAAAGGACTATTGGTATTGACATTAATATCGACGGTTTTGGAATACTCTAATTTGCTGCTATTAAGAAAATCAGGTTCGATTTTGACTTCACCGACCATGCCAAGTGAGGCTGTGGTGGCAGCTTGGGTGCTTTCGTAATGAAGCAAGCAAAATAAAGTGCTGACTAAAAAGATTGATAATATATTAAAAACCGACCTACCTCTGACGGTCTGTCCTTTTCCTCGCTTTGACACGGTTTTTCTCTCCCATTTTATGTTATTTATCTAGTCCTAATAGATAAATCTATGTTTATACATCTACTTCGAGTTTAGCATAAATGGAATAAAATGGCGGAAGAAAAATGATGTAAAATTTAATAGATATCGATTAAATTGTTAAACGTCTAAAAAAATAAGCACCAGATTAGTGGTGCTTATTTTAGAGATTAAGAGCTTAGTTGTAGATATTTTCTACAGCGATGGATGGACCCATGGTGGTAGAAATAAAGATACTCTTAATGTATTGACCCTTGATAGAAGTTGGTTTCATTGACTTCAAAGAATCCATGAACACGGTAGCATTTTCGTTCAATTGGTCGAGGGTGAAATTGGTTTTACCGACACCGATGTGAACGATGGCTTGCTTGTCGACACGATATTCGACCTTACCAGCCTTAGATTCCTTGACGGCCTTCTCGATATCGAGAGTGACAGTACCGGCTTTTGGATTTGGCATCAAACCCTTAGGGCCGAGCAAGCGAGCGAACTTACCAAGTTTTGGCATGTAAGCTGGGGTAGAAATGAGAACGTCGAAATTGATGATTCCCTTTTCAAGTTGCTTGATGAATTCAGCATCTTCGGCGATGTCAGCACCAGCGGCTTTAGCTTTTTTGCATTCATCTTCTGGAGCGAAGACAGCGACGCGAACAGTCTTACCGTTACCGTTTGGAAGAACGATGGTGGTGCGAATGTTTTGGTCAGCTTGGCGTGGGTCGACACCGAGACGAGCGTGAATTTCGACGGTAGCGTCAAATTTAGCTGGGTTGGTTTCGACGGCAAGCTTGATAGCGTCGGTGAGGCTGTAAGCCTTGGTCTTGTCGATATTCTTGTAAGCGGCTTGGTATTTTTTACCACGGCGTTCCAAGATTGAACGAGTGACTGGTTTGGCACCCTTTGGCTTCTCTTCTAAGGCTTCTTGCTTGTGCTCTTCAGCACGAGCCTTGCGCTCTTCTTCAGCCTTAACTTCTTCGAGGTGCTTTTTAGATTTTTTACCAGATTTGGCAAATTTCTCTTCTGCTTCGATAGTTTCGACTGGAGTTTGGTTTAATTCTTCAGTAGATTTGATTTGTTCTTCTGACATTTGATTTTCTTTCTGTGGTAATAACGAGCGAACTCTCCCACGATTAATTAATTATTCGGCGATGGTGACACCCATAGAACGGGCAGTACCAGCGACGGTCTTGATAGCACCTTCAAGATCGACAGCATTCATCTGCTTCATCTTGATATTAGCGATTTTTTCAAGTTGTTCACGGGTGATGGAACCAACTTTTTCGGTGTTTGGACGACCAGAACCTTTTTGAAGCTTTAATTCTTCGCGAATTAAATCGTCAACTGGTTGACCGAGACAAACCCAATCGAAAGTGCGATCATCGAAAACGCGGATGTGAACGATGACGTTCTTGCCAGCGAATTCTTTGGTTTTGTCGTTGAATGGATTAATGAAATCCATCATGTTAAGTCCCCATTGACCCAAGGTTGAACCAACTGGAGGACCTGCGGTGGCCTTACCACCAGGGATACGTAACTTTAAGTTACCAATTACTTTTTTTGCCATAATATATTTACTCCTAATTAGAGCGCGTAACGGGTATATTTTAACATATTTCTTTAAAAAATACTAGGAAAAAAAAGAAAAAACCACCGATGTTCTGGTGGTTTATTTCTAAGGTACTAATTACGACTAGGCACCGTGACGAAATTCATGAATTAACTCTCGTCCACGCGCAATTTTTTGTGCGTATTCAGGTGTCATTTCCAGAATTCCCTCATCACATTTGGTTAGCGTATCAATGAGTTCCATGGTACGCTTAACGTCTATCTGATTACCGTCATAAAAACTTTCGAGCTCATGCTCAAAATCTTGACGGAAGTTACAAGGAAGACCCGTTTTCCAATGCACAGTCCTGTTCCAAGTGGTAAGCGGAGGTAGGTGCGCATAGATGACAGCTACGATTTGCTTGATGGTGGACTTGCTAGCAGTGCCGCGAAGCCAATATTTTGCAATCAAAGCTGAAACCGCCTCGTGATTATAGTAACAAATGTCACCAACTTTGTTGGTAGCGGCGGTGTACTTTTTCCCCACGTCGTGTAGGACAGCGAGTTGCACGGCTAAGGTGCTACTCAGGCCGGCGTCTACCAAATTGGCAGCCACTAATGCGACGTGATCACGAAGATTTTCGTGATGATATTTGGAAGTTTGTGTGCCGATTGGGGCGATAACTTCTTCAATATTATCAGGAATAGCTGCACCGTGGATGAACGGATAGGTATAAAAGAATACACTATCACGAACTTCTCGTTCCTGGTAAATATCATTGAAAAGCGCGTCCGGTTGATCGAGAAAATGATAAATTTCCTCAAGGTTGGCCGGTCGATTTTCGCAGATAGCTAACAGCATCAGTCGTTGAGTTTCTGGAATATTTTCAAAATCATCGAGACTTGCATCCCAAAGTTTTTGAAGTGAAATTTTTGAAAAATACTTCGTTAATGTTTTGTTCATATAATCCCCTCCTAAATGTAAAACACCAAAACGACATCTATATTATAGCATTTTTAAGCATAAAAGTCAATGATTAACAGAGGTGAAAAAACAGAGTAGGCTGGATCTACTCTGTTTTAGAGTGTTTTAATCGATTATCTATTCACCAATAATTTGGGTACCAGTTTTGCCATTAATGGCATTAATGGCGTTTTCTGGATTGGTGATAATACAGGTACGATTTTTGCCACTTGAAACGAAGCTAATACCAGCTTCAATCTTTGGTAGCATGCTACCAGCCGCAAATTCACCCTTTGCGATATATTTAAAGGCCTCATCGGCGGTGAGAGTTTTGAGATTTTCCTCATTGTCTTTTTTGAAGTTGATTTTGACGTTCTCGACCGCGGTGAGAATCAAGAGAATATCGGCATCGATAGTTTCGGCAAGTTTTTCGGCGGCGAAATCCTTATCGATGACAGCTTCGAGGCCAACTAGGCGACCGTATTCGTCGTAATAAACTGGAATACCGCCACCACCACCGGCAACAATAATGGCGCCATTGCCGAGGGCAATTTCGACGAGTTCCGATTCGATAATCGAAAGTGGCATTGGTGAAGGTACCACCTTGCGCCAGCCGCGACCGGCGTCTTCCTTAACCGTAAAATGACGCTCTTTGCTGAGCTTTTTGGCTTCCTCTTCGGTATAGAATGGGCCGATTGGCTTGCTCGGATTCTTAAAGGCTGGATCGTCTTTAGAAACTAAAACCTGTGTCACGATGGCGGCAATTGGCTTTTTAATGCCCTCGGATTCGAGCTGATTGCGCATGGCATTTTGTAACCAATAGCCAATTTGACCTTGAGACATCGCTCCAGCCACATCGATTGGCATGGTCGGGGTTTTTTCGGTATTGATAGCCTCTTCGTGCAAAATAATATTACCGATTTGTGGGCCGTTGCCATGGACGATGACTAATTGGTGGCCAGCCGCCACGAGCTTGGCAAGCTCCTTGGCGGTCTGGTTGGCGACTTCGAGTTGATCTTTAGCGGTTGCTTTGCCATCACGGCTTAAAGCATTACCTCCGAGAGCGACGACGATTTTGGCCATAATTAAATCATCCCCATAACGAAGACGGCGACTAAGCTAATGATAACAAAGGCAACCATTAGCGGCATGACGCGTTTGACCCAGGTCTTGTAGGATACACCAGAAAGCGTGAGTCCGGCCATCAAGGAAGCGATGGTTGGGGCGATCATATTGAGGAGACCGTTGGCGTTAGCGAAGGCTACTACCATGGTTTCTTTATTACTGCCGACAAGTTCAGAGACTGGTGCAATGATTGGCATGGAAGCCGCAGCGAGACCAGAGGAAGATGGAATAATAAAGGAAAGTGGGAGGAAGAAGATGTAGGCTAAAATACCGACGAGACCGCCATTGAAATTGGCGAGACCTTTTTCACCCCAGTGAATAATGGTGTCTTCGATACCACCGGCACGCATCACGATGGATACACCAGCAGCCACCGCGATAATTACGGCGACGCTTAAGAGATCTTCAGAACCCTTGATGAAAGTGTCAGTGATCGAGATGTTTTTCTTGCTAAATTCTTTGCGGTAGATGAAGGCAATAACCAAGGTAGAAATAAGGAAGAGAGTGGAAATTTCGTTGAAATACCAAGTGCCGAGAGGGCCATTATGATTGACGCCAAGGACGGTAGAAAGTACAGGAACACCTGCGAAGAACTCATGAAGAACTTCGAAGAAGTCGACTTTAAAATCACCCCATGGAATGAGTGAAATGATCATAATCACGAAAGTCACGGCGAAAACACCCATGATGAGTTGGCGCTTGAAGTTGTATTCTGGCACACTGTTGAGATTAATGGGTTTGAAAGTGGAAGCAACAGAAGAATCGTCAGCGTATTTGCCAGCTTTGACCTTCTTGGCATAATTCATGACAAAAAGGATGGCAAGTACGAGCATAGCGACAAGTACGAGCATTTGAATCCAGAGGATGTTGCCGAGTTGAACATCAGCAGTCCTAGCGGCAATACCAGTGGAAAATGGGTTAACCGTGGAAGCCAAAACACCGACACCACCACCGAGTACAATCATCATCATGGCGGTCATGGAGTTATAACCAGCAGCCATCATGACTGGAATAATCAGGGCATAAAAAGCGACGGCTTCTTCTTGCATACCGTAGGTAGTACCACCGATGGCGAATATAGTCATCAAGATTGGAATAAGGTAAATTTCCTTACCATTCATTTTCTTGAGAAGGCCACCAAGGGCTGCATCGAGAGCGCCAGTTTTCATGGTGATACCAAGGAAGCCTCCGAGGATTAGGACGAAAACGATGACATCGAGACGTTCAGACATACCTTTGATTGGAGCCATAAAGACATCCCAAAGACCTTGGCGATGGTCGATGGTGGTGACTTCCCCGGTCTCTTCGTCTACGGTGCGTTCGACTTTGTCGATACGCTGGTAGGTACCGGCTTCACGAATTTCCTGAGAAGGATTATTCGGGTCTTTAATCATATTATATTTACCGGATGGAATAACCCAGGTGAGGGCTGCCATCAGGCCGATGATCGCAAACAAAACAGCAAAAGCCGATACCTTCTTGGTATGAGGGGTTTTTTGTTTTGGTTGTTTCTTCACCTTTTGAGGTTTTGCAACCATATATGTCCTTTCATATAAGTTTGGTTTATATGACTCAAGTATAACACTTATGCTAAAAAAGAAGCAGGGGGTCTGCTTCTTTTTCATTGTGGAAAACTG
This sequence comes from uncultured Candidatus Saccharibacteria bacterium, assembly GCA_963520835.1. Classification (GTDB taxonomy): domain Bacteria; phylum Patescibacteriota; class Saccharimonadia; order Saccharimonadales; family Saccharimonadaceae; genus Nanosyncoccus. Next base: position 14,664 of record CAUQSJ010000003.1, read on the forward strand.
AAAACTGTTTAGAGGGTTAAATCCATGACTGCTTCAATGGTGTAAACCCGGTTTTCCGCTTGATCAAAGACGACGCTGTTCGGACTGTAGAAGACTTCGTCGGAGACTTCCATGGCATCAAGGCTGTATTGTTCGAGAATTTCTTTACCAATCTTAGTTTTTTTATCGTGGAAGGCTGGCAAACAGTGCAGGAAAATAGTATTTTTCTTACGAGTAGCCTGCATCAGTTCACGATTAACTTGGTAGGATTTAAGCAGATTGATGCGTTCTTCGAATTTGTCTTCTTCGCCCATGGAAACCCAGACATCGGTATATATGGCATCGGCATCGACGACGGCTTCGTAAGGATTTTCCACGATTTTGATAGTGGCGCCGGTTTGATATTTTTCAATCAAAACATTGCATTCATCGATAAGCGATTGTTCTGGGAAGAGTTCTCTAGGGGTACCGATGGAAAAATGAAGACCTAAAAGAGCCGAAGCAATCATTAAGGTGTTAGCGACATTATTACGGCCGTCACCCACGTAAGCGAGGTGAGCGCCGCGTAGATAACCTACATGTTCCTTGATAGTCAGCATATCGGCGAGGCCTTGGGTTGGATGGAATTTATCGGTTAGACCATTCCAGACTGGAACGCCAGCGTATTTAGCAAGTTCTTCGACGGTCTCATGGGCGAAACCACGAAATTCAATACCGTCAAACATGCGGCCAAGCACTAAAGCGGTGTCGCGGACAGATTCTTTTTTGCCGAGCTGAATGTCATCTTTGCCGAGATATTCAGCATGCATGCCGAGATCGCGAGCACCACAAACGAAGGCACAACGAGTTCTAGTGGAAGCTTTTTCGAAAAGTAAGGCGATGGTCTTCCCTTCGTGGTTTTTGTTGGAAACGCCAGTGAGCTTATTATTTTTGAGTTGCTTGGCAGTTTCTAGCATGGTCTGAACTTCGCGTGGGGTGAAGTCTTTAAGGGTTAAAAATGAGCGACCTTTAAGATTTAACATTAGACTTCCTCCCTGAAAAGTGGCATAGACATACAACGCGGACCGCCACGGCCACGGCCAAGTTCACTACCGGCTACTTCGATGACTTTGAGGCCAGCTTTGCGTAAGGCTTCATTAGTGACATAGTTACGATCGTAAGTAATTACGACGCCTGGAGCGATAGCGAGGGTGTTGGAGCCATCGTTCCATTGCTCACGAGCAGCAGCGATTGGGTCACCATTACCACATTGGATGAGTTGGACTTTTGGTACGCCAAGGGATTCGGCGAGAACATTAGTGAGGTCACGACGATGGGTAACTTCGTAGCCAACATGGGTGTTGGATTTGTCTAGGACATAAATATCGAGTTCACCACCGGCAGTCATGATTTCTGGGTGGACGGAGAATTTGTCGTAATCAATCATCGTGAAAACGGTATCAAGGTGCATGAAGGCACGCTTGGCTGGAATTTTAATGGCGAGGACGCGGGTAAATTCGGAGTCATGGAAGAGACGTGAAGCGATACGTTCGATAGCTTCAGCTTCGGTGCGTTCGGAGATACCGATAGCGACGGTGTGCTTATTTAAGACTAACTCATCACCACCTTCGACAGAGAAACGATTGTTGCGATTGTACCAAACTGGAATGTTTTGGTTAGCAAAGCGTGGATGATACTTCAAGATATATTGCATGAAGAGTGATTCACGGCGACGGGCTGGCCAGTGCATCTTATTAATGGTGAGGCCATTACCGATAGAAGCGGCTGGGTCACGGGTGAAATAAAGGTTTGGCATTGGGTCAAGATAGAATGGATAATCATTGACCATGAAATGATGGAGTTGTTTATTGGTAGGTTCCATATCTTCAACTTCACTCTTTTTAACACCGGCCATGACCTTACGCACCATAGCGAGTGGTTCAAGCGATTGGAGGTAGTTGACGATGGCAAAAGTTGAGAAAGTTTCCTCTTGCTTAGAAGCGCGAACCATTTCGACGATAAAGCGATCACGCACGTCTTCATTGGCGAGAGCTTCGGCGGCGAGTTGATCAAGGTAAAGTACCTCTACGCCGTTTTCACGCAAGACGTTAGCGAAGGCGTCATGTTCTTCTTGTGCGACATTTAGATATGGCACGTCGTCGAAAAGCATACGGCTCATATATTCGGGAGTGAGAGCCTCGAGTTCTTCGCCTGGACGGTGAAGAAGCACGGTTTTGAGGCGACCAATTTCCGAATTAACTTGGATTTGTGGTTCCATTAGATTCTCCGTTTAAAAATTTCTATAAGCTGATTATAGCATAAGCAATTAAAATAAATCAGTCTTGATAATAAAACGGCCTCGATAATAGATTGGGATTAATGGATTAAAAAATCAGACCCCGAAATGAGTCTGATTTTAAGAAGATTTTTATGGAATTAGTCAATTTTTTTAACTTGAAGGGCGTCAAGTTCGACTGGCGTTTCACGACCGAACATGGAGACCATGACACGGAGCTTACCCTTGCTGGAGTCGATTTCGGCGATGGTGCCTTCGAAGCCCTTGAATGGACCATCGGTGATGGCGATCACTTCGTTGAGTGCGTAATTGACGGAGTATTTTGGATCTTCTACACCCATACGCTTCTTGATTTTATTAATTTCCTTTTCGGAAACTGGGGTTGGCTGAGTGCCGGTACCGACGAAGCCAGTGACTCCTGGGGTATTGCGGATGATGTACCAAGTTTCATCAGAGAGTCGCATCTGGACAAGGACGTAACCCTGGAAGATTTTGCGATCGACAATCTTGCGTTTGCCGTTTTTGATTTCGATTTGCTTTTCTTTTGGTACGATAGCGTCGAGGATTTTACCTTCGAATTCAGCACTATCGAGACGTTGTTTGATAGATTCGGCGACCTTGTCTTCGTAGCCACTGTAGGTGCTTACGGTGTACCATTGGAGGGTGTCGTCATAACGGTTTACTGCCATGTGATTTCCTTTTTCTCTTTCCTATTTCAATAAATTATTAAACAATAATGTGAATAATGCGTCAAGTGCCATAATGAGGGCGGCGAAGATGACGGTGTATAAAATAACGGCGAAGACAAGCTTCCAGGTCATTTTACGGTTTGGCCAACGTACTTGCTTGAGCTCCTGCCAAGATTCGGCAAGGTAGCGGAAGAAAGCGCGAATCGGAGTGGTAATGAAGAGCAAGAAACGAATGAGTGGATTCTTGGATTTTTCATTTGAGGCTTTTTTGGCCTTTTTGGCGGCTAATTTTTCAGCTTTTTTCTCTAATTTGGCAAGTTTCTTTGTATTTTTAAGGGACTTTTTGTCATAGGTTTCTGATTCTACGATATCCGCGCGGATTTCGGCGGTGTCCTGAATCGGTTTTTTAGGTTCTGGATTTTTGCCAGAAGCTTTGGTGGTTTGATCTGAATTTTTTGACCCAGATTGACCTGCTTTGATGCGGGTGATGTGCGCCATATACTCCTTCCATAAAAAATAGTCTGATAGCCAGACTGTCAAGTAGATTGTAGCATGTAAAGAGGTTTTTGTAAATGTTTTAGAATAAAAAGACCCCCGACTTCGGGGGTGAAAAAAATGTGTTGCGTTTTTCTGGGTAGTTAGGCTTTTTCAGTGGTAATACGATGAACGAAATTAAAATTTTCGCCACTTGTAGTAGTAACGACGTAGACATCGCCTTTACTGATGGCATCTCTCAGATCGGTAGGGACACTATATTCGTTAAAAAGTTCACGAATTTCTGCCCTAGTGAGGTGCCGAAGTGATTTGACACTAAACTGAAAAGTGCGAAATTTAATGTGATCATTACGATAATGTCTAGCATGTTGCTTGGCACATCTTGGCATTACACTGGTAATGCGGTCGACAGAAATAGTTGCATGAATCTCCTTGGGCACTTCGAGTTCTGGTGCATTTTGATCTTGATACCAGGACCTCAGTGCTTGATTAAAATCCGTTAGAGTCTGAAAGGCCGTGTATTCTTTCCACTCGGTGCCGGTTTTTGAAGTTTCAAGCATATCCGACCAACAGAAGCGTAGACTGAAAAGATTGTAGGCTTCGTCTAAAACGTGCATTACTTCCTTAAAACTAGCTTCATTCTCTACTTTGCGTTTGTCTAAGAAACCTTCCATGGTAACCCCTCCTTTTACAACATAATTTTCCTATTAAGGTACTAAATTGTTTATATTAAAGCATAAAAAGAGAGATTTGGCAACTTTGTCTCTAGTTTTTTGGTGGAAAATAAAGTTTTTGGTCTTTGATTTCTTCGGGTAGGTAGCTTTTTTGATGGTGGAAATTAGCTTCCCATTTATAATCCTTGCCATAGCCCAGATTTTTCATCAGTTTGGTCTCGGGGTTGCGAATCTCAAGCGGAATGGGTAAATGACTAGTGTTTTTAGCGAGAGCTTTGGCGCGAGCCCAGGCGTCATAGCTAGAACGATCTTTTTTAGATTTCGCGAGAGCTACGGCCACATGAGATAGGATAATTCCCCCTTCTGGCATACCAACTTTCTCGATGGCGGAAAAGGCGGATTCGGCGAGAGTGAGGGCGCCATTGCCAGCAAGTCCGATATCTTCGGAAGCAAAAATTACCATACGACGGGCGATAAACTTCGGATCCTCTCCACCTTCAAGCATACGGGCGAGGTAATAAAGTGTGGCGTCGACATCGCTACCGCGCATGGATTTAATGAAGGCGGAAATTGTATCGTAGTGACGATCGCCGGATTTATCAAAATAGTTGACCTTATTATTGAGAGTTTTGGTGACAAAATCGAGAGTAAGTTTGTTCTTAAGTGAAAGACAGAGTTCGAGATCTCCAAGTGCCGAACGAGCGTCGCCGTGACTGAGGTGGGCGAGAAAATCGATGACCTCGGGGTTGATTTTAGCTTTAGGATATTCTTTTTCGATGGCGCGAAGTAGAATGTCTTTGATATCAGAATCTTTTAAGGTAGATAAAATTACTACGCGACTACGTGAAATAAGAGCGGGGATGACTTCGAAGCTCGGATTTTCCGTAGTGGCGCCGATGAGGGTGATGAGGCCAGATTCCACATGAGGTAAAAAGGCATCCTGTTGAGCTTTATTGAAACGATGAATCTCGTCAATAAAAAGCAGGGTGCGGACTTTAAGATTCCAATTTTGTTTGGCACGTTCGACTACCTGTTCAACATCGGATTTATGAGCGGTGACGGCGGAAAGTTCGACGAAATCAGCGTCGAGTTCTTTGGCAATAATGCGAGCCAGGGTGGTTTTGCCGGTGCCGGGAGGTCCCCAGAAGATTAGATTGGTGGGTTCTTTCGATTTGATTAATTCTGTAAGGATTTTACCTTTACCGATTATGGCCTTTTGACCAAAAACTTCGTCGAGACTTTGAGGTCGCATACGTTCGGCGAGAGGCTTTCTTAAATCGGTAAATTCCATAGTTCTAGTTTAACACAGAGAGAAAAAATGGTATAATAAGAAAAAAATAAAGGAGAAATATGGCTGATTTTAACAAAATCTTGACCCCAGGTGACTACGAAAATGGTGAACTTAATGTCGTCATCGAGATTCCTACTGGCTCAAATCACAAAATTGAATGGGACCGCAAAAATGCTTGCTTTATGCTTGACCGTGTCGAACCAATGGCATTTGCAAAGCCTTGTAATTATGGTTTTATTCCTCAAACTCTCGATGAGGATGGTGATGAACTCGATGTTTTGATGATCACTGATCAGCCTTTGACGACTGGCATTTATATGAAGGCCCGTATTCTTGGCGTAATGAAGTTTGTTGACTCTGATGAAGTTGATGACAAGATTATTTGTGTGCCAGAAGACGACCGTAATAACGGTGATAAGTACCAAACTTTGGAAGATTTGCCAAAGCAATTAATCCGCCAAATCGAATTCCACTTCAATCATTACAAAGATTTGAAAAAGCCTGGCACTACTGAGGTGAAAGGTTTCTTCGGTGCTGAGGAAGCTAAGGAAGTCGTAAAAGAAGCAATTGCTCGCTGGAACGCTCAAGCTTAATTAGTTAAAAAAATAAAATAAATCCTTCCGGGGATTTATTTTTTATTGCGTTCTATTTTTAAATAGGTTTATAAAAAACAACAAACTTAGCTACTTAGGAAATTTTATGGTAATTATTGGGCTGGACTTAACGTTCGTTGATGATGCGCTCTTCGAGATTTCGACCAAGAGGAGTGAGTTTAGTCGGATTAAAATTTTGATTAAGTGAAATGACGATATATTTACGGTCTTGATATTTTGGCAGATCTTTAAACTCGAGGATGGAAGCTTCACTAAAATACGGGAGAGTGTTCGCGGCGGTTTCGGTTTTTAATTTGGCGGAAGTGTAATCGAAAATAGTGGCTTTATTAATGCCGGAGATTAGGGCAAAGTGATCGCCGGTGACGAGGAGATGTGCGAAAAATTGATCCCAATTTTCAGACTTAAGATTTTCGGAATTATAAAGGAACTTAATTATTTTTAAATATTCGCCTGCGGTGAGAGTATGGGTATCTGCGGAGACCTTAAGATTTTCTAGGTCCATTTTGGTGAGAAGATTTTTGATGACCGCATCGGAAAGTTCAGCGCGCAGGGCATCCTTGCAGTTTGGACTTTCGGAAGTGAAAAGTTCATTTAAGCAATCCTGACGGGAGAGCGCAGTTTGATTTTTGAGATTAATTTGGTCGTCGAGATGGAAACTGCCATCGCCAAGGCGGCGGTAATTTTCGTAAGCCACTAATAGATTTATGAGATTTTGGTCAGAGAAGGTTTTAGTATCATTAAAGCGACCGACGATGTCAGAGTTATTAAGGTCATAAATTAATACTGATGATTCTTCAGTAATCCCCTGTTCGCGACGCCAATCATCGATGAGATATTGTAAATCGATACGGTGCGGTGCGCGTTTTTCGGTAACCTTAGCAATTTCCGGTTTTTTATTTTCAACTTTTTCGGCAGTGTTTGAAAGAAGTTTAAGTAAAGAAACTACGCCAAAAGCGATGGCAAATACGCCAATAATAGTACCGAGTACGATAAAGAAAATTTTGAGAAAACTAGGTTTACTATTTTTGGTTAATTCTTCGAGATTAATATCGTCTTGCATCTTAAAAATATTTTATCATATTTAGCATATGCGGTATAATATTAAGCATATGAGCTTTTTGAAAGGACTTTTTAAAAAAGAAGAAGCGAAAGCAAATTCTTTGGTAAATGTGAAATCACCGAGTGGGAGTTTGGTTTTTGAATTTAGTCTGAAAAATGGTAGTCCGAGCTATCGGGTGCTAAAAAATCAAGAAGTTTTACTGAGTAATTCCAGATTAGGTTTCGAAATTTATAACGAAAAACCGATTGCGGAAAATTTGGGGGTAGTGAGGATTTTGCCAAAATTTAAGGATGAAACTTGGCAAAGTGTAGTGGGGGAAACTTTGGATATTGTGAATAAATATAACGAGACGACTTTTTATCTGGCGGAGCGCGAAAAAGACGGACGTATCTTTACTTTAAGAGTGCGAGTCTTTGATGAGGGGGTGGCGTTTCGTTATGAGTTCCCACCCCAACCCGGTTTTCAGCGGATGATTATTACGAATGAACTAACGGAATTTAATCTAGATATCCATGCGAAAAGTTGGTCGATGCCAGCGTTTACTTTGGCGAGATCGGAAGCCGATTATGAAGAGCGGACGATTTTTAATTTAACTGGTTCGAGGCAGACACCATTTACCGCAGAACTTCCGAGTGGTAAGATTCTGTCAATTCACGAAGCAGCGCTGATTAATTATGGTTCGATGACTTTGGGGCTGAATAAAATCGGTCGACTGGAGGCGAATATTACACCACTCTCAGACGGCATGAAGGCTTATTTGACGCTACCTTTTGAAACGCCATGGCGGGTAGTAATGGTGGCGGATACTGCAGTGCAACTGACGAAAAATAAGATGATTTTAAGCTTAAATCAAAGCCCAAGAATGAATTTTGATTGGGTGGAACCGATTAAATTTCTGGGAATTTGGTGGGCGATGCTGATTGGGATTTGGAGTTTTACGGCTTCTGAACGACAAGGTGCGACGACGGAGCATGCTTTAGAATATCTTGATTGGTGTGAAAAATTAGGTATCTCGGGACTCTTGATTGAGGGGTGGTCGGATCAAAATTTGGCAAAGAAGCTAGATAAAAAGAAAATTTTGGAGCGTGCTAAGCAAAAAAATATTGAGATTGTGGCACAATGTGAAACTGCGAGTCAGATTGATAATTATGAAAAGAATCTGGTTAAGCAATTTGACGAGTTAGAAGCACAAGGGGTGCATTATTTGAAATTGGATTATTCGGGTCCGAAGATGTTGATTAAGGGGCGTGAAGAATTTCATCAGTCACAGGCGGGAGTGTTGCATTTTAGTAACGTTTTGAAGCTAGCGGCACAGAAAAAAATGATGTTAAATGTTCACGAATCGATTAAGGGCACCGGTCTCGAGCGAGCTTATCCGAACTTGCTCTGCACGGAGGGGGCGAAGGGGCAGGAATATGAAGGTGGTGGTTTGAATTCGAAACATGCGGTGATTCTACCTTTCACGAGAATGCTCGCCGGTGGCTTTGATTTTACACCGGGAATTTTTGATTTAAATAATCCAGCGAAAAAAGTTTATTCTACCCTAGCGCGACAGTTAGCTTACTATGTTGTGTTTCATTCTGGGATGCAGATGTTAGCCGACCGCCCAGAATCTTATGAAAAAAATCGGGATGCGCTGTCATTTATCCAAAAAGTACCAGTGAATTTTGAAATTGAAGTGCCACTGCTCGGGAAAATCGGAGAGTATTATGCGGTAGCTAGGCGCGGGCGAGGGGAAACGGACTGGTATATCGGTGGTGTCGTCGATGATATGGCGCGTACGATGAAAATTAAGTTAAGTTTCTTAGAAAAAGACGTGAAATACAATGCTTTTATCTTCCGTGATGGTGACATAGCGGATTTTCGTATGAACCCAACGGATCTTAAAATTGAGCGCCTAGTAGTGGATGCAGAAGATGAATTGGAAATTCCGGTGGTAGGAATGGGCGGTTTCGCGGTACGTCTAATAAAGGCCTAAAAAACAGGGGTAACCTGGAGATAGACTTCAGGTTTTTGATAAAAAATAACAGATATTACGTAGAGATGAACTCTACGAGTTTTTTAGGTAAGACAAAAGCCGTGTAGAGATGAACTCTACGAAATTAGATTAATTCAGCGGTAAGAATTAGACGTTCGGTATAATCGTGCCCAGAGATTTTTTTGCCATGGCAGGTCATCAAGGTGATAGTCGGGGTGGATTTTTTGGTCAAGAGTTTTGACATATTGATGTCGGATTTTTGCTGAATTTTACGAGTTTTGATTTGGTAAGTTTGGTCACCAAAACGAAAAGTATCGCCGACCTTTAATTTATCTAAATTCTGAAAAATTGTAGAGGAGTGGCCAATAATAAAATCGTGATTTTGATTGGCGTGATAGACGCCGGCAATGCGTTCTGGTGAAATAAGGGTGTTCTCGTCGGTAATTTCGAGGGCACGAATCGGTGAGGTGAGATTAATTTTGGGAATTTCAAGAATCAAATTAGTGTTGGCCTCTACCGTTTGAGGTTGAAAAGCTAAAAAAGTGAAGACCAGAAAGAAGCATAGATACAATGCGCCAAAAACACCAAAAACTGATGATTTCTTGATTTTCATAATGCTCCCGTTTATAAGTTTATTTTAGCAAAAGCTTATGCTTAAAACAAGAGATTGGGGATGGTTTTTAGCTAAGAAAAATATTTAAAACGATGAACCAAAGTGTGCTTTATTTAAGAAAAAAACAGGGGTAGATTTCCCTGTTTTTGTAAAAAATTAAATAGAATCGTAGGGTTCGCGGATTGGAAATGAGATTGAAGTGCCGAATCCGAGGCGAGATTTAATTTTAGCCCCGAGGGCGGAATATTGTTCGCTACTATCAACGGTCATCACGACGCTGTCATCGGTAATTACTAGATGATATTTGGCTGGGGTGATATCGATGCTTTGGGCGGAAGTGGCGTTCATGGAGATTAGAATATTCCCCTTAGTCGGATTTTTGAGACGTGAATTGAGGTAGCCGACGATGAATTTGATGATATCAGTATAGTTTTCAACTTGGTGACGACGGCGAATGACATCGAGGTCAAGATTTACGCCAATTTTTTCAAGTTTGATAAGATATTCACGGTAAATTGGGTCGATGATGTCCGAAAGATACATGAATTTGCGATCAAAAACACTGGTGTGAACCTTGGTGGCATCAAGAAATTTAGAGATAGATTGCCCTTGCATAAACATATTATATCATAGACCTGGATTATGTTTTTTAAGCATTTCACGGTGTGCGCGGTAATTTGGATCATGGCTTTCGACTTCCTGCCAAAAAGCTTTGGAGTGGTCGGGATGATTGATGTGGGCGAGTTCGTGAATAATTAAATAATCGCGTAAAACTTCGGGTACCTGCATGAGTCCGATGTTCATGGAAATGATAAATTCATATCCGCCGAGTAGCGATTTTTTGCGACGGGTGCAAGAGCCCCAGCGTGTAGACTGATGCTTCAAAGTCACTTTGTCATAATGATAACCATAACGCTTTGCGAGATATTCAAGGCGGTAGGGTAAATATTCTTTGGCTTGTTTCATCAGTAGCTTTTTTTGGGTGTCTCGAGCGCGCTGTGTGGCAGGGTCAGCTAAATTTAGATCACGCAAGCGATCTCGCATGGAATCGAGGCTTTTTTGAATTTGTCGTTCGGTGACGTAGGAAGGAACCGACATCTGGAGTCGGCCAGAGGTGGAACGTGAAAAAGAAATGTTTTTAGCTAAGGCGTTGCGGCGAACAATAATTTCGCCAAATTCAGAATCGGCGAGAATCATTTTGGAGTTGAGCTAAGACGTGAGAAAGCTGAGTCTCAAAAGTGTGTTTGCCAGAGAGAATAATTGGTTTTTCAATCTCGGCTGGAGCTTCCATAAGACGGATGCGGCGGTCGTATTCTTCCTTGGCGCGCGCAATTGAGCGAAGTTTAAGCTTTAAGCGCAGCTTGATGGTGTTAATATCGGTTTGAATCCAAACGAGAGTCGGCGCATAACCGGATAGTTTCAATAGTTTGCGTACGGAATTACGCTCGTCTTCGGTATCGAGACCACCTTCAATCACGATATTTTGACCAGTTTTAGCAATCGCCTCGAGGACGACGTGAATTTGTTTCTCAGTGAAGTCCGCTTCTTCACGCAAGGCTCGAAGATCGTAGTAAGGAGCCTTGAAACGTTGTGAGAATTTTTCACAAAATGTAGTTTTTCCACTACATGGTGCACCGAATACCAGGATAGCTCGAGGTCTTGTTTTCTTTTTACCTTCCATATTGGAGATATTATATCATGGAAGTAATTAGGTGAACAAATAATTTAAAATTTAAAGCTGATTTATGAGCTTTGATTTTTTACTGAGACGTTTTAATTCGGAATCGAAGGGACGGTAATAAGATTTGGTGAGGGCGGAGGAATTGGCGAGGAGAATTTGTGATGGAAAATAAAAGATCCAACAAATAAAATTAGCCGGTTGATAAAGAAAAATCGGGAGAAATTGCATGCGTGAGAAAAAAGAGATTAGGACGGTGAGGTCGCAGGCGATAAAAAGCATAAAACCAATAAAATTACAGATGGCGGCACGACGGAAACGAGGAGTTTTGCGCTTTAACCACTGGACGGCTAGACCGAGGTTAAGAATGAGTGAGCTACCATAGGCGAAGCCGACGGCATAAATTGTTGGAATTTGATAAAAATGGGTAAAGATAAATAATAAGATAATAAAAAAGCTCCAAGCGATAAAGAATTTGGGGCTAACATCGGCGTAGCGTGAGGTGTGAAAGTATTGGGCAAAACAGAATAAAATAATGCCAAATGGCGAGATATTATCGATAGCTAGTACGACATCGGCGGCGAAGGTAAAAAGAAGTGCCGTTCTCAAGAGATAGTCTTTTGGTGCGAAAAAACTAGTGTAGATTAGACAGGTGAGGATGGTGGAAACTTTAGTAAAGGTGGCAATAGTGAGGAGAAAATCTGGGATGAGACGACTGCCAAAAATCAAATTTAAAAGTCCGACGAGGAAGAAATAGGCGAACATGATCGACCAAAGCGTCAGCCAAAAATTAAGGTTAGTAAGAAGTCTGAACCAGAAATTTTGAATTTGAGTTTTCATGATTAGATAAGTTAAGTATAACCGATTTGAGATAGAAATTTAAGTATGATTGAGTGTTTGAGAAATATGTTATAATAAAAAAGCCTAGGGGCGTAGTACAACGGTTAGTATAGCGGTCTCCAAAACCGTAGATCATGGTTCGATTCCGTGCGCCCCTGCCAGATTAGCTCGAGAGAGCTATTTTTTATGGTAAAATTTTGGCACAGAAAAAATCTCCCATAAGGAGAGGGAGATTTTAGCGCTTCTTCTCTTTCACTTCGTTACGGCCAAGGTTTTTCTTGGTTTCAGTGAAAACGACGTGCTTGCGAAGAATTGGATCGTATTTCTTCAAGCTAAGCTTGTCTGGGGTGTTCATGGTGTTCTTCTTGGTATAGTATGCACGGATACCAGATTCCTCTGAAACGAGACCGACGAGCTTGCGTTTGGTATTACTCTTTTTTGACATGATTGGGACTATTTTACCATAAGATATGAAATCTGTAAATAAATGCACTAAAAATCGGGATAGATTTCCTCAAAATCAATATAAGTATCAGTTTTTTGCTCGATAAGCTCTTCGACGGCCAGAATATTAGCTTCGTGGGGTTCGAGCGCCTTGAAGGGCATAAACTGTGCGGCCCGGGCAGTGCGCGACATTGGTGGATGATGAGTCAAACGTGGCGGCTGAAGATTATAGAGGTCTTGGTATGGGTCGGGTGGCGTGATTCCCTGACTCTGGGTTTCTGGTAAATTAGGCACGGTGACCTCCAATCTGTTGGTTGCGTTCGCGCATGGTAGAACCTTCGAGGTAGCTGGTGCCACGCAAGATGGCATTTTTGCCGTATTTTTGTTTGATTAACAGGGTGGCTTGTTCGAGATTTTGATTACGTTTAGTCCGCTCGGTGGTTTTTTGACTTTCAAAGAGGTCTAATTGTGTGGTTATTCTATCGGCAGACTTGAGGTGACCGAGGGTGAGGTTGAGTTTTTTGACTGGACGGGTCGAGTCGAGAATTTGGGTGAAGATTTGTAAAAAATATTCAATAATCAGATTACTCTCATCGGTGTAGGAAAAAGACTTGGAACCGTGAGCGAAGGGTCTAATAGAGGTAGAATCGGCTTTTTTATCATAAGAAAGATGCAGAGTGAGGTTGTTCGTGAGGAGCTGCTTTTCGTGTAATTCATGGCAGAGTTTGTCGGCCATTTCGACGAGGATGTTGCGGAGTTTTTCGGAATAAAGTCCAGTGGCAAGGACTTGGCCGGAACTAATACTGTGATCCTTGCGGCGATAAGATTTAATATCGGCGATGGTGGTGGGTTCAATACCCCAGGCATGGTCAATGATTAATTCAGCGTTGACGCCGAATTTACGATAAAGTTTTTCAGAAGCGGTGAGGCTAAATCGGGCGAGATCGCCCATAGTATAAATACCAAAATTTTGCAGAGATTTACTAATACCAGGGCCAATCCGCCAAAAATCGGTGAGCGGCTGGTGTCGCCAGAGTAATTTGCGATAAGAAGTCTCATCGAGTGAAGCGATGCGTACGCCATCAAGGTCGGCCGTTTGGTGTTTGGCGAGAATATCCATGGCAATTTTGGCGAGATAAAGATTACTACCGAGGCCGGCGGTGGCGGTAATGCCGGTATGACCTAGAACATCTTTGATGATAGTGCGCGCGAGTTGCTCAGCATCCATCTCATAGGCGTGAAGATAACTAGTAATGTCAAGAAAAGCCTCATCGACCGAGTAGACGTGAATATCTTCGGTGGCAATATAGGCAGCGTAAATAGCAAAAATTTCGGAACTCACTTGAAGATAATCGGCCATGGCAGGTTTGGCAATAATAAAACTGCCGCGAGGGACTTTTTCGTAAACTTCAAAAAGACGGGCTCGACCAGAGATGCCGAGGGCTTTGAGGGCGGGTGAGACGGCAAGACAGATAGTTTTTTCGGTGCGTGATTCATCGGCGACCACGAGACGAGCGGTCAAGGGGTCGAGCCCACGTTTCACGCATTCCACGGAAGCATAAAAAGACTTGAGGTCAATCGCTAGATAGGTCCGCTTGGAATTTACTTGTTCCATGCTATTTATTATATAAAAAGGTCAGAAAAAAGGGCCCCATAACGGGACCCAATTTTGACATTTGTGGGGTTAAAGTACGTGTAAAATTAAGTTAAGTTGAAATTTCGGCTGTGGTTTCCGAGAATGGTATGGAATCTTTGAGTTTAGCTTTTCTTTCCTTTAAGAAGGCCTTAATGAACGGAAGGATATGCATTTTAAGTAATTTAAAATGCAGGCTATGTTCCGCATCCGTCCATTGATCGGCGTTCTTACAAAAGAGTCGTTCGGCTATTTCATATTCGTCCTCTGTCAGGAATTTTTGCTTTAAGGCTAATTCGAGGCCATAAAGACTAAAATATTCCCGATTGAGAGCAACTCTTTGACCACGATCAAAATCCCGCTTAAAATTAAAAAGGCGGGCGATGAGTGCGGCCTGTTGCTTGAAATCCTTATTGCCGAGCTTTTTTAATCCAGATTGGCTGAACGGCCCGAGTGTAATCTTGGTATGAAGATTACGAATCGTGCAGCCAGTGTGACTACGGCGGCGGTTGCTAAAGCTAATCAGATCCTTATCTAGGTGATATTCTAAGTCGATAACCTCCCATTCTTTAATAGCCTCTTCATAAGTATCAGCTACGGATGAAGCGATGAGGCAGCGTTGATATTCCGCAAAATCCTCGTCAAACGACATCTTCTTAATGCGATGGATAAACATTAATTACATCACCTCCTTCATCGGACTTTTGTAATACTGGTGAACAAAATCAGACAGGTTTTTGAATTCGTAAGTCTTAGATACTGATTCAAAGACGGGCGTTAACTCTATAAAATTGGTAATTATGTAGAGTTGCTCGTTAGAATCAGGTGTTCGAAATACTTCTTTTGGCAGCACTTGAATAATAGAATCAAGTGGTGGCAGTTGATAGTGCTCATCTTCTCGCATAGCGCGCAAAGCTTTATCAATCATCTCGTGTATTTCACTTGATCGAATTCCGAGTGCCCGGGCAATTTGACTAATTTTCCAGGGTTCATGAATGTCGATACCAAAAAATAGATCAAGACAATTGAAAAAATCTTCTGGGAAGCGTTTTAAAACTTCCATGACGCGATTGACTTCACGGTCAGAAAGTACGACAAAGTTTTCGTAAGCTTGATTACTACTGAACAAGGCATCTTTACTGCAGATTAGCTGGCTGGCTTCTGATAGATCATGATAAACCATCTGATAGAGCCTATATACAGCAAAGGTGTCTTGAGTGTTAGCTGGAGTGAGGCCTTCACGAATGTAGCCCTCATCTAGCAAGACCTGCCAGAAACTGCGACGCCATTTAGCATGTTTTCTACCGGGTGAAAGTTCAATATAAAAAACTTCCCTAGCCTGTAAAACCAAGACTTCACCAGGTATTTTGGCTTCTTCGTGCGCACGAATTACGTGGCCTAAAAGACAATTTTCGTTATTCACGGCAGTAATGCCATATTTACAGCCAGGTTGATCACGAGACTGACATTCATCAGCCCAGTGAATCGTGTAGCAGCCAAGCTCTGGTAAAAGCTCCGCTAGATTACTCTGATTTACTTGCTTACAAACTTGTTCACTAATTAGCATAAAAAATCCCCCTCTTTTTTAAGTTTTCAGTTACCCACAAATTGTCAAAAAACGATTTAATTCAGAGAAATAAAAAATGAACTAAATCTATATAATTCTACCATAAAAATTATAAAATGTCAAAAAAGGTATGGACAAATAATATGAGTTATGTTATTATAATGACAGCGCTAGACGAGCTCTTTTATAAACAGGAATGGGAACTTAACCAAGGTTAAGGACGCCTCGCAAGCTGAATTAACCCAAATACTTATTTTAGCGTCAAGTCACACACTTTGGAGAAGAAGTACATACACTTCGACCTGAAAGACAGATCGAAACGCTAGTAGGCGGAAGCCTGTGTGAACTCACAGATTTTCGTTGAGAGATTAAGTAGATCTGCTCTAGATGGCACGTCGTTGGTCGAGTGTTTTGAGCTACGCAGCGTGTAACTTTTGGCATATGATGTCATCCTCAAATTTGAGGCAACCATGTAAGAACATTGAAACAAATATTGTTACCCGTTCCCATTCCCTGTTTCCCCTTTCATTTGCCGTACGAGAAGTATGGTAAATTATCACCGGACTCGATGCTTTCTTGGATTGTGGTCGAGCCGCCCCGACATTGTCGGGGCATTTTTATTGGCGAAATTTTAGTCTAAAGTGCTTGAGGATGTAAAAATAACAGGGGCGTGATAGAATGAAACTAGATAGTTAACGTTGGTTAAAGTACATTGAAAATTAGTGCTTAGATTCATATTGCAAGGGGGTGAAAAAATGAATGAGAAGAATAATCGCAAGAAGAAGGATAATTTGACGGCGAAGCAGAAGTTCCATGAAGATATGATGCTTGGTTCGAAATTTATTCAGGACTGGTATCTATTCCCGACAGTTCCAGCGGATGGGGTGGAGTATGCATATGATGAATTTTTAAGGAGTTTGACTTTGTTTTTACATAGAAGGACCATGGCTTTAGAAATTCAGGATTTAGGAATTTCCCTATTTGGTGCATCGCGTTACCCATGTTTTGATAATATCTTAGAACTTGGGCAGCCGGGGTTTTACGGAGTGATTGATAATGTGGCGCGAATCGAGAAGCTCACTATGGAAGAAAACAAAGCTTTTGTGGGTAAAATGCGGAAACAGCATCCTATCTACAAAGTAAAAAAATTAGAGCTGATTTATAAAATCGCGGCAGCTAGTGGTGAATTTTATGTAGGTTTGAGTACCGCAAATCCTTCATTTGCTCTGTTATTAAATAAAAAATTTGAGCAAAATAAGAAAGCCAATTCAGTCTTAGATAACCTTAATTTAAATCGCATGATACTGGAACGAGAAATTTTCTCGTCGCTGAATTTCATGGATGACTATGGTGATATGCGGGGATATTATGATGGGGGTGAGGATGATTTTTCCGAGGATGACGAGGGTCTCGAGAGGCCCGATGGTGAAGTGAAAGATAAACCAGGTAATTTGGATAGACCCAATATTGACGGTCAGAAGCCGACGACATTGGAGATTGATGACTCGAAAAAGAAAGATATTAGTCCAGACGGCTCCAAGAAAAACGACAAGCCGAAAGATAAGCCTAAAGATGGTAAAAATCGAAAAAAGAAGCCATAATCTAAGCATTAATGAGAATCCCAGCTTCAACGGCTGGGATTTTTTCATTAAATGTGGTATAATATAAAGGTTAAGTTTTAAAGTACATTTATTTTTAGTCGATGACACACGACAGAAAGGTGGGGATAGTATGTCGAAAAGACGCGAACGTGAGAAGGCTCAAGAACTTCGTGCTGCAGCAAATTTGCGAATTCGCCGGGATTATTCCCTGGTGAGTCGGTGGAGTTTTGAATTTATGGAATCCCATACGGCGATAGATCAGTTTGCTTTGCTTCGGATGTTTAGTGCATTTTATTATGGACATCTGCCGAAATTCGATTTCGAGGAAGGTATCCGTTTGTGCGGAATAGATTCCGATGACACACGGAGACCGAGTGAAATCTTAAATATTCAGTCGATTGAGAAGCTCGATTTGCCATTGATGAGCAAGGAGGAGCTGCTGAATATTTTCCGGCCTGAAAACTGGAAGGAGATGCAAGAAACTATCGGTGATAGTGAGATTTATCTGGTAACCTCGAAAATGGATAAATATTATCTGATTTCGACGGACGCCAAGCCGATTTTTAAAGATCGCTTGGAGCAAATTCATCATGGCGCCACACTCGCCACTTTAGACGAGTAAATATATATATTGGCGTAAACGTTGTGGTGTAGAGTAGCTTGGGTAGGTGACCCGTCTGGCGCTAGGTAGAGCGACCGGGGTGACCCGTATCTAGTGTCAGCGAGTCATCGTCTAAGTTTTCTACTAAGAGTTCCTAAAGGATGAGGGGCTCTTTTTTTGTTCTAAATTTGGCACTAAAAAGCCCCAAAACGGGGCTAGATTTTAGTTAGATACGGCTGGATTTTTTTGAGCGCGGACTTAAGATGACGATCAGTCTGGGTGAGAAGCAAACCTTCATGGACTGCAGTTTCACGTAGATTATGAATATTATCACCTTGCAAGCCGAAGCTGAAATTAACGATGTGATATTCACGCTTAGTCAGCTCACGCTGTAAAACCCGCTGAATGTTTTCGAGATGCTTGAGTTCTTTCTGGCTTCTCTCGAGATCGATACAGATATCTTCCTCGTAGAGCTGATTCCAGTCGTGGACGGTGAGAATTTTGGCGCGATCAGTGAGTTGATAATTATGAGCCTTTTTGGTGATTTTGGGGTCACGATATTCCAAAATCAAAGGTTCATAGTCGTCGCCGTAAACCGTGCGATAGAGATAATACATGCCGATGATTCTGGAATTGATGTTCCGGCAAATCAAATGATTGTATTCAAAAATTTCCATACAAACCTTGAGCGAATGTGGAATGCTGCGAATAACTCCTGGATGATACTGCTCCATATAATATAGGTAGCGGCAATCCCAGATCAAATGCTCTACGGTTTCATAATTACGTTCGACATAATTTTTAACATTACCATCGACGAGATGAGAATAACCGAGCTGACTTAAACTGTCGACTTTCCAAGCTTTACTAACTTCATTTTTCATTGTCCCCTCCTAAAAAATGTGATGTGAATTAAAGGTGCGATACGGCGAGGCCGATTACATAATTATAAACTAAATATGAAGTTTGTCAATGTTTTAGATTGACAAAATAGGTTAAATATTATAGAATAACAGAGTAGTCAGTCGTAACTGAATAGGTTCTTTAATTTTCTAAGACGTTACGATTTTTCTGTTTTATGGAGGTAAAAAGATGCGAAATGAGGGGTTAAGTAGTGTAATGCCGTTTACAAATCGGGGACTAGTGGACAAGGTGATTCGCGATGAGGCGATTGTCTATGATGTTTGGCGATTGACGGTACCGGTTGGTGAAGACAGAGATGAGCGGCTAGAGAAAGCCGTCAATACGATGGGGGACTTAAAATTTCAGAAAGCTGAAACGAAGATTTTTTTGCCAGGGGTGATGTTGCAGGGATATCCCCTAAAGAATCTAGAGGATAGCAAAGATAAAATCTTGGATAAGCCCTGCATCATGCTAGAACTAGATCTCTTGATGCGAATTGATATTTCGGAAAATGCCAAGAAGTATATTTTGAATCGTTTCTTCTATAGGGAGACACGAGATCAATATATGCAAGGTAATGTTTACCTGGGATTCACGAAGGAGAGCAGGATGATTCTGCTGTTTGACGGAATGATGCATCCTGAATTTGCAGAGGCCGTGGACGATACGGTTGATATGGACTGGGAAGAATTGAAGTAACGCAAATGAAAAAAATAACCCCTCGTAATGAGGGGTTTATTTTTTTGGAACCAGGTTTTCAGACAGGTTTTTAGATTAAATCGTGTAAATAATTTTACTAAGTTCAATTTTCTTCAGGATTTCCTTCTCCTGTTTTTTAGCCTCTGGAATGGTGAGTTTAAATTCTGCAGCAGTCTGGGATAAAGTGTGGGTCCGGTGCTTATTGAAGCCGAAGCGATAGTCGAAATATTTCATTTCGGCTGCGGACAGGTATGCACGTAAATTGGAACGGAAAGTTTTGAGAGATTTTTTATAAAGAAGCGTATCATTTTCGTAAATTTTATTCCATTCTAAACAACTTTGATCGTCTGGTCGGTTCGTTAAACGAAAACGATTGGATTTCTTACAAAACTCCGGCAAGAAACATTCCAGGATAACTGGCTCACACTTATTGCCGAATAATACACGTACGAGATATTTGAAGCCAAAGGAATCAGCGACAAAATCAGTACGGATATAACCTGCAGTATTTAAAGCACTGATGATTTCCGTGAAAACTTTCGGGCGATAGGCTTTGAGGGTTTCCGGATGATATTGCATCATATAGTACAGAAAACGTACGTGCCAAACCAATTGATCCATGGAGAAATAATTTTTCTCCACGTAACGTTCGGCGCGCTTACTAAGTCCGAGTCCGGAAACGGATTTCAGTGTAGATGCAGGTTTACATTTAGGTTTCTTCATAGGCATTACCTCCATGAATGAATCTCGGATGAGATTAGATAAAGTGACGATCGATGTTCGGATACTGAAGTCTAGCGGGTAAATAATAACCTCGGATGAGACTGAGTTTATTAAATTTAGCCATATCCAGTAACATATTGGACATATCATCACTGTAGTGATCGGCATAAAAATAATATTTATGCTGGTTTGTCGTGGTGGCACAGATTAATTCATGCTCGACACCGCGACAATACTCTTTGGCTACGCGCTCAAAATGTATGATGTGACTGGTAAAAATTTCTTCGCCATCCTTAAACCTAGGGTCGCCATATATCAGGCCACCCAGGAGACATTTGCCGGAAACAGTTACTTCATGATTCTTAAGATGATGGCAGAATCGACTAAAATCCAGCATGACTTCTTGGCGGTTGGCATAACCGTCCTTTTCTTCGAAAAAGAGTTGCCAATTTTTCAAAATGGCGATATTTTTAGCATGCGTATCGTGATGAATCTGGGGTAGTTTCATAATATCCTCCTCACAAGAAATGCACCTTAAAACATGGTAGGCAGGGTTCCAAAATTTTAAGGTGCGAGTAAAAAACTACCTTTATATTATACAATGTGGTAGCTTTTATGTCAATGAATAACAGGGGTGGAGGTGTTGAAATTGGGTGAAACCAACTAAGTTTTCTGTTCGGTTTTTGTTCCTTGACTTTCTTTTATTCTTATGTCAAAATATGAATATTGATTCAATAGTGAATCATGCTGGTTGTCCCGAGAGGGATAGTTCTTTGAAAGGAGATATCTGGTATGGGTATCAATGGAAATAGCAATGAAAACAAAGGATTGTCGGTTGATGAAAACGTCGACGAGCAGGTCTATCGGATTAAAGATGGACCATATTTGTCGGAGCTTTTAGAGGGGTTTAAGTTAGCTCATGATAATGAGCTAATGCGCATCGAATTCCAGGTGGAAACTGGAAAATTTCAAGCGAATAAGTGTTATGCGCAGGGAGAAGAGCTTCTTCTGGTGAAGGATTTTCAAATCCTAGAACTGAAATATTCTGGCCTTTCTTATGATTACGTAAAAGTAATTGGAAGATGTTTGGCTGACTTATCTAGTGCTTGCGAGGAAAAAGCGGTTTATACTAAGTATGAATTCGATGCGAACTATGATGTCAAAAGACGCACGGGTAGTATTAGCTTTAAGAAGTACGGTCTGATGCGGCCACCAATTAAACTGAGATTTGATCGCGAATGCCAAAAATGAATAACTTTGTTCGAATACCTTTTCAATCTTTCGACTGCTTAGAGATTAAGCAGTCTTTTTTATGAATAATAAAGATTTCTTACGCGGAGGGTTTTTATAAAAAATAAGTAATATGCTCTATGGTGGGAATTTTTAATAACAGAAAACCCCGCTATGAGGCGGGGTTTCTGAAGATTTAAATAATGTCGAAAAGATCGCAGCCATTAATATAGAAATAGGCTTTCTTCATCAGACCACGGATTTTGCTAATCTTACGATTAAGTATCGACGCGGCCTCGGCGGTAGTATGACATTTACCATCTCCGAGCGAATACCGAAAACAAATAATCCGGTAAGTCAACTCGTCAGGAATAACATCTTTTAGAATCTGCCGAATTTCCTCACGCTGTTTTTCGGTGAGTGGTGTGAAATTTTCATACCTTTGGTTACCATAAGCGAAGTCAGATTGATCGGAACTTCCCTGTTCTGGACGAACTTCGCAAAAATCTTCGAGATCAGCAGCGCAATTCCAGGCTTGATATTGCTCGGATTTGGCCAGTCTACGAAGTCGATTGAGAATAAAATCCTCGGGCTTAATGTCGTGTCGAATGTAGCCGGCACGATCAAAAGCGACCAAGGCATCCCAAAGTGGCTTCTCGAGATAACTGCTGTTTTCTGGATGATGCTCTCTAAGGTATGCTTCGTGGCGAACCTTCCAGAGCAGTTCACTCGTGGTGCCGAATTTGTTGCTGAGGTAGCTCTCAGTGTGTTTACTGAGGCCTAAATGACAGATGTGGTCAAGCAGGCTAGCAGATTTAACTGTTGTCTTTTCTACGATGTTAGTTTCATGTTTCATATCTTTACCCTCCTAAAAATAGAAAAATGAAAGACCTTAAACTTTAAATCTTCTTTTAAGGTACTCACTTTTCAGTGTGGTGAAACGTCCTTCATACGAAGAATCGCCAATTAAGTCGGAATGACTTAATCTATGTATTTTAACATAAAAGGTTTGAAAAGTCAATTCTAGTAACATCTTTGAAAATAGTTATGTCAAAAAAGAATAGCTGGTCTTTAATAAGCGTTTTTTTAAAAAGGAAAGCCCCCGATTTTTGGGAGCTTTCTGAATTAATGTGGGATATAGAAATCGGCATAACCGAGGTCATGCATGGCCTGGATGATTTCCTGAATGGAAACTTTGCCGAGATTACGAATTCTACCCCAACCGATTGAGTCAAGCGCTAAAACATCTTGAATGGTATTGATATTACGATTTCTTAGGCAGTGATAAGGCCTAGGCTTGAGATTCAAGATATCGATACTGGCGTGGCCGGGATCGTTCTTAATCAGGTACTTAGAAGCCATATTGGCTGGCTCGCTGGTGCCTTGACTAAGTTTTCGAAGTTCGATCAAGATATGGTCACGGGTCTTAATCTCATCTGTCTGCTGAAGCTTTTTCAGGGCTAGTTTAAGCGCAGCTTCTTGACGACAGGCGGCGGAAGCGGAGATCGCTTGATATGCCTCGACGAGGTCTCGAAATTTTAGAAAATCGTCCTTATCTTGATGAATGAATCGTTTGTTGTCGCGTTTCGTAATGTGTTCGGTCATAGTTCCCCTCCTATGTGTGAAATGTGCAATGTGTATGAAATAATACAATAATTATATTATAATATATTTTATAATTTATGTCAAAGAAAAAGCCCCGACGGGAGTCGAGGCTTCATAGATAGAGATAATTACTCAACTTTAGGTTAAGTGAAATCTTTTTCTCTATTCGTGAAAATGTTGGGGAAATACTCTAGGATAAACTTTAGATCAACGATGAAATAATTGGTTGGATTGGCATATTTAGATAACTTGTACCTGTTGATTAATTTACCGCCATTAACATAGATAGCAGCAAGAATTAGCCATCCGACTGGGTTTTCGTATTCTATGTTCTCGCAAAAAGATTTCTGAACTAATTGCTCAATGTCACCGCCAGCTGGTAAAAAACTTTTCCGAATAAACTGATCGAAGGTGTAGTCTTGATAATGGAATACACTTTCAATCTCACTGAGTTTGACGTTATGGATGAAATCGTGTAGCGATACAGCTTTTGGTAGATCAGCCAGAGTTTTGCCAGAATCTAGACTAAGGTAACGACAGTAGTTAAGACGTATCCAGGGTTTAGCATACTCACTAGGCTCGATACCAATACTTGACCATTTGTCAGGCGAAGAACTGACGATATCGTTGACAGTGCTTTTAATCGAAAAAAGTTTTATTTTGTCGATGAATATCGTGGGAATAATCCTACTGATTATACTGCGAATTTGTTCTGAAGTAATACCGAGAGTATAAAAGAAGCTGAGTATCTTAAATAGGTTATCTGGATACTCTGCATTACTCAAGATATAATCTTCGGATAATTCAAAGGCGGTCTGTACAGAAACGCCATTAATAATCAGGTTGTTAATCTCGTCGAGTGAACGGGTCTCGAGATTATGGTGACGAGCAATTTGGTCCATATCGGCATCTTGTGAATGCAGATATTGTAAATCTACCTTGTCTGATTCGATCTTTTCTTTTCTAAAAATATTCATGATACCCCCTTTTTAAAGAGCTCGCAAAAGTATGCGCGAGCTAAACTTAAGTTTAACGAATATATTATGACATTAAGGTTATATTTTGTCAATATAACCCCTAAGTTAATATCTCAAGTGTTGCAAAGGTGCTGAGCTATTACGGAACCTTATACGGATTTACCAAGAATGCTATAATATAAAGCATGATAGTTGTTGCCGCTGGACGAAAATATATCGATATCGACGCTTATGCGAGCATGATTGCTTATAGAGAATTGCTTAGGGTGACGACCGATAAGGAAGCATTAGCAATCTCTACTCCGAAAATCAACCAAACTGTACCGCCGATGTTGCGTAGCTTGAAATATGCGCTAGATAAACCAGTAGATACAGAAAAAGCAAAATTCGTGTTACTGGATGTCTCAAATCCAGATTTCTTTGATGCTTTCGTTGATCCGAAGCGCATCATTGAAGTCATCGACCATCATCCAGGATACGAAGAATATTGGCGCCAGAATAAAGCTGTAAAGAGTCAAATAGAAGTAATTGGCGCAGTTTGCACACAGGTCTACGAACGCTTTATTGAAGCCGACAAAGCGGATTTACTAGATCAAGATTTATGTAAATTACTCATAGCTGGAATTTTAGATAATACCATCAATTTGAGATCCAAAATTACTACAGAACGCGATAAAAAAGCTTATACGGAGCTAAAGAAACTCGGTGGACTAACAGATGATTTTGGCCGAGAATATTTCAGGGCTTGCGAAAGCGAACAGATGAAAGACCTAAAAACTGCAATCATAAACGACATGAAAACAGAATGGGTTAGTCCATTACTTCCCGAGGCAATTGGCCAGATAATTTTATTTAATCGAGATAGAATTACAAAAGAATTATTAAATGAAGTTTTTGCCAACTTCGATAAGTGGATGATAAATATCATCTCCCTTGAGGATGGGTGTAGCTATCTTTACTGTGACAGCAAAGAAACACAATCTGGACTAGAAAAACTGTTTGACACAAAAAGCAATCACGAAAATCTTGTGGTGCTTAACGATTTTATATTGAGAAAAGAAATCCTAAAGCGCGCAATTGAGTTTAAAGATTAGAACGTGTTCGCCGGTAAGCCCCAATAATATAGAATATGACAGAGTGTGAGGTAGAAGAATTGATTCAAAAATTTCATAGAGTTTTGGAGTCAGATTTTCCTGAATGGTTGCAGGAGTATACTGAAACGCCAGCTTTACATAAGCAGAAATATATAAGTACGACCTGCGGTACGATTTACTCGGATTTATTTGAAAAACAGAGATTCTATTCAAGCTTAGACCACGCAATAGGGGTAGCCTTGGTGGTCTGGCATTTTACTCACGATAAAAAGCAGACTCTGGCAGGGCTTTTTCATGATATTGCAACGCCAGTTTTTAAGCATTGTGTGGATTTCATGAATGGCGACCATTTGACGCAAGAGTCGACAGAAGATTTGACGACAGAGATGATTACGGGGTCGCCGGAGATTAAGTACTTGCTCGAGCGGGATGGTATTCTGGTATCTGAGGTGGATAACTATCATCTGTATCCAATTGCAGATAATGATACTCCAAAGTTATCAGCAGATCGTTTGGAGTATTCGTTGGCGAATATGTTATTCGCGTACGGGGTGGCGGATTTGGCGGAAATTCGTGAAATATATGCGGATATTGTAGTGCAATCAGACGAAAATGGAGTGAAAGAATTGGGATTTCAAACGAAAAAAATCGCACGAAAATTCATTAAACTAACTTCGCAGCTATCTATATTTTACCGTGAGGACCGAACACGTTATTCAATGCAGCTAATTGCGGATATTTTGAAGAAAATGAGTGAAGCTGGAAGGATTTCGGTAGCGGATTTGTATCAAATGAAAGAATCGGAAGTGATTGAAATGATTTTAACTTCAGATTACAGTGATGCTTTTTTAGCTTGGCAGAAGGCAAAGAAAGTAAAGAAGACAAAAAGTCTTGAGCAATGCCCGGACGGAGTGTACGTAGTGAACTGCCAGGCGAAAGTGCGCTATATTGATCCGTTATGGCAAGGTGAACGGATGTCGAAAGCTTGTAAAATTGCAAAGGGTTATATTGAGAAAAATTTGGCCTATAAAATGGAAGGATATCTGTATCTGCCAGGGGTAAAATTAACATAAAAAAGCCCCGGTTAAGTCCGAGGCTTGTTTTTTTAAGGGAAACTAGTGAGCGGATTCATCTTCCATGAATCTTTTGGCAAAATCATAGTCTAATCCAGAATAATTTAACGGATCACCATACTGAAGAAGTTTTTTCCGGCTAACCAATTTACTACCTGCCTCACTGATGTGAGCGAGTGTGAGCCAATCAATTGGGTCGTCATATTGCAATCCTGCGTAGTTAGCTTCTTTGGCTAGATCCTCAATATCACCGCCTGCTGGCAGAAAATTAAGGTCAATAAACTGTTTCATGGT
Organism: uncultured Candidatus Saccharibacteria bacterium; assembly: GCA_963520835.1. Lineage (GTDB taxonomy): Bacteria > Patescibacteriota > Saccharimonadia > Saccharimonadales > Saccharimonadaceae > Nanosyncoccus. Next base: position 41,294 of record CAUQSJ010000003.1, read on the forward strand.
TTGGCCAAGATAATTAACTTTGCTTATGATATACGGAAGTCCGACGTAGTGGATAAAATCACGCACAGATACAACTTCTGGTAAATCAGTCAGAGTTTTATCAGAACCAATTCCAAAGTAATTATCGCAGTGAAGATGCACCCAAGGCCTGACATATTCGTTAGGTTTAACGCCAATATTCTGCCATCTGCTGGATGAAGATTCAACGATGTCATCGATAAGGCAGGCGACATAAGGCAGATTAGGTTCGTCGATAAACCGAGCTGGGATGATCTTATTGATCATTTTGCGAATTTGCCCCGAATCAATACCATGAGCGTAAAAGAAATTGAGTATCTTAAATAAGGTATCTGGATATTCTGCACTACCTAAGATGAGGCTTTCAGATAAGTCAAATGTGACTTGGACAGAAACGCCATTAATAATCAGGTCATTAATCTCGTCGAGCGAGCAAGTCTCGAGATTATCATGAAATATTGCAATCATGTCCATATCTGCACCCAAGGAATGAAGGCGATATAAGTTTATCTTATCGTGTCCTCCAGGAATCAGTTGGGCAATTTGATCAATATTTAAGTGTGCGCCGGCATCTTGAAGTGCTTCGAACTGCCCAATAATATCCAATGGATGTAAAACTTGAACAATTTCCTCTAGATCGATGCCAGCTTCATGCATTTTAGGCCAATGCTTGGCCAAAAAATTGTAGGCTGAACTTAATTTCTTCTCATCTTCCGATTCCTGAATGCATTTTTGTAAAGCTTGAAAAATTCCACACCAAAAATTCTGGTTTAATCTTTCATAAGCGATTACAGCAGTGTCCTTTAAGATATGTAATTTGTTAATGATATTCATATTTTCCCCTCCTTTTTTGAACTAATCATTAAACAACAAGCCGACGTATTGATACTTATGAGACGGCTGCTTCTTGAAGACATTGTAGTCAAAATCACTGACATTTAGCAGCTCAAAACGATATTTCTGCTTAGCATCAGGATATTTGACCGGGTCCAACTCCTCGAAAAATTCCGCGTACGGACGAACGTAGAGTTGCAGGTCACCGTAAAGCGCCAAATAAACAACGTATCGCTCTCCCGTGTCTGGCTTTTTCTTATTTGGCTTAATAGCGACATCGATGAGCAGGTAGGATTCACCCTCAAAATGATGGTAAATGCCGCGAGTTTTAAAACGTGGATCGTGTACGAATTCCTGTTGTTCCATAGCAATTCCCCTTTCTTTTAAAGAGCTCGCAAAAATTTGCGCGAGCTAAACATGAGTTTAACGGCTATATTATGGCAGAGTATCTGGGGTTTGTCAAGGTGTCGCACTTGCTGTATTTGGCAGGCGATGTAGTTTACATTGACACATTAGCATAAGTATGTTAAAATATGTTGATTAGCATTATCGCTAAGTGGTTGACCTCGTAACGTATGCCGAGGTGGTTCTTTTACAGGAGGTGTTGTATGCACAGTGAAGTAAGAAACGGTGATTCATTGGCTTTTGAAGTAATGAATGGACCAAGTAGGGATCGCATTCATATTGCAAATATGTATGCTTTTGATCAGAATATGTCGATTGATCTGGAATTTAAGGTAGTTTTCGCAAAACGGGAAAATCCGGCTGGTGGAACGACTCGAGATTTTATGGCATTGAAAAATCTGCAAATCATGGGGGTGGTTCACACTGATCGCACTGGATATGATTTTAATATTCAGGGAACTTGCGATGCGGATGTGAAATCTCCGATGAACAAATGTAATGCTTATCGAAATTTTCGTTTTTCGATGGATTACAATGCAAAGCTTCGAACTGGCGTACTGAGATTAAAGCCAATGAGGTTTTAAGTGATGCTTGGGTGTACCAATTATTCTCGATGTCAGTAGTTTTTTGATTTTAAGAGTTTTTAACTTAGAAAGGTGGGGAGATGATTAAAAATTACTTATCACATGTCTGCCGAATTTTGGATGACAATGATGAAATACTAACGACATACCAACCAGAGGAGGGGGCGATTGAAATTGAGGCAAAAAGTATGCTACGTGAGCATATTGGAGTGGTGCCAATTTTCCAAATTACGTTCTCGCAGATGGTGGGTCTGCCAAGTTATGAAGAGGGGGTGTTTTACATCGTAAAACCAACTGTGGTGCGGGCGGCCAAGGATCTCGGTCGAACGATTGATGATCTGTATTCACCAGTATTTCCAGTTACGGATGACGAGGGAGCGCTGATTGGTTTTAGAGGGCTAGCTTCTGCACGTGACTTATGATACATCCACTTTCGGGCTCGGATTTATTTCGAGCCTTTTTTATGAAAAAATCCCCGGCGAACCGAGGATTTTTGAGTGATGAAAGAGGATGAGAGAGCGAAGATTAGAAAATTCGATCTTAGGGAATCTGAGATTTAGATTTCTTTCTGATTGAGGACTTTACCGTATTTGATACGTTTATTTTTCGATAAATCGCATCGATTAAAGAGTTCTATAAGTTTTTCTCGATTAATATTTGTGGCACCATATTTAAGCAAGGTAACGCCAATTCGAAGTTTATCATCTGGTGTACAAAATAGGTTGTCATGTTCATATTTTTCAGCCAGTATATCAATCTGACCACCAGACACTAGGTAATTCTTGGTAAGGAATTTCTCAAAATCGCAACCATATCTAGTGGCGATGTAAATTTGCTGAATACTAAGAAGCTCAAGAAACTGATTGATAGTGATTGTGGGTGGTAACTTTTTGAGATTAGGCTCTATTGATATGAAATTGTGGAAGTTCATATTAACCCAAATTGGTCGATAATCGTCAAGATTGATGCCGAAGATGGTCCAATCGAGTGGGTCAGCGGCCATGATACTCTCGTGTATTTTTGGATTGCAGTGGTCTTTAATCCAGGCAGCAATGAGGCCGGGTGAAAGATTCTGCTGATAGAAAAAATAGAGTAGACAGTAAACATTAGCAGGTTTTGGAGATTCCTTGACGAGGAGCTGGTTGGCCATCACGAAAATCGTCGTGAGGTTGACTCCGAGGACGCGCATTTCAGCGCATTGAACTTCGAGATCATGCTTAGTTTCTATCCGGTAGCAGTTCATGGCGATAGTGTCGATATCGATGCCGCGTTGCTGAAATTTTTTGAGGTTTCTCAGGATAAAACTATGGCCTTTAAGTTGGATTAACTGGTACATTAATTCATAAGAATTGATATGGATCTTAGAGGCTTTGACTTTGTCGTAGTGACGCCAGATATAGCTGGGGCTAAGTAGTTCCCTAACCTCGCTGGGGTTGGCGCCAGCCGCTAGAAGTTCGGACCAGATGGTTTGTGAAATTCGATAAACTCTGCCGCGCTCCGCTTTGGTGCGGGCAAGTGTCATGGCGGTGTAGAGCGCATCATGTAGATCAAGATAGCGCTTGACATAGGCGGGCGTACGACAGACTCTGGGCAGTTCCTCGAAACTAGATTCTGCGATTTGAAACATCATTTGGAATTTTTGACTCATATTTTCCCCTTTCATTTTGTAAAAGAACGTGTAATAGATACAAAGTTTCCATTTATTATCACATGAGATGCTTATTTTGTCAAAATAAACGTAGGAGGGGGGCGTGAAGGGTGGCTATGATTTTGGGAAAAGGCGGGGCTCATGAAGCATAAGCTTATAGTATAATGGAAGAATGAATCATAATTTGGTGCCAAATGGTTTGGAAAAAGCGGGAGAGCAAGAGGTAAATGATAATTACCTGAAGTTGATGGCGGCGCTGAAAGATGTGGAGTTCTTAGGGGAGAAAAAGACGAAAGACGAGGAAGAGCAGGTTGAAACTGCGAGTGATTTTGACCTCGAAGGGATTTTGGGTCGCAAGGAAAAATTGGCATCAGTTACAGAGAAGGAGCGTAGTCAAGAATACTTAATCCGAGAGAGGCATGAGATTATCTGTGACCGCGATCACATCGAAAATCAGCGAGTGGATGTGGTGGAGAATCTGGAAAATCAGACTTTGGAATATCGCTTTAAGCTGTGTGAACCTTTGACGGAAATTTCGGAGTTGGGACGGAAGTTACGTACCGAGTCACGCGAAAAAGACGGCACGGCAGAGCTTAAGAGCGGTACCTCGGTGCGCCTCGGAGAGATTACCTATCATGATTTGGAATCGAAACGTGAATTTCGACTTTGTGATGCCCTGGTATTTGAGAAAAATGGGATTAAAGTGTCTTTGGCGGATGCTACGGCGCGGGAACTGGGTGACGGAGTAGTTTCTAGGAAGCGCAATACCAGTAATCTGGTACGGGCGGCGATTGGTTTGGTGCAAATGGAAGTGCCAAAGGCGATGGATGAGACGGTGGCGCAGCAGACGCTAGATGAGATTTTTAGGCAGGACCTCGGAGTGGAAGATGCTCTAGGTGAAGTTTCGGAGGCGGCGGAACGCGATTATAAGATAGCGAGATTGAAGTGGCAGTATAAGTTGGAGGACCTCGATGCGGAGCAGCTCGGGCGTGCAGAAAAATTGACGCGCCGTGAAGTTTTTCCAGGTTACTCTACTTATGTAGAGAATGGGAAATATGAAGAATATCTGGCCAAATATGGTGAGGATGTACGCGCGGTGCATATGCTAAATTCGATGAGCGCGGATTCGGTATTTCGAGTATTAACTACGGGGTTAATGAGCACGACCGAGCGTTTTAGTCGGGGAGTGGTGAGAAATGGGATTTCTTCGGTTCTCGATATTGATTCAGGAGGTGCGGATAATGTATTTACTCGGATTATGAATGCAAAGCAACGCAGTAAAATTCAGAATCATGCGGTGGTCTTAAAGCCGGAAATTTTTGATCGTACGGATTGGTATGCCTACAATGTGGATTCTTATGGTTCGACGAATGAGGCGCATTTTGCCGGGAGGTTAGCGCCGGAGGAGATTTTCCGACGAACTATGGGTGATCTCGATCACTATTCAGCAGACAATGAGCAGATGTTTCGTACGGGTATCGGGGCGGAATATATTGAAGCGATAGAGGTGGATGAGCTGGACCGTGATGAATTACTCGAGGGGCTTCATGAAAAGGGACTCTTCGAAGTGAATGGGCGGCCGATTGAGGAAGTAATCGTGGCGCGAGAATTCGACGAGGATGATGATGACGATTGGGATGACTGGGGGTCTAGTTTCGAAGGAGCGGGCGAGTCGGTGGAGGATTTTCTGGCGCAGAATCTAAGAAAGCAGGAGCGCATTGAGGCGATTTATAACGGTGAAGTGAAAGAAGTGAGTCTTGGCGAATTGACGGCGCTCGCGGAATCTTCGGAAGATTTTAATGACACCTTTGTTTTCCTGGCGGAGGCGATTATGGGACAGGGCGGAGGGGTGAAATTAAAGACGGATCTCGAAACTCATTTAGGCCAGGTGCTAGGGGTGGAAGATTTGGCAAATTTAGCTTCAGGGAAATTGCCAAAAGATTTTGCGCCGAATGATTTAGGGGTGTTTTTATTTGCGAAAAATCAATTGGGAGTGGATTTTGGCCAAATGTATGAGGAAGCGAAGGGTTGGACGGTATGAGGACTTTTAGAGAGATAATGAAAAATGGGCGTGAACGCGTGGAGAAATTGCCGGGGGCGGTTTATCTGGTGGAATGCGAGACCGATGAAACAGTGCTGGTGGCGATGCAGCTAGAGGTAGTGCGGCGATTTTCTGAGGGAAAGGAATTTATTTCGGTGAAGTGGTTTGATACGGTGCGGGAGCGGGTGATGCGCGCGAAATTGGTTTGGCGACTGGGTGAATGCTTGGCTTTTGAAAGACTAGAGGCTGATGGGGGTGGTAAGTATTATTTTACGCCATTGACGCTGGAAAAATATTATAGTGAAGTGAAAGATTCGTTGGTTTCAGGGGAGGATTTTACAAGTGAAGCGGAAATGATTGAGGCGTTCTTAAAAAAAATAAACTCTCGAAAAATTCGAGAGTTTAGTGAGAAAATGGACGCCAATCTGACCAGGGGGCTGGCGTTCTTAATTTAGGCGCTAAGCCGACTAGATTTGATTCTATCTTATTTAGGCGCCAAGCCGATTGAGGTTGGTGGTTTCAACGTGTGGAATGGAAGTGGATTCTGGCGAAATATCTGTGGTGTCAATTTCGGTTTCAGTAAATTGATCACAGAGTTTAATCAGATATCGGCCACGCTTCAAAGTGGTGGCCCACTTTTCCGGAATACTTTTGAGCCCGTATTGAATACCAGCGAGCGAACCAGTGAGAGCGCCGACCGTATCGGTGTCATCGCCGAGATTAACCGCAGTAAGTACGGCGTCTTGGAAGTTGTCGGTGGTGAGAAATGACCAAAGTACGGCTTCCAGAGTGTCAATCACGTAAGCACGCGAAGGAATGTAGCCCTTAGGATAGTGATAGATCTGATTTTTCAGAATCCGACTATATAGGGTAATTTCTTCTTTTTCAAACATGCTGTAATCGTCTAGCTGGGTTTTGCGATAAGCTTCCTTGGGGTCATCGCCGTCGAGCAAGTGGCAAACGAAATTAGTGTAAATCAGACAACCCAGCACGCTAATTGGGTGAGCGTGGGTGAGGGATGAAATATTTTTCACTAATTCGTAACGTTTTTCACCGGTGATTTGGTTGTTGTAACAAACGAAGGCCACCGGTAAAATGCGCATGAGTGAACCGTTACCATTATTGGCGTGATGTTTTAGGCCACATTTGACGGGATGTCCGCCAGTGAGGTAACTCTCAATCGCGCGCTTGCAGGTACCGCCAATGTCGAAAGTGAGATTTGTGGCAGTGAATTCATCATGTAGATACCACTTGACAAAATTCTCCATAATGTCGTGATAATGGAAGCGTTTTTGGTCAATCAATGACTGTATCAGACAGATGGTCATAGATGTATCGTCAGACCAAGTCCCAGCAGGTTGATGATGGGTGCCGACAGATAACATTTCGGTGACCGGCATGAGTTCTAGAAAATTTCGATTCAAAAACTCAATAGGTACCCCTAATGCGTCGCCAATAGCTAAGCCGATAAGGCCAGAACGAATTGCTTGCTTTATATCCTTTTTCTCTAAATGTGCCATAGTATCTCCTCCTATCGATTGGGTGATGATGCGGGATTCTTTGTGAAATGGGACCAATTTTGGGTCAGATTTTTCACGATTTTTCCGCATCGAGATTCGTATATTATAACAATTTTAGAGTGTTTTGTCAATGTGAGCGTTAAGTTATGGTTTTATCTTTACTTCTTTTATGAAAATTAGATGTATAATATTGGCATGAGACATATCAGCTATAAAGGTGGTATGGTCATTATTCCGGCAAACACTAATCCTTGGCCGCACGAGCAGAGGGTTGCGAAAATATTAGCGTTGGCTGGATATCGTGTTGAGTTTATCCCAGAGGCTAATTTAAAAACGCCAGATATATATTTAAACAGGACGATGTTTGAAATTAAATCTCCGATTACTGATAATCCAAAAAAGATTATACGCAATGTGAAACGAGCATTGGAAAAATGTCAAAACGTGATTATTGATTCATCTAGAGTGAAAGGTTTAACAGATGAAAGTATTCTGAGAACCATAAAAAGTAAGGTTAAAGATTTGCCTGGACTTAAAAGATTGATTCTTATAAATAAACGAGATCAGATTATTGATATTACTGCCTTAATTTGATACAATAACAATATCGAAGTCTCTGCACGGGGTGTAATGCTCCTACCGCAGGGGCTTCCTTTTTATATACGATAAAAAATCCCCGAAGATAGACTTCGGGGATTCTAATGTGAGGAATTTAATCCTAGGGATTTATTGTGACGATGTCTCCTATCTCCTCTATAAGATTTGCGAGGTGACCCTTAAGTTCTATTGGCACTGGTTTGTTTCTGATTAGACTAAAAACGGCACGATAATATTGCAGGATATCCTGCTTTGAAGCATTGAAACGCTGCCAAATTTCATCGCCAAACTGATCGTAATCTTTTAGAATGTCAGTAAGATTATGTATTTTATCGGCGGTTGCGACAATGTAGGCCTCAATGTAGTAGGAATTGCCGAGGCGCTTCAGGTAACTTTCTTTACGTTCTTTCCAGGGAAGCTTGGGCTGACCGGCAGTTTTAGGCTCCGAAACATCTTTGACGATGTCGGTAATTTCATCACCAAAATCGCGACGCATGTCAGCCTCAGAATAGACAGCTGGATTGACATCTTCAAGAATATCATGCAAGATTCCTGCGACAATTGTTGCTTCGTCGTTGGTATATTGACTAATAATCATGCCGACGGCGACAGGGTGGGAAATATATGGGATATCGGTTCCCTTGCGATTTTGACCTTGATGGGCCTTGGTGGCAATTTTAAGTGCGAGATTAATTTTGTCAGTAAACATAGATTCACCTAACCTTTCGTAATGTGTGCGGGTGACTGTTTGGTTAAAATTCCTCAAATTTTAAGGTGCAATAAATTCACCTCTCTCTCGAGAGGTGAAAGTTGTGTGGCAAATTTTTGCGTAGATTTAAATATAAGTATCTTTTACTTTGGGTTCACAATACCAGATGATGCTAGATTTTTCAGAAGAGATTTCTAAACTTTGCTCTTTAAAATCCTTATAGGTTGAAACTATCCATGTTTCATATCTACTAGTGAGATCAAACCCAGCGTTTTTAAACCATACTAGAAGACCAAACTCATCTGCATCGGCAATTATACCGATAAAGTGCCTACCGATACGTATATCGTGGTATGACGGCCAGTCGGCTTTTGAAACTTTTTGCCAACCGTTATATTCGAGGATTTCACCCCAGTGTTTAGCATCGAAGCGATGTTCCCCGGGCTTGCGCGGCCCTGGTTTAGGCAATTTTGGTGAACTCCAGCAGTGTTTTTTCATTAACCATGCTACATAACTAGTACTACGCCGAATGACGAAGCCACTAGAATCGGTAACTAGGGTGTAAAAATTACCGTCGGATTCCTGCCAATCAGCGAATTTTGGATTAGCATAGGGATATTCTTTGGCGCCATGCTCCATGATGTAACGATAGATGTGGCGACAGATTACGCGAATAATCCGAATAGGCTGCCAGGCGGCGCAAGATTGTCTTGCGAAAAAATTTGCTACTTTGATCTTATTAAATGTGCTCATGATTCCCCTCCTTTTTCATGCTGTATGGGAAAATACCCAATATATATATTATACAATGAAGAGTATGGTGTGTCAATTTTTGGCCTGAGTTAATATCTCAAGTGTTGCACTTGATGAGACAAGTTATATTTCAGAATTGAGCAACCCGCCATTTCTGGCGGGCCCTCATGAAGATAGCACCGAAGTGGTATCTCCGACGTTGGAGCTTTTTACTCCGATGCTTTTATATTATCATATATTGAAGAAAACTCAATCTGGGCGTTAACGGTTAAGGTTAATTATAAAATAATTTTAAAATCATCGTATTTATCAGCAAAGGTCTCCTCGATTGTTTTATTTGTTTTCTTAAGATATTTCTTAACGAGATAATAACCTAAAGAATAGCCAGACCAGCGTGGAAGTTTATCATTACCATTGAAAAAGATTTCATTGTAGTTGTAATTATCAGAATCCAATTTATTATGAATAAGAGCTAATATTTCTTTATTTTGCTCGTCGGAACGTTCAAGAATAGTTTTAATAAATAAACTTTTTTCAGCTTTATTTTTTATAAATTCAGTCTCAAGAACGCAAGCTAGTCCTTCAAAAATAAGATTATCAAAAAGTGTTTTCATCCATTCAGGATTCTTTCCCCATCGGGATGCATGGCAAAGTTCATGTACGATATTTTCTGAAATAAGATTTTCGGTAGCTTTTTTGTCGTCGATACTAATCTGAATAAAATCGGCGAAAAAAGTATACCCGCCTGCGCCATTTTCTGGAATAGTCATTTGGATTCGATTGGTGACTAGAATATCGATATCCCAGTCAATTTTTAGTTTCGGGAAGGCGTATTCTTCGGCCGCCTTTGTGGCTTCTATAATCGTCTTTTTCTTATCAGAAAGGTTTCCGTTGGCTTCGGTAAGTAACAAGTTTATTTTGCTCATACAGTTATTATACTTCTTTTTGAGGTACTAAAATAGCCACGAGGCTTATTGTCCTTTCCGATCTTCGTGAGACTATCGATACTATATTTAATCTGTGTACACTCCATATTGCAAATTTCTAGAAGATGAGATGTCATAGTGATATACTAATAAAAGACAATAAGGAGTAGACGCTATGGAGCGGCTGAACAACAATTCGTCGACTGGATGGGGAAGTGTTGCCGCTATGGCAAACAAATACTCAGAGAAAGATAAGTCTGTAGATCCTGCGAAATTTGAGAAACCATCTGAGAATTTTGATACGATAGCTTCAGCTGTGATTGAATATGTACACTGTGATTTAAGTAAGAAAAAAGGCTTTTATGGTGCTGTTATGACGTCTGGCGCAGAGAGATGGTATCCAGAAATAAGAGCAAGCAAGAATCCGGCAAGAGATAGATTTGAGAGCGCACGTTTCGAAGAATGGAAGAAAAACATCATTGACATGGACGCCCAAACTGCAATTGAAAAATATGGGCGTGGCGATACCTTTAATGCTCTGAAAAAAATACACAACTATCTTAAAAGTGGACAAAACGCAACGACGCAAGCAGAATTATTGAGGGATTGCTTCAGTGGAGATGATGATGGCTTTGATGTGGCATTTGATTACCTAAGATATGACAGGCATAGCGGAGGGGGCTGGATGTATTATTCATCGAGAGACGAAAAACTCGGTTTAGAAAAACGTATCAATGCGGATGGTAGACTGTATTTAAATGCTGAACCTATGGACACGTTCGACATCGCTGATCAATTTGTAAATGTCTGCAAGGAAGTGAAATTGCCATACGAGTTCAAGATTAATCAATTTTCAGACAGATCTGACGCAATGGTATTTTATGTAGAGAATAAGGATATAGGAAATTATGTTGAGATTATATCCAGAATTTTAGATGAGAATCCTAAAATAAGCCAAAGAGTTGGAAAGCCACCACTATTATCAGAAAAAGCTACCGAAAAAATTGGCTACGGAGATGAGACGGGTGGAGAATCTTACAACGAAAGACAATGTAAAAAATTCCAAGAGGTAATAGAGGCTGTTGTAAATTCGTATCGCGGAGAAGCACCACAAGGATCAACACAGGAGCGAGCAAGGTTTTTATATGTCAATCATTACGAGAAATTCATTAACATGATAAAGGATAGGTTGTGATACATATTGCTGAACAAGAGAGCAGCGAGGGTAAAATAGGAAGTTATAATGGGTGTTTTTTAAACAAACGTGACCTAGAAATCGTAAAATATTTTAAATCTATAAAAGATTAACAGTAATGGTAGATCCGAATAAGTTTAATCCAGCTAGTAAGGAAATAAATAGCCAACCTACTGGCTGGGAATCTGTTGCCAAAATGGCCGGAAAAATGAATACAGAAGAACAAGTCGCAAAATTAAAAGAGATGAGTGCAGAGATAAAACAAGGTCCAAAACACAACTCGGAATTGCAAGAGATTTACGACTCTGTCATTAGTGCCGATCTAGAAGATTGGGAATCACAATGGGAAATGCAAAATAGATTTCAAGAGTTTAACATGTCTGCAGAAACCCCATTCCTGGCATCTGGTCAAAGCAATTATTTTAATGAACAGATTTATCAGAGTGGGATGTCCGGGCTTAAATTACGTGATCAGGACGTGGAGGATGCGCGCTTTATCGCAGAGTGCTTTGGGAAGAAAGCAAGTTTTTCTGATGATAATCTGGACATTTTATACACCACTTTACCCGGAACTACCGAAATGAATTATGCGACGCAAACATTTCCGGCAATTATTTTTGAAGATGTGTTTCAATGTTCTGCCGGTCACGAATTACCATTTAGTCCAAAAGTTGGAGAGAAAGAGGAAGATTATTGGACAAGAGTACTTGATACTAAAATTGCCGAAAATGAAGGTTTTCCTCAAGATAAAATTGAAGAAGTCCGAGAACGAGGTATGCGACTTGCAAAGAACTTTTGTGCTGGCAAAAATAGCATCTATCTAATACCGATTAAAGATGTATTAGCTAATAAAGCAAGCTTCGGAGATATTATGGGGGTAAGAGGCGGCGAATTTAGAGATGGTGAGACGACGGATGATGTGATAGGTGAGGTCTTGGACTTAGAGGAACTTTGTGCGGCCTATGGTCGAGATCCGAATAATGTTTCCGAATTATATGGAGACCCAAATTTCTCATCAGAATACGGTATAGCAATTTACGGTAAGATACCGCAAGAGAATATACAATACATAGAAGTTGAACGAGGATATGACATTATGCAGAGGAAAGCAAAACAAAAAGGCCTAAAAGACGGCGAAGAAATTAACCTTAGCGAACAGCCACTCTTTTCTTAAAATACTTATACGTTGAATTTCTATGGATTTGGCTATACAATATGCCATAGGTAGATCTCCTATTTACGTTTGTTGTTATTCTTAAGTATGGATCTACCTATTTTTATTGGCAAGACTTATTGCCTTTTTTGTTGCAAAGGTCCAGGACCTTAACGGAATATTGACAATTTTAAGCATATGTTCTATAATATGAGTTATACGCTTGAGAAAGGCCTAGCCGATCTGAAAGCTTATATGAAAGAACAATTCAGAAATGAAAAGTTCTAGTACCTTCAAAACGTAGGAATTAATACCAACTTTGACCAAAGTGGGATACTTGCGCAAGAAACTTTCGTGCGTAGCTACCCCACTTTGCGAAAAGAGAGCTTTGGCTGGGGTTGTTCCGGGATGGTCCCGAACAAAATTTGATTTTGCTAGGGCAAAAGCCCGGAGAGGAGTCCATATGAATATAATTAATTTGACGCCCCACACCGTGAACATCTGCACTGAGGATGGAGATATCGAGTGCTCGTTCAAATCTGAAGGTGTCGCACGCGCAAGCCAGGTAGCAGTACCTTTTGGTGACGTCAATGGAATTGAGTTGGTCGAGATGCGTTTCGGCCCTACCGTTGATCTTCCTGACCCTAAGGCTGGTACCGTACTTATTGTATCTGCGATCACCGCAAGTGCCGCTAAGGCGGAAGGTCGTTCTACTGATGACCTGGTGCTTACAGCGGATACTGTCCGTGACAAGGATGGCCGTATCGTCGGCTGCAGGCGCTTCGCCCGCGTATAAGGGACCATCCCCCCTACCTACGTTATTTAGAACCCCGGTCTTTATGATCGGGGTTTCCATTTTTATCTTAAAGCATATGCTATAATATGTAATATGAAAGACCCCAATGTGGCAAAAAATGAATCCGAAAAAGACTCTGATTATGATGCCGATTGGGGTGCTGGTTGGGGTAAAGTAGCGGCGTTAGCTAACAATCCAAATCTTAGTGAAGCATCATCTAAGGAGAATCCAGAAGATTCCGATGAATATGAGGAATCTGATGACTATGATAACGACGACGACTACGACGACTATGACGATTACGATAGTGAGGATGATGGTTATGATCATGATGAGGATGCTTATGGTGATTATGATGACGGCTATGATAACTATGATGGCGAAGACGATGATTATGATCATGGCGAGGATGCGTATGGTGATTATGACGACGATTATGATGACTATGACGATGATGATGATTACAATAGCTACTATAATGGCGACAACGAGCGCCTAGAGGTAAAAGAAGACGAATTAAAAATTCGAGAAATACCTCTACCGGAAAATATCTTAAAAAGATATGATTTTATCGAGAAGTTACCTAGTGGTATTGCTATAATGGGTGGTGTGGCAAGGAGTGTAGCGCGCGAGATTTTGACTGGTGAAAAAGAGCCAATCAGGGATATTGATCTTGTGGAAATTACTGATAATGAAGACGAAAGCACAGTCGACCCAGAGCTTCTCGATGAATTAGCACAAACTTATATGCCAGATGATTATGCATTTGGCCATGGAATCGGACTAGACACCTTAGAAGATTATTTCTCTACACGCGACTTCACTATTAATGAATGCCTTATTAAGGACGGTAAGCTTCTCGTGAGTGAGTTAGCGGAAAATGATTTTAAGGAAAATATTATCAGACCAACTTATTATGAAGCCCCATATGACGGAGATAAACTGTCGGGACGGCTTTTCTTGAAAGCGATACTGATGCAGACCGTGATATCGCAAATTTCTGAATCCATACCGTTACTTGAGGATGTTCATGTGAATTTTCAATATATTGGCGATTTTGATACGGCAGTATTTCTTAATAAGGCGATGAGTCGCGGGGTAGAAACAGCGGTAAAATTTACAGAGAATCTTGCTGAATGAGGTGTAGTATACCCAGAATTTGCTGGTAGGCCTATGGCGCTTGCGAAGGATTTACTTACTAATGCATACAATTTCAAATTTAGACCATCTACAGATGAAAGATTTCTAGAACCAGAAGAAGGTCGCGACATGAGCGGATTTTTTGTGCCAAAAGCTATGCAAGAATACCATTCATCCGATCCAGCAATAGCCCGAGCTATAGATGAGTATGATAGTGGCCCAGATTACAGCAATGATGGTAATGATGGTGATAATAACGGTGAGCCAGTTTCGGGATATTATACACAGAAAGATTACGATGAGATTAATTCGAGTGTGGATAATAGCGACATAGAACAAGTTCTAAATTTTAAGCCTTAAAAATAAAAATAGAGTTCTTCGAACTAGATATTTCTCTCATGGAGCACGCCTGGCTTCGCGGCTACTCCATTCGTCGAAAATAAAAAATAAACCCCTGCGGGTTTTATTTTGTTATTTTCTCCTCATGGAGCCGCCTTCGAGATTTGAACTCGAGACCCCTTCCTTACCATGGAAGTGCTCTACCACTGAGCTAAGGCGGCGGGTCATGTATAAACATGATTGGTGCTGGAGGTAGGACTCGAACCTACGAAGGTGTAACCCGAGAGATTTACAGTCTCTTGTCATTGCCGCTAGACTACTCCAGCTTTTAAAATTCATCCACCTGCTGGCGTGAGCCAAGCCCAGACAGATAGGAATATTATAACAAGGTAGGGCGGATTTTTCAACAGGTTTCTGGAAAGAAAAGATATGGAAAAAATTAATAGAGCCTAGAAGTGCATTCGTGGAATATGGGTTTATTTTTTAGAAATAAGAAATGAGCACTTTTGGATGCCCTAATTTTTTAGGAATAAAAAGGAGCGCTTCTGGGCGCCCCATTTTTGCGCAAGATTGCGCGTTTTGCATTTTTTTAGGTTTAAGTTAGGTATTCAGGTTTAGCTTTTGTTTGAAATTGGGTATGAGTTTAAGTTATCAGTCGAGTTAATTTTTGCCTAATTTCAATCAAGTTTAGCTATTTTGGGACCGTGATGGTGATAGAAAGAAATAATTTTCTCATCCTCCGGAATTTCTACCTCGATTGTGATCGGTCGAAAGGTACGACGGAAGCCACACAAATCATAATAAGCCTTCAGAAGATTAGAAGTGTTTCTAGTGTCTCCATGGGGGTTACTGGTCATTGCGTAATGAGCCCCGGTGAAGGTTTTATGAACCACTTTGTTATCGAGTAGATAATCGTTTTCGGAGAGAATTATATTCCGGGGCAAATTATCATCGCCAAGGTCTCTGGTGTTGTTACGGAGAGCCAGGTATTGGTCAATCAATAACGCTAGAGAGCTACTGCTTTTTTCCAGATCGAAATTGGGAATGATCGGAATAAATCCCAGCCAGCCTAAAAGAAATCTTGATGCCAATAGGAGTGGTCCGCCATATTTTAGCAACGTATGAAGTGGCTCTTTAAGGAAAAACCCATAGGTGCAGGGGTTCAGACTGAAGGTTGCATCGAAATTGTTTTCCATTTTGTGAATGACGATGTCGCCCACGCTAATAGAGTGACCAATTGTGGTGCGGCTGAGGCGTTTAAATTCCTTGTTGCGTCGAACTATAGCCTTACGCATGGCGGTAATGTAGGTTGGTACATTAAAGCCAAAATTACTATAGCTTAACGCGTAAACTCCGTCACCATCGTGCAAATGATCTAAAATATAGTTAAATGCACTAATAGAGGAGTTTTGCACCCCGCAGATTTGGAAAAAATCTGCTTTGCCATTGGCCTTGCCATGACGTACCGTGTGAACACGGGTGGTGGCAGAAATCAAAGCCTTACGCAGAATAGCTGCGCTGACCGAATTGATTACCATAAAAACGATAATCCACTGCCATATTCTCGGTAGTTCCGTGAAACCTAAAATTGCAATTGTTTGATAAAAAAATGTACTCATTTTTGACCCCCTTTTCTTGTGAACATGCAACAAAAATCAAAATGTATCAGAGATATATTACCACATTTTAATGGTTATGTCAATCTGTCGTAATAGCTCAGGACCTTTGCAGCAAAAAGGCAATAAGTATTACCAATAAAAATAGGTAGATATTGTTATTATGCTAATATTGACAATTTTTTTAAAAAAAATAGAATATAGTTAACTAGGTTACTTTTACCCTGCGCACATTAAGATGGAGGTATATAATGGATGATTCGATGGATATTGCACTACAATCACTACAATATTTGACACTCGGTCTTATCCCAGGGCTTTATGGTGAGGATGATTTTCTACCTCTGCGATTTTCTGGACTGGAAACTACCGAGGAAGGCGGAAGTGAGTCACACGAAAGCGAGTCACGAAAAAGAAAACGTGATTACGAAGACATCAAAAGAAGATTCTACCACGAAAGTAATCGGACCGAGTAAGGATGCTACACCTGAAGTATTAGAAGCAAGACAGGCGGCCAGAAATGATTATGGACTAGCCCCACTGAAGGATTCTGACCCAAGTAGGTCACACCCGGGAACATTCCAAATGGTTTCTGATTTCAATATCAGAGAAGTGGAAGACCTGAGAGATGAATATACCGACCTATATCAAGGACGGTACCGATGCCCTGGTTTGGGCACGAGTCTAATCCTAATCGCGATAATTTATTTAAAGATCTCGATGCAAATGCCATCGTAAGTCACAACTAATCTCCAAAAAAAGAGCCTCGCAGAAATGCGGGGCTTTTTGCATTCGGATACACATGATTAGCTTCGCTTTGAATTGACTGTTCTTTGCTATTTTTAGTGACTGTTTTATTACTGCCCTCCCCCTATAAGCATAAATATAAAAGTAATAACTTCAATATAGAAACTACCCGTAATAGCTCAGGGCTTTTGAATAAAAAAGTAATAAGTCTTGATAAAATAATTAGATTGATCCATTTTTAATTCGATAGCCATGCTAAAATAAAACAAATAGTACACGATAAAGTGATGCAACTTGTCGGAATTTCCGACAAGTTTAAATTGAAAGTAGGCATGAGCCTGCGATGTGAATAAAAAATAGGATTAATACTATGGTTGATGGTGTAATTGGTTACAATATTATTTATGAGGATTATGGAAATATTTTTCTTGATGATTTTATAGGTAGTTGGCCGGGAGAGGCTTCCCGTGGGATTATACAATTCCCTGACGGCGATATCTTAGTTTTCTTTAAAGAGCGGATCGGCCAATACAAGCTACCTGGGGGTGGTAAGGAAAATGATGAAACTCCAGAGCAGACTTTTATGCGTGAAGCTTATGAGGAAACTGGTTATATGGTAAAAAATATACGCAAGATTGGAGTTGTAAGGGATCAGACACAGATTTCGCATATCTTTATAGCGGAGCCATATGGAGAGGCGCAAGAAATCCACCCAGATGAGGATGAAATTAAATTTGGTGTCAAATGTTTAAAGATGAACCCAGCGGATGTCTTAAAAAATATGAAAAAGTTTATCATTGAACATAAAGATTATTCAGATGAAAACTCGTTGATTCAGTGTTATTTCACTCAAAGAGATCATAAAATTTTGGAATACGTACTAAATCACAATCTGTTAGCGTGAAATAGTTTTCTATGTAAAATATTTTATTTTTAGGCTCTTCGTGAAATTAGGCCTTTTTGTAGAGCTTGTATTGGTCGATACTTCCCTGTTTCTTAATGATAGTGTTGATGGCGTCGAGAATTTGCTGGTCGGTTTTAGTATCACCGGAGCTATAACCGTCGAAGATTTTATCGCCGATTATCATAAATGGAACGCCACTAACATCCTGGCCGAGATATTTACCGATTTTTTTCATGAAAGCCTTATTGTCTTTGTCACCCCAGACTTCGAAAGAATAAATATTAACTTTGTCTTTGGTTTCGGCTGGTAATTTAGAGATGAATTTAGCGAGCGCTTTACAATGTGGACAACCGTCACCCCAGAAAATATAAATATTTGGCTTATTACTACTGAGATCAATGTCGGATTCATGATTAAAGGCGAATTCGGTAGTAGACTGAGTGGTGGATTTTGAAGTGGAGTTCGATGCGGAGTTCGATTCTTCAGATTGTGAAACTTCGGCGGTTTTTGTGGTATTGGCGCCAGATTTGCCGTTCATCAAAGGATACATAATCAGTAGCATGGTTGAAAGAATTGCGAGGACGGCAAGAACGATGAGAGAGGTGAGTTGAGCGCGTTTTTTGTTGGTGGACTGAGTATTTTGAGGTGTAGAATTTTCCATAGATTTATTATAACTTTTGATGAGAAAAATGTAAAAATTTCATAAAGTTTATGGTAAGATTATACTTGTGATTTTTTTAATTTATATCTTGTGGAAAAGATTCTGAAAGAAATTAGCAAAAATCTTCCCTATTTTATTTTGTTTGTGCTAATATAGGTCTAAGGATGCCATTATTGAATAAATTTTGGGAGAGAGATTTATGATAAGTGTGATTTTTGGCGATCCGAGAGGGTCTTTATCATGTGGCTTGACTAACAAAAATGGCACCCTTTTGTGAAGCAAACGTAGCTCCGATCGTCAAGGTCGGAGTTTTTTCTCTAATAGAAAGGAGATTTTATGGTAATTCATGATTTGTATCCAGAAAAATCAAAAGTGATGCTTCTGATTCACCCAATGTTGGCTTCAAGCGAGTCGATGAGGACTTTTTTGGTGGAGAATATTCTGAAAGAAACTAATGAATACCGACTTATTATACCGGATTTGTCGGGACACGGTGAGGCGGCTGATGAGATATATGAAAGTGCGGTGGAAGAGGCGCGAATATTGTCGCAATATCTTTTAGAGCATGGGGTGAGTGAAGTGGATTTGGGATTTGCGGCGTCACTGGGTGGAGTGGTGTTGTTTGAGATGTTGAATTTGGGTGAGATTAAGTTTAAGCGGCTATTTTTCGAGGGGGTGAGTTTTTATGAGAGCTCGAAACTAGGCGGATTTTTGATGACAAAAATAATGCTGGCGAAGCAGAAAAAGGGGTTAAAAAATCCGAAACTTGCGGTAGAGAAAATGTCCAGGATGTTTGGAATTCAGGCTGGCGAGGTGATGGCAGAGAGATTTTTAAAAATGGACCCTCTGAGTATAAAAGATATTGTACGAGACTGCTCAAATGTGAGGTTGCCGAAGATGGATGTGGAAATGCAAAGGTCTTGCGTGTTTTCTTACGGTGAAAAGGATTCGGATTTGAGATTAGCTAGGAGAAAAATTTCGAAGATGTATCCAGAAGCGAAATTGGTGGTGGATGAAGGATATGGGCATTGCGAGAGAATGGTGAAGGATGCGGAGGGGTATGCGAGAAGAGTGACGGGGGTGTAAGGGGGCGTGTACGATGTACGCGCGGCCATTCTTAAAAATAAAAAAATATCGCTACGCTCCTTATTTTAATTTTTAAAACTTAAAATTGTAGAATAAATTCTAAATTTTAAGCCTTAAAAATAAAAATAGAGTTCCAAGGAACTCATTTTTTTATTTTTCGTTCATGGAGCCGCGTGTCGGCTCTGCCCCGACGACCTGCCGCTTACAAGGCGGCTGCTCTACTAGCTGAGCTAACGCGGCGATTTGTACTCATATGTACCTTCTTATTTTAGCATGAGTTTAAGTTCTTCACAACCGCGAGATGGGTGAAAATACTAGATCGAATTGATTATTTAAAAAAGAGATAGCTATCCAAGTGGATTCTTTGAATATGCCTATTGAATCATCTTGCGACGGCGAGTAGAGGTGCGGGTGGCCGCCGGACGAGAAACGGCAGTAGCACTAAGCTTGGCGTCTTGGATGGTGCGTTCGGTGCTGGTTTGACTAATTGATTCGCTGGATTTAGCGGTGGGTTTTTTAGCTTTCGGATAAAAAATCTTAGCTGGCTTAGCGGCACGTACGGGTTTTTTGGCTACCGTGCGCTTTTGCTTCTTAGCGAGTTCCTGTTTTTTCTTTAATTCATCTTCGGCAACTTGTTGCTCGATTCTGGCAGTGACGATTTGAATATTCTCAGCGTCACCTATATCTTCATAAATACTGAGGATGTGGCGGAGGGTGGAAATTGAATGATCGAGAGCATAGGCGGACTCAAGTGCTTCGACGGCGGCCTTGCGGTGGCCAAGTTTTTCTTCGGATTTAGCCAGTGCGATAAAACGAGCCGGCACATCACCTTCAAGTTTCAAGGCTTGCTGGAAGGCCATACTGGCTTTTTCATAAGCACCAGTCTCGAGGTAAATGAGGCCGACGTTGTGTAAAGAAGATGGATTACTGTCTAGGGACTGGGCAATTTCGAAACACTCGATGGCTTCGTCGTAATTTTGTGATTTGGCATAAAGAATACCGAGACGGTTGTAGGCGGCGGCATTGGTTTCGTCAAATTTCAAGATAGTGAGCAAAGCTTTTTCGGCACGAAGAGTTTTGCGCTCTTTCATACTGACCTTGGCAATATCCCAAAGTTTTTTCATTTGCGCATCAAAATTCTTGTTTTCTGGAGCCGGTTTTTTGAGCCTGGCTTCGATTTTTGGTTCGAAAAAAATCAGAAAAATCACGAAAAGTAAGATGAGGAAAATTCCTAGCATATCTTATATTATACATGAAAATGCTTAAAACACCAAAATTTTGAGGAGCGACAGTGGTGGATGAAGGAGTTTATCGTGCGCAGAATTAGTCTTATGGTGGAAGCAAATATAAGAACTTATAAGAGGTTAGCCACGAGCTGAAGTTTTTTATTGGCGGAAAAATCTGAGGCGAGACGTTTGGTCTCGATGAGGCCGGAGATTTTCTGGAGGAAGATAGGATTTTTGGTTTTGTAGTAAGATTTTTCGGCTAGTTCAATAGTGGTATCGAGTATTTGATAGAAAAAATTGGGGTTAGTTTTCGGGGTGGATTTAATAATTTCATCGGCAATGGTCGGGAGATCCTTGGTGCTTACCACGAGTAATTTTTTGGCAAGTTCGAAAATTTTGGGGTCGGCTTCGGGTGTGGTTTTTAGATAATCTTTTTCTTTGAGATAAAAAATCGCGGAACGCGAACGGATGGTGTCGAGTAAACGGTTTGGATTTTTGGTAAAAAGTGCGAGGTGGTAATGGTTTTTCGGTTCTTCAAGAGTTTTAAGGAGAGCGGAGGTGGCACTGGGAGTGAGAGTTTCGGCATGATTGATGACGACGAAAATGTCTGAAGTCTGAATACTGTTCAAGTGAGACAAAATTTCACGAATGGCTTCAACTGGGATCTTATTATTATCTTTTTCGTCTGGCTCGATGAGATAAGTGGCGTGAATATTGGGATTTTTTTCAAGATTAAAAATTGTGGAAGAATAAGCGGAAGCTAAAGCAGGGATTTCTGAAAGATTTTCGAAATACATACTTCTATTGTAGTCTAGTTTAGAAAAAAGCAAAACCCGCTAGAAGTGTTAACTTGATTTAGAAAAAGTAAAACCCACTAGAAGTGTTAACTTAGTTTAGGAAAAAGTAAAACTCGCTAAAGGTGCGGGTTTTACGAAGAGGATTTTATATATCCTATTGATTAAAGATTTGGAATTCTGGTGGAAGGTCAGTGGTGAAAGTAACGCGACGACTTTCTGGAATGGTAATTTCGAGAGAAGCGGCATGTAGGTAGAGACGATCGGTGGTATTTGGTTTAGCTGAACCGTAGACACGGTCGCCGACGATTGGGGTGCCGAGATAATTCATGTGGACGCGAAGTTGGTGAGTGCGACCAGTGGTTGGGCGAAGCATGACAAGGGAGTAAATCTTCCCTGCTTTGAATTCTTTGCCAGAATAATCTGAGTGAGCTTGAATTAGTTTTTGGATTTCTTGGACGTCAGTTAGACTAAATTTCTTCGTAGCTTTGACTTCGTAGAAAGTCTCGGATTCTTTGCCGCCAGCTTCCACAACAAAAGTGGTTGGATGTTTGAGGTTACGTTGAATTGGTAAATTAATGCGTGCGGTTGATAATTTCGGGGCGCCCTCGACAATGGCGTAATAAGTTTTATGGGTTTTGCGATCCTGGAATTGTTTGCGAAGCAAGGTTTGAGTTTCGGGATTTTTAGCTAAAATTACCACGCCAGAGGTATCGCGATCGAGACGGTGCACAAGCAGACCGTAGTCTTCGAGGGTTGGTTCGAGAGTGACGGCGCCTTTGGCCATACTAAGTAAACCAGCTGGTTTTTCGAGGACTAAGACATTCTCGTCTTCGTAGATGGTTTTCGGTTTAAGATTTTCGACGGCGGTGGCCTTGGCGTTAGAGTCTTTTAGAAAGTCTGGGAGATTTAGCTCAATAATATCATCTTCGTTAATTGCGGTATTTGGCTTGGTAACTGGAGTTTGATTAATCGTGACGTAGCCGGACTTAATGAAGGCTTGCAAGGTATTGCGGTTATAATCTGGGTATTTCTCGACCAAAAAGTGGTCCAGGCGGTGGCGTGGTTTTTTGGTGTCGACTTCCTTTAAGGTGACGTCGCCGTTAATGACGCGTGAAAGTGAAGGTTTGCTAAATTTTTTTCCAGTTCTTAACATTCTATATATTATGACATAATTTATGGATTTTGTATAGAGAAAATCCGGATTTTAATATCTTAGGCGATCTCGTGTATGTAGTGTGGGCGAATATTTTCGAGGTGCGGTGTGGATGTATTAGGCACTCTAATATCTTGGTGCGATCTCGCGAGAGTAGACCATGTAGGCTTGGCCGCCGCTGAGGGATTGGCGGTAGGCCCAGAAATAGGCATCGGCACGGAGGGTGAAGATTTCGGCAGGGTGGATGGAGCCTTCGGCGTAATAGGTGCCGGTTGGTCCGGTTTGAAGTGGATGGGTACCAGCACGGCCACCACCAGTGTGGGAGCCAGCGGTGCGGTTAAGAATGAGTTTTCTAGCGAAGACTGGGCCGGTGATGGTGAGGGTTTCGTTACAAGCGAGGGCGTTCGGGTAGTGGTTATCGGAACAAGTGTCGATTTGGTTATCGCCATAATCTTCATCGAGGATCAGCCAGGCATCGATGTTGGTAACGTTGCTGGTGATATTGATTTTCTTGGCGAAGATAAGGACTTGTGGGAAGTCATCCACGGCGTTGTAGGTTTCGTGGGCGATATTGATATTACGATCAATGGTGAGGGTGCCGTCCACGAACATAGCGAAAGTGTTCATAAGCTTCTCACCAGTGGTATTGCTTCTCGCGATGAGGTTGCCGCCGCGATCGAATTGATAGAAATTGGCAGTACTGTTCATGGCGCTGAGACTGGTGTCTCCCTGGTGGTAAAGCTGGGAGAGGCCGAGATAGTTTTTCGCGGAAGTTTCATTAGAAGTGAGGCTAGTGATGGTATTGCTAGAATTTCGGATAATGGTATCGCGGAAGCGGGCCTTGAGACGGGCGAGAACAGCGGAGCCGATACGGGAGATACCGGATTCACCAGATTTATTATGGTTCGAAACCGTAAGTGGGCTTAAGGCAATTTGGTTACTTGCGGAATCTGCGCCACCATTTGGTAGATTAAAGTTGTAATATTCTTCGTAGCCTTGAATAGCGCCAGTGCCAAAGCCGTTAACTTTGCCGGCAGCTAGTGCGCTAAATTCCGTCCAAGAACCGAAAAGTTTAGTGGCAGCAGATGGGTAGGCGCCGAGACCACCACCGACGGCTTTGTTGGAAACTGAGGTGATAATGGAACCGTTAGTATAAATTCCGCCACCGAGAACTTGGAAATTTGGCTTCTTGGCAAGTGTGACACAGGAGGCAGAGGAAATGTGATACTGATTATTACCGCCATTCATTGCAGAGCCACTGGTGTTATTTTCAATAGTGTTTTCGGCTGAATCGTGAGAAGCGGCTGGCCAGATGACGGAGCGGGTGCAATATTTTTTACCAAGGCCAGCGCCTGGGAGATTATCTGGGATGGTACGTTCGTATAACTCAGTATTATTTTTTTCACCGGAAAAATTACCGCTTGTGTTTATGGTTCTTGAAAATTCGTCGACTAGATTACATTGTTCGGTGCCACTACAGATAGTATTACTGGCGCGAGTTTCTTCTTGAAGCCTAGATTCTGGATAATTCTCATCGACGATCATTTCGTAAATTTTGACGGTTTGATCAGGGCGAGTATGGGTAGCGTATGGGGTTTTAGAAATTAGTTCATTAGTACGTGGGGTGACGCCGTAATTGGCGCTAATATTGATTTTATTACCGATAAAACCAACACCGCCTTCGGAAGATTCGATATAGCTATGGATGGAAGTATTGAAATTATATGGGGTGTAGACAGAGGATTTTTTCTCAAGGTAGGTATCTTGGCCGTCGGAGCGGGTGGAGACGGTATCGTCAATGTATTTTCTAATATAATAATCTTCTTTTGGCCTACTGCATCCATTAGGGGTTGGCGTACATTTGGAGCCGGGTACAGGTCTCCTTTTTTTGAGATTTGTCTGATGACCCCACGAACCCAAACTCCCGCCATCTACAGCACTTTCATAGGAATCATTTTGATAATGGTTGACTTGTTTATTTTCTTTTTCCCAGGTGGTGTATTCATGATACCAAGCACGAAGATTGTTATAGCGAATACCTTGAGAAATTACAGTGCCAACTTCCGTGGTGTTCCCAGTCTTGGCGGCAGAATCACAACCGGATTGATAATCGAGGAATCCAGGTATTTGATAGCCAACTGTAAGTTTAGGTGTATTGATTTTATAATAACGAGTATCACAGGAATAGTTAGAGGAAGCTTTTTGGGTAGGCGAAAGTGCGGTGAATCCATAATCTTCGGCGGTAATGCCACTTCCGGTTACTGGTCTTGCGCTACTATTATTGATGGAGTGAATCTGTCCATCGTGAACTGGTGAATCACCAAAAAGATAATTGTTATTTCTGCCGCCATTTTTTTCGGCAAAAATTTCAAATTGACTGTTCGGAGGGGCCTCAGCGTATCTAACCACTTGACTTTTTGTTTGCCGTCCGGCTTGTTGAACTGGAAAACAAAAAGTTTCATAAAACTGCACGCGATCGCCTGGTCTTGCAAGGACGAAATTTTTACCTTTGAGATTTTTTTGCCAAGAATTATGGCCTAAGGAACCAGTGTATGAATGGTTAATTACGCCAGTATCGGCGCCAGTAGTCCCCTTGTAGTACATACCTTCAACTCCAGAAATTTGACTACAGGTGGTGTTAGTGGCCGTAGTTGGGGGTTCCGGTTTGTTTTTATCATCATCTTCCTCAATAATGGTATCTCTGGTGCAGAACCAAGAAAATTCACCACGGTTCCATTTTTCAACTTCAATTGGATCTGCCGTCCCGTTACGATCTTTGTATGTATAGTTATCCATAACTTCTTGATCTTCCTTACGGTTGCCTTTTCCATGCATAACATTATAGTTCGCACTAGATTTATGTTTTAGATAGTTCTTGTAGTATAGAGGTAACGCAGCAGCGCCGGTAGCTTTTTGGGTATTTTTATTGTAAAAATTATAGACAAAAATATAGACGCCAGAGCTTTTACCGCAACCATAAACCTCGTTGTCACCAGCTTTAAGTTTGGTGGGGGAGTTATTGGTTGGATAGGTCGGATCCGTATTAGTTAAGAATCGCGAGTACGGAATATGATCGCGGTTATTTTTATCGATACCCATCTTGTCGAAGTTATATAACACCCAAGAAACACCGGCATAAGATTTAAACATACTATAGCAAATCGTATTAGAACAGTCGCCATTTTTATCTCCAGTGCCACCCTCGCTTTTACCAGGTGCTCCAGGTTTTGTTACGGCATAGATAGGCAGAAATTTGATTAAGGAAAATCCTGCAATAAATAAAAATAGTAGAGCCAATAAGTACCCTACTTTATGTTTAATAAAGAATTTTTTCTGGCCCATGACACGTTTCATGATTTTATTTTAGCATAAAAATAATAGAAAAAACCACCTCATTTGGAGATGGTTTTTATATAGAATTTGAAGAAGTGATTTTTGAGAAACTTAGATGGTAGTATTAATGAATTCAGACATACTAAAATAGAACTCTTGAAGCATTTTTGCTCTTTCAGCAATTAGGCTTGGATTGTCGTCAGTATAAATATTATTGATGTAGTGACAGTGTAATGCTACTCTATCCATATTAAAACCAGAGATATAGAGCTTTAGATCGGGCCTTTCTGGATAGTAGAGCTGGATAGGATCCTTTGGATGAGCGATATTTTCATTCCACCAATTAGCGCCTTCTTTAGTAATAAATGAAGTCTCTTTGGCGTCGACCCACCACTTCTCGTTAAATGTTGCATGTTTATGCCAATATCCATTCATGAAATACATAGGAGTATAGATTTCGCCATGATTCTCCCAGCAACCTTGTGGGTCGAATGTTACCTCGATTCTCACTCGTGGAGTTAGTGTCCAGTCTTTCATAATGGATTCGTCAGAAACTTTTTTTCTAAATACTATGCGATTATCTGTTGAAAATTCTTTTTTTCCATTATCATCCCACGTAAATGGTCCATTTAGGTGTGGATTATTCCAATCTTTGAGATTAAAATGACTTATAAAGACATTGTTTTCAATCGAGCTGTTATTATCAGAGAGCTCATCTGCAACAAAGCCATTATCTCTTGCCCAGTCCACATATGTGAACTGCCCGTCAGCGAAACGCTGGTAGAGACGCCAGTTATATCTGTTGAATTGGCGACCTTCAGCGATTAGCTGCTGCGCGGGATACTGGTATTTGCCAGTATCGTACTGAATATCACTTTGAACTTCCTTGTTCGCAGTAGTATCGGTGGAGCTTTGTCCGCTTTGGTTGGCACTGGGCTTCAAACCCAAAACACCAGCCTCAGCGGCAAATGCATTCACAGTTGATAAAGATAAAACTGCTACAGCCAACATTGCTACAATACTTTTTTTAATCATAATTCACCTCTTTCTAAAAAGGGCTATCCTGGTATGACCAGAATAGCAAGTGTAAGTTATTCGGGGTATACCAAATCTGCCGACATTATATAACATTTATGGTTATATGTCAATCATACGCCTGAGTTAATATCTCAAGTGCAACATTAAGCAGCAAAATAGAGATATCAATTGTTCTTGGCTCTGTTAATAAAATTGAAGACTTAATGGATGTAATGAGAAGATTTTAGTCGGTATATTCAAATAAAAGTGTACCAGATGTCTGCTCTTTTGAAGCATTGTTTTTGACTGGTACTTCACGTTGAAGAACGAATTCGAGTTTTATAAACTCGCCATCATTGAATTTTAAAAGATGTGGATAGACTTCGAAATCAAAATCGAGATAGTCGGCATCAATTAAGACATATTTTTTCTCATTTTTATCGCGAAAAAGATAGACCCAGGTATCAGGTTCAACTTGATAATGATCGCTTTCTACGAGACCTTCACAGTCATACGCGGCAATGATTTTTTCTCGTTCTGATTTCGATAAATACATATTGATACCATAACATAAAAAGAAAAGTCCGACAACAGGTGTCGACCTTTAAGCTATTTGGTTGATAGAAATGAATTAAAATCTGTGTGTTTCTGTTCCTGCCCCATATTTTTTATCGGCATTTTCATCAATCAGGTAGTCATGCTTGTCAGTAGCCCAAGCATCTCTAAGGTAGGTAACATTGCCATTCGCATCAATAGTCGCATTACCATGACCTATTCCATCCCCTGCAGCATTCAAGCCTCCGAAATATACATCGATTTTGCCACTACCGTCTTTTTTCGGGACAACTTTAGCATCTTGTCCAAAAATTGTACCGAGGTAATGAGCATTCGACTTTATGAGTGCCATATTGACTTTATCGATAGCCTGATGTTTCTTTGAATTTTGCTCTGATTTTACCTCTTCAAGTTTACGATTAAATTCTGCCTGAGCCTGCTTAAACCGTTCTTGGAGGTGATCAAAATCATCCTTAACTGAATAGAGCTGATTTTTTAATGCATTAAACTCTGCCTGCGCAGATTCGTGACGAGATTTTGCCTGTTCAAAAGAAGATTTCGCACGATTAAATCCTGAAGGATCTGTTTTAGGAGATAGTGCCTCGGCATTTGCTTTCGCTTGTTTAATTTCACGAGCAAGCTCTGATATTTTCAGCATTTAATGCATTACGACGATCCCTATGTTCATATCCTTGTTGAGAATAATATGGAGCTTCAGACTTATCGTCATATTGATATGCGCTGCTGGCGTCATCGAAACATTCCTGCATAGCACGATGCTCGATATCTGCCTCATGCTTCAAAGACTCAATTTTGGAATTGTTACGGTCTCGGATTTGCGTGTATTCACCCCAAACAGAATCACGACATGAATATGCAGACTGCATTGCCTCAAATTCATGATTCATGCACTCTCTTGCATGAACGCGCTCATCCCAACACGCCTGCAAAGTACGACGGGCAACATTGGTTTGCTCTTGTAAATCCTTAAATCTCCGAAAGGCAGCTTGTTTTTGTTCAAAAAGAGACTGCTGTCTTGATTTAAGTCTATCCAACTCTGGATTTCTTAACATACATAATCACCACCCTTTCAAATTAGTAATGTACGTTTAAAGTTTCATCAACCAAATACTATTTTTTATAACATTTTTATTGGTTTTGTAAAGTAGCACCCTAAGTTAATGTCTCAAGTGCAACACTAACCAACAAAAAAGACGTCGTTAAAAGGTAAACCCAGTGGAGTATTTAAGGTAAAAACTTGGCAATGAAGGGTATTAGAATTTCATCATCTGTGTAGCCGGCGTGATGAGATACATGATAGTGGTCGCCAGGAGCTGTAATAGCGACATCGGTTTTTGCGATAGCGAGAAAATCGCCCAACATACTCTCAAAAAGAATATTTTTGGGGCCGTCTCCAAATAATTTACTATCCTTAACTTCTTTTGCGCTATATAAAGTGTAAAAATTACCAAAATGCTTGTTGAAGCGACGACGAAATTCCTGTTTCTTGCCGGGTTTAATCTTATAAACGGCGGCGCGTTGATCAATGGAAGTTTTATGTGTCATGAGCTCTAGAATATCTGGATAATTTTCGAGATACAATGTTTTAGTTTTAATGTGATCATGGTCAGCTAAGACTATCAAGAGAGTATCGTGAAGTGATTTTGAAAGCTCAGCGATTTGGTCATTTTGATCTTTGATAATTTTTTTCACTATGTTGGAATCGGGACCTTTTTCGTGCATGGTGGCGTCTGGCTCATCACTATATGCATAGATGTATTTTTTACCAGGTCGGCTCGCTTCGTCTTTAATTCTTTCTATCATCTCCCCGAATCCTGTATATGGTTCATCGCCAAAAGGCATAATTTCTAACGCCTTATGTTTGGTAAATTGATTAATTTGATCGGGGATAGTCTCAGATGCAAGAAGTGGTTTGACTGCGAGATAGTCGGTACAAATAGTTTCGTCATTACCTTTTTCGGTATTCAAAAATAAGGTAATGATTTTATCAATAGGTTGAATATAGGCGGTCCAGCCAGTCCAGCCATGTTCTACAGGATTAAGGCCGGTACGAATTGAGCTGGTGGCAGCGGCAGTAGTGGCTGGAAAAACAGTAGTAAGAGTTTGTTTTAAATTTTGACGAAGAAAAGCAGATTCGGGCAAGGCGCGTTCGAGAATACGAGAGCCTAGGCCGTCCAAGAGAATAATTACAACATTTTGAGGATTGTGTGTGGCTAACAACTTATCCATCAACGGTAGGCCTGAATGTTTTTGCGGTAAACCAAAATATTTTTGTACTGAAGCGCCAATGTTGGTAAGGGTTTGATTGTAATTATTTTTGACTCGCATGTTTTATAGTTTTGAGTAATTGAATCTCGCTAATTCTGGTTCGATGTCTTGGTAAGATTTGCCAGCTAAGACACCGCCGGCGGTAAAATTTTCTTGAGTGACGTTAACTAAGGCGATACTTGGCGTCTTGAATGAGGATTTTTCGGAAATAGTTTTGAATTCAAAGTCAATTAGGACTAAACCTTTAAGTTGGTCTTGAAAAATATCTACTTCCGCATTATGATCCTCGATTATAATATTGTAACGATCTTTAGAAACGCGTTTCTGGCTACAGTCGATGAGAGCTTCGAACTCATCTTTTGTAAGAGGTATGGTTTGTTCGATTTGCTCAGAAGCATCACCATCTTTGACGGGAGTTTTCTTGGTAATTTCATATAGATTACCACGTTTTCTTAGGCGGAGATGCGAGTGCTCGGCAGTGTCAGGAATATAAACATCGGTAATACGAGTCGGAATAGTGTCTTTAATTCCCTCTGGAATTTCTTTGGCAAGGAAGGTAAGTTCTAATTCTAGTTCTCGACTCATTTTTTCTCCTTAATTAATACAGGTTGAGGTTTTGGAATTTTAAAATGCTTTAATGTTGCATGATGCGTTGAATTTTAAAATATTTAGCGTAGGCCGACGGCTTTTTGGACTTCGAGGAGTTTTTGGTTGGCGACTTGATTGGCGTATTTTTCGCCTTCCTCAAGTAACTGATAAATTTCTTTATCGGTGATGTTATGGACCTTGGCTTGGAAATTTGAAATGTGCTTGACCAGACGTTCGGCAACGAGTTTTTTAAGTTCACCATATTGCGAGCGGTGTTCCCAGGAAGAAATGAGGTCATGAAGTGGAGTGTCGGTAATGGCGGCAAGGATTTGCAAGAGGTTGGAGATACCTGGCTGGGTTTTGAAATCAAAATTAATATTAGCAAGTGAATCAGTAGTGGCGGACATGATTTTTTTGCGAATGCGTTCTGGCAAATCGGCGAGCATAATTTTGCTATTGTCGGAATCGGCGGATTTGCTCATTTTTTTCTCTGGATTCATCAGGTCGCGAATACGAAGAGCGAAAGATTGAGTGTCTCCGTACATGAATTTGACCTGGTTTTCGGTATTTTCAGGGATGGTGAAAATTTCACCGTATTTATGATTGAAACGCTCGGCAATATTACGAGTAAGCTCGATGTGCTGGAATTGGTCTTCTCCGACTGGCACGTAATTGGCACTATAAAGCAGAATGTCGGCGGCCATGAGAATTGGATAATCAAAAATCCCGACATTGGTGGAAAGATTGCCGTCATGGCTCTTGTCCTTGTATTGAGTCATGCGGAGAGCTTCACCCATAGAGGTATGGCAATTCAAAATCCAAGCGAGTTCGGTGTGGGCTGGCACGTAAGATTGGCGATAAAAATGCACATTTTCGTTCAATTTGAGGCCGGCGGCGAGATAATAGCGGATGGTGCGGAGCATGTTGGATTGAAGATCGCCGTCGGTCTCACTGATGATAGAGTGGAGGTCTGGGATGAAAATATTGACGTGGTGGGTGCTAGAATATTGATTGGCGAGGCGAACCATCGGAAGCATGGCGCCAAGAAAATTGCCGAGGGTGAGGTCGGAATTAATGCGAATGCCGGTCAAGATTGTTTTCATAGTTATATTATAGCAGGATTTTCTGGGTTAGGGACGAGGTTTGATGAAGTCTATAGCGGTAGAGAGTAAAGAAAATGACTATTAGATTTTATAGCCGAGAATTTTAATGGCATTAAGGATGATTTTGTAATCCGCGGTGGAGCTTTCGGAAAGGTTTGAGAATTTTATATAAGAATAATTTTCGGGAATCTGATTTGGGGTGATGATCGCAAAATAATATTTGGAGTCTGGGGTTTCGAAAAATAATTTACCGAGTTTAAGGTGGTTTGTGAAGATTTCATGGAATTTAGTGAGCGATTTTGTCGTGGGAAGGAGATAATCTTTTGATAATAAAATTGAAAGATCTTGGTGACGATTTAGTTCTGGCTTAAAATCAAGTTTCGCGATAAAGAGTTTGTGGTTCATATATGTATTGTAATATAGGTAAATTGGAATTTGAAGTAGAAAAAATCTCCCTAGTCCCGAAACATATCGGGGGGGAGATAAAAAGCTCCCTGCCCAAAACATACGATGGTCGAGCTTTTGGTTATATATTATGGCTAGAGTGGTGGTTTGTCAATAAAAATTCTTTTGTTGATTTGCTATGTGGTGGTCGAGGTGGAATTTTTTGAGTTTTTATTTTTGAAAAAATTTTCTCCAATATGGATTTTCTCTATCAAAAATCTCTTTTTCCTCACTTGTTAAGCTATCTGGATAATCTCTAAACAACCAATAAACCTTATGTTTGTCGAAAGAAAATATGTGGTCTCCCCATCCTATGGAATCATTTATATCTTCATTAGTAACTCGTCCCGATTTTATATCATTCTCAGAGATACCATGAAAAATCGTCCCCCACCAAACCTTATCATTTGGCCTTTCTTTTTTCCATTCAATATATCCATCAATCTCTGGCATAATAATTAAGTTTTAGATTCCGCCCAAACATAATTTGAATTTATTTTGCGTTTTTCTTTAAATTTTCTACGGTATTCGTTTAGTGATAATTCATTAGCTCCTCCAGTAAAATCTGGGTCGTCGTTTTGAATATCATCGTCTTGCCACCCACAAACAGTACAAATGTCGTCGCCGCCGTCATCTACATAGCCAAGCCCACAACAGATACATTTTTTCATAAGTTTTTACCTTTCTGACGCTCCCAATAAGTATGAACTTGTCGGTTTATAATATACCATAATTATATCATTCTAGAATTATTAAAAAATACTATTAAGATTGTTGCTTTTTTGGTAATATTTTATTAAACAGACCTATGGTCAATCCCTGGATTGGGGCTGGCGCAATGGTCTGTTTTCTGTTTTTTAATTGCTAAAACTTGATTGGGTTCATAGTCGTTTTTTCGCTCTATGGAAAACAAATCAAAACAATGTATTTGTTCTCCAAAAGAAAGAAAAAATCACCCAAATGGGTGATTAAAAAAAGATACCCATTTTGAGTATCTTAAAAAATTCTTATTTGGTGGAGCATGGGGGATTCAAACCCCCGACCTCATCAATGCGAATGATGCGCTCTATCAGCTGAGCTAATGCCCCGACCAATTAATTATACTATTGTTTCTTGAAAATAGCACCCATGAGCTTGATAAAGTTTGGTTTTTCGCCATACATTAGAATGCCGACGCGGTAGATGCGGGCGGAAAGCCAGCCGATAAAGTAAGTGCTGACGATTAGAACTAAGATTGAGAGGATAATTTCCAGGGTCGAAACATTGGAAATAATGGCGCGAGTGAACATCATCATTGGCGCGGTGAATGGGAAATACGAGAGGAAGACATTGAACGGAGTGTCGGCATTGCCGGAATTGATAGCGGACATGGTGACGAAGAAAGTGAAGATGATGATAATTTGGACTGGCATGACCGCAGAGCTGAGCTCGTCTATCTTCGAAACCGTAGAGGCGAAGGCACCGTAGAGGAAGGAATAGATGAGGAACCCGAGTAGGAAGAAAATCAACATATAGACAAGAATTTGAGTCGGGATATTGGAAATGATTTGGTTGACTGGAAAGCTAGGGTTATTGGCGGAGGAAATTTTCACACAAATGAAAGCCTCGATGATGATGGCGGCGATTTGGATGAGGCCGGCGAGGCTGGTAGAAATGATTTTACCGAAGAGTAAGGCATTTGGTTTGACAGAGGTGGCGAGAACTTCCATGGCGCGAGAAGTTTTTTCGGTGACTACGCTATTCATGACGTGAGAGCCATAGAAAGTAATAGCCATGTAGAGAGCGTAGATGAGGACAAAAGTATAAATCACAGAGGCGGCGCCGTTTTTGTTGACGGTTTCGAGATTGATTTTGACATCAGGATTTAAGACCTTAGCGATAGCGGCAGGAGCGAGATTTTGTTCAGCGAGCAGGTCGGATTGACGTAGATTCTTGACGATGGCATCGATGGATTGGACCTCGCGAGTACTAGCTTCACTAAAACCAATCTTGGAATATTCGGTAACCTCGGTAAGGTCGTGGTTGGCTTCGATAAAGAATTTGGCCTTATCATTGATGACTTCTTGCTTGGCTTCCTCGGTTGACTTGTTAGTAAGCCTTACTTCGTAATCTGGGAGCGCAGCATGAATGGTTTGGACGAGAGTTTCAGATTTGGCATAGTCGGTTTTAATCAGGGCGACCGGAGTATTATTGTCGGAATTAAAAAGTTTTAGGTCGGAAATCAGTTGAGGTAAGAAGAAGACACCGGCGAGAATAATGGCCATGATACCGGTGGAAATGAGATAACCCTTGCTGAGTACGATTTTCTTAAATTCATATTTGAAAACGGTGAAAAATTGTTGCATACTTCCCTTTCTATTCCGCGTATTCGATAAAGATATCTTTTAGAGTTGATTCGAGATCGCCAATTTGGTCAATCGGATATTTTTTGATGAGATCGCTCATGGTTTTGGCACGGTCTTCGTCTTTTTTCAAGCGATAAACCAATTCGCCTTCGCGCAGAATTTCAGTTTGTTCTGGGAGGGCGGCGTGGATTTTTTCGACCTCATCGGATTTGACGAGAAGTTTATTTTTGCGGTGGTTCTTGAGAATTTGACGGAGATTACCTTGAAGCTTAATTTCACCTTCCTTTAGAATCAGAATATCGTCACAGAATTCAGAAACGTAATCCATTTGGTGGCTAGAGAAGAGGACGATTTTACCGCGTTTGATTTGTTCGCGCACCACCTCTTCCAGAAGCTGAGAGTTGACAGGGTCGAGACCAGAAAAAGGTTCATCGAAAATCACAATATCTGGGTTGTGGACAATACAGGAAATGAGCTGGATTTTTTGCTGATTACCTTTGGAAAGAGTTTTAAGTTTGGCATTTTTATAATCGGTCATCTGGAGAAAATCTAGCCAGTAATCGATTGATGCGGTGGCGGTTTTCTTATCGACGCCTTTGAGCGCGGCTAAATAAATTAATTGGTCGACGATTTTGTCGTTCGGATAGAGGCCGCGTTCCTCTGGAAGGTAGCCGAAGCTAACTTTGGAATAATCGATTGGCTTGCCGTCGAGGAGAACCTTGCCGGAAGTTGGCTGAAAAACTTGCATGAGAATGCGGATAGTGGTGGTTTTGCCGGCGCCATTGCGGCCGAGCAAGCCAAAAGCCTTGCCACTCTCGACGGTGAAGTTGAGGTCTTTTAGGACCTTTTTGTCACCAAATTTTTTGGTGAGATTTTTGATTTCTAATTTCATTTTACCTCCATGATTAGATATATTATACACCTGTGGGATTTTGTTCGGGCGGTTTTGGCTCGGATTATTGGCGTGGTGATTTTTGTTAATTCAGTGACGCGTGTTTAACTAATGCCGGGAACTGGGAATTTTGCGGCGAGAGTTTTGACTTGGCGACGGATTTCGGTCAGCTGGGGTTCGGCGGTAGAGAGATTCTCTTCGGATTTTACGGATAGACAGATATCCATGACTTGCTTCATCCAATCGGCGATTTGCTGCATTTCGGTGACGCCCATGCCGCGCGTGGTGATGGCTGGAGTGCCGAGTCGGACGCCGGATGGGCGAAAGGCGGCGGCAGCATCTTCTGGGACGGAGTTCGCATTTAGCGTGAGGCCGACGAGATCAAGGGCGCGTTCGTAGAATTTGCCATCAATGCCGAAATTCTTTTTGACATTGACGAGGATGAGGTGGTTATCTGTGCCGTTACCTTGGAGGATAAAACCGTGATTTTGAAGTGCGGCGGCGAGAGCCTTGGCGTTTTCGACTATCTTGGCGGAATATTGCTTGAAATCATCGGAGAGAGCTTCCTTAAAAGCGACGGCTTTAGCGGCAATAATATGTTCGAGTGGACCGCCTTGGGTACCTGGGAAGACCGCACGGTCGATGAGGATTGGAATATTTTCAAGAGAGTGTTTAGGTTTTTTCAGAGGAGAGGCGACGTTTCCTTTCGATAGAATCAGGCCGCCACGTGGACCGCGCAGAGTTTTGTGAGTGGTGGTGGTCATGACGTGAAAACCATAATCGAGAGGATTTGGGTGTACTCCACTAGCGATGAGGCCGGCGACGTGTGCCATATCGGCCATCAGGAGCGCGCCGATTTTTTGACCAATTTTGGCAATGCGGGCAAAATCCGGGATTTTCATGAAGGCGGAGTAGCCAATGAGGATAATCTTTGGACGTTCAGTTTCGGCGAGGCGTTCAATTTCGTCGTAATCGAGGTCGCCTTCTGGGGTGACGCCGTAATTGATAAAGTCATAGATTTTAGCGGAGCGCGTGACTGGACAGCCATGTGTGAGATGACCACCGTGCCCGAGATTCATAGCTAAAATTTTGTCACCAGGCTGACACCAGGCAAAATAAACCGCTTCATTGGCATTGGCGCCAGAGTGGGGCTGGACGTTGGCGTGGTCGGCATGAAAAAGCTTCATCGCGCGGGCGATAGCGAGACGTTCGATTTTATCGATATTGGTTTGGCCGCCGTAATAACGATAATTCGGTAGATCGGCGATGATATTTGATTCATCGGCTGGATTATAGTTTTCTAGATCCTGGAAGGATGGGTAGCCCTCAGAATATTTATTGGTGAGAACGGTGCCCATAGCTTTTAAGACGTCGGCGGAAACATAATTTTCGCTCGGGATAAGTTCGAGGCCCTTAGATTGGCGGATTTTTTCTTGATCAATCAGTGAAAAGACGATATCTGACATAATTTCTCCATGTTAAATTAGATGTGCGTTAAATAAATCACGTTAATAAACTGAAAAAATTAGTACATAGATATCAATTCCCTTTATTTCTGCTATTTATTATACCTTAAAATTGACAAAAAAGTTAGAGGTTTGATATAATTAATCTATCACAAGATGTTTGGGGCATTAGCTCAGTTGGCTAGAGCGCTTCAATGGCATTGAAGAGGTCATGAGTTCGAGTCTCATATGCTCCACCAAATATTTCGTATGAAGACAACCGTGAGGTTGTTTTTTGTTTATTAAAAGACACTTAAAATGCACTAAAATAATATAGCTTAAATAACATTTTGTTAAATCTTATTTAACACTTTGTTAAATCTTGATTTATGTTTTTAGATTGATTAACGGATATAGATTATAGTAATTTGTTAAATCCTATTGTATACAATTGTTAAATGTTAAGTAAAATGTTCGAGGTTTTTATCACAAATGGTAGAAAATGGGTTATCACTTCATCTATCAAAAATGCCGGCATTTGCGGTCGGTCGAAACCTTAGGCTAGTCCGGCGTGATGATGCTTTAATTATAACTCAAAGTGGTAAAAATAGATTTTTAAAAAGAATAAACTACAAAATAAGCATTTGCGTTTTGTGGTAAAATATATTTAGACTATTTACGGATGAGTCTTACCATATTATAATATTTGATATGGAAGAGATTAACTTGAGAGACTTGTTAATTTACTTTAGAAAACACCTGGTGTTGTTTTTTGCGATGGTAGTACTGTGCGTGTCGGCAGGTACGACTTATACGGTTTTGGTGCAAAAACCAGAATATAAATCACGGGCGACGATTATTTTGAGTTCGGACAAATCGAAGACCACGGTGCAGAGTGAAATTACGGCGAATAAGAATTTGATCGAGACTTATACAGAGGTGGTGAAATCGCATCGTGTGCTCGACCGAGTGATTCGGGAAAATAATTTGACGGAATCTTATGATGGTTTGGTTTCGAAGATTAATGTGTCTTCGCTCAAAGACACGGAAATTATTAGTATTTCAGCGGTGGATGCGAATGCTTATCGAAGTTATGAGATTGCGAACTGGGTGGCGGATATTTTTAAGGAAGAAATTTCGCAGATTTATAATGATACGAGCGTGAACATTCTCGACCATGCAGTGGAGCCGAAGAGTCCATATAATGTCGATGTGGTGAAGCAAGAAATTATTTATATGGTGGCTGGCATGGTGCTCGGCGGCGGGATTATTTTGGTGCTATTTTATTTCGACCGCACGATTAAAACCACGGAGCAGATTGAGGAAATTTTCAAGTTGCCAATTTTTGGCAAGGTGCACAAATTAGAAACAGAAAAACAGAAGAAAAAGCGTAAAAAGTTGGAAGCGAAGCTGGCTAAGCTCGAGGCGAAGCGTTTGAAAAAAGAAGCAAAAGAACAGCAAAAACTCGAGAAATTGAAACAAAAGGAAGCAGAAAAGGAAGCTGAACTAAAAGCGAAGGCGGAGCAAGAGGCAGCCGAAAAAGCAGCCGAAGAGGCAGCGAAGAAGGCTATTGAAGAGGCTGAAAAAGCGAAGGGTACACCGGAGAGACCTTTTGTCGAGATTAAGGCGGTAGGGCGTAAGATTATCGCGGAGGAAAAAGCGATCCAAGAGAAAATTGCGCTAGAGCAAGAGAAAATTGCGGCGGAAAAAGAAGCGGAAATCGCCAATGTGGAAGAGGCGGAGAAGGTGGAAGTGAATGAGGATTCGGAATTGGTACTACGTGATAATCCGAAGATGTCGGTGGCGGAAGATTTTCGTACCATTCGTACTAGCTTATATTTCTCATTAAATAATCAGAATTCGAATACAGTGCTATTTTGTAGTTCGAGAGCGCACGAAGGTAAGAGTTTTATCGTTGCAAACTTAGCGGTGGCTTTTGCGAAGACTAACAAGAAGGTACTTTTGATTGACTGTGATATGCGCTTGGGGCGTCAACACGAAATTTTCGAATTGAGTAATCAGTTTGGTTTGTCGAATATTTTGGCGGAAGGTGATCTAAAGAAACTGCGACAATATGCGGTGAAGACTAATGTGAAAAATCTAGAGGTGATTACGCGTGGGGTGGTACCACCAAACCCAAGCGAGCTTTTGGAATCGAAGAAAATGGAGATGCTGCTTAACGAAGTGAAGAAGCATTATGATTATGTACTAATCGATGGTACGCCGATTGAAGGAATTTCGGATTCTCTGATTTTGGCGAAGCGAGCGGATAGAGTGATTATGGTTTGTGCGGCGAACGAGACCACGATTGAAGATTTGCTAAATTCGAAGCGCGCGCTGGAAGCGATTGAGATTAATATGCCTGGGGTGATTTTGAATCAGGTGGTGGATAAGCGTCGTGGTGGGAAGAATAATTATTATAGTTACTATAATAATTAAGATTTAGTTTATTTAGATATTTGGGTTAGTGATCGATATGGGGTTTTTGATGTGTAGTGAACTACTTATGAGATCGTGTTTTGATTTTATTAAAAAGCTTGATGATTAAATACGTAATAATTGTGCCGATGCTGGCACCGAGAGTATCTATCAAGATGTCACGAAATTGAGCGGAGCGGCCAGGAACGAAAATTTGATGAATCTCGTCAGTACAGGCGTAGAGGAAACTGAGGAGAACGCTCATAGCGAGTGCATATTTGAGAGGGTCTAGGGGAGCTTTCTTTGCGAAGGTTTTTGTAGTCTGAAGTTTAGATTTTTCTGTGAGTGGATTGTTTAATTTTAACCAGTTTCTTAGATTAAGGAAGAAGAGGCTGCCTAGAATAGCATATTCGGTGAAGTGGGCGGTTTTTCGCACCAGAAAAATTAGAGTGCTGAGACTGATTAGGTTATTCTCTAGACCGTGACGCACGTGCGGAAAATTTTGGGCGATGAAGTCAACGAAAAGATTGCTTTGTGCATCAGAAGAGTTATGGCCGAAAGAGGACATGATGAAAATAAAACACATTTGTGAGACGAGCAGCGCAGGTAGAATGAGGCGACGAATTTTGATAGTCATTAAACTATTCTATCATTTTGTGAGATATTCTTGGAACTGGAATTAGATTACTGCGTGAGATATTCTTGGAGATGTTATTAGATTACTCTGTGAGATATTCTTGGAGCTTGGTTTTGGCTTTATCGACGGTGTCTTGATATGGATGCCAAACGAAGTGTTTTGGTTCGGGATAAGTGTAGGTCGAAGTGATATCGGCCTTACCATCGACGTCGATTGATTCGATTTGCCAATTAGAGAAATTCGTCAATTGTTTTTGGACGAGGTATTTTAGATCATCAGGTGTGAAATTGGTCTGAATATTCTTAGCGATGGAATTAAAAATTTGATCTAACTTGGTGAGATTAGTTTTGTCTTGCTGAAGCTTCTGAAGCAGAGCAGTGATAATTTTTTCTTGATTGCGACCACGTTCGCGATCTCCACCGGCCCAACTAATTGAAACGCGTTCCCTAGCAAAATCTAAGGCCTCGTCACCATTTAGATGATAATTCCCTGGTTCATAGTGACGGTGGCCGTGATAAGTATTAACGACGTAGGGAATGTGGATATCGACGCCGCCGAGTTGATCGATAATGGTGGAAGTGGCATCAAAATTGATACGGGCATAGTAGTTGAATTTAATGCTATAGAAATTTTCCAGAGTATGGATGGATTCATTGACGCCATAAAGTCCAGCATGGGTGAGCTTGTCGAGTTTGCCATTCATGGCGAGGGGGACATAAAAATCGCGAGGAGTATTAAGGAGGAGAATTTTGTGCTTGGCGGGATTTACTACCATGACGAGATTAACGTCGGAGCGGGCGGCAAAAGGCAAGGTGTGGTCACGATTATCGATACCACTGAGATAAATAGTGAAAGGAGAGTCGAGTGACGCGTGAGTGGTGGTTTCGACATGTTTGGGGGTGACTTTAATTTCTACATCGGCAAGAATTTGGAGTTGGTTGTAGATGGACTCGTTATTATCTTTCAAGGCGTCAAGGTAGGTATAGCCGAGGAAGATGGTCTGGAGTTTATCGTTGGTGGTTTTAGGGCTAGTGAGTGCAGTGGTGAGGGCGAGGAGGTTGTCGTAGGTCTTGAGATTGGTCTCTTCGAGAGGGGTTTTGAGGAAGTCTGGGCGGTTATCTTCTGAGGACGTGAGATATTGTTTGACGGTTTCGAAATAGGGGTCGCTAGTGAGGAGACCGAGCGGCGCAATAGTACTTGTGGTGTTTTTTGTGAGGTTAGAATTTTTTAGTGTGACGAGGCTATATTTTTCGAAATAAGTTTCATTTTGACCGATTTTCGAGAAATAGTCGTTGTATTTGAAGAGGAGAAAAGAGAGGATGAGATTAATGAAAATAATAATACTTAAGATGATAACTGCGAATTTATGGCGGTGACTAAAAAGGATTAGGGTGGTAATAATTAAAAAGGTTATGAAAGCAAGAAGACTGAAGAAATGTGCTGGTAGAATTTTTGTTTGATATAGAAAATAAAAGACTGTACAAGTGGATAAAAATCCAAGAAAAAGAATAATTAGACGAGCTGGTTGGAATTTTTTAGCAGGAATAAGTTTGTTCATAGTGTATCCTTTTTATATCTCTTTATAATATTACTTGATTAACTTTTGGAGGTGAAATTTTTTATGAATGTTATATTCGTTAGCAAATATGATGATGTAAATAAAATATAAATAAGAATTAATTTGGTAATGCCTTGAATTTGTAATGTATTTACAATTAACATACTAAATATTGCGGATACTATTGATTTAGTCATAACGATAGTTATAGATAAAAAAACTTTTTTATAGCTTATCTCTTTTCTTGTTGTTATAATCTGATAAGTCATTACGGAAAACTCTGCGGCAACTGTTCCAATGCACGCACCTATTGCTCCAAATTTTTTAATAAATATTAAATTCAGTATTAAATTTATTGCTGCGCCAATGATTGTTGATGATACATAGATCCCATCTTTTTCATTTGGAATAAGATAGTTTGTGCGAATTACATTGGCTACAGTGGTAAATATAATTGTTGATGACAAGATTGTTAAGATGTCACCACTTTTTTCAAATCCTGGTCCGAAATATATTGAGGTGAAGTCTTTAGCGATGATAAATAGTATACATGCTATTGGTATCATTATAAAAAAGCATACTTGGAACATACGATATAGAACAGCGCTATGTTTTATATCGTGATCGTCTTGTTCATTTTTTATTTGTTTTGACATAAAAGGTAGCATGACTGTCCCTATCGCCGTTAGGATGCCTATTGGAATGTTTATAATTTTTTCTGCATTTTCATAATATCCAAGTTCGGTTGTAGATACAATTCCGCCAATCATGGTCTTATCCATAACTCGATAGATACTATAAGCAATAACGGGAATAAACAAAACTAGACATTTAGTAAAATGATTTCTGAATGATTTTAGGATATTTAGTTTATAGAATTTAATATATTTATGAAGAATAGTAATTAAATACAATTGGCTAATCAATGTGCTTCCTGCCATAATTGCTGTATATATAAAAATTGACTCCGGGGCTTTTACTAGTAGAAAAATTAAAATTGTGGTGGAAATTTTTATAATTGCGTTTCTTGTAACGGTTATACTAAATTTTTCGATGCCAAAGAAAAACCAATTAATATCTATGATTGCGGAGATAAGAAATAGATTATGTATCAATAATAAGATATAGTGTTCCCTTATGAATAAAAATGACACTAAATTATATACAACCAATGACATAATTCCGAGTGTTAATTGTAGTCCATATATAGATGAGAAAGTTTTTCCAAGTTCTTGTTTATTTTGTCTGGTTTTTGATATTGCTCTGACACCATAATTATTTATCCCCAATAATGTAAACATCATAAAATAATATACTATTGAATAGGTATAGGAATATTCTCCAATCTGTGTTGCTCCGAGAGTGCGCGAAAGGTATGGAGTTAGAATAAATGGTAT
Source organism: uncultured Candidatus Saccharibacteria bacterium (assembly GCA_963520835.1). Taxonomy (GTDB): domain Bacteria; phylum Patescibacteriota; class Saccharimonadia; order Saccharimonadales; family Saccharimonadaceae; genus Nanosyncoccus. The sequence goes on from CAUQSJ010000003.1 coordinate 84,163, forward strand.
AGCATATAGCAATACTTGATAGATGATGTTGTAGATTAGATTTTTACTTAAATTTTTCATTTTAATTTATTTAATTTTCGATAGGCTGCTCTCAAGAAACTTTAAAGATTTTTCTTTTTCGATTTTTAAGGCTTTTTCGAAATCAGAATAATCTGGTTCTCTTAAGTAGTCAAACTCTTTGTTGAATTTATATTCAATGAGATGTTTATTTAACTTTAGTTTATCAACGAGTGTAATTACGCGATCATCAGTTCCGTACATTCCGCCATTTTTGAGGACAAAGAATTTTTTACGATAAAGGCTGGAAAAGATTGTGCCATGGAAGGACGTAGTAAATACTAGTGTAGCATTTTTAATTAATGTCAGATATGTGGATGGATCTTCGTAGTCTGGCAATTCAAATCCATACCTTTGGACTCCTTTCACGTAGTATGGTTTTGCGCTCCATGTAATCACTGGGAGGTTATATTTTTTACTAACTTTCTTGACAAAATCACAAATATCTAGATCGAATCCGGGACTATAGAAGAAAATATACTGCTCAGGAAGATTTATATTGGTACGCTCTTGTTTATTATATTCTTTGATTTGAAGTAGTAAGGTGGGATCAATTAAAACTTCAGCATCTCTTCTGCTAATTTCTTTGATCCATTTTTGACCATTATTCTCTCTTACAGATAGAAAATCAAAATCTTGCAGGAATTTTTTATAAATCTCGATTCTTTTTGAATCATATTTAGATGGATTTTTGGCTCCAAAACTTGGAGCATAGGCAATTTTTAGTTTATTTTTAACCCATGGTAAAAAATAGACATCATTATAATCCTCAATTGTTACGTTCCAAATTTGATCACTTCCAGCGATAAAGGCACTGTAGTTTAGTTCTTTAACTTGTTCTTCTGTCTGGATTTTGTTTGAACTTAAACTCATGTATTTTTGTTTAAATTCTTGATATTTTTTATTGTTTGTATCTAATTTGCTTTTATGTGGCAGGAGGACAATATTCTTTATAATATTTTTTAGACTATTCCATGGAAATAGTGATTTGTAGAGCTGCAATTGGCCTTTTGAACTATAATTGATTATTTCTGAATTATAGCCAATTAAATTTACGATTTTATTCATAGCAAAAGATTCTAACATCGATCCACAGTTGTTTGAATTGTGGAACGTAATAATTCCTACTTTGTTATTTTTCATAATTCAATAAACCTTTCTCCTTTGTTTCTTATTTTTCCGATTGATGTTCTAAATTTTGTAATTATAAAAAGTGTTAAATAGTGCTTATTTAACATTAAGCTTAGAATTATTTTTTGTATTATATTTAAATATTGATATTTTGGTTTATAGAAGTTAATGTCAATATTTTGATATTGGGTCTTTGCTTTATTAAAATTATCTATGAAAGAGATTCTTGTAATTAATGATAGTATAGCTTTGGTTTTTTCGCAATCTATTAGTTGGTTATGAAATTTTTTATTATTTTTTTGAGTTTCAAATAATTTAGTTAAGTGTCTATAGAAGTTTTTATCCGATTCAATTAGCTTTGGATTAAAAGTTTTTGTGGCTGAAGTATTATTTTGTCTATAAAGATAGTATTTTATATCTTCATATTCGATTTTTCTACTTTTAAGTATGACTGATAGGTTAAATAATAGATCTTCTCCAATGATTATTCTGGAATCAAATAAAATTTGTTCTTGTTCTAAGAATTTAGTTGAATACAGTTTAAGAAAAGGTGCGGCAAGAAAATTGTCAGTAGAGAGAGTTTTTTTAATTAATTCTTCTTTAGTCAGAGGTAGTTTATTTTGTTGGTTTAGTATAACGAGTGATGTCTCTTCGCATATATTTAATTTACATACGTCAATAAAACCTTCAGTTACCTTATCGTCCGCATCTATAAAAGTAATCCAGTCTCCTTTTGCTAGCTTGATTCCGTAATTGCGTGCAGCGGAAACTCCTTGATTTTTTGTAGTATAAATATGAATGTTTTTGTATTCTTTATACTTTTTAAGTTTCTCTAGAGTGCGGTCCGTAGAACCATCATTGATTATGATGATTTCGGTTTGACTAAGCGAATTTTGACTATTTCTTAAAATAGAATCAATACATTCATTGATATATTTTTCTGCGTTGTATGCTGGAATAATAATGGATAATTTAGGCATGCTTTAGTCCTTTTAGTAGACTTCGAATTGATTTATATAAAACGAAACCAGGGTAAGGGATTTTTGTAATTAATGTGAAATATATTTTCCAAAATATTTTAGTGTTTTTGTCTTGTATTTCTCTTTGAAATAGCAACAAAATATCCTTGTTGTTTTTTAGATTGGTAAAATCAATGCATTTTTGGATTTTTGATATTTGATTTTCGTAGATTTTAAATTTGTATGACTGTATTTTATTCTGATTGACATCTTGATTATTGAATCTTAATAAGAAAACTTGTTCAGCGTCTAAAATATTCCTCACTGCATTTCCTGAGCTATTTGATGCTGAATCTTGGTTATTATTATATAGATAAGGCGCTTGGTTTGTTTCTAGGTACTGTATTTCGTTTGTCTTTTTTAGATATTCAATCAAAAACAATGAATCTTCCATGAAGTGGATTTTTTCATTAAATTGTATATATTTTACGATATCTTTTTTATAGAAGTATGAAAAAATAAAAGCCGGTATTTCTCCATAGTTTATTTTTGACAAAAGCTGTTGAATGGAAGCAGCCTCATTTTTTTTAATTGAGTCTGTGCTTTCATTGGTTAAAATTTTTGTTTTTAGTAATGTATTGTCTTTTAGTTTAATAATATGTTCATCAATAAAACCTTCAGTTACCTTATCGTCCGCATCTATAAAAGTAATCCAGTCTCCTTTTGCTAGCTTGATTCCGTAATTGCGTGCAGCGGAAACTCCTTGATTTTTTGTAGTATAAATATGAATGTTTTTGTATTCTTTATACTTTTTAAGTTTCTCTAGAGTGCGGTCCGTAGAACCATCATTGATTATGATGATTTCGGTTTGACTAAGCGAATTTTGACTATTTCTTAAAATAGAATCAATACATTCATTGATATATTTTTCTGCGTTGTATGCTGGAATAATAATGGATAGTTTAGGCATCGTTCTGTATCCGCTTATCTTTATTGTGGTGATCTGCAAAAGTATATAGGAGGAATACATTGAAATATATATAAAACACTGATTGTTCACTCATCATATATATCAAGAATATTAACATGTAGGTTGTCATGTATATGTTTTTGTTGTCTATGCTTTTTTTAATATTGCTATAACTTATGACGGTAAATAGTATAGTTGCAAAAATCCCGTAATTTAATAAATACCTTATATATCCATTATCTAAGGTTTTGGTGTAATCTATTGCATTTCCAAAGAAACTCACTTTATATTTTTCTAGAAATTCTGCCTGCAAAAATAACCTTTCCGACAATACTTCGTTAATCCATATCGCTATTTCATTGTTATTAATGTATAGCAGCGTTAGCCCTACGGATAATATCAATAATATTATGTATAAATTTTTCAAAATGAATGATATTATTTTTGTAGATAATATTTTTTTTGTAATTCCGTCGCAGCATAAAAGCAATGTAGCTCCAATTATTCCAAAAACTGCGCTTCTTGAATTTGTTGAAGAATTTATAGAGAATGCTAAAATTATAGTGATTAGGATGAGTTTGATGTTCTTGATTTTTTTTAAATAAATATATTCTAAAAATAGTATCATTATATACAATCCAAAAATATTTGGATGATAGAAGCCGAATGAATTTCTTAATTCTCCATTTCTGAAGACAGTAAAACTTGATGATGTATACCCTAAATAATAGCATGATACAACAAGTATAAGTATTAATAATTTTACTTTAAAATCTTTTTCTATTATTTTGTTAAAGTCTAATCCTATTGAGGCTATCACTACTAAGACCAATTCAATTATTGTTGTATCCGTGGTTAAATAATAGCTCATTAATCCACTTATGGCTACAAGAAACAATAAAGATAACTTGCTTTTATTTAATTTTTTATATTTTAAATTTATAACAAAATAACAGATAAGTACCAAAATACCCAGTAGCTTTATTATCGGTAAGTATCCGGATAGGAAAACAATATTCGCACATGTGTGTGATGCTTGTAAAAATAACAGACCTATAAAATATAGTGTTTTACCAATATTTTGTTCTTCGGTTCTTTTAAGATTCATTTTAATTATATAATTTTTTTATGTTAATTTTATAGCTAGTAATATTATTCATAGTTGAGTCTATTAATTTTAATTTTTCTTTATAGTTTTTTAATTTATCTGTATTTTTCAATAGTCCAATAATTATTTCTTCAAACTCTAAGTCACTAGAGAAGAGATAGTTCTTATCGATGATATCTAAGAGTCCATCTACTGGTGTGGACACGACTGGAATATTGCAAGCAATTGCTTCTAGGGCATTCATTGGCATTCCTTCGTATTTTGAAGTAATCACTAAAATCTTAGAATTGAAGAGTATTTTATATGGATTAATTTGATTTCCAAATAATACAATATTTTTATTAAGCGAAAGCTTGTCTATTTCTTCTTCTACTTGGCTACGCAATGAGCCATCTCCGACCATGGCCACTTTTATCTCCTGATGTTGTTTTATCTTCTCTATCAGCTTCACGAAGCGTAGTGGGTCTTTTACGTCTTCTAATCTGCCGAGAAAAATAATATCAAAGTTATAGTTGTTTTTATCAGTTTTAGCAATGGATTTTAGTTGATTGCCGTCTACTACATTTTGAATGACGTATGATGGTAATGTTTTTGGTATATTTTTTGCAAAAACATATTCGTCTTTTGCTGAATTTGACACCCAGATTATTCCTGTAATATGTTTTTCGATATAAAAATGATAGATTAGAGATTTTAGGGTTATTTTTCTCATGTATCGATGATTTGAATGTATGTGCGAAATGATGTTCTGTTTTTTATTGGTAAGAACTGCGGCAATAGTCGCTTTTGGGTCGTGGGCCTGGATAATGTTTGGCCTAAAAGATGAATAGGCTTTTTTGATAGATTTTAGATTAAATCTATCTAATTCTGTGGTGTTAATGCCCCTACATTTCAAAGCTTCTTCATTTTTGCCAATTACAGTACAATACGTCATGATGTATTCTTGATCGTCTTTGAATAGATTAGTGATTTGGCATGCTACATTTTCAGCTCCTGAAAATACATCGGTGCTAATTAAGTGCATTACACGTAATGGCTGTTGGTAAAAATTTTCTAATATATTAACATTTGAACCAATTTGGAAGTGCTTTGAAAATTTAATATTATTACGATTTTTTACTCTGTTCGCTATAGCTTGTTCTAGCGTCTGAAGATAGAAATAAATATTTTTTATTGAAGCATAATATGCGTTATTGGTTGCGTCTGCTTCGATAGTAACTTTGTCTGAATAGACGCATGGTAGTCCCGCTGCTTGTGCCTCTATACCTGCTACCGGTAGACCTTCATATAAGCTTGGCAAACAGAAAACATCCATCACGGAATAAAGTTTGTTGATGTCTTCACGTTGACCTAGGAATAAGACTGAATCTGTTAGATTAAGTTTTTTAACTTTGGTTTTAATCTTTTCTTCGAGTGGGCCGGCGCCAATGAGGAGAAGTTTAGAGTCTGGGTTTTTTGTGTGATATTCTTTAAAGACGTTGACTAGAAAATTATGATTTTTAGTTTGGACAAAACGTCCGACATGTCCGATAACGGTAGTTTTTTCGTCAATATTTAGTTCTTTACGAAGTTTTTTGCGGGCTTCTGGATCAAATTTGAATTTATTAAAATCGATGGCATTATGGATGATTTTTACTTTACCCTGGTCGAAGGTTTTATCGCCAAACAAATAGCGTCCTGCTAGTTCGGAGCAAGCAAAATAATCTGTGGCGTATTTTTTACTGAATGGACGCAAAATATTTTTAATAATATTACGTTTCCACTCTTTAGGATTGCTGGTGGAATGACTGTGAGAAATGCGGATAGGCACCCCAGCCTTTTTCGCGGCGTAAAGTGGAAAAACTGAGAGGGTATTTACGTTGGAATGAACGATACGATATTGGTTTTTACGGAATAGATCTTCGAGTGATTTAAGATACTGAGTGAGTTTTTGGTATTTTGGCACCAGGAAGACGCGACCACCGAGTTTCTTAATTTCATCATATGGAATACGTGTAGAATCTTCGTCACAAATAAAATCAAACTGGACCTTGGTACGATCGAGATGGCGATAGTAATTCATGATGACCGATTCGACGCCACCGCCAATCCATTTACCCATAATTTGGGCAACAATAACTGGTTTCTTGGATTTTTTTGTTTGGCTCATCTTGTGAGTCTCGATCTTCCTTTATTTATAAAACTACAATCTCAACTTTGTAGTTTCTTGTTATTAATTAATAATATTCTATAACTTTTTATAGATAGAGTCAACTTGATAACAGATAAAAATACATCAAAAGCAAATGGGGCTTCTGGCCCGAGGTTTTTATATAGACTTGGAATTTTTATCCTATAGATTTTTGTACATAAAAAGAACCGAAGAAGACTCCGGCTCTTAGAATATTTTAAGTTGGGTGATTAGCCAGTTTTTACGATTAGTTTTTGATTGGTTACAAATGTTCGTGGCATTATTTAGTCCCCCCTAAAATTTAAAATTGCGCGGCTTTTTGTATGGCTCTAAATCACCGCTTTTGGAACGAATTTTTTCATCTAACTTTTTCAATTTAGTTTTCTGAGTTTGAATTTCACTAAAAGCACGATTTTTCTTTCGCATAAGATTTTCGATTTCCGATTTTACAATACGCTGCTCTTTGAGTAGGCTATCAAGTTCCCGATTCAGTGTCGCGATAAGGCTTCTATGCGGCTTAGATTTGAGATTTTCAGCGGCAAGCTGAATTCTAAGTCTCTCAATCGGCCCATAAAAGGCACTGTGACGCTTAATAGTAGTATCGTACTCGGCACGAATTAAATCGTGTTTAGCTTCGGCCTCCTTAATACTACGATTAGTCTCACGGTAATTGGCTTTCAAAACGGCAATTTCAGAATTTTCTGACATAAACACCCTCCTTGTTAATGTGCACGCCAAAAAATATAGGCGTAAATACGATACACCTATATTATACCAGATTTAGTTAAAAACGCAAACTTGACGATGGGGTTTAGCCTTACGCTAATAAAAAATATAGTTTCGGAATTAGGTACGGTTTTTCGGATTAAAATAAACTGTAAAAGTCGTACGTGAGTTTTGATTGCTACATTTAATAGTCCAGCCGTTCTGGTCACAGAGAGTTTTAGCGATAGCAAGTCCAAGGCCGGAACCTTCCTTGGATTTATCGGTTTGATAGAAGCGATCAAAGATTTTTTCGAGATCCTCAGTTTTTACCTTGGTGCCGTCGTTTGAAATAGAAAGAGAGGTTTTGGTGAGATGGATTTCGAGATTTTGTTTACCGTATTTGATAGCATTATCGAGCAAAATATCGAGAATTTGGAGAATATCCTGTTTAGGCAATTGATGGATGAAAGAGCCGGGGAGGCTAGTGTAATGGATTTTGCCAGAGAATTTCGGGGTGAACATCTCGATGCGCTTTTTGATTTCGGCATTGAGATTGACGCGTTCGGTGGTGCTTTTCATAATACTGCCGGCATCCATTTTGGCGAGTTGCAAGAGGTCTAAGACTAGTTTATTCGCGTGATTAATCTCGGTTTCGATATTGTCTTTCCAGTGCTGATTTTCTTTGTTTACCTTGAGTGCTTCCATATTAGCTTGAATGACAGCGAGTGGAGTTTTTAGTTCATGAGAGGCGTTGGCGATGAAGATTTTTTGACGTTCATAGGAATTTTTCACCGGTTCGACGATACGCTTTGAGGCGTAGACGATAATAATTAAAACTGTGGTTTCGACAATAATATCGACAGCAATTAGCGAGGCTACGAGGCGGCCCTGACCTTCGGCACGATCAGACTGGATAAAATTGCGTAGCTCTTCGTCGTCGAAATGATGCTCGGAGGAATTATTTTGGAATTCTGGCTCGTGATGAGGCCCGGGTGCAGGACGCGAAGCGGTAGAAAAGACTAGAATAAGAATACTAGATAAAACCAAGACCGTCGTGGTGACGGCCATGGTGATAATAATGATGCGCTTACGAAGTTTTTGAAACATAAGTCTATTATATTACTTATCGGTTAATTTGTAGCCAAGCCCGCGCATGGTGACAATATTAGTTTTACTCTTGATTTTTTTGAGTAGTTTACGAATTCGAGAGATATAAGACTCAATGTAGTTATCTTCGCCGAAACCGTCTTCACCCCAGATTTTGGCCAGTAGATGTTCTTTATTAATCAGAAGTTCTGGAGATTTGATAAATTCACTGAGAATTTCGACTTCCTTGGCGGTCAATTGCTCGCCATTCAGAGTGGCATTAGTTTTATCGAGAATGAGGTCGCTATAAGAAATGGTATTGATATTAATGTTCTTTGGACGACGTACCAGGGCTTTAATGCGGGCAATCAATTCGGCAGTTTTAAATGGTTTGGCGAGATAATCGTCAGCGCCGTGCTCGAGATTACTGATTTTAGTTTCAACTTCTGAAAGAGCAGAAAGCATGATGACAGGAGTTTGAATTTGCTTCTCACGCATACGCTTCAAAATGTCGGTGCCGGAAAGTTTCGGCAACATAATATCAAGCACTACACAGTCATAAATTTCGTCTACGGCTTTTTCGAGGCCGTCCTCGCCATTATTAACGTGGTCAACAGTGATACCTTGTTTTTCTAAATTATGTTTGACAGCTTCGGCGAGAAAGACGGCATCTTCGACATAAAGTACTCTCATGTGATTCTCCTTATTTATTTATAATACCATTTTGCGTCGGTAACTTGAAATGAACCTGAAAAAATAATTTGTGAAATTTTCAGGTTTTATTCAGGATACGCCGGAATAATAGGGTGGTAAACAACTAAATAAGGAGCGTTTTCAAATGGAAAATGAATCAACCGATCATAAATCTAACCGTAAGGACAAGGCTGGGTTGGTGGTGGCTGGCGTGTTAGCGGGGGCGGTGGTAACTTCAGCTGGATGTCTGGTCTATACTAAACTCGCAGCGAATAATAATCCTGGAGGCATGCCACCAATACAGCAAATGCAAAATGGCATGCCAGGTGGAATGAACGGCCAGGGTGGCCCACAGAGAGGTCAGCAGGGCGGCCCATCTGAAAACCAACATGGCGGCCCGTCTGATCAAAATAATGGGCAAAATAATGGCCATGGCGGCCCATCTGGAACCCAACAAGGCGGCCAGCAAGTCGGAACAAAAAATTCCAGTAATAACCAAGGTGGTCCTTCCGAGAACCACGGTACTCCACCGAACTTCCAAAACGGTGGCGGGAACGGTGGTCCATTTAATCAAGGTGGTCAACGTTAGGCCATTAGCCTTGATTCCCTCTTAGACTCTATAATTTAAACTTCGCTTAACTAGAGATAAAAATGGGAGCCTGCTGGCTCCCCGTTTTTTGTTGGGCATGGTTTATGTGTTCGAATTTAAAAATTTTAATAAATTTTAAAAATATTCAATTTATAGCATGAGACTTATTTATTTTGAAGTTTTTCTTTGATGAAGTCTATTTCAGATTTGCGCATTCCCACTACTTCCATTTGAGCGCAGGCTTGATTTATTTTCTGCTGGGAGCGAAGCCTTAGCATTGGATCTTGAGTGACAATGCTTTTATGGTAGTCGGCGGCCGCACCGTGTATTTCTCTGAGGTAGCCGGCAAAATGTCTACTCCTTGATCTCTTGGAAAAATCCAAAGATTTCTGATAGTCTCTAATAGTCTCTTCAGTAAAACTTCCGTCTTCGTTATAAAATTCTATTCCCGGTAACATTACCGGTCTATATCTTAAAGTACTGGCCATAAAAATGACCCCCTTTCTTGTTGAATGCCCAACAATATTTATATTATACATCTTTTTGGTGTTTTAGCAAGCGGGATGGTCGCTTTATAGGATTAGAGGTCGTTCAATTGTTTATTTAGATAAGGGGGTGGTTATTAATTTTTCTTTTTTTGCTTAATATATAGGTGTTTAATTATTATTCTTTTTATCTTGACGTTTGCCGAGGCGCTTGGAGGTGCGGCTACTGGAGAAAACTACGGCTTTACTGAGAGTATAGTTTACGATGATGACAATAATATTACAGATAACTTTCCAAATAAGTTTGTTCTGTCCGCAAATATCGACGGATAGCCACATGATAAAGACTTCAATGCCAAGTGTAACTAGGCGTGCAATGAAAAAAAGTATCGCTTCGCGGAGGATGGCGGCGTGAGTTTTGGCGGTGCTTTCGAAAACATAGAGACGATTGGTAATAAAGGCAAAGGCTACGGCAACGACCCAGGCCCAAATGGTGGCTGGGATGGTTTCAATCTGGAGAATTTCGGCAAAGATATAGAAGCTAATGAGGTTGACGACAGTCGTGAGGACGCCGAAAACAAAATACAATACAATATGCTTATTGTAATTAATAAAACGTTTGAGATAAGATGGTGATTTCAGGGCTTTAATCAGGTTTTTGAAATTGATTTGATAAAGCACTGCGGATTCATTAGTTTCTGCCATGGTTATATTATAGCGGATTTTGACGGAATTTTTCTATTTTTTTGACCGATTTCGCTTATGTTGGGTTATAATAATAAAGATTGCTTATGTTAAACAATAGAACCTAGAATGGGGGTATTTTTTATGCGCAAAGAAATGACAAAGTTTTTTGAGAGATTCAATAGCCAACATGCGAAAACTGCTGGCATCGAGCTCAGACTGAGTAAGGAACTTGGCTGGAGCTACTTCACGATCAATTATATTCAGGATAAGCTGCCAGACGAGGTGGAATTTCGACTATTAGAGGATTCTCTTGGTACATGTGCAGGGGCAGAACTAACTTTTCTCTCGGTCTACAAGGATTTTTTGGAAACAAAAACCATTGTGGTGCGCATTTCGCAGACTTATAGACATCTAGCGACCTGCTGGATTCGGGATTTTAGTAAGTTTCTTCGGGAAAATTACAAACTTGAAGCCATGTCTGCTTAGCTCGTGGAAACACGGGCTTTTTTCTTTGAGTTTTAACATAAAAAATACTCCCCAGTTGAGGAGTATTTTCTTTTGATTAACGCTTGGAGAATTGTTCGCGTTTGCGAGCAGAACGTAAACCGTATTTTTTGCGTTCTTTTTCGCGTGGGTCGCGCTTGATGAGACCAGCTTTCTTCAAGACTGGACGGAGATCTGGGAATTCTAAGGTAAGAGCCTTAGAGATTGCCAATTTGATTGCGTCGACTTGACCAGCTAGACCACCACCGGAAACCAGGATGGTAACATCAAATTCTTTTTGTTTGTTAACGAGAGCTAAAGGATCGGTCACTTCAGCAAGCAAGCTTTTGTTTAGAGAAAGATACTCTAGGGCTGGCTTGTTATTGATGGTGATTTCACCTTTACCCTTAAATAGACGTGCGCGAGCAGTAGCTGCTTTGCGACGACCAAGTCCGTAGGAATATTTGGTTGCCATTATTTAATCTCCTTTGGATTTTGAGCGGAATGAGTGTGCTCAGCGCCATTGAAGACACGAAGACGAGCTAAACGATCGTCAGCGAGCTTGTTCTTTGGAAGCATGCCTTTGACAGCTTCTTTGATGGCGTAAGCTGGGTTCTTCTCGATGATTTCTTCGAGTTTGAGCTCGGTGAGACCACCTGGGAAGCCACTGTGACGGTAGTACATTTTTTCAACCATCTTGTTGCCAGTAACTTGGATGTTCTTAGCGTTCAAGACGATGACGTAGTCACCATTGTCAATGTGTGGAGTGTAAGTAACTTTAGACTTACCCATAAGTTTGTCAGCGATGACGACGGCTAATTTACCAAGTGGTAAAGAAGCGGCATCGATAACATACCATTCGCGCTTGATTTCAGCGGATTTTTGGCTAAAAGTCTTCATTATTTAGCCTCCTTGTTTAGATTGATAGAATCGACAAATGAGATAGTACCCATTTCAGCGTGGTCACCCTTGCGGAAGCCAGCGCGTTCAATTCTTAGGTAACCAGAATCACGTTCGATTTGAGGAGCAATCACATCCATCAAGAGGTCTGCAACTTCAAGGTCATCCAATCTTGCGATGAGGAGACGACGATTAGCGAGACCACCTTTTTTAGCGATGGTGATAAGCTTCTCGGTGTAGCGGCGCATTTCTTTAGCGCGAGCTAGAGTCACGGTGATCGACTGGTATTTGATCAGAGAGCACATCAGCCCACGTAGTAGTGCCCTTCTCTGGTCGGTTTCACGGCCGAACTTGCGGCCTTTATATCCGTGGCGATGCATTAGATATTTAACTCCTTAAGTTTATTTTTGACTTCATCAAGAGCCTTTTGGCCGAAGCCTTTGAGGTCCTTGAGGTCGGTTTCAGATAAGACAACGAGGTCTCTGATAGTGTGAATTGCGTTGTTCACAAGAGCGTTGGCAGTACGAGCTGAAAGACCTAATTCTTCGATTGGAAGCATAAGACCAGCATCTTCCTGTTCGTTCTTGGAGCCTGGAGCTGGAGCGGTGTCAGCGACAGTTTTTCCAGCAAGAGCCTGGTATTGATTGACCAGAATTGCGGCGGCTTCTTCGAAGGCTTCACGTGGAGTGATGGTCCCATCGGTTTCGACGGTGATAGTCAATTGTTGAAGATTGATATCTTGACCAACACGAGTGTTTTCAGCATTGAAACGAACGCGAATTACAGGGGTGAAGACAGCATCAAGGGCGATCATATCGCTGTGGATGCGTTCTTCGGCTGAGCGCTCAATAGTAAGATAACCGCGACCAGATTCGACGATGAAACGCATCTTCAAAGTGTAATTTGGATCATCAATGTGACAAATTACCTGGTTTGGGTTAGCGATTTCGACTTCGTTAGTAAGTTTAATATCGCCGGCGACGACACGTGCGTCACCATCTTTTTTGGATTGTTCGCTACCTTTAATTTCAAGAGTAAGCTCGACTGGAGCGTCGGAGTGGCTCTTAAAACGAATATTTTTAAGGTTGAGCATGATGTCGACGACATCTTCACGAATACCTTCGATTGCAGTGAATTCGTGAGTAGTACCTTCGATACTGAAGGAAGTAATTGCAGCACCCTTAATACTTGAGAGTAAGACGCGGCGGAGAGAGTTACCCAAAGTGTTACCATAGCCATAGTAAAGTGGCTTGATTACAAATGAGGCACAGTTCTCGGATACGTCGATGACTTCTGCAAGATTTGCTTCGTGAATTACTTTTGTTGTCATTTTTCTCCTTAGCGTGAGTAATACTCAACGATTAGTTGTTCGTTAATGCCTGCTTCGGCTTCTTCGCGTTTTGGCTTGCCAGTAATTTCGATAGTCATTTTCTTAGCATCAGACTTCATCCAGCTGAGTGGAGTAACACCACTTGCAGCAACGATGTTGTCGAGATTCTTGAAGTATTCAGACTTTTGAGACTTAGCGCGTACTTCGAGTTTGTCACCAGCCTTCAAGCGGATTGAAGGGATGTCAACACGGCGACCGTTAAGAGTGAAGTGTCCGTGAGAGACAAGTTGGCGTGCTTGGCGACGAGTAGAAGCGAAACCAGCGCGGAAAACAACGTTATCTGCGCGGCGTTCTAGGTATTCCAGAAGGATTTCACCGGTTAGACCTTCGGCCTTTTGGGCTTCTTTCATCAATTTAGCAAATTGTTTTTCGAGAAGACCATAGAGTCTACGAACTTTTTGCTTTTCGCGAAGTTGGGTAAGATACAAACTACCACCGCGAACTCGCATATCACCGTGCTGACCTGGAATACCAGATTTTTTAGCCATGATTTTGTGAGCTTTTGGTGCTAGGGCAAAGCCCTCGCGACGACTTTGTTTGACAATTGGAGATTTATCTCGTGCCATTACGGTTTCCTCTCTCCTTTAGGACGTACACCACCATGAGCGATAGGTGTTTGGTCGGTTATACTATCAATTTTGATGCCAAGACCTGAGATAGCACGGATGGCGCTATCACGACCGAGACCGATACCCTTGACGTAAACGTCGACGGAATTCAGACCGTGATCTTTTTTGGCGATTTCACCAGCTTTTTCAGCGGCGATTTGAGCAGCGTAAGCTGTACCCTTCTTGGAACCTCTAAAACCGTTAGCACCAGCAGATGACTGAGCGAGGACTTGGCCTTTCTTATCGGAAATGCTAATGATGGTGTTGTTAAAGGTGGCCTTGACGTGGACCTGACCAGAAGTGACAATACGCTTGCCTTTCTTGGTTTTGACTTTGACTTCTTCAGTTCTAACTTCTTCTGTCATATTTTACTCCACTAACTAGGTTTTACTTGCTGCTTTTGGTTGTGCACCACCGACCGCGATCGCCTTACCCTTACGTGTACGTGCGTTCGTACGAGTACGTTGGCCGTTGACTGGAAGACCAGCCTTGTGGCGGATACCTTTATAAGAATTGATATCCTTAATGCGTTTGATATTGTTTGTTACGAGGCGACGCAGATCACCTTCGACTTGATATTTGCTAGAAATAATGTCGTTGATTTTCTGTTCCTCAGCCTCGGTGAGATCTTTCACCCGAGTGGTAGGCTCAATTTTGGCCTCCGCAAGGATGGCTTTTGAGGTAGTGCGTCCGATACCAAAAACGTAAGTAAGGGCAATCCATACTTGCTTTTCGGAAGGGATGACTACGCTAGCAATTCTTGCCATGCTTAACCCTGCCTTTGCTTATTCTTAGGTTTTTTCTTGTTGATGACACGAAGCACGCCTTTGCGACGAACATAGATATCATCAGGGGAGATTTTCTTTACACTTGCACGTACTTTCACTGTGTAAAAATCCTTTCCTTGTTAATCTATTTCAGGTACTAATGAAAAAGCGGAAATTTTTTTCAGAGTTCGCCAAAATAGGGTTGATATTATTTAAGGCGGAAGCTGATACGGCCCTTCGTAAGATCGTAAGGGGTAAGTTCAACCTCAACCTTGTCACCTGGCACAAGACGGATAAAGTTTTTGCGCATTTTTCCGCTCATGTGCGCAATAATAATATGACCATTCTCAAGTTCTACTCGAAATTGAGTATTTGGTAATGCATCGACGACAGTGCCGCCTAATTTGATCACTTCCTTTTGACTAGCCATAAATTATTTACTTATTTTACCAGAGATTTTAAAAAATGTAAAGAGGTTTTAATTAGGTAAAACGGTGATAAAATAAATAAAAAGGAGGTAAAGTGTCCGGGGAGAGACTGTCGAATTCTGGCAACCAAAATAAAAATACAAGTGCGTTTGATAATTTTGCGGAACGCGTCAAACGAGAACAGGAGTTTGTTGAGCGGAGACGTGAGGATACCAGGCACTGGGCGCGTTATTATGTGGGAGCGGAGCAGGCTTTTGATCGAAGAGTGAAAGCTAATAAAATATCGGAAACTGAATTTATGAAATGGGAAGATGAAGTCGGTGGAGCCTTTTTTAAGATGAAAGAGGCGGAATATGATGCCTGCTATACGTCGAAATACGAGAAAGATCGTGAAGAAATGATTGGTTCGGCTAACTCACTAATGACCGCGGAGGTTTATGCCGCAAATTTCTATGAAGAAAGAAAAGAAGCTCTGAAGCAGAAAATTTTACAAAATGAAAATCCAGAAGAACGTGATAATCATCTTAAAATTCTCGGAGATCTGCATGATAAAGTTTGTGCGCATATAGAATGTAAGCGCGATTTTGAATTGAAATCAAAGGATGTAGGTGCATTTGATGAGGCTCGTAAAAATGCTCATAATAGTTTAATTCGAAACATGAATCAAATCAATAATCTGGCAGATGAGTATAGGGTCAGAAGGTTAACGTTCCGAAATTTTCTAATCAATGACGATAAAAACTATAATGCGGCTTATGACATATATCTTGATACTGATGCTAGGTATGATTTTGACCGTAGTAGTGTAGAAAAATATACGATGATAGCTTTTGATGATGAATATAAAAAGGCAGAAACGGACGGCACATTGAAAGTTGATCCTTCCAAGGTATCAAAGACCGCTTATTTTCATAATATGGGTGAAGACTAAAAAATGCCCCGGTAGACCGGGGCGAGGAGGGGTAAGAGGATTACTAGTTTAATTCTTGCATGGTACGCTTGGAAAAAGCGAAAGCATATTCTTCTAGCTCATCCTCTCCTGGTGTGACTTTGCAGTATTCTGCAATTTGTTTAGCAATTAATTTCCTTTCTTCTTCAGAAAGGCATTCTGGTCCTAGGCATCTGAGCCTAGAAAATACCTTAGTGTGTACGAACTTTCTGAAAACTTCATCCTTGAAGATTTCAGAAGGAATGTCGTAGACAATCTTTTGAATTCTAGTCATAAGATTCACCTCGATTTCTATTGGCTGCTTCCCTGCAAAGTTAAAATGTGCGATATAAAATACATATTCAAAAAGAATATTATGATATGATATCACTATTCGTGGATTTTGTCAAGAATAAAGCTTGTGCCTAGCTCTGTTTGGTGCTTTCTTGCACGAGGGTAGCGCGGAGGAATTGGCGTGAGAGATAAGTTTTCTGGACGTCTGACCAGGCACCGGTACAAGTAATAATACTAATGGAATCTTGGCCAGTGACTGGTGATTCGAGCATGGCAGACATTTTCTCATTGGCGTCAGCCAGGGCTACGGTTTGATTTTCATAGACACGATAGGTGAGTTTGGTACCATCACCCATTTCAATCTGAATCTGATCACCTGCGACGAGGCTGTTTAGATGCTTAAACACGCCAGAGGCGGTAGGTCCACCGTTATGACCGACGAAAAGTGCAGTTTTACCGGTAAGTGGTGGGAGGGTGCCGGTATACCATCCCACATCGAAAATACTATTTGGGGTACTAATAGCGCCTTTTCTGGTGAGTCCGACTGGTAGAATGCGAGCGTTTTTGACGCCGAGTTTCTCAATACTCATAAAACGAGGCTTATTATAGGCGACAGAATAGGAATTGGTTTTATCTTCGGAGATTGGAGTTTCATCCACGGAAGCTTGGTCGGTCTCGAGATCGAGATTGGATTTCGGTAACATCCTTTCACTACCCTCTTTGGATTTATAATAATTATCTTCCCAGAAATAGAGGCGTGCAGTAA
>CAUQSJ010000004.1:0-84249 GCA_963520835.1 uncultured Candidatus Saccharibacteria bacterium
ACCTCTGGTAGTGCTAAGACGATTACGGTCGGTGCAAGTGCTACTACCTCTATTCCAGTAGGTGCTTATTCGAATACATTGCTCTTTACAGCAGTTGCGAACCAATAACACTTTCTTTTCGATTCCCTGTGGTCGACAGGCTTCAGGGGTCGGAGGAATTATTAAAGGATCTTGTTTTAAAACTGCGTGGAGATGCTTTAGAGACCGCCTTCGGGCGGTCTTTTTCTGGTTTAATTTTTTGGCTGATTTTTGATTGGTCTCAGGTGGGTTTTTATGGGTTAGTTTTTTGAGATTAACTTAGACCTTAAAAATTTAAGCATCAAAAAACCCCAAGTAAGGGTGGGCATCACTTGGGGTTATTAGACCCTACAACGCATCTCTATTGATTCCGGGAGAGCCCCGGAGCGTGACCCACCTCACTCTATTGGGGCCCGCCGGTTATAGGGGTTGCTATGTTCTTAAAAATTGACTTTCAAGTGGAGGTAATACTTATACTTACAACCGATAAAAGAAAAATTGTAAGCCGAAAGTCTTTTAAGAACACGCAACTTCTGTTATATTAGTAACAGAAATTATGATTTATTTAGGTGCGGTTTAGAGATCGTGCCTTTTTCTGGCTCCAACCCCTAACTGATTCGTATTATAGCATTATAAATAAAAATAGTCAATACATAAAATGTAAAAAATATTAAAATCAAGTACAAAATTGGAGGTTTTTGTGCAAGTCAAATCTATTTCCCCTCTAGAAGACGGGTTTTTGCGTAAATTAGAATTCATTGCGCTTAAGCCTAAAATATTGTATTATTATGGAAAATCACCCGGCGAATCGGTGAAATCTAAGGCTAAGGGGGAGAAAAATAATCAAGAAAAGATATCGGGTCAAGCTTATGTGCGACCGAAGACCGTAGCGGTGGTGGGTTCCAGAAAATACACCAAATATGGTGAGGAATGGGCATATAAGATTGCTTATGAACTAGCGAGGCGTGGGGTGGTGATCGTGAGTGGGTTGGCTTACGGAATTGATTCGATTGCGCATCGGGCGGCGTTAGATGCCTGTGGTTTGACGGTGGCGGTATTAGGGACGCCAATCGACAAGATTTACCCAGCTCGGCATACTGGTTTGGCGCGGGAGATTGTGGACCATGGTGGTATGGTGCTATCGGAATATCCGCCACAAGAAATTTTGGCAAAAGATGAGAAGTTATCACGTATGTTGAATAGTCAGTTAGGGATGCGTGCGGCTTTTCTAAAACGTAATCGATTGATTGCGGGGTTGGCCGATTTAGTAGTGGTGGTCGAAGGTGGGGTGAAATCTGGCTCACTGAATACGGCGCACCATGCCATGGAGCAGGGCGTAATTGTGTATGCGGTGCCAGGGGATGTGAGTCGTAGTAATTCCCTGGGCTGTAATCGATTGTTAGGGCGCGGAGCGGTGGCTTTTACTGGGGTGGACGAATTATTAGATGAGTTAGGGTTAAAAATTCGTAAACCAAGGGAGAGCCTAAAACAGATTAAGGAAATGTGTAGTACGGAGAATGAGGCATTGATGGTCTCAGCGATGCTTGGAGGGGCGAAAATGGGAGAAGAAATTCTGGCACAGATACGACAGAAGAAAGATTTTTCGGTCTCAGATTTTAGTGTGACAATTTTTAATCTTCAGATGAAAGGGTTAGTAAAACCGTTAGGTAATAATGAGTGGATGTTATGTGTGTAGAAAAATTTCAATTGCCGAAGACGATTACTTGGATTGATACGATGAATATTTTCGCGCGGATGGAGAAGATGCGGCGTTTGCATACGATGGTGGTGGCGAAACGCTTTGAATTGAATTTGACCGAAGTAAAAATTATGAGCTATCTCAAAAATAATCAGATTGAACGGAATCTGAACGAAATTTTAGAGTGCAGTCTGATTGGTGAGACTAGTTTGTGCCGGGCAATTAATCATCTAGAGCAGCGTGAATTTATTAAGAAAGCACTAAATCCGCAAAATCGCCGATATTTGCAGCTAGATTTTTTCGGTGAAGGGAGATTTGTGGCGAGCTATATCGAAATGGAGCAGAAAAAGTTTATCAGTGAGATTTTTGAGGGATTTACCAGAGAGGAGCGTGTGCTGTTCGGACGGATGCTCTGGAAGATAAATTTTAATATCCAGAGTAAAATTCAGAAAAGTTTGGCAACGAAAAGTAAGTTATAAAGATTATTCTTGGATAAAATCGTCAATGCGTTTTGCGATATCCGTGAGGATTTCTGGGAGTTTTTCACGCTCTTCCGGCGTAAAACGACCTAGCACGAAGTCCACATCACCCATCTTTTTGCGCATGGCATTATTGGCGGTGCCAAGACGGAGGCGCTTGAAATCGGTGGTAGAAAGCGCGCGGATAGTGGATTTGAGGCCGTTGTTACCGCCGTCGGTTCCCTTTTCGCGATAGCGCAGGGTGCCAAAATCGAGATTGAAATCATCACATAAAATCAGGAGGTTAGAAAGTGAAATTTTATAATAGTTCATAAATTCCTGGATGCTAGAACCCACATCGTTGTAATAAGTTTGTGGTTCGATAAAAATTACTTGGCCAGATTTTAGCCATTTGGCATGGAATTTTTCAGATTTTTCGAATTTGAGACCGTGAGTTTTAAAATAAAAATCTAAAGCCAAGAAGCCAAAATTATGGCGAGTAAGGTTATATTCATTTCCAGGATTTCCAAGTCCGACAATAAGTTTCATGGAGATATTATAGCAAATCTTTTGGTTGAATTTTTATGGCAAGAAAACTACTACAAAGTTTTAGAGATAAAAGAATCCATTATGTAGATATTTGGACTATGAAAAAGCCGCCACGGGTGGTGACGGCTTCGAGAAGATTAAGAAATAGTTTTGATGAAGTGAAGTGATAAAAATAGAAAACTTTAGGATTAATCCGTAATATAATTATCGTCGTCTTCGTTGTTAAACAGATCTGATTCGCCTGATCTGATATTTTCTAGGATTTCTTTAATTATGCTGCTTCTTACAATATCATCTTCATCCATGGGAATTTGAGCAGCGCCGGAAACACCTCTGAGTGCGCGACGGGTAAATAAAATACCATTATGATTTTGGTTGATATTTTGCGCGCTAGGGTGAGGCTGAGATTCATCTCCGGTGAAAATCATCTTAGAGCCTTGAGCTAACCGAGTGATGATGCTTTTAATTTCTTCATTACGCATACTCTGAGCTTCGTCTACAATAATGAATTTGTCCATGTAGTTTTTACCTCTAATATAGAAAAGAGGTTCAGACCTAAAAGATCTATCGAAAGATAACTCGGCCTTTTCTTCGATGATATCCTGAGCAGTTCGCTGAGAGCTGGTTACAGGCTTATTGAAGTGCTTATCCTTGTTGTCCTTTTTACTCTGTTGTTTACGCTTTTTTCCACTACTGTAAGTAAAAGTTTTCTCCTCATTATAGATAGAGTAACCATCATCATCTTCTTCCTGTAGAGACCAATTTTTCTTATGGATAAAAGCCTGATGCATGAGAGATTGCTCGGTGTCATCATCTATGACTTTTGGGTTACATGGATCATCTGGGTAGGCCTTATGATAGCTAATTAAGGCACTGAGAATATTTCCGGACTTAATAGACAACTTTTCCTTAACTCCGCCAGGTAACGTACCTACACCATCATCACCGATGGACATGGATGCAATTACGGGGATTACATCGTATATTCCTTTTTGAACTTGATACATTCCTTCAACGGTAGGTATATAGGTTTTACCGCTGCCAGTCGCACCAGAGGCAAGGATGAATTTGATGTCTTTATTATAAATGGCATCTAAATACATAGCTTGTCCTGGCGATAATGGATCAAGGAAGGGTTTGAGTTTTCCGTTTAAGAGGTTGTTGAGGTGGACGATTTTATCTTCATCTCCACTAACATCTAAGCGTCCAATATTCCAGAACTTTCCTTTACTATCATTGACATCTTCGTAATCGGAACCGTCTTCACAGCTGAATTCGATGAATTCATTGGGGGTTAAGAGCGGTTCATTTGGCATGCGTGCCTCCCATTCCTCTAAGGTGATAAAACCACCTTTTTGCATGAAATTATTGTAGAGGTCGGGTGGAATTACGCACTTACGTCGACCGGTGAACTTAAACTTGGGGTCGGTTTCCAGTGGTAAGGATTTAATGTTATGCGCCACGGCACAAACACGCATTTCCTTATCGTTGGTCACTAAACGAATCTTTTTATTCAGAGCCTCTATCTCATTCTTAGTCTGTTTAGTTTTTACTAGACAGCAGGCTAAATCGAGAGTCTGCAAAAAGATTTGCTCATCCATATTGACGGGTTCAAAATCCCAAGAAACCGCAGCAGATTCGGTACTTTTAATAACGAGAAAAGCACGGCTGCAGTTATTGAAGGCGATTTGATTGCCAATGTAAAGATTGGGATCACGACCAAGTTTGGAAGATTCATCAACTATAACCGATTGAAAGAGCTCATCGATTCGGCTTAAAACCTTACCGGCGATGAAGCTGCGTTCAGAAGATTCGCTTCTGAAGCTTTTTAATTCATGGAGCACAGTGTCAGGTACAATGATACATGAGTTTTTCAGGTCGATATTTTTAATAGCTAATTTCTTAAATCCGTTTTTGGTAGGAATAATATCGGGATTATCAATAATAATATTCGTATCGATAACATAATATTTTTCCTTGGGTTCAGTGGAAATATAAGCCACAGGTTCTGCACTTGAGATGCTTCCAGAGGTCTTCTCCTTAAGACTTGTTTGAGCACTGAGTATACTTTTAATTTCACTCATAACTATCTCCTTTTTAAGGTACGAGAAATACGTTTTTAGGTATTTCTGTGGGGTGGGGCTTGGATTTTTGAAGTCCAAGAATAGAGGTGCGTCCTCTATTAGGCTAATTATTACATATTTTTCTAAAAATTCAAGAGAAAATAGAGGTGGTGGTGAATCTTGATGTATATTTTGAGGATAGCTTAAGATGAAGTATTAAGATAATTGACGATATAGTTTGAGCAATTTTTCGATTTGATGAGATTGAAGATAAGTCTTTTCGCTGGCGGCCAGATTTTGGCTGAGTTTTTGAATAAGTTCTGGTTGGTGATAGATTTTAAGTAAAAGTTCCGCCATGGCGCGAGGTGCTGGGGATTTGGCACAGAGACCGCCATGATTTGGCACGATTTCGGACATATCAGGGTCGGCATAAATAACTGGAAGATTACAGGCGGCGGCCTCTAGAATAGTGAGACCTTGGGTGTCAAATTGGTAGGAATTAATAATGGAAAGATGTTGGTCTTCGGTGTATTTTTGGAGGATTTCTTGGTGTGGGATGGTGCCGAGAATCTTAATAGATGCTTCGTCGAAATGTTTTCTGCAGAATTTTCGCACTTTTGACATCTGATTACCATCACCGATAATAGTAAAAATAAAACGAAAATTTGGTTCAAGTTCCTGGGCGATTCGAAGCGATTCTAAAAATGGTAGAATGCGTTTTTCTTTAGAGAGGCGAGAAAACCAGAGAATACGAAGTGGTTCGTGGTCTTGGTAGGTGCGGATTCGGGGTGTGAAATTTGCAATTTCTTGATCGGCGATACCGTTTGAAATTACAGAAATTGGACGAGTGACACCGAAAAGTTGAAGTTTTTTGGCAAAATGGGCGGATGGGGTAATTACTTGGTCGGCCAGATTGGCTTGGCGAGTCATCATTTGCCACATCTCACGACGTGCGATAGTGGGCGCGAGATTTTTGATCTTGGCGTTCTGATAATTGAGGCTTGGTGATTTTTTTGGCTCTGGATTTTGATAATCTGGCCTAGGGGATTTTTTCGAGATTGATTTTAGGGTAGTGCGATGAATTAGGTTAATTCCAGTAGCAGCTATGGTCTTAAAAGGATGCGGCACATTAATGGCGATGGCCATATCTTCGCGACCATGCATGGTTTGGATAGTTTTAATGTGATATTTCTTAGCCAAAATCAGACCAGCCATACTGGTGGTAGCTTCGTAATGGATGTGAAAAAAATCAAAGGATTCGGTGAGGTTGGAGTATTTTTGCTCGATAAAACGTACGATCTCTTTGGTCCATTTGGAAAAAGGGGCGCCATTGACTAGGAATTTGGCGGTAGGCACAAGAATAATATTTGGGTCGTGATTGGCGCCAAATTGGGATAAAGGATTTTCAAAATCTTGCTGAGTGCCTGGGCAAAAAATCGTAACTTGGTGGCCAAGTGACTCTAATGCAGTTTTTTGGGCACGAATTGAGGATGGAATCCCACCAGGAATGCCGAGAAAAACGTCGGTAAAAATCGCGATATGAAGTTTAGAGTGAGGATTTGACATTTTTGTGATTATCTCATATATGAGATATTTATTTAAAGTAAATCTTTGGTGCGATTGATGGATTTGCGTGGTCCATTCTTGCGATCATTATGGAAGGAGAATTTAAGTGGGGTGCCGAGGAATGGGAATTTTTCACGAATACAACGCTCGAGGTAACGTTTGTAAGACCAGTGCAGTAGTTCCATTTCACGACCATGAATGACAAACCATGGTGGGCAAGTGTCGGTCTGGGTAATGTATTGGAGTTTTGGATGAGTATTTTTCAAACCAGCTGGCGCATGAGAAATTACCGCTTCGTTTAGAACTTTGTTTAACTCAGAAGTCTTAAGTTCGGTATGACGAGCTAGGTCGACTTCGGTAATAAGTTCGAATAATTTTGTGACATTTTTGCCAGTTTCGGAACTGGTAATAATCACTGGAGCAAAAGATGAGAAATTAAAATCGCGTTCAAGATTATCGAGGATATTATCGATTTGTGAAAGCTCCGTTGGTTTAGACTTATCGGAAATTGTAGAAACTACAGGGGTAGAATTATCAAGAAGATCAGATTTAGTGATGACTAAAATCACACTTTTTCCAGCCTCGATGATTTGGCCAGCGAGGGATTGATCGAGCTTAGAATGTGGTTCAGTGGAATCGACAAGTAGTAAACAGATGTCGGATTCTTCAATGGCGGAAAGAGTGCGAATGGCAGAAAATTTTTCAATACCAACTTCGCGCTTGCCTGGTTTACGCAAACCGGCAGTGTCGAGGAATTCAATGGTTTGGCCTTTAAATTTAAGCTCAAGGCGATTAATATCGCGCGTGGTTCCCTGCTTGGAGCTGGTGATGGCTTGCTGTTTTTGGCCGAGGCGATTGAAGAGGCTGGATTTACCAACATTTGGGCGACCAATCAGGGCCACCTTAATGGCGGTTTCGGTTTTTTCTTCGGGGTCAAGCTCGCTGGTGTTTGGATAGGAATTTAATTCGCGATAAATACGGGATTTGAGGTCTTTAATTCCCTGTCCGGTAGTGGCAGAAGTTTGATAGGTTTCGTCGGCTTTTATACCAAATTTGATATATTCGGCAAAAGGCAAGGATTCCTTTAGATCGGATTTATTTAAGACGAGAAGGACCGGCTTGCGAGATTTAAGGGCCATGCGGGCAATATCTTTGTCGCGGAAATCTGGGTATTTGGTAGAATCGACGGTAAGTAAAATTAAATCTGCCGAGTCAATGGCATCCTCGATTTGATCCTGGATGGAAGCTTCGAAATCATCTTCAGGATTTTTCAAACCAGCAGTATCAATAAGAGTAAAAGCTTGATCAATAGTCGCTACTACGCTGTCACGGGTAGTGCCGGCCTCACGCGCAACAATGGCAATATTTTTGTGTGCCATGCGATTTAATAGACTGGATTTACCAGCATTGGTTTGGCCGATGAGGGCGACAATTGGAAGCTTTTTCATGTGTTATATTATAACATCGAAAACTGGATAAGTAAAGAAAAAACCTGAGTTAGCATCTCAAGGTATTGCACTTGAGCGGTTAGGGTAGGAAGTTGAATTAAATATTCGAGCATATGGCGATTAAAAGAAATTTTTGAGACGATTTTTTAATTCCTTTTATGGTAAAATGGTTGGAGTATGAACAGGAAAATCGCTTTCAATAATTATGGATTTGCTAGTTTTTTGACTGCAATTTTTCTTTGTATTTTAAGTCTCGGGGGGTGCCTATTTTTAACTGAAAACACCTCTGCGCTTTATGTGCCGAGTATTTCGGTATCGACGGATACTTTAAATTCGGTGAACGGCAATGCGGTTTTAAATTCGACGAATAAAACCACGGAAATTCCGATTAATTTGACGGTGCAGACGAATCATCGTACTGGCTATACGGCAACCATGAGTGCTGAAACCAGTGAAACTGCTTTGGTTAATGCGAGTTCGACTAGTAGTACTAAAATTAATTCGATTGTGAGTCCAGTAGGGTTAACGAATTTTCCAATAAATTCCTGGGGGTATAAATTAAGCACGGAAAGTACTTATAATCCAATTCCTGAGGTTAGTAACCCAGCTAATTTAATTAATACTAGTGGAAAAACTGATGGTTTAGATTCGCGAGTAATTAACGTGGGGATGAACTTGAGTCAGAATTTGGAAAAGTGGCCGTTACGTAAATAAGTTAGTGTTTTCAGTAGTGACCAATCCGTATGAAAAAGAGGCGGTGTTGACGGCTGGTCCGGATTTTATTCAAAAAGTTACGGCGCTTGACACCAATCAAACTTATGATGTGTGGAACGAAAATATGGGCAAGAAAGAAAATGTACGGGCTTTCAGAAGAAGTCATGTAGCTCCGGCGGCGGTTCCGGCCAATGCGGTGAATGTTGAAGATAATGCGTCGTCCGACTATGAAATTAAAGTTTGGTTTGATGCGGCAGAAGGCGTGATGTATTATTGGGCGCCGATTGAGAAAATCTATTTAAATCAGAATGCTTCTCGCATGTTTATGCACTTTACTAAACTTACGGAATTGGAACTTTCGGGATTTGATACAAGTCGGGTGGAAAATATGACATACATGTTCAGAAGTCTCCATTCGATGAAAAGCCTTGATCTTTCAAGTTTTAGTACGCCAAAGTTAAAAGATATGACGGGGATGTTTTATGCTGCGATTGGACTAAAAACACTTAATTTTGGCAATAATTTTGATACAAGTAATGTAGTGAGCATGAGTCATATATTTCTGGACGCAAACAATCTGGAATATCTAGATTTAGCGAAATTTAATACGCAAAACGTGACGGATATGAATCATATGTTTAGAAATATGTATGCATTGAAGGCAATAAAATTTGGTGAGAAATTTAAGACAAATAATGTAATCAATATGGGGAGTATGTTCGCGGCGACCTGTAGTCTAAAAGAGCTAGATTTGTCGAACTTTAATACCTCTAAGGTGACAAAAATTATTGAACTTTTTGGCTTGGTGGATTTTAAAGGCGATAGCTTTACTTGCCCTGGTGGAGATAAGCTGGAACGGGTTTATGTTTCGGCGGATTTTGATACTTCGAAGGTAACGGAATCCTTTAATATGTTCGCTGGTAGAACTAAACTCAGGGGTGGCGAGGGTTCGTTTGAGGCTAATCCATCGCTGGCTGGAATTGAATGGCTGAAAATTGATAGGCCTGGTGTGAAGGGATATTTTACCGATGTAAATAGAAGGACGATTTCTAGCCTTTCGATAATGCAAAATGTAGATGCGGCAGTTTGTGCTAATTCAAATTTACATGAAGTCGCGACATTAGTGGATATACGTGATGGGAATTCTTATACGGTTGCTAAGCTAAAAGATAATAAATGTTGGATGACGCAGAATTTACGATTAGTAAATAAAACTTTGACGCCGGTAGATTCAGACGTTTCCGCAAATTTTACAGTACCGGCATCAAATCTGAATGTGGCTAATACTTACGATTCGTCTACAGTCTTACCGATGGTCTACTATAACCCAAGTAAGCCACAAGATGGAGCTTACTATAACTGGTTTACGGCGACGGCGGGTACGGGTGGTAGAAATATTCCGGAAGGTGCGGATGCGCCAAGTTCGGTTTGTCCAAGTGGCTGGCGATTATCGAAAGGCGGCAATAGAAGTGAATATTTGACTCTATTAAATAGTTATGATGGTAATGTGGTAAATCTACGTGGTGTACCATTGAATTTTATAACGCCAGGTTATGTACATGAGCGAAATTTGATCGGCATTAATTCAAATGGTTTATATTGGAGTTCGACGGCGGGTCCCGCAAATTGGGCACACCGTATGAGTATATGGGGAAATAATTCTGATCAGGGCAGTAGCTGGCAAGTGGATGGTGCTTTGGTGCGCTGTTTGGTGAAGTAGGGTTTTTAAAGTAATTTTAATGCTAAGTTTTGCTAAATTTTGCTGATTTTTGATTGTGCTTATGTTAAAATAAATTTATGCCAAAAATCACTTTCTCTTATAATTTTTTGTGGGTAAATTTTCGAAGGAATTTTACTTTTCTATTAGGACTTTGTTTGTCAATTTTTATTTTTAATTTTAATACTGCTGCGGTTTTTGCTGTACAGACGCCTACTTTATCGGTATCAGTGGACAATGCGGCGGTGAATGTGAATGGTAATCAGGTGATTAATTCCGTGAATGGCACTACGGAATTGCCGCTAAATTTAACGATAAATACGACAAATAAAACTGGCTATACCGCTACTTTAAATACGGAAACTAATGAGACGGCTCTGGTGAATTCGGGATCGGCGAGTGGCGCGAAGATTGATTCGATTACTGGAGCTAGTAGCATTTTGAGTTTGCCAGTAAATACCTGGGGCTTCAAAACTTCAAATGAAACTAATTATAATCCAATTCCGTCACTAGCGACGCCAACGAATATTTTTCAGACCACCGAAAAGACCAATGGCAATGACGTGCGTGGGTTAAATATTGGCATGAAGTTAGGTCAGAATATTGAAAGTGGAAGCTATGATAATAAGCTGATTTTTTCGGTGGTAACGAACCCGTATGTGGGAAAGGCAGTGATGACTGAGGGGCTGGATTTTAATAATAAATTGAAAGCTTTGGAAACCGCGACGAATAAAATCGAGCACTTTAAGAAGAGCACCGTGGCGCCAGCTATTTCCATAAATACCGTGAATATTGAAGATGAAGAATCTGATTATGAAATTAAGCTTTGGTTAGATCCGACCGATAAGACGGCTTATTATTACACTAAACCGGAGAAAGTTTATTTAAATATGGATAGCAGTAAGATGTTTTATCCATGGGCTGATGATGAACGAAAAATAAAAAATATCTTAGAGATAGATCTCTCAAGCTTTGATACTTCCCAAGTGACAAATATGAGCTATATGTTTTATGGCATGTCTAACCTCACCACTCTTAATCTTTCCAACTTCAATACCTCTAAGGTGATGGACATGAGTTATATGTTTGCTTACATGCTTAACCTTACAGCCCTTGACCTCTCTAACTTCGATACTTCCCAGGTGACAAATATGAACTCTATGTTTGCTCACATGTCTAATCTCATGGCTCTTAATCTTTCTAGCTTCAATACTTCTAAAGTGACGAACATGGACTATATGTTTGGACAAATGTTAAATATCACCACTCTTAACCTCTCTAATTTCGATACTGCTAATGTGACGAGTATGAAGGGTATGTTTTCCCACGTGTCTAGTCTTAAAACTCTTGATCTCTCTAACTTTAATACTTCTAAGGTGACTGATATGTACTCTATGTTTTATGGCATGTCTAGTCTTATCACTCTTGATCTCTCTAATTTTGATACCTCCAATGTAATGTTTCTGGGTTCTATGTTCTCTCTCCTAAATGAAGATGCATTTAAGGACAAACTAGAAAAAATTTATGTAAATAATGATTTTGATACTACTAAACTTATAGATTTTTCTTCAGATTTGTTTAAAAACCGCGAGAAGCTCCGTGGTGGCAACGGTTCCTTCCTCACAAATTCATCCTCGGCAGATAAATCCTGGCTTCGTGTGGATCGACCGGGTGTGCAGGGTTACTTTACGCGTAAATCTTAGTGCCTGAATAAATTATTTATACAGATGCTTAGTCTTGTTTATGAAAAAATCGCCAATTTCACCGTAATGAATATGGTTATTTAATTCTTCGATATTGATTAACTCATAGCCAATTACGGAGCCGTCTGGGTCATTTGTGAATTCACCGAGTTTTTCTAATTCGGCGTAGACGCGAAGTTGAAAACTCTCACTTCCCTGGTCGTCATAAACTCTTTGATAGCCGAGCGGAAACCAGGATTTGACGGCCATATTCAATTCTTCTTTAGCCTCACGGGAGATAGTTTGAAGAATAAATTCATTGGGCTTTACTCCTCCGCCTGGAAGATTGTCTGAAGCGTGGGTGTATTTTACAATAGGAATTTGGTTTTGAAAATTGCCGATGATATAAACTTGTGACCAAGGTAAATTGGGGATTTCTTGTCCGATTAAACTATAAAAATCTGTGTGATATTTGACATTTTTATAGATGAATTCGCCATGTAGTATCGGTGTTTGCATAATTTTATTATAAAACAAAAAAAGACATAAATGCCTTTTCTTAAAATGGTGATTCCGGCGGGGTTCGAACCCGCGATTTTCTGGATGAGAACCAGACGTCCTGGACCACTAGACGACGGAACCGTGAAATAATAATAACATTTTTTGGTCACAGTCGCAAGAGTTTAAAGCGAGGTTATGAATTAGTTATGGATTAATATGGCGTAAAATAACCACTACGGTTTGAGGTCGTAGAGCGGATAGTTCTAGTCGCAGTCGAAGCTGGCGTCGTTCCATTCGCAGTCGTCGATGGGGTCGAAAAGATGTGGGTCGGTGTCAGAGTTGGTAGTACGATTACGTAGGCGAAATTCTTCGTCGGACATGTCGCCGAGATCATTCTCGTCGCCTTCGTCTTCGAGATGGTCGTCGTCGGATGGATCATTTTCTTCGTAATTTTGATAGTGGTCTGGTAAATCTTTTTGGAAGGCACCAGAGTCCCAGGAATCGTTCGTGGTGTCGGGATTATCTCTTTCGGAAACCCAGTTCATTTTACTGTTTGGTTCCCCCGCATTTTGATAAAATTTTGCCATAAACGACTCCTTTTCTACTATTATGGCAAAGCTTTTGAGGCTTGTAAAGACGTGTTATGGGGGTTGAGGTTTTAAGCTTGAAAAAAACATAAACAAAAACCCGCTCATTGAATTTTTAAGAATGAACGGGTTCTTTGCAAACTGAAGTCTTGGGTGTAGGGCTTATTCTGTAACTTGTCTTTAGTCGTGAGAGATTGCGGTATGGACGCGGTTTAGACGGGCCAGGGTGCGGTTTTTACCAAGCACACGCAAGGTTTGATGCAGTGCTGGACTAAATGGCGCAAAGCTAACCGCAATACGAATCAAGCTGAAATATTCAGCAGGTTTTTTGCCGGTGGCAGCAAGTAACTCATTAAGTTTCGCTTGCAGATTATCGTCGATCCAAGCCTCTTCTTCAACTTCGTTTAGCTTCTCAATAGTGAGTTTAAGTAGGTCACGATATTCGGTCTCGGAAAGTTTCTTGAGGAATTTATTATTGTAAATTAAATCAAGGTCGATAATTGGCTCTTCGAAGAAGTAGGTGGTCATAGTGCGGAGGTCGGAAAGAGTTTTCAGGCGATCATAAATGATACTGAGGACAGATTTTTTGTATTCATCAGTTTCTTGATCGGCGGATGCTGGCCAGAAATTAAGTGGCTTAAAAACTTGATAGCGAGAAAAATCTTCGGAACCAGAAGCGAGACAGGTCTTGGCGTAGAGTGCATCAATTCCCTGTTCGTCGGCAATTTTACGAATCCATTGACCGTTCATCCAAAGAATTTTAGTTTCGTCGAAACGAGCGCCGGAGTTTTGAATACGGGAAATTTCAAATTTTTCAATCATTTCATCGATTGAGTAAATTTCTTGTTCAGTGCCGTCATTCCAACCGAGGCAGGCGAGGTAGTTTAGCATGGCT
Source organism: uncultured Candidatus Saccharibacteria bacterium (assembly GCA_963520835.1). Lineage (GTDB taxonomy): Bacteria > Patescibacteriota > Saccharimonadia > Saccharimonadales > Saccharimonadaceae > Nanosyncoccus. Next base: position 13,898 of record CAUQSJ010000004.1, read on the forward strand.
TCCGGTAGAAAACCATCATCACGATATTCAGTGACGGATTTGGCGCCATCGCGTTTACCGAGCTTTTTATTGCCGGTAGGAGCTAGAATGTGTGGCATGGAAACAAAAAGATGACGAGGCAGCTCTAGGGCGTCGTAGAGGGCCAGATAATTCGGTGTACTAGAGAGATATTCAACGCCACGCGTGATATAGGTAATCTTCATTAAAGTATCATCAACGATGTGGGCAAAATTATAAGTAGGAAGACCGTCTTTTTTGATCAAAATAATATCATCGAGGACTTCTGGTCCGGTTTGCATGTCACCCATGACTTCATCGTGCCACTCGTAATGTTTTGGGGTGGTCTTGAAACGAATTGGCAAACCTTCGCGCCATTCTGGTGGATTGGTTGGGCGATGATTGCGGTAAAGATAAGGAATTTTTTGCTCGTTGTCGAGTTTTTTGTATTCTTCGATTTTCTCAGAAGGAGTATCGTCGGCGTAGGCAAGGCCTTTTTCAAGCAGTTTTTTAGCCCAAGCCAGATAAATATCTTTGCGCTCGGTTTGATAATAGGGTTCGTCTGGACCGCCCACCATTGGACCTTCATCCCAGTTTAGTCCGAGCCATTTAAGAGTATCAAAAACTAGTTCGGCAGCACCTTCCACGAAACGACTTTGGTCGGTGTCTTCAATGCGCAAAATAAACTGACCGTGATTTTGTCTGGCGATCAGATATGGGTAAATGGCACTGCGAACATTGCCGATGTGAATGTAGCCGGTAGGGCTGGGTGCAAAACGAGTTCTAATTTCCTTATTCATAATGGCCTAATTATACCACTACCATCAAGAGAAGAAAAATCTCAGCCTAGAGGCTAAGATTTTTTGGGATGTTTGGATTTTTTGAAGCCCTGAGGCGGTAATGGGTTTAACTGATTAGAGTGAGGTAATGATGTTTTTAAGCTGCTTTTTACTGAGACTACCTGAGGTGGTATTGAGCTTATAGACCGTGCCGCCATTTACCCAGGCAGCGTTGGATTGATACATGTAGATCGTGAGTCCCTGTTCGCGAATGGTGTCGTATTGTTCGCCCCAGGTTGGTTTGACGTAGTTATTCAAGAGAGCGTTGCTATCCCAAGGGAGTTTTTCTTGATCAAGAGTGAAACGAGTTTTGTCTGGTCCGACAAATTCGAGAGAAAAAGTATTTTTCTGGAAGGAAGCACTGCGGGCGGTGAAGTCGCGTGGCACAAAGGATGGATAGGAGGCACCATTCTGGGCGGCAGCAACCTTGGCGCTAATGTCTGGCATGCTGAATTTAAGTGTGGCATAGAGTACGCCCATGCAGCAAATCGAGCTGGCAACAGCAAAGATGAGATGTTTTTTGGAAACTTTCGGTTTCTTAATCGTGACTGGAGCGGATTTTGGTTTAGTCTCTTCTTTCATGGCAGACATTAAGGCCTTGGAGTTTTGGCGGGATTTATTAGTAAGTTTTTTGGTGGAGAAATGTGAAATCGTATCAGCTTCGCGGCGACGTTCGGCAAGAGATTGCAGAGGTGCAACTGTGGAACGAGGTTTAGTAGTGGCGCGCACTAGGCGAGCTGGAGTTGGTTGAGCTGCCGGAATGGCTGGCACAGCCGGAGCAACTGGTTTGGTGAATGGAGCAGACGTAACCGGTGCCTTTGGGGACGTAAAGCTTATCGGGGTGGATGTTGGTTCTGAGATATTGAGCGGACCTGGAATGGAAATAGGGGTAGGCTTGGCAACTGGGGTAGGTTTAGAAAGATTGAGTGGGTTAGAAACCGGGGCGGGTGCAGAAAAATTAAGTGGTGTAGTAACTGGGGCTGGCGCAGAAATATCTAACGGAGCAGAAATTTGGATGCGAGAAGTGGCAGGACGAGACTTCGGAGTGGAAATGGCTTGAGTATCTGAAACTGGGCGCATGGTGGCATTATTTTTGAGTGATTCGCGAAGTGAATCAAAAGAAATGGTCACTTTTTTCGTGGTGGCAGTAGGGGCTGGTGTGGCATATGAGGCTGGGGCTGGAGTACGAATATCTGAGACAGCAGAAAATTCATCAGAAAAGACAATTTTGCGAGGAGCTTTAACGAAGTGACGATTAAGGGTGCCAGAGCTTCTGACAGTAATATGGGCGGCACGACTCTGAACGCGCTGGTTCGTTAAATTTCTTTCCATTTTTCCTCGCTTATTTTTGTTTAATTATAATAATAATACTTATGCAAATCAATAGTGATTATGTTTGATTTTTTATAGAGGTTGGTGTGTTATAATGTTGACAATATGGATTTTGATAAAGAAAAGCGAAATCAGTTAATTCGCGTAGTTATAGTAGATGTAATTTCATTTTTTGCCGTGATCTTCATGGTGTTTGTTTTGGTGGCGGTAGTGAAGGGATGGCGCCTGAATCGAAAATTAGAATTCGAACAATATGGTATGGTGCAGGCGGAATCTTTGCCGACTGGCGCAAAGGTAATCGCGGATGGGCGAGAAATTGCGGAGACGAATATTTCGAAACTACTCTCGGCTGGCGAGCATGAAATTGTTTTGAAAAAAGATGGATATGACACTTGGAGTAAGAAAATTTCAATTACTTCTGGTAAACTTTTGCGTTTGAAATATCCACGTTTGTTTAAACAATCGCGTGAGACGGAAGTTTTGGCAACGGAAAAAGATTTGAGCTTTTTTGAGACGGCGACCAATCACCGAGCGATTCTCTACGGTTTGAAGGAATCGCCAAAATTTAAGTATGTGACGAATTTGGAAGGCGATACTACTACTTCAGAATTTGATGTGACAAACTATACGAGTTTTGTGTCGAACGGGAAATTTACTGGTAGCTTGAAGAAAATTATTTGGAATGAAAATAGTGAAAAAGCGGTGGTGAATCTAGTTTCGGGCGAGGCCTCAGAGTGGTTGTTGTTGAATTTTAAAGAAGCCGCGAAGAGCGTGAATTTAACTAAAGTAATCAGCGGTTATACGGATAAAGATATTGAAAAAATAGTCCAAGAAAAGAGACTTGAAGCTAAAGAAGCTGAAGCTTTTACTAAAGCTGAAAAGGCGAAGAATGGTTACGTGATTTCGGAAGTGCAAATTTCCGATGGGCAAGCCACGCGCTTGATGATGCTGATTGATGGGAAGATTCGTGAAGTGAATTTGAACGAAAAAATTATCTACGAGACTATAGTGACAGATGTGGCGAAGTTTTCGATGTATGGTTCAGAACTTGCCTTTGTGAAGAAATTAAATGCAGATAAAAAGTTTGTAATTAGTATTTTTAAATTGAGGGATACGGGCGAAATTAAGATTGACGAAGTCGATGAATCGGTGGGGTTAAATCAGATTTTCGTGAACCTAACTGAATTTTATGGCGAAAAATATCTCAATACGGTAATCGGGCAAAATCTGCGGGTTTACAATACAGATGATTATCCAAATCATGATAGTGAAAATACCAACTTGAATTTGGCTTTGGAAAAAACTTTGGAGGCGTCGCCGTCAGAATTTTATACTTCCGCAAATGGTGAATTCTTCATGGGGGTGAGCGGCAATAAGGTGATGTTGGTAAATTTGGAGCTAATGGAGCTTTTGCAATTCGAGCACCAGAATAATACGATCAGACAATTAGATTATTATTTGATGTTTGATGTGGTGGATGGCAAGATGCAAGTTTATGATTTTGACCACGACAATCAACGTACGATTTTGGAAAAGGTGGCTGACGGATTCGACGCGGTGATTAATCATAATAATCGTTACCTCTACTATGTGGGAACGAGTGAGAATGGCCTACAAATTAAGCGAGATAAGCTATTCTAAGACTAAATAAGAAATAGACCTGGAATCAGGTCTATTTCTTATGAAATGGGTGGGCTCTTTGGGTTTAATTAAATATAATGCTGATGCTAAAAATAGACCCGAGGGGATCTATTTTTTGGTTAGTCTCTAATGATTATTAGTGAGGAAGCCCCAGATTTTTTGAAAGAATGGCTTCTCGTTGGCTGGCATTTCGGAAGAGGTATTGTTCCCTGGTAAAGCAGTGGTAGAATCAGTGTTGGTTGGAGTGGAAACGGCTTTTTCTTCGTAGGTAGGGCTAACTTGTTCGGCGGTCACTAGTAAACGGTAACGGTCGGATCCGAGTGGCGTACAGGTGATGAGGGTAAGGATTGGTTTGCTGGTTGGGTAAACCAATGCGGCCACATCAGTTGGCTCAACGGTTTGTTTCTTAGTAACTTTATAGGTGTAACGGACCGAATTGTAGTTGACATAGATGAGATCATTATCTTGCAGACGTTCGAGACCGGAGAAAATGAATTTATATTGGTTATTACTATAAATATCACCAGCGGAGTGGCCGGAAATTACGAGGTTTCCGACTTGGCCTGGCAGCGCATCGGCGCCAGGAATTTTAAACTGGGCTACACCGTGATTCATTGCGTTATCAATGGTGGCGGTGTCGTTAGCGATGTTAAAGTGCGCTGGAACGTCGATATTGAGTTTTGGAATAATGAGTTTCGGATCGGCGGTCGGGGCGGCAGTGATGGTCGGATCAATGGCGGTGATTTCGGTATCATTAGAATTTCCGGGAGCGATATAGGCCATAATCGGAGCGAAGATTAAGCGGTTATATTGCAGGAATAGGATGAAAAGGACGGTGAAAACTCCGGCGAAAATCGGGATGAATTTACGGTGTTTTTTAGAGAGCTGGAAGCTGCTGCTGGCTTTTTTCTGAATGCGTTCTTTTAAGGTAGCTTCGATGGTTTTAACATGAATTGATTCGAGCGAAGGAGGAGTTTCGGTGGATTTGGCTTGGGGGGTTTCTGAATTTTGTTCTGTGGTCTCGAGGCTTTTAGATTTTGGGTTTTTGAGATTTTCGATTAGACGCTTTTGACTATCGAGAGCTAGTTGGCCGATTTGGTTGCGTTTTTCGTATTGATTGTTTAGTTCGGTTTTTTCGGTTTCAACGTAGGACTTGGCGGCTTTGGCATAATATTCGCTGTAATATTTTTGATAATAATTTTGCCAGGCACTGTGGTAATTTTGCCAATCCACCTTCTGATTCATATTAATCGGGGCTTGCTTGAGTGAACCGATTTCGCCCCCGGTAGGCTGGGTTTGATAATTGTATTGTGGGTTATTTTGCGCGTTGTATTGTGTGTTGGGTTGTACGGCGTAAGTTTGATGGGTGGCCGCATGGTTCCCAGTGGTACCGCCTAAATTGGTTGATGTTTGACTACTAAAATTTTGACTAATTGAACTTTGGTTTTGATAAGGATTGTAACGGTTGGTGCCAGTTTGAATTTGATAAGTGCGGCGAAAAGGATTGCCCGTGGTAGGAGATTTTTGGGCGGCAAAATTTTGATAAACTGGACGGTCGGTGGATTGTGACTGGCTGGATGCAGCGGATGAGGATTGATTATATGTAGCGCCAGTAGAAGTTTGTGGGCTTGAAACCTCAGTAGATGGATGTTTAAAAGAATTTTTGGCGTAAGTTTCAGTAGTTTGAGTGAGATCTTTTAGCTTTTTCTGCGCCTTGGAAATTAAATTAAATAAAAAATTTTTCGATGGTTTGGTGGTAGATGAGTTGGCGGAAGTGGCTGGTGGAGTGCTTGCGAGTTTTTGATTATATTCGGTAGAAGAAATCACGCGCGTAGGTGCGACGTTAACCAGATTTTGGTTGGCAACAGAATTTTCACCTTGATGAAAGGCTTCCATGACTTTTTTTCGAGCGAGATCGGCAACGGTTTGACGTTGCTTATCCTCTGTAGATTGCCCACCAGTTACAGAATTCATAAAAATATTATAACAGAGTTATTGGAAATACTCTATAAATATGATAAAATTTCTCTATGGGCGAATGGCGGAATTGGTAGACGCGCCAGACTCAAAATCTAGTTCCAGCAATGGAGTGTGGGTTCGATTCCCACTTCGCCCACCAGGTGTATTTTTCGAAATTACATTGGTTGTAAATGATATTATTGGGTCTTCTCTGTCTGAGATTGACCTTTTTTGATTGCTAATTTTAAAAGAAATTAAATCCAATTAATTAGACGGTTAAGTACTTCTTTTTGATAAATCGGTTCTTTGTTATGATTTTGATAACTATGGTCGGCATTTTTTATTTCAATTACGGCTACTTTATTGCCGACAATTTTCTGTACTTCGGATGGCGTTGCAAAGCGGTCATTTTCGCCTTGTATAATAAGTTTTAGGTTCTCTGAAATTGCGTTTTGCTTTATTTCGTTTGGAATATAGCCTAAGATAATGAGATTTATGGATTTGTCTGGATATTTTGCAAAATAATAACTAGAAATGATTCCGCCGAGTGATTTGGCAATAATCGTGATACGGTTATATCCTTCTGTGTGAACAAAATTAATGACTTGTTTGAGAGTTGATATTTCTTCTAATAGATCAGGGCCACTAGAGTTTTCTTCCCTACGCTCACAGTATGGAAAATTAAAACATAGCGCACTATTATTGGTCTTAGAGATTGTATCAAAAATGGCGGAGATAAAATCTGTTTCTACGCCAACTGGCCCACCGCCATGGATGATTAGGTAAATATTTTTACTTTTATTCTTTCTATAATATTTATAGGTAAGTCCTTCCATGAGGTATACTCCATTATTTAGTGTTATTACATATCAAAATCCTAAAAGAATCAAGGGGTGGGTCGATTTTTAATTATTATTCTTTTTGTGCTAAAATAAGAGATAGATATTTTAAATTGTAAAAACAACAGAAAGATTTTTAGGTGAATAAACGAATAAAAAATATCATTTTGATGGTAATCCTGATGGCTGGCTGTTTGGGCCTTTTTTTGTTTAGTAAACAGATTAAAATTGATAACGAAAATAATCCTGTGCGAAATTATGTGGGGCAGTCAAAAGAAATTATTCAGAGTCAGCTAAATGAAAAAACGGAAGCGGTAAAGAAGCTAAAATCGGAACTCGAACAAAATCCGGTGCGTGAGACGGAAGAAAAAATTCATGCACTGGAGGCGGAAATTCTGGACCTGGAGGAAGAAAAATATAAAGTTGAAAGTAATTTTTATAAAAATCTCCAGAGTGGTACGGATGCAAGAATTAATTTGGTGCTTAAAGGTATTTGTTTGGTGCTTATGTTGATAGTGGCGATTTGGCTAAAAACCAAGCAGAAAAATAGACACGAAAAAACAGAGGAAAAAATACCTAAAACACCAAAATTAAAAATGGAAATTCCGGAAAGAAAAGATACAAGTGATAAAAAATAAGCAGGATGCAGGTGGGATTCAGGGACTTAGCCAGGAAGAAGTAAATGAGCGTGTTAAAAAATGCCAAGTGAATACTGCGGTTCAGGCGCCGACGAAAACGTTTGGTGAAATTGTACGCAGTAATTCCCTGACCTACTTTAACTTTGTTTTTTTGTTTTTAGCAACGTTGCTATTTTTGGTGCATGCTTATAAAGACATGAGTTTTTTGCCGCTGATTTTTATCAACTCCTTGATCGGTATTTTGCAGGAATTAAGAGCGAAGCAAATTTTGGATAAACTGAGTGTCCTGAATACGCCAAAAATCAAAGTAGTGCGAGAGGTTAAGGAGCAAGAAATTTGGACGTATAAATTAGTATTAGATGACATTATTATTTTGGAGGCGGGGGCGCAAATTCCAGCAGATGCCGTGGTGGTATCGGGTGAGATTCTGGTAAATGAGGCACTACTTACGGGGGAGTCGGATGAGATTAAAAAGACTACTGGGGACGAATTGATGTCGGGTAGTTTTGTGGTTTCAGGTAAATGTTATGCAAAATTAACTCGCGTGGGTGCAGAATCGTATATTTCACAACTAACCCTAAAAGCGAAGGCTATTAAAACCACTGAACAGTCGGAAATTTTGAAATCACTAAATAACTTTGTGAGACTAGCGGGAATTTTGATTATTCCAATCGGATTATTGATGTTTGGTCAACAATATCTTATTCATGCTACGCCGATAAAAATGAGCATTCAGGCGATGATTGCGGCGATAGTAGGTATGATACCAGAGGGATTATTCTTGCTTTCTTCGGTGACGTTAGTGCTTTCGGCGGTGCGTTTGGCGCAGAAAAAAGTTTTGGTACACGATATGCACTGTATTGAAACTTTGGCGCGCGTGGATGTTCTGTGTGTGGATAAAACTGGTACAATTACGAACGATAAAATGAGTGTGAGCGGCGCCTATGAGATGACCGGATCCGAGGTAAAAAATGATCTTGATGTAGATTTTTGGCGAACAATGATGGCAGAGGAAGCGGATAATGATACAATGAAGGCGCTGAAAAAGTTTGTCGAAGAGCGAGCCGCTAGAGAATCGAAATTTGATAAAGATTCGGTACAGCAAATCATCGGTTTTTCTTCGAAGCATAAATATAGTGGTGTGCAATTTAAGGATAAAACTTTTTTGATTGGTGCGCCAGAATTTGTCTTGAAAGAAGATTTAAAAAAATACGAAAAGACTATCCAAAAATTTACCAAGCAAGGGTATAGAGTTTTAATTTTTGGTGAAGTTGTTAGTAAAAAAGATGTCGAGCTATTAGCTTCGGGAGAGCGGGAAATTTCGCCGATTAAGCCGACTAATATTGTACTTTTGATGAATGAAATTCGTGAGTCCGCCAAGCGTACGTTTAAATATTTTGCCGAACAGGGCGTGGAAGTGAAAGTGATTTCGGGCGACAATGCTGAGACGGTTTCGATTGTGGCAGAAAAAGCGGGGATTAAAAACGCCAAGAAATTTATTGATCTTTCGAGCTTGCCGGAGGGGTGTGATTTTGAAAAGATTGTACTAGAGAATACAGTTTTTGGACGCGTAAAGCCAGAAGAAAAGCGTAAGATGGTGAAAATTTTACAGAAGGCGGGACATACGGTAGCGATGACTGGAGACGGCGTGAATGATATTTTGGCCTTAAAAGATGCGGACTGTTCGGTGGCGATGGCCTCAGGTTCACAGGCGGCCTCGCAGGTGGCACAATTAGTGTTACTGGATTCGGATTTTTCACGCATGCCACAGATTGTAGATGAGGGGCGTCGAGTGGTAAATAATTTGGAGCGTTCTGGCTCGTTATTCTTAGTGAAGAACGTCTTTTCGTTTATTGTGGCGCTACTTTCGATTGGCTTTGGTTTTATGTATCCGCTTTTGCCGACACAGGTTTCATTGGTTACGATGTTTACGATTGGTGTACCAAGTTTCTTCTTAGCGCAAATTCCGAATAAGGATTTGATTCGGGGAAATTTCATGATTAATATTTTGAAAAAGGCGATTCCGGCGGCACTGACTAATGTGGTGATCGTTTTGGCGTTAATTAATTTGAGGCTTTGGCTGGGGCTCACGCGCGAACAATTGGGGATGCTTTGTGTCTTAGGTTGGGAAGTGGTAGGTATTACTTATCTCGCGCGAATTTGTATGCCGTATGATAATATTTGGAAGAAATTAATTGTGGGTGGTTGTACTTTTGGTATGCTATTTTGTATGATTTTTCTGCAAAGCCTATTTAGTGTACATATCAATTTATCGATGGTTGAGTGGGTAATCTTCGGTGCGATTTTAATTATTACGGTACCACTGATGATGACAATTGAAAATATGTCACGATGGCTTTATCGTAATGTGATGATTAAAATTCTAAAGAATAAGATTATTGATAAGTTACCAGAAATCGAATAGTTAATCATTAATAAAACAGTTTATTAATAAAACCGGGGCGAATACCTTATAGGCTGTGACTTTTGGGATATTGAATGAGAATAAAAATATCAGCTACGAAGCTGATATTTTTTAATTGAAGCTTTGGGGCTTTAGTTTTTACCAACCGCCACCGCCGCCACCACCGCCACCGCCGCCGGAGAAGCCACCGCCACTGGAGTAGCCAGAACCGCCACTACTGCTACTGGTGGAATAAGTTGAGGACGAGCTGGAAATACTAGATGTAAAGCTACCAAAATCGGCATATGATAGAGCGTACCAGTTTGGAATGGTGTAATCGGTGCCAAGTTCCTCGTAGTATTTGTCGAGATTCTTAATCCAGGTTTTTTCAAGGCCGAAGAGCGCAGCATAAGGTAGAAGTTCCTCGTAAAGATGAACGATTCCCTCTGGCGAGGTGTCGACATCTTTGACATTTTGGAGGAAGTTAATACGTTCACTTTCAGCAAGATTAATGTAATCTTTGAGGCCTTGCATGTAGACTACAACTTCGAGTCCGGCGTTAGTGAAATCACGATATTTTCTAGCAAAATGATTATAAGTAGAGGCGGCAATAGATGTACCGATGAAAATAGCGGCAGCTAAGATGAAGAGCTCTGGCTTATAAATATAGAAAGAAGTGATATGGACGGTTTGGTCGGCGATGCGTAGAAGCCAAGAAAGGAGCTTCGGGAAGAATGGAAAGAACGAAGCGATACCGAAGAGCATGCCACCAAAAATGATAATAAAATGCACGCCAATGATACTGTCTAGAATTCCCATTATGCCAGCTCTTTTATTGTCTTCTGTTAAACCTTTTTCGGCGATATCAAGTTTGATATTTGTATCATAACTCATAATGAACTGGTTGACCGAGTAGGAGTCGTTTTGTTTGAGCTTGAAAGTTTCGCCGATTTCGGGTAGGGTGGAAGATTGAGCCAAGACACGAAGCATGGATTTTTCTTCGGAGCTGAGATTGTCGGTATTTAGGATTTTGACCGACCAAGATTGCTTCTTATTGAGGCCGAGGAAATTTTTTTCAATTGGATTTTTAATGATGTCAATTTTCTTATGGACGGCTAAGCTAAGCACGGTGGCAGTCTTCTGATTAAGCGGAGTGAAGCTAAAGAAACCAGCTTGACCAACGGTGAGATCTTTTCGAGGTTGGTACTCCGGAACGCGGATTAAGCTCTTGTAGTGTTGATGTTTTTCGCGAACATGTTTTTGATAGTTACGAACGATACTGAAAATTGTAAAGAAAGAGAAAATTCCGATAATAATACAGACTGCTACGGCAATGTAATTATATTTTGGTGGACGAATTTTGAAGGTGTCAGCCTTGATTGCGATAACAAAAGTTGCGCCTTCACCGGCTTTGAGGTTGTTGGCGGAAAAAGTAATGGAATTTTTGGTTTTTTCAATCTGACATTTATCCGTATCATTGGAACGATAAGCACCAGAGTAGCAGATAGGGTTACCAAAAATGGTGCTAGCAATTTCATCGGAAAAATGAAGCGTGCCGGAAACTTGCTCAAAAGGTTGCTTCCAGTCGACACCATTAATATTCCAGTAGAGCTCTTGATAAGCGCCAGAAATTGAGGAATTTGCAACATCTTTGAAGGCGGCGACTACATTATCGAAGCTATATTTAATCACGTAAGTTTGTTCGCCAGAGACATAAGCGTCAGCATCACCGATTTTGAGTTTAATGTTAGAATCGGAAACGCTGGATTCAAATTTTTCCGATTGACCATTGCGAGTGACAGTGGCCTTAAAAGCGTACGGATCGTCAATAATTTGATTTCTGCCGGCTTGGTTGAAAATCGGGATTACGCGCATGATGCCATGATTGGTGTTTTCGTGGGTGAAATTGGCAACTAAGGTTTCGGTCACATCGAGCTTGGAGTATCCTTCGGTGTCTTTGGTTAGCTCATAGTCGGCATGAAAACTTTTGAAAGTAAAATCATTAACGGCGGAATTTTCGCTGCTTGAGCTACTGCGCTTTTTACGCGCAAAAGTCGGTTCGGCAGGAACTAAAATGATAGTAAAAATTGATAGTAATAAAATAAACCTTAAAAAGAATTTCCTCATGGTTTAATTTTACCATAAAGCTAGAGGACTTCGTGTAGAGACGTTTGATTACTAGAGAACTTCGCGCAGAGAACGTTTGATTACTAGAGAACTTCGCGTAGAGAACGCTTGATTACATTGATGGAAGATTGCATACGGATGGCTTCCATCTCAGTAAGTTCGGTGTCGAGACGACGCACGATTCCCTTGCGGCCGACGATAGTAGGAAAACCAAAGAAGCAGTCGGAAAAATTATCATAAGTGGAAACTGGTAAGACGCGATTTTCGTCATTGAAAATACAATTCACGATACGAGTTACGCAGGCGCCGATGCCATAATATGTGGCACCTTTTTTGTTAATAATTTCGTAAGCCTGGTTCTTAGTGTCAGTTTCAATATTTTTGAGTTCAGAAGCTGAGATCAAATCAGTAATTGGTTGACCGCCAATATTAGCATTCGACCAGAGAGCAAATTCGCTGTCGCCATGTTCGCCCACTTGATAGGCGTGAACGGATTTTGGTGAAATGCCGAGACGATTAGCTACGTTATATTTTAGGCGGGCGGAATCGAGAACGGTGCCGGAGCCGATAACTTTGTGACTTGGAAAACCAGAATATTCCATGACGAGGTAGGATAAAACATCGACTGGATTGGTGACCATGAGAAAAATTCCCTGGAAGCCATTATTTACGAGATTTTCGACAATTTCTTTGACGATTTTGGCGTTACGTGCGAGAAGTTCGGTACGGGTTTCACCACCTTTTTTCTGGGCGGCACCAGCGGTAATAATCACAAGATCGGTGTCTTTACTATCTTTTTCATAGGTTCCGGCGTGAATTTTCATGAAATTCGGTGAAACGGCTAGAGTGTCGCGTAGATCCATCGCTTCGCCCTCAGCATCAGCTTGATCTTGATCGATGAGAACGAGTTCATTGATGGCATTATGGGAAGAAACTAAAGAAAAACCAATACTGGCGCCAACGTTCCCTGTTCCAATAATCATCACTTTGTTCGACATAGTTTTTCCACTCTGAAATTAAAAATATTATAGAAATGCTTACGTTTATTTTAACATATTTTTGCGATTAGATTCGACGAATGTCCCAGTTAATATTAGTGGTGATGAGGTTTAAATTTGACGAATATCCCAGTTGATATTGGCAATGGGAGTCTTAAATTTGACGAACGTCCCAGTTAATACTAGCGGTAGCGACGTCGAGAAGGTTTTGCGGATTCCAGGTGGCAAGCGCGGCGATTTTGGCGGGAAGCATGCCAGTCCAGAGAGAAAGCGGAGTGAAATTGGTGTGATCGAGGCGGATGGTATAGACTTCGCCAGCTTTGTCTATAATAATCTGGTCGCTATGTAGAGTGATAAGCGTTAGCGGATAACTGATAGTGAATTTGTGTAAGGTTTCAATTACAGAAGTGAGCGGCATGGAAAGTAGGAGCATTTTAGGAAAATAAACGGCTTGAAAAAGTTTTTGCAGCTGTGGCATAGTGGTAAGTAGAATCAGGTTTTCGTGCTGGAGATTTTCTTCAGCGTTATTGGTAATAATTTCAATAGCATCACGACAGGCTACGACTACTTGATTTTTGTGAAGTGATTTTAGGGCTTCGTTAATGGCGATGGAAGTGGTGGAATTTTTGGAAAAATTACCGGATAGAAAAATCGTATCAGCAGAAAGAAAACTTTCGGTGAGTTTTTCGTGACGATCGAAGGAGCCAGAGGGAGTAGATTTTAGAAAATCGATGTAATTAATTACCGGAAGTTTGTTTTGAAGAGTGTCTGGTAAAAATAATTTAAGAGTTTTAAGTGGTAATTTTTCGAGAAACTCGGTGGTGCGAATTTCACTTAGAAAATTTTCGCTATTGCCACCAAAAATTGAAAGACGGCCAGATTTTTGGGTGGGGATATTCCATAAAATATTGTGGTCTTCGTTACCGATAAGTTTGTGCCAGTAGGTGAAATTATTGGGATTCATAATGTTGGGATTTAGAATGTTAAAAATTTAGGGTGATAGAAATTGGGCAGTGGTCAGAACCGAGAATGGATTCGTAAATTTCAGCGGCTTCAAGATTTTTTTCAAGTGATTTTGAAATGAAGAAATAATCAATACGCCAACCTATATTATTTTCGCGCGCCTTCCCCCAGTGTGACCACCAAGTATAGCGAGCAGTGTCAGGGTTAAGCGAGCGAAAAGTATCAATGAAATCTTGTTTTAGAATTTCGGAAATACCTTGACGTTCTTCGATGGTGAAGCCAGCATTTTTGGTATTTTGTTTCGGACGTGCGAGATCAATTTCTTGGTGTGCGGCATTAAAATCGCCACAGACTACCACGGGTTTGGTTTTTTCGAGATGTTTCAAATAAGCCAGAAAGAGCGGGTCCCAAAGTTCATGACGTAGTTTGAGACGCGATAAATCAGTTTTGGAATTTGGGGTATAAACATTAACTAGATAGAAATTTTCGGTTTCAAGCGTAAGAACGCGACCTTCAGAAAACGGCGAACCAAAGCCGTCATTTTCGAGAAGTTTTGATTTTGCTTGATCGAAATCGGGGCTTTTAAAATATTCGGAAAGATTGGTTTCGATGGAAAGGATTTTTTGATCGGTTTTAGCAATGGTCATAGTACCAGAATAGCCAGCACGTTCCGCAGAGTTCCAGTTTAATTGATAATTTTCTAGCGGAGTGTTTAAAATTTCCTTTTCAACTTGTTCAGGTTTAGCTTTAACTTCTTGGAAACAGCAAAAATCTGGATTTTCGGTGTTAAGAAAGTTTTGAATAGCTTGTTTTTTCAAGACAGCACGCATGCCATTTACGTTCCAGGAAAAAAGACGAATTTTAGACATGTAGACGCTTTCTAGCCTCTCGATCGAGGTCATGATTTTTAATCGAAACACGCTTGTCATAGCGTTTTTTACCGGTAGCGAGGGAGACCTCGATTTTAATATAACGATCGCCGCCAAATAATTTAGTTGGTACGATGGTGTTGCCGAGTTGTTTAGATTTTTCGAGTGAATGAAGCTGCTTTTTGGTGATGAGCAGACGAATGTTGCGGGCGGTTTCGGCACCAAGTGTGAGGTTGTTTAGCCAGAGTTCGCCATCCTTAATAGTGACAAATGAGCCTTTAAGTTGGACGTGGTGATCACGAATTAGGCGGACTTCCGGTCCGGTCAAGCTCATACCGCAGATAATTTTATCGCCGAGATGATAATCAAAACTCGCACGTCGGTTGACGGCGACAGAAGAGGTTTGCTTTGGTTTTGATTTTTTACCCATAGCTTAATTATAACAGATACTAAAAGTGTTATATAATAGAGATTATGAAAATTGTGATTGCTTCTGATATTTATTATCCGATGACGAATGGAGTGGCGGTGTTTGCGCATAATTTAGCTAATGGCTTGGCTCAGGCGGGTCATGAAGTTTTGGTGATCGCGCCAAGTTTTACGGGGGAATATCATGAAGAAATCGATGAAAAAACTAGAGTGAAGACTGTTCATTTGTCTTCAATTCGATTCCCTTTTTATCCTGACCAAATCAATCCAGTGCCAGAGAATCCGGAATTTTTAGGTATACCTTTGCCGCGATTAACTTATAAAAATGGTATTTGGTGGACGGTTAACCCTTGGGTGGAAGTGAAGAAGGTGTTGGATGAATTTCAGCCAGATGTGATACATCTCCAGACGGCGGAATTTATTGCGCTTGCGGTAATGAGCTATGTGAAGAAACGAGACGTTCCACTAGTTTCAACTGGTCACGCGTATCCGGATAATATTACTGATCAACTATTTTTCTTACAACCAAAGCCGCTTAAAAAATTATCGAATGCGATCTTGAAGGCGCACATGATGAGTTTTTTGAAAAATTCTGAATATGCGACGATGCCAACCGAGATTGCAATTGGTGATTTGGTGCCAAAAAATCGTAAATATTTTAAAGTACCGGTAGAGGCGCTTTCAAATGGGGTAGATTTAGCACAGTTTAAGCCGGCACCAGCTAGTCAGGAGATTTTGAAAAAATATCATCTGGATGATGGTAAGAATAAAATTATGTACATCGGACGGGTGGATCCGGAAAAAAGTATTGATGTAGCGGTGAAAGCTTTTGCTTTGCTTCTAGCGGACGGAATTTCGAATATTGAACTAGTGATTGTGGGTGACGGTATCGATGTGGTGAGATTAAAAGAACTTACCGAGGAGCTGGGCATTAGTGATGAGGTAAAATTCCTCGGTAAAATTATGATGCCGGAACTCGCAAAAGTTTATCGCATGGGTACAATGTTTGCTACGGGCTCTGAGACTGAGACTCAAGGAATTGTTTTGATTGAAGCGGCAGCGACTGGTTTGCCTCTTGTGGCTGTGAACGCTGGAGCAGTGGGGGAAATTTGTGTCGATGGTTTTAACGGTGAACTTGTGGAAGTTGGCAACATCGAAGCGTTCAAAGAAGCTATGAAAAAGATTCTTTTGGACAAGAAACTTCAAAAAGAATATAGTAAAAATTCTTTGGAAATTTCAAAGAAACATGATTTGAGACATACTTTGAAGCGCTTCGAAGAAATTTATGAGGAAGCGATTCGCTTAAAACGTGCAGAAGCGGAATAATGAGATTGGAGAAAATAATGCAGAAAAAATGGTCTTGGCAGGATTTACCTAAACATTTTACGATTTTAGCCCCGATGGAGGGGGTGACGGATGTGGTTTTTCGTCAAGTGATTAACCGGGCAGGTAGACCAGATGTGTTTTTTACGGAATTTACTAATGTTTCTTCTTTTGCTTCAGAGAAAGGTCGCGATAATGCACTTGAACGTCTCGATGTGGTGGAAACGGATTCGCCGATTATTGCGCAAATTTGGGGAAAAAATCCGGAGCAATTTGGTTTGCTGGCAAGTAAATTGGAAGAACTTGGTTTTGATGGACTCGATATTAATATGGGCTGTCCAGATCGGCATGTCAATAAAGCGGGCGGTGGTGCAGCAATGATCCGTACGCCAGAATTGGCCCTTGAATGTATTCGTTCGGCGAAAGCAAACACTAATCTACCGGTTTCGGTGAAGACGCGCCTTGGCTTTACTTACGTCGATGAGTTTCGTGAATGGCTACCGAAAATTCTAGCGGAGGATGTGGCGAATTTGACGATTCATTTACGCACACGCAAGGAAATGTCAAAAGTACCAGCACATTATGAGTTAATCCCAGAGATTTTAGCTATTCGTGATGAAGTCGCACCACGAACTTTGATTACAATTAATGGTGATATTGCGGACATGGCGGATGTGAAAAAACTCAGCGAGGCTTATCCAGAGGTGGATGGTTTTATGATTGGTCGTGGGGTATTCTTCAATCCATATTGTTTTACTAATCGTAAACCAGTGGGGCTGGGTGGTGAAGTTGAAATTCCGGAGGTTATGGAATTATTCCGTTTTCATCTAGATGTTTTTGATGCGAGATGTGGAGAGTTAGAAGAACGCGGCTCGAGGTATCCATTTGAGCCACTGAAGCGTATGTTTAAAGTCTACGTGAACTCTTTTGATGGAGCTTCGGACTTGCGCATAAAATTGATGGATTGCAAAAATACGACGGAAATTCGGGCGGTATTAGATGAATTTTGTGCAAAATTGTAACAAAAAAGAGGGGGTTAATTCCCCTCTCTCTAGATTAGTTAGCCGCAATATGCCAAGTCAAATCTGTAGCGTTAAACATCAGACGACATTGCTCCTTTCCGACTAAGACGTCGAAGACGTGAATCGCGGTATTGCCGACGAAACGGATGTGGGTGCGGAGTAATTCCGTCACCTCGGACTCATCGTAGCCACGTCGCTTGAAAGTGAGCGGTTGGCATGAAGTCATTTGATAGCCAAAAAGGGCCATCACTTCGACACGTTCTAGATTGTTAAGATTAGTTTGGTTTTGCATAAGTAACTCCTAAATTATTTAAAATAAGAGTCATTTATGTGAGCCCGATTTATTGGCTCCTGGCTAAAAGTATAAATGACGATACTTAAAGCTAAAACATTTTCTCATTGCCAGTGACCGAAGTATAGCAAGATATTTTAATTTTAGCACAAAAAGTATGTTTTAATGCAAAAGATAAGATTTTGTGTAGATGAAATTTTGCTCAAAATTTAGGCATAAAAATGGGGAATGCGAGGCATAAAAATGGGAGGCAGAGCCTCCCGAAAAAGCGTGAAAATTGCAAACCGATAGTTGCTGCTGATATTTTGGAAGAAGAATACTAGAGAGTAGTAGTTTTTTCAGGGAGCTAGTATTCGATATCAGCAATTTTTTGGAATTTTAATAATCTAGTTGCATGTGCTATGTATGATTAATCTATGATTAATCTATGATTAATCGTTGTAGAACCCTAGGGTTCTAGCTGAATTTAGCATCACCTCCTTTTCGGAATCCCAAGCTCCCTGAAAATATTCAGGATGATTTTTGTAATCTTGCGCAAATCTCTGAACATCCCCAGGGTTGCTGGAATCATAGCTATTGCCATAAACATCGTTGGTTATAATAACGCCCATATGGAAACCCCCTTCCATAAACAAGCAATTTTCACGTACACTAACCTAAATCCTAGTTAGATTAGACGGCTTAATTCTACCATAAAAATGCTGATATGTCAATGTTAAAAAATTGACAAGATTAGAAAAAAATTGTAGAATATAAGAACTGATTAAGATTAATTAGTGTGACTTTTTTGATAGTAGTTCTTTAAGAGGAGGTTTCCGTATGGAAAAAGATTGCGAAAATGAAGTTTATGTTGCTAATGGTGAAATTCGGGTACTAATCATGGCAAGAATATTAGCTTGTTTTGTGATTTTCGGATTATTGCTTGGTGTGATACCTATGCCAATATCAGTAATTTTAATATTGCTGATGTGGCTTACGAATTTTGGTGTGGGTGGATCAATCGTCTTTGATCGCGTTTGCCTAGTTTGTTTGCATGTCGATAAACCACAGAAAATGATAACTATTTTTTCTGAAATGTTACTTAGTGCATTTATTTGGGGATATGCTGTTTATTGGCTGAACTTCTGGTTATTGTTAATCTTGTCGATATTTTCGATCTTGACGGTAGCTTGGACAAATCTAGATCACAATATGAAGTATGTGGATTTGTATGGTAGAGGAATTAATGTTGCAGTTGAGCTGGCGAATGGGAGATTCATTAACTTGGCTATAGTGCCAATGTTTGTAATTTTCGGTTCAGTCTTCGGTGCGTCATTTAAGTTGTTATATGTGATGATTATTGCTGTGATACTCTATTATATTCACAATAGGATTTTAATTGAAGTCACTAGATCATAAGATATAAATCTCCTGGCACTCCAGAAATGGGGTGCTATTTTTTGGATTTTGAAAAAATAGTTTTATTTTACTCTCATTTTTAAAAAAGCTTATGCTAAAATAAAATAAAATCTGGAGAGAAAAAGATGGGTAGAAGGCATATCAAAAATCGGGTATATCAAAGAACCGAACGAAAAATTTTTAATGCTTTGGCAAGTATATCAAAAGATAAAAGTTTAGCCGAAATCCAAATACGCGAGCTTGTCAGGGTAGCTAAGATTGCTGAGTCGACATTTTATGATCATTATCGTAATTTGGCAGATTTGATGAATAAAAATCGTGCTGTTTTCTTGAAACATCTGGAAGATGAAGTAAAAACAAATTTTCAATTAGAGATGAGTATGGAACAATTTTATGAAAAATTGTTCATTTTTTTATACAAAGAAAATCGTTTGGAATTAATGCAGATGGACTTTCATAAAATGATGAATTTGGCGTTATTTCGAGTGGAATTTAAGATGTTGATTTATCGCTTTTGGAATCGCTATGATCCGGAGCTAATGGAAGCAATCTACGACCATTTCCTGGCAGATTTAGTGGCAGAATTGTATCGTTGGCGTCGCGAAAAATATCACAAAAACTTTATCGTGAAGCACGCGCGAAATTTGGTATATTTGACGAAAAATGCCCCGAGATTTTATGTGAATTTGGCTTAGAAAAAACGTGAATTTGGCCTGGAAATATATGAAGCTGAATTATATATACGCGAATCTGGATTAGAAATACGTAAACCTAGCTTGGAAAATGGAGCTATTCGATACTTGTAACCTCACCATCTTTGAGATGTAAGAGATGTTGATTTTTAGAGCCTCGGAATTTTAGGGTAAGATCACGCTCGGCAAGGACGAATGGTCCGTCGATTAAGGCGTCGAGGGTTTTGAAAAATTCCCATTGGTCATTCTGTTTTGCCTTAATTTCTTCATAAGTGTAGCCAGAAAATGACCAAACATTCCAACCAAGTTCTTCTTTGACGAATTTGGCGATTTCGATACAGGCTTCGGCTTGAAGTGACGGTTCCCCACCACAGAAAGTAAGGCCGGTTTGCCCCTTGAGGGAGCGGAGTTCTTGTTTGATATCTTCAATATCGACAAGAACCCCACCTTCTTCGTCCCAGGTTTCTTGATTTTGGCAGCCCTCACAGTGGATAAAGCAACCTTGAGTCCAAATCACGGCACGTAACCCATAGCCATTAACGATACTATCATGTTCAATCGGGCCGGAAAGACGGATATGGGTTTTATCAGAACCAGGGACGCGGGACGACATTTAGGCCTTTCCTAGAGAGGACTTAGCGGTATGCTTGGCGTGTTCGCGGGCGGCCTTTTCGGCTTTGGTGTAGGTGCCAGAAACATTGTGTTTGACACGGTCATGTTCTTCAGCGCGTTTCGCATCATTCCAACGATCAAGCGAGCCTACAAGGTAGCCAGTAATGCGACGGAGACGTTCAAAAGGAATCTCTCCTTCAAGACGACCACAAGATGGGCAGCGTTCGCCTGGAATAATTCCAGAAAAACCACAGACTGGGTCGCGATCGACTGGATGGTTAACTGAGCCGTAGCCAATACCGGAATCGTGCATCTTACGAATGACAGCTTCGAAGGCTTCGATATTTTGTGAAGGGTCGCCATCAAGTTCGACATAAGAAATATGGCCGGCTGGACAGAGTGCGTGATATGGCGCTTCAATTTCAATTTTTTCAAAGGCTGAGATTGGGAAGTAAACTGGAACATGGAATGAATTGGTGTAGTAGTCACGATCATTTACGCCCTCAATGAGACCAAATTCCTTGCGGTCCATCTTGGTGAAGCGTCCGGCGAGACCTTCGGCTGGGGTACCAAAGAGTGTGAAATTGAGGTGATATTTTTGGCTATAATCATCACATCGCTTGGTCATATGTTCGATAATTTCGAGACCTTTCTTTCTGGCTTCTTCATCTTCACCGTGATGTTTGCCGAGCATAGCTTTGAGAGTTTCGGCAACGCCGATAAAGCCAATAGAAAGTGAGCCGTGCTTGATTACATCGCGTAGGGTATCGTCTGGTCCGAGTTTTTCGCTACCAAACCAGTTCCCCTCACCCATGAGAAATGGGAAGTTGCGGACGTGTTGATTGGCTTGGAATTCAAAGCGCTCGAGTAGCTGGTCGGCAACTAAATCCATTAATTCGTCGAGTTCTTTATAGAAGCCTTTCCAGTCTGCTGTTTTACGTTCTTTGAGTGCGATGCCATGTTTAATGCCAAGGCGGACTAGGTTAATAGTGGTAAAAGATAGATTACCACGACTGGTTGCGATTCCATTGGATTCTGGGAAGATAGAAGAGAAAACGCGAGTACGACAACCCATGGTAGCAATCTCAGTATTATAGTCGCCTTTCTTGTAGTACTTGATATTGAATGGAGCATCGATGAAGGTGAAATTCGGGAAGAGACGCTTGGAGGAGACTTCCATACTGCGCTTGAAGAGGTCGTAGTTTGGATCTTCTGGATTGTAATTGACGCCCTCTTTTACTTTAAAAACTGAGATTGGGAAGATTGGTGTCTCGCCGCGACCAAGACCTCGTTCAGTAGCTTCGAGAAGCATCTTGGAAACGAGACGACCTGATTCGGTGGTATCGGTGCCAAAATTAATAGAGGTGAATGGAACTTGGGCGCCAGCACGGGAGTGCATGGTGTTTAGATTGTGAATGAAGCCCTCCATGGCTTGGAAGGTCTGGTTTTCAGTATCCTTTTTCGCTTCATCAATGACAATGGCTGGAATCTTGAGAGATTTTAGAGTTTCTTCGTCACCGTATTTAATATCTTCTGGAATGGTTATATCAACTTTTTTACCGGAGAATTCGTTATATTTTTTAAGATTAGCGCGGAGGGTTTTCTTAAAAGTTTTGTCGACACCGGGAGCCATAGCGTAATCGAAATTTGGAATAGCCTGGCCGCCGTGTTGCTCATTCTGATTAGCCTGAAGGATGATGGCAGCAAGTGCAGCATAGGAGCCGATGGAATTTGGTGTACGGAGATGACCATGCCCGGTATTAAAGCCGCCATTAGCGAAGAGTTTTAATGGATCAGTTTGGCAGCAAGTTAATGTACCGGTGGCATAGAAATCTAGGTCATGAATATGAATGTCACCACGGTCATGAGCGGCACCAAAACGTGGTTCCATGAGAACAGATTTGGCGAAAAACTTAGCACCTTCGGCACCAAATTGAAGCATTTTACCCATAGCGGAGTTACCGTCGACGTTCGCATTACTACGCTTAATGTCTGAATTTTGTTTGGCATCAAGTACGGCAATGGTGCGATAGGCATCCATGAGGCTGGTTTGAGCCATGCGGCGAACCGTGCGCTCATTGCGGTAAGAAATATAAGCTTTGGCGGTTTTCTTATAACTTGATTCCATGAGAACTTTTTCAACAATATCTTGAATTTGTTCGACGGATGGGGTTTTCTTTTGGTCAAGTTTTTCAAATTCTGAAACAACTTTTTCAGCTAGGCGCTTGGCGCGTTCTTCTTTGAATTCTTCAGTGGCAGCACCAGCTTTTTTGATGGCATTGGTGATTTTTTCGATATCAAATGGGACAACTTTTCCATCTCGCTTGACAACTTTTTTGAGCATAAAAAATAAATCTCCTTATTCTAACAATCTTCTCTTTTAATTATTTTTGTTTGCTTTTTACGCTATATATGTTTTGGCAATTACGCTATATATAGTGTCTATGCTTATTCTATAACGCTATATGTAGCGTGTCAACATAAAATTGGTTGTACTATTTAGACATTTTATGTTATAGATGTATAATATTCAGAGATGAGAAAAAAGTTGAATAATAATAAAGTTATTATGCCGGAAAAGTGCTGGGTGGGTGATTCACAGAAAATCTGTTACAAGACTCGTGAAGAAGCCGAGGTGGCCGCTATGGTGGCGGCGCATGATTATCACGCGCCGACGTTATCTGTGTATCGTTGTGAATATGGCGACCACTATCACTTGTCTTCTCGGTAATTCTTGACAGAAATTTAAGGTGCTGTATTTTAACACATCTACTTAGAATACAGTCTTCTCTTAAGATATCTAGGTATGCCAGAGTCAGGTACGGCTGGAATAATTTTTTTAGTATTCTTATCTTGGGTAGTTGTTGAGTCTGGCTGTTTCTGATGATTAGATTTTTCTTTTGATTCTATGCTCGGATGAGATGAATGATCTTCTTGGTGATTTTTTGTGTTAGGGGTATCGGAGTTATTGTTATGGTCTTCATTATTTTTCTCGGAATTAGAATGCTTATCTGGTTTAGATTTATTATCGGTTTTTTGCTTATCGGGCTTTCCGCTCCCTGGCTCCCTTTTATCTTCAGACTCCTTTTTGCCTTCAGATTCCTTTTTATCTTCGGACTTTTTATTAAAAATGCCACGGAGTCGGTCTGTAAGATTTTCAGTTTGTTCCGAAAAGGCATTATGTTTTAGAATATCTAATTCTCGAAGTAGGTCGCCAAAATGATTGTCTTCAGGCTCCTCTGGTGGTTTCGGTGGCTCGGAAGGGTCGGGATTGGTGGAGTTATTCGAATTACTTGGATTATTTGGATTACTTGGATTGCTCGAATCGTTTGTCTTATTGGAGTCGCCTGAATTGCTTGGATTATCTGAATCTTCCGAATCGTCGGTTTTATCTGGTTTGCTATCCTTGATTGGAATGTTTTGCTCTTCGGTTTTATAGATCCTAGCGTCATCGCCGATATAATGGATTAAAATATGGTGAGCTTTGGTGGGGTCGAGTTTGTCAAAATTTAGGTTGTCGCTGGAAGTGAACCCTTGAGCCACACCGTCAATAACCAGTAGCTTCTGTTTGGTTTCATGGTGATAATTTGGGTTAGAAATTTTAGTCGGAAGCGGGGTGATTTCAGCACGCCATTTACGGCCTTTAAATTCAAGCTCGACGATTTTTGGCCTTAAATCTTCGAATTCGACAAATTTAGTTGCATAATGCTCAGGATCTTGTTGCAGACGAAGTGGTCGATCAGTGTAGGTGTTGGTGATACTGAAATTATTTCCGTCGAATGTCACAGTATAGGTTGGAATATCTCCATTTTGAGCACGAGTCTTTGGCTTATTCTCCACTAACTCTAATTTTTCATCGATGAATTTTTCACTAGCGGCGTTACTAAAATAATGACCATGCATATCAAGGGTAAAATCATAAACCGAACGGGTATATTCTGACCTACCACCATCGCCATTGATGATAAACGGTGTGAGATGTTTAGCCTCTAAAAGATATTTAAGCTTCTGGATGTACTCACCACTAGCGTAATCGAAATAGATTTCGGCTGGAGTAGAGAGAATGAAACCTTTAGTGGTGTCGTGTTGAAGTTTTTGTTCGGACGAAATTTGATAGATTGCTTGGTAGAGGTCAATGATCGATGCGTTTTTCACGGAAGTATTAGACTCGTCGTAATATTGTTTTAGTTGCTGCTCTAACTGAAGTAGATTGTCGGTGTTGGTATTAAAATCTGTAATTTTTTGATATTTGGCAAAACCATGATGGTCGGTAGCGAAATTTACTTTATAGATATGAAAAAGTGCATGCCTATGTTTTCTGGCTTCGATATTGCTAATTAGTTTTTTGTATTGCAAAGACAAGGCGGCTGGATTGGCTTTATTAAAATTAATGGCGACAATATATTCATGATCGATACTATTGATTTTTGGATGAGCCAAACGATCCTGGAGTTGCTTAATGAAATATGGCGAATAACCAACATTTAGAGTGCCAGGTTTTGCGAGTTTTTTTGCGCCATGTAGAATTTGACCAATTATATGTGCAGATTCGGCGTAAGCATCGCGGTCTGCATAGGCAAGATGCCCTGAAATAAGGTTTTGATGGATAAACTGGAATTTTCCGAGATTGATTTCGGAAAATCCTAGTGGGTCAAAGAAGCTACCGCACATAAAATCACCGGAATTGCACCAAGTACCAATTTTCCCGGAAAACTTAGTGTTTGGCAGATAAGGTTTTTGCGCTCCTAGGATGCCATGCTCTACATCACAATCGGGGACATTAATGCGATAATCGGAATGTATACCATGATAACATGGTTTGTCCTTACCTTCTCCTTCTGGGAGATGTAATTTAGGATCGCCGAAAGTTGAGAGGTAGATAATTTTTTCGGGATCAAATGTGCGAATGGCGTGACTCATCACGATGGCGCCCTGAGAATAGCCACCGAGAATAAATTTAGTATTCGGACAGCGATGAGTGATATCGTGATATAGTGTATGTATTTCGTTGATGCCCGTCGTTACACTATTGTTAAAATAATCATTTTTGCCAGCATGAATATAGGTATCGGCAATTGCTCCGAGATTCTCTACGCTCACGGCTGGATATTGATATTTATATCGGTTTGATTCTCCGAGGTCATAAAAATCGTAGGATTTATTTGCTGACTGTAAAACCCCGACGAGATTATCTTTAAATTTTTGATAATTAATATTAGTCTTAGCTTTCTCTCCTGAACCTCGAGCGAAGACGGCTTGAATGTCTTTGCACTCAACGGCTTTCGAATTGACAGAGGCTAGTGGTGTCAGGCTAGTAATACATATAGCCAAAGCACTGGAAAAATAGAGAAAGCGCGGAGTTTTTTGGGGTATCTTAGGCTTAATTTTGGGTTTTTTACAAACAACAAAATGAGACTGTCTGGATGAGGACATAATTTCCTTTCTATTTTGTATTTTCGGTAAAAGTTCTAATTTGATTATTGGCTGAAATGCAAAATAAAACAAGTGAAAAGGGGTAAAAATGATGAAAAAATGAACTTTCTTCCCTGTTATTTTAAGAAAAAATTAGTTAAGCATAAGCAAGTTATGGAGACAAAATAATGAAAAATAAAAAGGAGCCATTGTGGCTCTAATAAATAATTGTTGTTATTTTGAGTTAATTTTTAAGCTTTGGTAAGACTAGCTCAGCGATTTTTTCCGGAGTCTCGTAATTAATGAGATGGCCGGCCTGGGGTATAAAATCTACCTCAGCGTGGAATTTTTTGGCAATTTCTTTTACCTTACGAGATGGATTCATGCGATCTTTTTTACCAGCTATGAAGTAAGCTTGTTTTTCGAAATTAAAATCAGAAATGGAGTAAGACATAGAAAAAACAGCGGCGCGCATTTCATCGCGGATCGAAGTAAATTTGTGTGCACACTTATAGGTGAGATCGAGGATTTGGCGTTTCTTATTACGATGAGCGCCCGCAATAAGAAATTCTGTGCAGACATAGCTAACAAATTTATTAGGTACTAAGGTAATTAGTGGAATTAGGGGCAAAATAAATTTTGGGGGATGAGTGGCGATAGGGCTAAGGAAGAAAATTTTGTTATGAATGAGGTGGCTGTATTTTTCGGCAGTGGCGGCAGCGAGAATAGACCCCATGGAATGGCCAATCAGAATTGGGTGGTCTAGATGTTTGTCGAGGATATAATTCGCGATAAAGTCCGCATAGCCGTCTTTAGTAAAATCGGTAAAATTTGGTAAAGTCTCATTCTGGGTGTTAAAAGCTGGTGGAATATCGGGACTAAAAACCTGGTACCCCTCAGCTTCGAGCAGTTTTTGAAATTCAGCCAAACCTAAATGATTGCCACGAAAACCATGGACGAGTAGAATGGGTGGTTTTTGGTCGGATTTTTTCATTAATTAAACAGCTTTAATTTTTTCGAGCGCGTTCAAAATCCCTTCACGATCAAAACCAAGAACTTGAATCGGGTTTTTGTCGGATTCATCAGTAATGATGGTAATTGGAACCGCGGAAATGCCTGGAAAATTACTAGCATCAAGTTCAACGTATTCAAGATTTTTTTGCTCTAACCAATCAATAAGAGCGTGGCAATAGCCGCAAGTAGGACTCGTAATGACTTTAATCATAACATACTTTCGTTGTTAATTATTATATTATTCTAAAACATTTTAGGAAAAATCACAAGGATTAAACTAGAGCGATTTAGCTTTATCAAGTTGAGGATCTTTGTCTTCGGTGATATCCTGGACGGTGCGATCAATTTCGACGTCTGGCTTGATTCCGGTCTTATTGATTGAGGAGCCATTCGGTGTATACCAGTGAGCGGTAGTGACCTTGAGTTTACCTCCATCGCTAAGATTGAGCATAGTCTGCATGACACCTTTTCCAAAAGAAGTCATACCGACAATAGTGGCTTTTTGATAATCTTTGAGGGCGCCAGCAACGATTTCAGAGGCAGAAGCAGTAGAGCGATTAATCAGAACGATGGTTTTGGTGTCCTTAAAAATAGGATTTTTGCCACGAGGGACGTAGTCGGTTTTGTCGTCGTTATGGATAGATTTTTCAATCATATATTTATCACCGCCGTTAAGCCAAAGAGAGAGCATTTCACCCGCCGCTGAGACATAGCCACCACCGTTATTGCGAAGGTCAAGGATAACTTTATCAACTTGCTTGGCTTTAGCTTGCTCAGCGAGCTTACGCACAAGAGAGCCGGTGTCTTCGGCGAAGCGGTAAACAGAGATAATGGCGGTTTTATCACTATAGGAAATGTCGGCGGAGACGTTGTTAATTTTTTCGCGAGTCATTTCGAAAGTCAGAGTGTCGGTACCGCGGAGTACTTCAACTTTAACCTTATCACCGGATTTGCCGCGAAGTTTTTTGGCGACATCTTCGGTGGTTTTACCATCTACGTTTTCGTCATTAATTTTTACGATACGATCACCTGGTTTAATGCCTGCCTTACGAGCAGGATTGTCTGGAAGTGTGCGTACTACCACCGTGTGATTGTTGCGAAAAGTTAGCTCCATGCCAACTCCGGCTTCATTAATTTCACCATTGAGATCGGATAAGAATTCATTCCCTTCTTTGGCAGTAAGATAAGTAGTGTAGGGATCATCAAGTGCAGCGGCAATACCACGCTTGGCTCCAGTGAGGGCGTTATCTTCCGTGACTTCACCATCGTAGAAGGATTTTAACTCGGTGTAGAGTTCGTTAAGAGAATCCCAATTCGCTTGTTCGCTTTTACGAAAGCCAATATAAGGAGAAAAATTAGTAATTATAAATTGCCAATTAGAACCAACAAAAAAACCTGCAACGAGGAAAATAAATGAGGTGATAATTGAAGTGCTAAGATTGATTTTTCGTGGTTTCCACTCTGTTTTCATTATTTAATTATAGCATAATCGGGAAAAGGGTATTCTTTTAATTCTTAGAAAAATACCACCGAATGGAGGGTGGTATTTTAGTAGTTCCTGGTTGATTAGAAAGAGTTTAGTCGAAATGGATATAGCTGGTGAATTGATTTGGGCTGACGCGAGTACGGACGCCGAAGTCGCCCCATTGACCAGATTTAGATGAGTATGGGTTGTTATATTCAGAGACCGTAATAGTGCCATCAGCATTAACAGATTCAACCCAGGCTACGTGACCGAATTGACCACTAGTGGTTTGAGCGATAGTGTGGGCAGCAGGTACGCGGTCAACACGGTAGCCACGGGCACGAGCGGCGGCGGCCCAGCTATAAGCATTACCCCAACCGGTAATACGAATGTTGCGGCCATAGTATTCGACAGCCTTGTAAGCGGCGTAGCTGGTACATTGGCAAATGTAGTAAGAGTCTAGAACGCCAGCAATATTGTCACGAGGGCAAGAATATCCGTAATTGCCGACAAATGCCCCGTAACTGTTAAAACCGTCAGCTTTGGTACCGAATCCAGCACTAGTGGAAGCGCGGGAGAGATATTCCTGATACTCTTTATTAATTAACTTAATCTTTTCTTCCCTGGAAGCGGCAGCTTCTGCAGCGAAGGAAGCGGCATTATCTTTATACTTTAAAATTAATTCCTGTTGCTCGGCTTTTTTATCTTCGATAGCCTTGCGCTGGATTTGTTGGTCTAAAATAATGCGGTCAATTTCAGTCTTTTGCTTTTCGAGATCGTCTTTCATGGTCTTTACATTTTGAGCTGAGGAATTCACCTGGTCTTTAGCGGTGTCAATGCGAGATTTCTTTTCGGCAAAATCTGAAAGTGAGTTACTGCTGGCTAGTACCATAATAGCGTCGGTTTCACCTTCAAGGTGAATATTGACTAGCATATTTGCAAGAGCTGCACGTTGAAGTTTAAGTTTTTTAGTAGTGTCTTCAATTTTGATTTTGAGGTCACTAGCTTCGGCTTCGTTCGCCTTAATGCGTGCTTCGTAGACGATGATTTCCTGTTGCATACGTTCGACTTCACCTTCGAGGGTAACAGCGGCTTTGGCGGCTTGGTTGGCTTTTTCGGCGGCTTCGACTTCAGCTTTTTTGGCGGTACGGCAGGCAGCGCTAGTACAGTAGGCCTCATTCTCTACTGCTGAAACATTAGAGTTGTTCTTTTGAATGAATGGAATAGAGCCTAAAATGAGCGCAAAAATTAGGGTAAAAATAAGAGTACGACCTTTTTTCATGGTTTTAACTTTACGATAATTTTTTGCGTTTTTTCGAATCTTAAAATTGTTTTTTATTTTGCTCATTAAACTATACTCCACTATAATTTAATTTGTTATTTCGGTATCTTACGATACTTTTGATATATTTTAGCATACGATGGTATGAAAAAGCAATGCTTATTTTGGCTTGGTGGAAGAAAAAGCTCTGCTTATTTTAAGCAGAGCGGAATAACGCGATTAGGTAATTTAAGCAGAGCGGAATAAAATATTAGAGTCGCTTGAGATATTTGCGGACGGCAATGGAAGACGAGAGGAAGGCGATAAAAATACCAAGTAGGGTGAGAGCTAGGCCAATTAGAAAGATGCTTGGTGAATTTACGAAACTAGAAACTAGAGTGACGTCAATGTCATAGCCACTGAGTTTTGGGGCGATGAGGCGGAAGAGAAAGAAACCTATAATGGTTGATAAAATACCAGCAAAGAAGCCAGACATGATTGCCTCAATAAGAAATGGGCCACGTATGAAATGATTATCGGCGCCAACTAATTTTTCCATGTAGATTTCTTCGCTACGAGAGTAAATGGCCATGCGGATGGTGTTGAAAATTACCAGAACGGAGATGACTAGAAGAATGAGAGAGATGGCGAGACCACCGGTTTTAGCAATGTTGGACCAAGAAGTAATGGTTTCAATAGCGGTATCATTGGTGTCGTAGGTCGGTTCCTTTTTTGGATCGAGATTTTCGTGGACTTCCGAATCGGTATTAACGATTTCCTTAATAGTATTAAGTTTATTGGTGTCGTAGACTTTTATGCGAAGTGCGGAAGGCATAGAAGAAAGCATTAGTTCTTTCATGTCAGGATCATCGAGGGTAGAAAGGAGATTATTTTCATTATTTTTCTTAGTTTCCTCGACGAATTTATTAAATTCTTCTTCGGTAGTAGTGTAGGAAATTTGGCGTATGTTAGTGTCGGAAGAGAATTTTTTCTTGATTTTTTCAAGCGTAATAATTTCGGTATTAGGCTTAAAATAAATGGTGATATCGACTTTTTCGCGCATTTTATCGGCGGTAGAAGATAACACTAAGCTAGCAGTGGCGGTAGCAAAAAGTAGAGTTAAAGTAAGAGTCATCACGAAAGTCGAAGTGATAGAAAGCCAAATATTACGACCATAGCCAATGATGCCGTATTTCATGATGCGAAAATTAGTGCGAAGGAGATGTCCGCGACTGTTTTTCTGCATGGTCTTAAGTTTTCTTAAGGTTTCATTTTTTTGTTTCATAGGCTTCCTTATTGAATTAAACGGTGATTGCGCGAGCGTTTGGTCTGGTTGGATTCAGGTGGCCTGGAGCTGGCGATAGAATTGGAATTTTCGTGAGGAACTCTGAGCTGTGAACGTTGACTATCGCGGTAAAGTTCGGTTTCGCGTCGAGGAGTGGTCTCGCGACGAGGTCCAGTCTCATGACGGAATTCGGCCTCGCGACGAGGTTCGGTTTCTCGTCGAGGAGTGGTTTCGTGGCGAATAGTTTCGTAAGATGGGGTGGCCTCGCGGCGTAGCTCAGCTTCGGCGGTTTTGTAGAGATAAGAAGTCGGGCGCATGTGACCTGGTTGTGGTAAATCGGAAATACCGTCATTATCAGTGTCAAGGCGATAAATACCGTGCTCTTTTTGGTCGGAAATAATCTTACCATCACGCATAGTGATGACGCGCTTCTTTAAGAGATTGACGATATTGGCATCGTGGGTGGTAACTAAAATAGTGGTACCGTAATTGTTAATTTTTTGTAATAAATCAATAATTTCCTTAGAGGTTAAAACATCGAGGTTCCCAGTAGGCTCATCGGCAATGAGAATTTTTGGTTGACGAGCAACAGAGCGTGCAATCGAGACACGCTGTCTTTCCCCACCAGAGAGGTCGGCGGGAAAACGATTAGCTTTATCGGAAAGGCCGACAAGATCGAGTACTTTTGGCACAGTATTTTCAATTTCATGATTCGACATGCCGGCAATTTCGAGAGCGAAGGCGACGTTTTCAAAAACTGTACGCGATGGGAGTAACTTGTAATCCTGAAAAACTACACCGATGCGACGACGGTAGTCTGGAATATGGCGACGTTTCACGTAATCAAGATCGATGCCACCGATGATAATCTTGCCGGAATCTGGAGTAGCTTCCTTAGTAATCATCTTCAAGAGAGTAGACTTACCAGCACCGGATTTACCAACCAAAAAAACAAATTCATTAGCACTAATATGCAAGGAAATATCATCGAGAACAGCGCGGGTACCCTTACCGTAGCGCTTGGTGACATGATCGAACAATATCATACTCTTATATTACCATAAACAGTAAGAATTAAAAAATGAAAAAGCCAGACACTAGGTTCTAATTATTTTTGGCCAACTAGGGATTCGAGATAGGCGTCGATAAAATTGTCAATTTTGCCGTCAAGTACGGAGTCCACATCAGTTTCTTCGTATTTGGTGCGGGTATCTTTGACGAGTTTATAAGGTTGCATGACGTAGTTACGAATTTGCTGACCCCAACTGGCAGATTCGCCGGCACGTAATTGATTAATGGATTCGGCTTGCTGGTCTTGTTGCATTTTGAGTAGTTTACCACGAAGAATTTCCATGGCTTTTTCGCGGTTTTGGAGTTGGGAACGCTCATTTTGAATAGCCACCACGGTATTGGTCGGCAAGTGAGTGATGCGAATGGCGGAATTGGTGGTATTTACAGATTGTCCGCCATGTCCACCAGCGTGATAAGTGTCAATACGAAGGTCTTTTTCATCGATTTTTAGATCATCTTCGCTATCGAGAATCGGCAGAACTTCCACTAGTGAAAATGAAGTTTGGCGAAGGTTATCGGCGTTAAAAGGAGAAAGGCGCACCAGGCGATGTACGCCATGTTCAGACTTGAGGTGGCCATACATTTCGGGGCCATAAACTTCGTAAACGGCAGTCTTGATACCGGCTTCTTCCCCTGTACTACGTTCGATTAATTCAATATCGTAACCATGTTTTTCGAAAAACCTTAGATACATGCGCTCCAAAATTCCTGCCCAGTCCATAGCCTCAGTGCCACCGGCGCCAGCGGTAATGCGAATAATGGCGTCCTTCTGATCGAGTGGGTCGGTGAAGCGGAGAGATTTTTTGAGTTCAGCGTAAGTTTCCTCGTGAGCGGTAAGTTGAGCCTCGATTTCCTCAGCGAGATCTTCGGCGGAAAGTTCGATTAACTCGTGTAGGTCATTCACTTGAGATTTGAGAATTTGCCAAGTGCTGAGCTCGCTTTCGAGTTTTTTGAGTTCAGTATTGACGGATTTGGCACGAGCAAGATCGTTCCAGAGTTCAGGCTTGGCGGATTCTTCTTGAAGATGGGCGAGTCTAGCAAATTTTTCATCAAGATTTAGCTTAGCCCAGGTGTCATCAATCCCCTCTTGCAAGAGAGTGAGGCGTTTTTCGAGGTTATTCATATAGATATTATAACTGATAAAGTGACAAGAGATGAGAAAATGTGGTATAATGAAAAGACATTGGAGATTCGCCAAGTGGTAAGGCAGTGGGTTCTGGTCCCACCATTCGGGGGTTCGAATCCCTCATCTCCAGCCAAGTTGAAATTATGATTAAACTGCCGTAGATTTATGGTAGTTTTTTATTTTGTATTTTAATATTTTTTTGAATTTACTTAATATTTTTTGAAAATCTAGCTAGATTTTACGGTGTAGGATTAGTTTTACAATATTTAAAAAGATCGGCCAGGTGTATGCTATTCTAAAAAAACTGTTATAAATGTGAAGACCGTGGTGATTTTGTTTAAACAAAAAATCCCTAAATCTTGCGATTTAGGGAACATAATTTTTGTGGCTGGATCGGCAGGATTCGAACCTGCGAATGCTGGGACCAAAACCCAGTGCCTTACCGCTTGGCGACGATCCAATCTGTTATATTTTAGCACGAAAATTGATTTTTCACAATAAAATTGGTGCTAATGAGATGCTTTGGCTATGATTTGGATTCTAGAAGGTAGGTGGATAATTTCGAAAATAGGGGGTAATTTTGAAATTAAACTTCGTAATAATGCAGGGCACAATTTGGATATGGTTCTTCGATAATATTATCGTAAAGAAATGAATAAAAAAGTTGTTCAGCGGTGCCACCACGCAAAACAAAGTCAATCAGGCGAAGAAAATCACCGTGAGAGACAATCAAAATTGTAGAATCTGGGTCATTATTTTTGAATAATTCATTTTTGACAAAATCTTCTGCGCGGAGATACATGGAATGAATACTTTCCATGTTAAATCTTTCACTATTGAAGCGGTCTTTCCAGCTAATGCTGTGTAATTTTTGGCTATCCTTTCCTTCGAAAACGCCAAAAGCCCGTTCGACAAGACGACGGTCGTATTGAATGTGGCAGAGATGCTGATGGTCAATGTGGTTGGTTTTGGGATCGAGGTGACCAGTGACGATTTGAGCGGTTTTGCTAGTACGCATCAGAGGTGAGGCGTAGCAGCGATCAAACTGCACATTCTTCAGTTGACGTTTGATTTTGAGGGCTTGTTTGACGCCAGTGGTATTAAGATTAGTATCGAGTAATCCGGCATTCACACCTTGTTTGTTCGCATCGGTTTCGCCGTGCCTTAGAGTATAAATCTTCATGCTAATTTGCGGCTCCGTAATTATTTAAAAAATCTTTGAAGAAAGGTTGGTTTTTGTAGGTTTGATTATAGTCGAAATTACTTTCAGGTACCGGAAATGGGAGGTTGGCGTAGAGTGGCTGCCAATAGCTGGAATTATTTGAAAGTGCTTTGGAAGTACGGGAAGAAAGTGGGTTTTTCAAGAGATTGCCGAGGCCGAGACGCTTGGTGGCTTCCGAAAGACCAGAGATGAGGCCGCCGTTATTTTCTTGATTAAATTGTTTGAGGTCTTCAATGAGAATTGGCGGAGAAGCCATGCGATGATGATAAGCGGTGCGAAGTTCGTCAACTTCGCCAACACATTCAAAAGGCTTCATGGTATTATCGACACCAAGCAGCCCCTTGAAGGTATTGAAAAGCTCAGGTTTTTTAAAGAGATCCTCGTCATTGAAGAGAGATTGGAGATATTGAGGTGGGACGAATGGGCAAAAAAGTAGATAAGAATTGGCGCATTTGGCACATTTTCCGCACCATTTGAGGGTGGAATTTTGATTCTTTTGTTTATAATTGGCCTCATTGCAGGAGCTGAAACTGTATCCGTACTCTTTCCAGCATTTTTGGACAAAAAGTTCGGCGATTTTTAATTCCGTGTATTGACGGATAATTGAGCCAACATGAAGTTCTGGTGAAAGGTAGCAGCGCACATACTCGGTGAAAAAGCGTTCGGCGTCCCAGGTTTTGGACCATTGATGGTTGACTGGGAGATCACCGATCATGGCATGAGGTTCGGCGCCTTCGTGACCGATACTGGTGAGAACTACCTTTTGGTTATTTAAGATAGCCTGAATCAAAGCGAGGGCTTCGACGATGAAGGTAACCGGGACGTGACCATTGAGGCCGTGGGATTTTTGAAGATGAGCAATATCGATCTCGCGGTAAACGATACTGGCGTTCATGTGGGTGAAAGAATCGCCAAGCGTATCGATGACGTGTGGATGCGAAAGACTGGGGTCGCTAGTGACGTACCACGGTTCGAACGGAATGTTCTTTTCTTTAAGTAATTTTGCAACCAGCAGGCTATCTTTACCACCAGATTGCAGGGCGAGATTACCTTGACCGCTATATTTTACAGCTGGTTTGGCTTGATAATTCGGAGTGGGTTGGAAGTGGGCTAAATGAGCACGGGTGAGACGATTTTCGAAGGCGTATTGACTAAGGCCTTCTTGATAAACCGTACTAAAGAACTGGGCCTGAAAAGTATCGATGGGTACGTCGAGTTTGACTGCGGGGGTGGGATGGGTTTTATAATAGCTGGTACCAATCAAAATAAAGGCCAGGAACATTGCGCTGTCGAGTAGTTGGTCAAGGGCGGGATCGGCATTAGGATTGAAGCGATATTTTTTATCGGCATCGGCCTTTTTAGCGAAATGAATTTTTTCGGTGAAGAAAATATTATCAATTCCCTGGTAGACAAAACTAGCCGTCAAAGAGGCGCGATCTAGATAGTAGCTGACAAAACGAAAAACTGGATTCCCAGAGGAAGGCTGATTGGTCGAATTAGAAAAACTAATAGCGTTTTCGTTCATTACATTAATTTTATCAAAAATGAGAGATTTTGGTAGATGGTTATGGTTATTTTAGGCTTTTTACGAGGGCCTGGAACTGCTCGCCGCGATTACTAAAATTCTTAAACATATCAAAACTGGCGGCGCCTGGACTCATTAAAACAATGGCTTCTTTTGGGCAATTTTTAGAAATCGGTAGACAGAGATCGTAGTTGCTCGCGACCAGTTCGGTTTGGGCTTCGGCAAGTTTCCTGGCGATATTCACAGCCTCTTCGAGGGTTTCGGCGAAACAATATTTTTCGGGATCCTCACCTGCGGCGAGACGGGTTTTGGTTTCTCCGATGAGAATGATTTTCTTGAGATTTTTGGCGGAAAAGAAACGTTGTTTCATTTCGGTGAGATCAAGTCCGCGATCAAAACCTCCGGCGATCAAGAAGGTGGGATAATTTTCGAAGGCAGCGATGGCGACATCGGCCGCTGGAAAGGCCGAAGAATAATTATCATCATAATAGCGTACATGGTTGAGTTCGCGGACGAATTGTAGACGATGTGGTAGACCTTGGAATTTATGGAGTCCGTCGGCAATTTTTTGGTAGAGTTCGCGATTTTCTGGTAAGAAAAGCTCGTCATAAGAAACATTGAGTAGGGCAAGTACGGCCAAAATGGCAGCTTCGGCATTTTCGCGATTGTGTTCGCCAGGAATTTGTAACTGATTAAGTAGCGTGTTTAATTCTTCAAGATGGGATTTGATTGGATAAGAGAATTTTTTCCCCTTACTAAGTTCACCGATGGTTTCAGAGTATAGGTTATTAGCGTAGTAAATACAGGAATCTTCAGCGGTCTGATTCAAAACGATATGGGATTTGGCATCGACGTAGTCATCGAAATCTGGATGACGGTCGAGATGATCGGGCTCAATGCGTAACACTACGGAGATGTGAGGAGATTTTTCGAGATCCCAGCATTGGAAGCTACTCATTTCGTAAACCACGATGTCTTTTTCGGTGATTTGATCGAGCTCGAGGATGGCGGGGTTGCCAATATTGCCGACCAGATGGACATGTGCGAATTTTTCAGAGAATTCACGCAAGATTGACGCAATAATGGAGCAAGTAGTCCCCTTGCCCTTAGTACCAGTGACGCCGATAATCGGAGCTTTGACGTGACTAAAGAAGTAATTAGTAATAGTGGTCCAATTATCGATGAGATGAGGTGATTTTTGCTTGGCTAGATAAAGTGGATGCACGGAAGGGCTACGAAAAACCAGGTCAAAATTTTCTAGACCAAAAGAATCAAGTTCTTCATCGGTGAATTTTTCGAAAAAAGTAATTTCATCGTTTTTGAAATATTCGGCGACGGCATTACCTTCCACCCCTTTACCTAAAACTGCAATTTTCATAAGTCTATTATAGCACTCTGGTGGAATTTAGTTTTAGCTAGAAAACCAGACAATTAGCAAGCTGATTGATAATTTGTTTTTCGACGGATCCGACGGCGACCATGGCGTGGATACCAGAGCCGGCAAATTCACGAGCTAACTCGACGATCAGAGGTTTGCTAATTTGTTTAATAATATTTGGAAAATTATCATAAAATTCGACTTTTTCGGTCATAAAATAGTCATCGGTGTAATAATCGGAAATCTGGCTGACAGTCTGGGCGCCCATTTGATAGCGACCGAGAGCGTAGGTCTTCACGGCTTCGATATCGGTGTCAGAAATCTCGCCATTGAGAGCTTTAATCATTTCGAGTTGAATGAGTGTAAAGAGTTCTTCAGAGGTTTCGAGATTAACTTCGCCATCAAAATCCCAGGAAGAATAATGGTTAGTACTATTAATTCCACTACCCATACCATAAACTAGACCACGACGACGAGCTTGACCAAAAATACGACTGCTCATAGTGCCGTTTAGTAAGTGATTGAGTGCGCCCATGGCCTGAGTTTCTTCGGTAGAGAGGCGTCTCGGAGTAATCATGGAAAAACCAAAGGTAATATTACTGGCGTCCTTTCGCTTAATTAGGACAGCGTTAGAAGAGTGCAAATCGTCGACAGGAATTTCGAAACGTTCACCGGGGCTTAATTCCCAGCTTTCGAGGTTGCGAATGATTTCTTTTTTACGGTGTTTGGTCTGGCCGGCAATAATGAAGCGCATATTGTTCGCAGTATGGGTGCGACTGTAGTGCTCGTTAATGTCATCTAGGGTGATGTTGTTAATGGTGGAAAGGCGTTCGCGTAAATTCAGAACGTTTTCGCCAATGGCTTTTTGGAGACGTGGCCAAAGTAGACGACCATAATCGTTCATGTAGCCGGTGAGTTCGGCGCGAACGTTGCCTTTTTCACTTTTTAATTCCGCGTCGTTAAATTTGGGCGAAGTAATAGCGATACGTTTAAGGTCTAAGATACGGTCCCATTCAAAATCCGCACATTCGGTTTCGTAACAAACGGAATAATCGGAAGTCCAAGCATTGTGATAGGCGCCGTTTTTGGTAAATTCCGCTTCGTAGGTAGATTCGTCAGGATATTTGGCGTTAGCACCGAAGCTAAGATGTTCAACAATGTGAGCAATCTCGTAGAGCTCTGGACTTTTGGCAAAGCGCATGCCGCCACGAAATTGGACTTTCATATTCATGACGGAAGCACCAGGTACGTCAATCAAAAGACCTTTGGCGCCGTTTTTTAATTCGATTTCTTCAATGGAATGTTTCATGTTTAACGGCGGCCGTGCTTTTTGTTTTGACGTTTAGCTTTTTTCTGTTTTTTGGCTTTATTGCGCTTTTCGCTGAGGTTAGCGGATTTGGTTGGTTTTTGGGAAAATTCGCTATCGAGATTTTTTTCACCAGCTTCGATAGTATTCACACCACGGTTAGTGGCGGATTCGGCCATCTTGGTGAGTTCAGTGTCGTATTCTTCCCCGTCAATCGTGTCGGTGGCGACCGCTTCTTGTGGGGTGATAGAAAGGAGAATCTTTAAGACTTCTTCGCGGAGGTTCTTTTGGAGACCTTCGAAAAGTTTTTGAGATTCGGTGCGATATTCGACTAGTGGGTCACGTTGACCGATCGAGCGCCAGTGGATACCTTCACGGAGGTACTGCATGTTTTCGAGGTGCTGCATCCAGAGAGCGTCGAGGACCTTGAGGTAGACTTCGCGTTCAATTTTGCGCATAACGTCGGCGCCGAATTCGAGCTCTTTGGTAGCGTAAGCTTCTTTGACGGCAAGAGTGGCAAGTTTGGCGCGCTCTTCTTCTTTGCGTTTGAAACCAATTTCAATAATTAAGTCACGATCAAGATCGAAAACAGATTGGAATTCTTTGATGAAATTACGGTTAACACGGATACTTTCGGCGGTTAAATCAGCGACGGCTTCCTTGATGAGGCGATTAATTTCGTCAGAGATATTTGCCCCTTCGAGAATCTTGCGACGCATGAGATAAACGATGCGACGGTGGCGGTTGATGACGTTATCATACTGCACCACATTTTTACGGGAATCGAAATTGAAGCCTTCGATACGCTTCTGGGCGGCTTCGAGCATCTTGGTGACACTGCGATTTTGAATTGGAGTATCTTCGTCGATGCCAATACGGTTAAGTAAGGCGCCAATTTGGTTGCCCTGGAAAATACGCATAAGATCATCTTCACAAGAGACAAAGAACTGAGTGATGCCTGGGTCGCCTTGACGACCACCACGACCACGGAGCTGATTATCGACGCGGCGACTATCGTGGCGTTCGGAACCGATTACTACTAGACCACCAAGTTCTTTGACTTCATCGGTAAGCTTAATATCGGTACCACGACCAGCCATATTGGTGGCAAGAGTGATAGCGCCTTTTTGGCCAGCTTTTTCCACGATGGCAGCTTCACGCTCATTATTCTTCGCGTTAAGTAGTTCATAAGAGAGTCCGGCTTCGTCGAGATATTTAGCGATTAATTCGTTCTTCACGATGCTAGCTGAACCAATCAAAACTGGCTGACCTTTTTCGTGGAATTTCTTTACTTCTTCGACGATAGCACGAAGTTTACCGGCTTCGGTGCGGAAAATTAGATCGTCTTTATCGATACGAATAATTGGACGGTTAGGTGGAATTTGGATTACGTCGAGGGCATAGATTTGTTGGAACTCTTCAGCTTCAGTAAAGGCGGTACCAGTCATACCGGAGAGCTTATTGTAAAGACGGAAGAAATTCTGGAAAGAAATGGTGGCTAGAGTCATAGATTCTTCTTTAACTACGACGCTTTCCTTAGCTTCAATGGCTTGGTGGAGGCCTTCGCTGTAGCGGCGACCCTGCATGAGACGACCGGTGTTTTCGTCTACAATAATAACTTCGCCGGAATTAGTGACGACATAGTCGCGGTCGCGCTGGAAAACTACCTGAGCGCGTAAAGCTTGATCCATGTGATAGACTAAGCGGGTATTATCGGCAGAATAAAGATTGTCGATGCCGAGCATGCGCTGGACTTTTTCGATACCAGCATCGGTGAGCGAGACGGAGCGGTGTTTTTCGTCGAGCACGTAGTCATCTGGGCCGAGGTGGGAGGCAATTTTGGCAAATTGGTAATAAGAATCTGGATTGTCACCAGCCGGTGCGGAAATAATCAATGGAGTCCTGGCTTCATCAATAAGAATCGAGTCGACCTCATCGACGATGGCGAAATTAAGTTCGCGTTGGCGGAGGAAGTCAACTTCGTTGACCATGTTGTCACGGAGATAATCGAAGCCAAATTCGTTATTGGTACCATAAGTCACATCAGCTTGATAAGCTTGTTTTCTAGTGCAAGGTTTCAAGTGCTGCATGCGTTCATCGGTATGTTCTTCATTAATATATTCTGGATCATAAAGGAAGCTGGCGTCAGCAATAATCACACCTACACTCATACCGAGGAAGTGATAAACTGGAGCATTCCAACCGGCGTCACGTTGAGCAAGATAATCGTTTACGGTGACGACGTGGACACCACGGCCAGTTAAGGCGTTCAAGAAGGATGGCAAGAGTGCCACCAAGGTTTTACCTTCACCAGTTTTCATTTCAGCTACGTTGCCTTCATGAAGGGCGATACCACCGATCATCTGGACATCGTAGTGGCGCATACCGAGAACACGCTTGGTAGCTTCACGAACTAAAGCAAAGGCGTCTGGTAGAATTTCACTTAAAATTTTGGTTTCGTTACGTTCAAGTTTTTCTGTTTTAACAGAGGTAGATTGCTTCTTAGTACTGTCAGTAGATTCAGCCTTTGTCTCAGATTTTTTGGCTGAAGCTTTTAGTTTGGCACGAGCAATATTGGCCTCGGCCTTTTTATTGAGGGTGTCGAGACGCTCTTTTAGGACGTTGGTTTGAGCTTTGAGCTCATCATCAGACATGGCTTCGTATTTTGGTTCGAGACCATTAATCACCTTGACGATTTTGCGCATACGAGCGAGATTGCGCTTGGCTGGGTCACCAAAAACGCCCTGCAAAATACGGGTCGTGGTGGTTTTATCAGCTAATTTATCGGTTGGCTTGCGTTCTTTTTTAACTTTTGGAGCCTTAATTTTGGCTTCCTGAATTTTTTCAATTTTTTTCTGAGACATAAACAGTCGAAACCTCCAAATCGGAATAATATTATAGGGATATTTTATCATAAAAAATACATGTTTTTAAGAGAACATGTATTTTTAATTAAGTTTTAGTCCAGGAATTTTAGGCTAAAATTAGGAATTAGATTTTTTGCCAAAAATGCGGGAGAAAACGCCACGACGAAGGTGTGGGGTACTCTCAATTTTGTAGCGACGAATTTGACCCATTAGCTTAGCCTCGATAATGTCGATGCCGGCGAAAATATTGGAACACTCGTCCTTAGCGGCGATGACTTTACCACCTGGAATTTCCATAGCGGCAGAAATTTCGTACTTATTGCCGTGAGAGCGGCCTACTTCAGTGACGACAATTTTGGCAACGACGTCTTTTTTGCTACCGTGTGGCAAGTATTTATCGAGTTTGCCGATACGTTTGACGGCATACTTATGAAAACT
This sequence comes from uncultured Candidatus Saccharibacteria bacterium, assembly GCA_963520835.1. Classification (GTDB taxonomy): domain Bacteria; phylum Patescibacteriota; class Saccharimonadia; order Saccharimonadales; family Saccharimonadaceae; genus Nanosyncoccus. The sequence goes on from CAUQSJ010000004.1 coordinate 55,642, forward strand.
ATCTTCGATTTTGTAGTTACTACCACTAATTTCAATTTTTTCGATCATAATTTCTCCTTATGGCTATTATAACATGTCGGTGCCGAGGTATGGCTGCAAGACGGCTGGGACGCGAAGCTTACCACCCTCTTCGGCGAAGTTCTCGATAACCGCTACCATGGTGCGGGCGAGAGAGATGGCGGTGCCATTCAAGGTATGAAGCACTTCGACGGTGCCATCTTTGCGGCGGACGCGGATATTGAGACCACGAGCTTGGAAGTCAGTACAGTTCGAACAGCTGGTGATTTCACGGTATTTTTGATCAACTGGAGACCAGTATTCGATGTCGTATTTCTTGGCGGCTGGAGCACCGAGGTCGCCAGCGGCGATATTGATGACATGATAAGGAATACCAATTTCCTGCCAGATTTCCTCTTCGATGCCGCGAAGTTTTTCATGAATTTCTTTACTTTGCTCTGGAGTACAAAAGGCATACATTTCGAGTTTATTAAATTGGTGAACACGGAAGAGGCCACGGGTGTGCTTACCATAGGCACCAGCTTCCTTACGGAAACAAGCGGAGAGGCCGGCATAGAAGAGCGGTAATTTTTCTTCGTCGATAATTTCGTCCATATGATAACCAGTAATGGACATTTCAGCGGTAGCAATAAGAGCGAGGTCTTCCCCTTCGATGTAATACTCATCGCTCTGCTCGGAGCTACGTGGAGCGAAGCCAGTACCTTCGAGCACGCGAGAATTGACTAAATCAGGCACATCCATGAGAGTGAAGCCATGTTCAACGATTTTCTTGATGCCGAATTGAATTAGGGCATTTTCGAGCAGGGCTAGACCACCTTTGACATAATAGAATTTTGCACCAGCAACTTTGGCACCACGTTCGAAATCCACCCAGTCACGAGAGATGGCGTAATCGAGGTGATCGACGCCGGTAGTTTTGCATTCACCCCATTTTTTGACTTCGACACTAGCGGATTCATCACCGAGTGGTACGTCGTCAAAAATGACATTAGGGACGGTTTTAAGTTTAGTGTTTAATTCTTTTTCAAAATTAGAAAGATCGGCTTCGAGAGTGCTAAGTTTTTCTTTGATTTCCTTACCTTTGGCGATTAGTTCGTCGCTAGGTTTGCCATTTTTCATTTTGGCGGTATTATCGTTGCGCTCTTTGCGAAGAGCTTCAACTTGTTGAAGAAGAGCTTTTCTCTGGTCATCCAAGGCGAGAATTTCATCAAGATTGACGTTTTTGTACATTTTTTCTTTGATGGAATGTTCTACGAGCTCTTTGTTGTTACGGATGAAATTAATGTCCAACATTTTTACCTCTTTTCTTTAATAATTTTAGTTAACGATTTTGAATTCTGAATTATGCGTGAGTGAAAGATTCGGAGGAATCTTCAGAAGTATTTTCAGAATTGGCGCGGCGCTTAATGATTGGGAATGGGACGGCCTCGCGGCCGGAGACGCCTTCAAGTAGCCAGAAATTACGTTCGGAGTTACCCCAACCACAGGCTGGTGGCATGCCGTATTCGAGCATCTCGACGAAATCTTGGTCAAGCATTTGAGCTTCACTGTCGCCGCCATCGCGCATGGCTTGTTGTTCTTCGAAGCGAGCGAGCTGGTCGAGTGGATCGTTTAATTCGGAGTAGCCGTTGCCCATTTCGGTACCGGCAATAATAGGGTGAAATCGTTCGGTGACCAGAGGATTTTCTGGAGAAATTTTAGCGAGAGGCGAGAGTGAAAGAGGTTCTTCAATTAGCCAGAATGGTCCACCAGATTTTTTGCGAATCAACTTCCAAAGGTTATCGATAAGGCGGGAATCGGCCTGTGCGGCAGTAACTTCGACCCCGCGTGCTCTTAAAATTTCGGTGATTTTGGCGCGGTCTGGATTGAAAACGTCGATATCAAACTCTTCGCGAAGTAGATCGGCATATTTGATGCGTGGCCATTTGTTGGAAAGGTCGATATTGAAACCATTAACCTGGAACTTGAGGGTGCCCCAAGTTTTTTCGGCGATATATTTAATCATTTCTTCGTAAAAATCCATGCCATCTTGATAATCTTCATAAGCCGCGTAGGATTCAAAAGCAATATGTTCTGGTAGGTGTTCATCATCGACACCTTCGTTACGGAAGCGCGGGCCGATATCGTAAACTTTTTCGAAACCAGCACCAAGAAGACGTTTCAAAGGTAATTCTTGAGAAATACGAAGGTAAAAATCTTCACCTAGGGCATCCATATGAGTAACAAAAGGCGTAGCATCGGCGCCACCGGTGGTATGTTCGAGAACTGGGGTGTTTACTTCGATAAAACCGTGCATATTCATGAAATCACGGGTGGCTTGCCAGAATTTACTGCGACGAACCATGCGCTCACGAACCTCGGGGTTAACATTCATATCGACATAGCGACGACGGTAACGCTCCTCTTTATTGGTAAAACCATCGCGACCCGGCATTGGGCGAAGGGTTTTGGTAAGAAGCTTCACGTAATTAGTGAAAAGTGAAATTTCGCCAGTTTGAGACTTACCAACCAAACCTTCGGCTTCGATAAAATCACCGGTGTCGAGAAGTTTGAGCTGTTTAGTGCCAATAAAACCTTCTGGAGTTTCGTCTTGTTTCATGAAAAGTTGAATTTCACCAAAATAATCACGAATTTTAACGAAGGCGAGCTTGCCAAAGCTACGAATGGCAACAATGCGACCAGCAATAACGACCTGCTTGCCATCGAGTTTTGCAAAATTATCCAAAATTTCAGAAATCTTGGTGTTGCGATCGGAATGAGATGGATAAGGATTAATCCCCATTTCCTTTAAGGTAGTGAGTTTTTTAAGTCGTTCGTTGCGGTAGTCGTTTAATGTAGCCATAGTTTTTCTTGTTGATTAGATTTTCATGATTTCGGCTTCTTTAGCCTTGAAGAGTTCGTCAATTTTAGCGCTGAAATCTTTGGTGAGATCGTCAATTTCTTTTTCACTACGCTTCTTGATATCTTCAGAAAGGTCTTCGATAGACTTAAGTTCTTTTCTTGCGTCGTCACGGATTTTACGGAGAGCCACCTTAGCTTCTTCGATTTTCTGTGAGGTAGTTTTGACAATTTCCTTACGACGCTCTTCGGTGAGTGGTGGCACTGGAACGCGGATCACGCGACCATCATCGGCTGGGTTGAGATTGAGAGTTTGATCGGCACGAATAGCATTGGAAATGCCAGCAATTGTCGATGGATCAAATGGGGTAATCAAGAGCATGGTCGCATCAGCGATGGTGACATTAGCTACTTGATTAAGTGGCATATATTGACCGTAGGCTTCGACCTTGATGCTGGAAAGCATGTCTGGATGAGCACGACCGGTGCGAACCTTCTTAAGCTCCTGCTGGAAGCGATCGACGACAGCTTGAAATGCAATTTTATATTCGGTGTTATCAAACATAATTTTTCCTTATATACTTATCTATATTTTATCACATCAGAGAGAAAAATACCCCTGATTCGGGGTATTTAACTTTTAGAGTGAATTCTTGAATTCTTCGAGGCCGATAAGCTTGGTTTCGCCAGTCTTACGATCTGTGATTTCGACTTGGTTATTCTCCAAGGTTTTTTCCGAAATTACTACGCGGTAAGGGATACCAAGAAGTTCAGAATCGGTAAGTTTTTCACCGATGCGCATATCGCGATCATCGAGCAAGATTTCTTTGCGGTGAGCATCATGAAGTTCGACAGTGATCTTCGCGGCTTCATCGCCAAGGCCGATCAAGTAATATTTGAAAGGTGCGATATTTTCTGGCCAGACAAGACCTTTTTCATCAGCAAACTTTTCAGCAATTACACCCATAACGCGGGAAACACCGATACCATAGCTACCCATGAAGACGGTTTTCTTTTCGCCATCCTTGTCGTCGTATTTGAGGCCGATTGGATCGGAGAATTTATAGCTAAGAGTGAAAATATTACCAACTTCGGCAGCGGCGGTAGAGTGAAGGTCTTCCTTTTTAACGCCGAGGTCATTTAGAACTTCATCGATTACGACTTCTTCGTTCAAGACAATAGACTTATCATCGTTGAAATAAATAACGTCTTCACCAACTGGAGTGATAGTCTGGAATTCGTGACTATATTTAGAGAAAGCACCACCAGAGGCGTAAGTTTCGTAGGTACAATCCCCGAGGCCGAGACGGACATAGATGCGCTTGTAGGCCTCTTCGACTTCGCGGTAGAACTTCTCGTGAGACTCTTTATCGGTCGAGAAGCTATAGAGATCTTTCATGAGGAACTCGCGAGTACGTAGAATACCAGATTTGGCACGAAGTTCGTTTCGGAACTTGGTTTGGAATTGATAGACGTAGACTGGGAGGTCCTTGTAAGAAGAAATGTATTTGGTCATTAAATTGGTGAGTGGCTCTTCGTGAGTAGGAGCGAGGCCCAATTCGCCGCCGGCATTAAGTTTAGTTTTAAACCAGACATCGATGACGTCATCGCGCCAGCGATCAGTTTTGACCCAGGATTCGGGGTTCTGAAGCGCAGTCATTTGCATCTCCTGACAGCCGATGGCATCGAGCTCGTCACGGATGATGTCTTGAATTTTGTTTAATGTGATCAATCCGAGTGGTAAGAAATCATAAACACCGGCCATTTCCTTGTAAATGTAGCCAGCGCGGATGAGAAGTTCAGCGTTACGGCTGGTTTCTTCTTTTCCTACTTCACGGAAGGTCTTGATAAATGATTGACTTAACTTCATCCTTTACCTTTCCTGTTTAAAATAATAATATTCTAATTGTATCACAGAAAAATGAAAATAACAGAGATAAGTTGACATTTTTTGGGGCTTCGTGTATTTTTTAATGAGGTAATTATATTAAAAGAAAGATTGTATTTTTTATTCCTATGAAAAAAACAGTAAGTTTAACTCAAGATGGTAAGAAAAATCTTGAGAATGAGTTGAAAAGTCTGATTAAAATGCGTCCAGCAATCGCCGATCGTTTGGCGACTGCCCGTTCCTTTGGCGATTTGAAGGAAAATCAAGAATATTCGGATGCTCGTGCGGAACAACGCCAAGTGGAAGGACGTATTTTGGAGATTCAAGATATTCTAAAGAATGCGGAAATCATTAAGGCGGCTAAGGGTAGCAAAATTGCCGTTGGTTCGACCGTGAAAATTAAGATGCTGGGTAAAGAGCATACTTATTCAATCGTGGGTGCCGTAGAAGCTGACCCATTAAATGGTCGCATCTCAGATATTTCACCAATTGGTAAGGCTTTAATTGGTAAAAAAGAGGGTGATGAATATACCCTACCAAATGGTAATAAGGGTGAAATTCTCGAAGTTGCTTAAAATTGGATAGATTAAAAAATGAGGCCGAGTAGCCTCTTTTTTAATATATTTATTTAATTAAGGCTAGTATTAGGCCATAAATAGAAAATAAAAGGCAATGGTGTTTTTGAGGATGTGTAAAATGATTCCGGCATAAATCGTACCAGTAGTTTCGCGCATCAAACAGGCGACCACGCTGAGTGTGAAGACATCGACGCCGACATTCCATTGACCGTGGAGAAAACCAAAAAGAACAGAAACGATTAAGATTGAGGTGACCAATGAATGGTTTTTTCGAAGTTTGCCGTAGATAAGTCCGCGGTAGATAACCTCTTCAAGAATCGGTCCGACTATTACCAGTGCAATAGCTGCTAGAATTTTGCCAGATGGCGAAATTAAGGTGGAATAAAGTAGGGGTTGAGCTTCATTAAGATTAAACCATGAAAAAACTGAGAAAAGTGCGGTAAGAATGGCAGAAAAAGCGAGATAACCGAAGAAGCCGGCGAGCGCGAGCCCAATATCGGAGAAGGTGACTAAATTATTTAAGCCAAGCTCGTTACGGGCGACGGGAGCCCTGAGTGGTTTTAGATGTTTAAAAGTGAGGAGGAGAAAAAGAAAACTTAGGGTATAGACTAAGGCGGAAAAAAATGTAGCAGCGAGGGGTGTTTTTAAGGTGTCGGAGCCAAGAATGACTAGCATTGGTACACCCACGATAAATTGCGCGGCATAAAAAGTGACAATAGCTAAGATTGGAAGATAAACGAGATCTGAACCGGATTTTAGTGATTTGACAATTTTACTTGAAAATGAAGGTTTTGATGTCATATTAATGGAAGATACGGATTAGATCTAAAATCGTGACGAGAATAAACATGGCGAAGAGGAAAAGGAAGGTGGTGGCAATAATTTTCCCTTCTGCCTCGGTGGAAAGTTTTTTCTTGATTAATTTCGAGATAGTAATCATGGTCCAGCGGCCACCATCGAGGGCTGGAATTGGCAGAACATTCATACAAGCGAGTGAAATGGAGATGATGGCGGTAAGGAAGAGTAGTTCGGTGAGACCAGCACTGACAAAGCTTGGGAAGATGACACCGATAATGCCGACTGGACCAGAGACGGATTCACCGGCTTTGGCGAGTTCTTGCTTGCCAGATTCTTTAGCTTCTTGATTACCGGTAATTTGTTTAGCAACTCCAGAGAAGAGATTCTTCACCATATCATAAAGACCACGGAAAGTTTCGCCAGTAATTTGGGCGGTGGTGCCAAGACCGATGAGTGGCGCATCGATTACGGAATAATGGGCGAGGAATTGCCCATCCATACGCATGGAAATGCCAAGAGCTGGTGAATTATCTCCTGAATTTAAGGTGACTTCGTGTTCGCTAGTGTCCTTGGTGGTCGGATCGAAGGTACGATAGACTACAGTTTGCCCGAGATGAGATTTGTTAAAATCTTGAACATCAAGGGTGGAGGTTAGCACTTTCCAGTTATCTTCATTCTTGGCTTTAGCATCATGGATAATTGTATTAGCCTTCAGAGTGCTATGACTGGCTGGAGAGTCTTCGATAATTTTATCAATATAGATTTTTGGCATGGTGAAATGCGCTTTTTCATTGATATTGAATTGATTATTCATAAATTGAGGCATGCCGGTAATGGCGAGAATGGTAAAAATTAGAATACCATAAAGCCAGTTCATGGTAACACCGCCGAAAAGAATGGCAGTTTTTTGAAGATAATTCGTGGCGCCAAAAGTATGGGGCTTGGTTTCAGCATCTGATTCCCCATCCATGGTACAAAAACCACCAAGTGGCAGGAGATTGATACTGAAAATTAGATAATCTTGTTTGTAAAGTGGGTCATTCTTGTATTCGGTGCTAGGAATGAAAAACCAGACATATTTATCTTTTTTAGTTTTATCCTTCCCCATGGTGAGTAATTTCTGGAGACGTTTTTGATTAACTTTGGCCTTAGATTCGGATTTTAATTGATCATAAAACTTTTGGACTTCTTTGGCTGGAAGATGCAACCAGGCGAGTTTGCGTGGCGGAAGACCGATGCCGAATTCATTAACTCTGACACCAGATTTTTTTGCCATAATGAAGTGGCCAAATTCGTGAATGACGACGAGTAATGTGAGGGCGATAAGGCCGATAAAAGCACCAAATAAAATATTCATATATCTATTTTAGCACAAGAAAAATAGAATAGGTTTTTCGCCTACTCTATTTTTATATATGAACAAATATTTTATTCAGTAACGCCGAGTTCGATGCGCTTGAATTGCTTAACGGTGATGTTTTCACCAGTTTTTGCAATCATCTCCTTGATGAATTCTGCAACAGTCTTAGAATCATCGAGAATGTAAGGTTGGAGCATCAAAACTTTGTCGGAGAAAGCTTTTTTGACTTGGCCAGAAAGGATTTGTTCCTTCATATTTTCTGGACCCTTGAAGTTAGCTTCGAATTCTTCCATTTTAGCCTTCATAGTTTCGGCTGGAATATCTTCTTCGGAAACGTAAAGTGGGGCCATGGAAGCAACTTGCATAGCAAGTTTGTGAGCAAGATCTTTGAACTCATCGGTGTTAGCGACGAAAGAAGTTTCACAGTTTACTTCGATGATAGCGCCGAGACGGCCGTCGTGAATGTAAGCGTCGACGATACCTTCGCGGGTTTCACGGTCGCCACGCTTTTCAGCCTTAGTGAGGCCTTTTTCACGCATAGCCTTGAGAGCTTTGTCAAAATCGCCATCGGCTTCGACAAGAGCTTTTTTAGCATCGGTGAGACCTACGCCAGATAATTCTTTAAGTTTTTTGATATTTTCAATGGTAATTTCTGCCATTTTTATCTCCTTAATAGATGAAAATTAGTTTTTGGCGGATTTGATAGCTTCGACAAAGTAATCAAGAATGAGCTTTTCAGCCTTAGTGGAATCGTCGTTAGCTGGAATGACGATGTCGATATCGGTTGGATCAACATTGGTATCACAAATAGCGATTACAGGGATGTGAAGAGTCTTGGCTTCCTTGATAGCGTTCTTATCTTCGCAAGCATCGGTGACAATGATAGCAGCTGGTTGATCAGTCATGTCTTTGATACCACCGTAACGAGTGTTAAGTACGGCAATTTCTTCTTGGAAGCGTTGAACTTCGAGCTTAGAATAGCGAGCTTCGAGTTCACCGGTCTTCATGCGGCGTTCGAGGTCTTTAACCTTCTTGATTTGGCGGTTAACGGTTTCGACGTTGGTAAGAGTACCACCGACCCAACGTTCGGTAACGTATGGCATGTCGACAGATTCAGCGGCTTCTTTAACGATGGTTTTGAGTTGCTTTTTGGTGCCAACGAAAAGAATTTTCTTGCCGTCTTTAGCAATTTTCTTGGTAAGAGCAAGAGCTTCTTCGAGGCCAGCTACGGTCTTTTCAAGATTAATAATGTGAGTGTCTTGGCGCTTGCTATGGATGTATGGGGCCATTTTTGGGTGCCAACGTGAGGTCTTGTGACCAAAGTGAGCTCCTGCTTCGAGGAGTTCTTTCATGTCGATAGTCTTGGACATGTTTTCCTTTCCCTTCACTTCATCTTGTCTTCAGGAAAACGGATGAAGCTGTTTCATTAAATTAATTACTTTTCTATCTTAACATAAGAGGTGGAATCTGTAAAGCTAATTCCCTATTGAAAAAACCGCGAGTATCTGATAAAATGGTGACTAATTATGAGTAAACAAGAATTGCATCCAAAAGATTATCGCTTTGTGGTTTTTGCTGATGACGCTGCGAACTTTTCTTTCTTGACCAAGTCTACCGCTAAGAGCGAAGAGACTATCAAGTGGACCGATGGAAATGAATATCCACTCGTGAAGGTTCAAATTTCTTCGGCTTCTCACCCATTCTTTACCGGTGAAGAGAAGATTATCGATACCGAAGGTCGCGTTGACCGCTTCAAGGCTCGTGCTATGAAAGCAGAAGCTTTGAAACAGGCTCTCGCTAACAAAGCTGCCAAGCAGATCAAAGAAGCTGAGAAAAAAGCAGAAAAAGCTGAAGCTTAAGTCTAAAATAAGGCCAAATGGCCTTATTTTTTTGTGAAAAGTGGAATTATATATTATAATGGAGAAGTTATGGATCTTTAGCTCAGTTGGCTAGAGCGTACGATTCACATTCGTAAGGTCACTGGTTCGAGCCCAGTAAGATCCACCAAGACATTTTTTGAAATCCCGGGAAGGGATTTTTTGTTGGAAAAGAAAAAAGATGGGGGTTATTGTTTGAATAAAAAACATCAGGTAGTATTCCCTGATGTTTTTTGTGTAAGTCTACCTAGTATCAACTCTCCTTAAAAAGGCGTGGATTTTCAGGTAATAAACCGTCTTTGATTAGTTTATGGCGAATTTCATATGCACGATTAATTTTTTCTCTATTATTTTCATTGAATAGATGTGATTCTTGTTCCTGACGGATGGATTCGCGGTGATTATCAACGTAGTCAGATTTATTACGAACACCTTCTGGGGTAGGTATTTCATATGCGGCACTAAGAGCGTTGTCAAGTTTTCTATATAGCCATTCTTCTGTTTTTTCAGCAGAGGACCTGAAGTCATCAACACTATAGTCTTTTTCTAGTTTTGACAAACCGTCTTTATTAAATGTTTTATATAATGCTAGTTTAATCTTATTAAATTTACCGTACTTAATATCTCTAAGTTTTTCTGTAGCTACTTCTTTGTTGTGCTTCAACTCGGCAATTTCTGCCTTCTCCTGTTCGATTGATCGATTTGCGTTAAAAGTATCGAGAGCTTCTTTGTTTGCCAGAATTTCGTCAACTAAAGCAATAGAATACTCTTTTTGTATGTAGGGATTTTCAAAACCCCTAAATTTCTCTTTTTCTTTTCCAAGGTAATACGGACTATTATATGCCTGAGGCAAGTCTATTTCGTCTGTACGCTTGTTATGTTCATCAGTGTAGTTTTTTCCCGTGGCTATTCCTAAAAGATTTTTTACTACTTTCGTATTGTCGCCGGCAATTAATCCACTAGAGTATGTGCGGTCTTGTGCATATAGGACACTCTTCTTTAAAAAAGAATCCTCTTTTTGAGTAAAGCCTTTACTAAGGTCTATTAGGGTGTCAAGATATTCTTTTGAGGCTTCTTGTGGGGTTAATACCTCAACATTCTTAAGCGACTCTTGTTTAGTTAGATAACTATCACTGTCGTGATTGTCTGAAACTTGGTTGTGGTGTGTTTCATTGTATTCATGCACTAATTGCTTTGCTTTCTCTGCGTTAAAGCTTTCTGACATTCCGGCTAGAGTATCTAGATTTTTATTATTTTCAGTATCGTTTTCTGGTCTATTATTTAGCTTTTCTTGCATTTTATATTCCTTTATATATAACCTTAAAATAATTTTACCATAAAAGTTTTTTTTGGGGTGCTTATCTAAGAGGTTCAGACATTGATTTATTATTGGATTGATTATGAAGTTATTATAGCATTTTTGCTAGTTTCTCCTGGATACTCATACGCTGGACGGCTAACGACTATCGGGCTTTCTCAAAAGGATTTTATGTAGTTCAATTAGAAAGTTAACGAACACTTAGCGATGTATTTAGTAACCCAGAGAATTAGTAAACTTCCGATGGAAGAACATGGGCTGATTGGCTTAGTAAAACTTGAGAATAAATCGGAAAAAGAAAATACCTCCTATAACTAGGAGGTATTATCGTTTTTTCTTAACACTAATTACTGTTATTGTTCAGCGAATACCTGAAGCATTGGTTCAGGATTGAATTGAAGCAAGGTGGAGTGGTTAGTAATCCACATCTTCAGATAATCGGGGTGATTCTTGAGGTAGTTATACTCCCTGACCTTCACTATGCGTGGGTCACGCGTAGTGAAGCTCAGTCCGTGTCCGTCCTGATTGTCACCAGTGTGAACTTTTTCATTGGCGAGAATAGAAACATAGCCTTCGTGCTGCTTCCAGTCGGCAGTTACCTTACCGGTGACAAAAACATTCTTTTTTAGTAAAGCTTCGTCGCCGTCATCTTGAATGAAGCACACTACTTCGTCACCGTTATTAAACCATCGATCAGAGCGAATAGTTGCAAGAAGAGGTTTTGACTCTGCCTGTTTCATGGCTGCCAGAATCATCTGGACGGAATTGAAGGACTCATCTTGCTCTTGTTCTAATTGATTTAATTCATTTTCAGAAATATCCATTTCAGACTGAGGAGAACTGGTTACACAAGAGATCATCGTTTCTTTAGTCAGATAATACCCTGCTAGATTTTCAAGATTTTCATTACCAAGAAATGGTAAGTCAAAGTCAGATGGCAGTTCAATGTTTCTTAAGTATTCAGTAACAAGATTTTTAGTGTTAATTGTTTGATTTGTCATAGCGCAAATCTCCTTTCTTTAATAAGACTCAGTATGAGTCAATACAAACAGGGGTTATTTGCTGCTTAGCAGCGCAGGAGATACAAAATTTATATACCCTACGCTGCCAAGCATTAGACAAAACAAATGAAAAACGACATTAATGTACGATGGATTAAATCCATGATTGCTATATTGTAGCATAATTAGTTTATTTTGTCAAATAAGCGTAATAGGTTTGGAAGTTTGAGTTTTTGATTGGATTCTTCGAAAAGTTATTATATAATTAACCTAATATGGACGAAAAAATCAAAAGTTTAGAGTTGGAATTAACTCAACTTAATCAATTCTTGGAAAACCCGAAGGTTTACCTCGAGAGTGATTTTGCTGCAAAATCGAAGAGGAAGGCAGAGGTCGAATCAATTTTGGATTTAAAAAATGAAATTACTCGCGCAGAGCAGCAAATTAAGGATGATGAAGCGATTGTTTTAGATCCTGAACTTGGCGAGATGGCAAAGCTTGAAATTCAAGAGCTTACCGAAAAAATTACGGATTTAACTAGGCAACTTGATGATAAGCTAATTCCACGTGATCCGGATGATCACAAGCCAGTGATTATGGAAATTCGAGCTGGGGCCGGTGGCGATGAGGCTTCGTTGTTTGCGGGCGAACTTTATCGTATGTATTTACGCTATGCAGAAAAACATGGTTTTAAAGTGGAACTGATGAATGAAAGCTTAAATGAAACCGGTGGTGTGAAAGAGGTGGTCTTTAAGATGGACGGAGACACGCCTTTCGGGACGATGAAATTTGAAGGTGGTGTACATCGCGTGCAACGTGTGCCAGTGACCGAGTCGCAGGGGCGCATTCATACTTCTACGGTGACGGTGGTGGCTTTGCCGGAGGTGGAGGAGTCGGAAATTGTGATTGATGAAAAAGATTTACGGATTGATATTTTTCACGCGGGCGGACATGGTGGTCAATCAGTGAACACGACTAACTCAGCTATTCGTATTACGCATTTGCCGACCGGAATTATGGTGGCAATGCAAGATGAGCGGTCTCTCCGTCAAAATAAGGAGCGTGCCATGATGGTACTACGTACACGCTTAAATGATATTCAGCGAGCAGAGGCGGCGAAAAATGCTTCGGCAGCGCGTAAAAACTTGATTGGTACGGGCGACCGATCGGAGAAGATTCGTACCTATAACTTCCCACAGGATCGCGTGACAGATCACCGCATTCATTATTCCAGATCGAATGTAAATGCAGTAATGGATGGTGATATTGACGATATTATCTCAGAATTGAAGAAGTGTGAGCTCGATGTAATTCGTACGGAAAACGGTATTTCTGAATAATTTTCAAAGGAGAAAATGGCAACCACGGTAAAAAGTTGGCTGGATGTTTCGAAGCAGATTATCAATCCGACAGAGGCGGAGATTATTTTGGCGGTCTCAATGGATGTACAAGACCGCAGTTTTTTCGTGACTCACGGAGCGGATAAAATCTCTGATGAAGCGCGGAAGAAAGCGGATCAGATGGTGGCTTTGCGCTCAAATAAGGTGCCACTCGCATATATTCTAGGGGTGAAATGGTTTATGGGGCGACCTTTCTTGGTGAATCAAAATGTTTTAATTCCCCGTCCGGAGACGGAACTCGCGGCGGAGCTGGCGGGAAAACTTTATTATCGAATTATTGATGGGAAATTTAATAGCGGAGAGCAATCCGATATAAAAAAGCCGGTGACAATTGTGGATGTGGGGACCGGTTCGGGCTGTATCGGTCTTTCGGTGGCTTTGGAATGCGCAAATAGCCAGGTGATTGGTCTCGACATTTCGAAAGATGCGCTAACTGTGGCACGAATTAACCGGGATAAATTGGGGGTAAAAAATATTAAATTTTACAAATCAGACCTTCTTTCGACGATTTTACGCTTGAAGATTCGCCCAGAGATTATTGTGGCAAACTTACCATACGTGGATGAATCTTGGGAGTGGCAGTCACCAGAATTGCAGTATGAACCAAAACTAGCGCTTTATGCGGATAAGGATGGTTTGGCACAAATTTACCGTTTGCTTGATCAAATTAAGCGAAATTATTTTACTGCGAAAAACCTGGAAGAACTTTCGGAGTCAGAAATTCAGAATGAAATTGAAACAAATTATGTGATTATCGAATCAGATATGAGTCAGCAGCAAAAAATTACTGATTATGCGGAAGAATTAGGTTTCGAGTTAGGATTAAAGAAAGATTTAATTTTAGGATTTTTCTATCCAGTGGATAAGCTGAAATAATTTTTTGGTGGAATTTTTAGTTAAAATAAGAATTCCAATAATACATATTATAATAGATAAAAAATAACCCCGGAGGGTTATTTTTTGATTTTATTCTTCGTCGTCATCGGACTTTTTGTTGGTGGTAACTTTGGCACTATCGGCGTCATAAGCTTCTAGTTTTACTTCGAGTTCAATATATTTTTTATCACGATAGACTTCAAGTTTAACCGTGTCGCCAACGGCGTATTCGCCAATTAAGCTACCAAGAGAGCCGGCAGTGCCGATTTTGGTGCCATTAACGGCAGTAATGATGTCGCCATCTTTAATGCCAGCCTTGTCGCCAGCGCTACCCTTTATGACGGCGGAGGCATTGTTTGAGCCTTTGACATAGGCGCCAGCTGTGACATCAAGTTTCTTCTCTTTGGCAATAAGCGGGGTGATGGTTTGATAACGGACACCTAATACGGCGCGTTCGAATTTGCCATCTTTGAGGACGCCGGCCATAATTCCCTTGACGCTATTGATAGGGATAGCGAAGCCAACGTTATTTCCTTGGCTGGCATAGGCGGTATTAATGCCAATCACTTCACCGGCGGCATTGACGAGTGGTCCACCGGAATTACCACCATTGATTGCGGCATCGGTTTGGATCATATCGGAAAGGGTTTCATAGGTAGTGCGAGAAGAGTCAGAGGCGGTGAGGCTACGACCTTTACCAGAGATGATTCCGGAGGTGACGGAGTTTTGGTAGGTACCAAGCGCGTTGCCAATAGCTACAACTTGCTGGCCGATATTGGTAGTTTTACTATCGCCGATTTTGATTGGTGTGAGATTCTTAACGTCTTTGATTTTAACAATCGCAAAGTCATTGATTGGATCAGTACCGATTAATTCAACGTCTTCATAGGTCGATCCATCATCGAGGATAACGCCAATTTTGGTAGCGTTAGCGACGACGTGCTTGTTAGTGGCGATATAGCCGTCGCTACTAAGAATAAAACCGGTACCAGCAGCCTGGGAAACTTGACCAGTGAAGAAAGAACCAGTGGTGCTAGTATTGGTGATGATTGAAACAACACTTTTCGAGACAGAATTGGCAATTTCGGAAATTGATCCTTCAGCAAAGGTAGCGGCATTATTGCTGGCCGAATTACTACTATGGAAAATTGAAGTAGTAGGACGGTTGTAGGCATAATAAAGCGCGGTGCCTGATAAGGCGACGGCTACGAGACTAGCAAAGGTAGCGAAGCGATTTTTGCCAGTTTTAGCTTGAGATTTCTTTTCGTTTTTTGATTCCGTAGACTCTTCGGCTTTTACATTATCAGTAGAATCATTTTGGTCGGTGTTCTCTACTTCGTCTTTAGATTCAGCTTCTAATTCATCTTTAGATTCGGTTTCAGATTCAGATTTATCTTCGGTCTCAGATTCATCTTCGGTCTCGGAATCGGTTTCAGTTTCAACTTCAACTTCGGTTTCGTTTTTGGATCGTTCTGAAGCTTCGGAATGTTCTGAGGTGTCGGTAGCTTCAGACTCTTCGACTGGATTCACGGATGAATCGGTAGATTCGAGATCTTCTGATTCAGAGATGTTTTTTACTTCTTCTAAATCGGTTGAGTCTTTTGGTTCAAAATTACTTTTATCTTCGTTCATTTTTTACCTCCTTAAACGTAAGATTAGACATTAAATAGCGGTTTACTAAACCACAGCACGATTATCAGGATTACGGAAATAGCAAAAATTGTAGGTACGAGAATATCTTTCTTTTCAATTTTCTGGTCATTTTGACTGGCGTTTTGATAAAGTAGGCCGGCGAGGAACGCTAAGATTGTCAGAATAATGGAGACTTGCGGAATAATTATCCCGAAGGCCTTGAAAGAATAGACGATGAGCCAGAATTCAGCTAGCCAGGAAATCTCGGCGAAAAGTAGACCAGAAATTAGGGTGATTAAGCCGTATTCAGTATCTTCGCTCTGTACCAAGACGTGACGTGCTACGGCAAAACCGAGGATAAAATTTAATAGAACAGTGAGACCGGAGCTACTGCCAGCTACCATCAGGGTGATCGCGGTGCTGCCGAAAAATACTGCGAGGAGAGCCTGGAGCTTAGTGGCGAAGTTGGAAGACATTGGCTTGAGAATGATGAGCCAGAGTGAATAGAGGGCTGTTAATACGTAATGTAGTGGGCTTAAAATATTTCCGGCACAATAGGCAAGAAAAACGAAAGAAAAACCCATGATGAGGTCGACTAGGTTGGATTTGATATTAACAAATAAGTAGCGTGGACGCACGGCGAACATACGCCATTTAGAGAGTAATACTAATACACAACCTGGAATGAAACTTGCCGTGGCAAGGTTTAAGAAAATAGTGGCAATTGCAAGCACTAAATTGAGTAGCACATGTAAGATTGTACTCAGAATATTGCGGCCACGTCGGATAATTACATAATCTGCCATATAGTATATTATACCTTATTATTAAAATAAACGAACGTGATCGAAGGGATAAAGTCGCATGAGTACTGGTCCGATGATACGGCAGTATGGAATGGTGCCGAGCCCATAACGTGAATCGTAGGAGTGGGTCCCCTCACGGTTGTCGCCGACCACGAAAATTTCACCGTCTGGAACGGTCGTGTCGACTTCGCCGGAGGTGTTTTGCTTTGGCCCGTCGGTAGCAGATTTTCTGGTAGCAGCATCGGGATCGAAGCCGTTGGGATTTTGGTCATTATAAACCGTAATTTTACCATCTTTTACTACGACGCGTTCACCTGGGAAAGCAATAACGCGCTTGATGATGTATTGATCCTTAATGGTAGGATCGACACTACAGGTAAGTTTACCACTGGATTCACCATTGAGAAAAACAATGATTTGACCACGTTCTGGTACGTATTCCTTACCTGACAGATGACTCATGCTGACGGCTAGACGATTGACGATTAAACGGTCATTTTCGCTTAAGGTGTTATCCATGGAGTGTCCGACGACATTATAGGAGCGAAAAACGTAGGCGTTGAGAAACATGGTGCCAAGTACGACACAGATAATAAAAAAGATTAAATTACAAAAATCTTTAACGATTGGATATCTTTTGAAGAATGAAACTTTATTTTCCACTAATCTATTTTATCACGATTATGGTTCTTATTTTTGATAATAATCATGTAAAAATTGTTTTTTAAATTCAGCAAAAGTCTGATTCAAAATACTTTCACGAATTTGTTCGGTGAGGCGAATAATGAAACGTAAATTATGAGCAGTGGCAAGATTATAATATTGACGCTTGAGTTCTGGATCACCAGATTTCCAAAGCGCACGCAATTGTCCCCTGGTCCAACCAGCTCTACAAGTAGTACAGTCGCAGTGGGCATCAAGTAATTCATTGCTATCCTTAAACTTACGCAGATTAATATCGCCGTATTTGGTATAAATTTTACCGTGGCGAGCTTCGCGGGTCGGTGCGACACAGTCGAAAGTGTCGGCGCCCATTTCGGTACCAATTAAAATATCGTCCGGATGGGAAAGTCCCAGTAGGTGACGAGGTTTGTTTTCAGGTAATTCCTCATTACACCAACGTAAAATTTCACCGAGGTCTTCCTTAAGAAAGGCGCCACCAAGGCCATAGCCATCAAATGGCATTTTGCCAAATTTTTTGGCCGTACTGCGCCTTAAATCTTCCCAGCGACCACCCTGTAGAACTCCATAAAGGCTTTGACGGTAGCCGAGTGAGTCACGTAATTTAAAATGCTCGTCGAGACTACGTTTAGCCCAACGTTCGGTACGGGCGAGAGCCTCAACATTATATTCGTAGCTGTCGGCTAAGGAAGTAAGTTCATCAAAAGCCATGTGAATATCGGCGCCGATACGGCATTGAATCTGCATAGATTCTTCTGGGCCAATAAAATCTGGTTGACCATCGAAAGGGTCGCGGAAATTAACCCCATCTTCGGTAACGTGGGCGAGGCGTTCTT
Organism: uncultured Candidatus Saccharibacteria bacterium; assembly: GCA_963520835.1. GTDB lineage: Bacteria > Patescibacteriota > Saccharimonadia > Saccharimonadales > Saccharimonadaceae > Nanosyncoccus. The sequence goes on from CAUQSJ010000004.1 coordinate 73,549, forward strand.
GGTGGGCAGTATTAACCACGCCACGCTCGCGCTCCATGGAGACGACTTTACCAAGACCAGAGCCGAGTGACATGACTTGAAAACCACCAGAATCGGTGAGAGTTGGTCCATGCCAATTTGACCAGCTGGCTAAGCCACCGGCTTCCGCAATTTCTTGTGATTTGCGACGAAGGTGGTAACCATTACTAAGCATGGCTTGAGCTTTGGTTTGATGGAGTTCTTCTGGCGAAAGAAAACGAATGGCTCCGGTGGTACCAACCGCCATAAAAGCTGGAGTTTTAATATCGCCATGTGGCGTATGAATAGTCCCGGCACGACCAAGTGCGCCAGGAATACGTTCGTTAATTTCGAATGAGAAACCGGGAGTTGTCATAATTCCCTATTTTTCAGACACCTCTTCGGTGAGTTTTGCGGTTTCAACCTTATGGGCTGGAATATATTTGCGGAGATTATTTACAATCAGAATTTCGACTGGTGACAAGACGATTTCGATGCCAATCCCGATAATATAAGCAAAAATGGCTTGATTTAGGAAGTCCGAGGAAGCCAGGACACCGAGGAAGGCGACGGTTTCGAAAACAAGTGTATCGAAAAAGTGAGCTACGAAAGAAGAGGTGAGAGCGCGAACGATGAAGAGTTTTTGACCAGTCTTCTGCTTAATCTTTTCGAAGATGTAGTTGTTGGAAAACTGTGAAAATAGGTAGGCAGTGAGTGAACCAATAATAATACGTGGCGCAAAGCCTAAGACGTTAGCAATTGATTCCTGCATGCCTTCAGTGCCAGCAAATGGTGGAAGGGCGATGACGATCCAAAAAGTGAGTGCAGCAATGATATTAACTAAGAGACTGCCGAGAATGATATGCTTGGCGGTTTTGTGTCCGTAAAATTCAATTATAATATCACCGAGAATGTAGGAAATTGGAAAACTAATTACGCCCCCGTCGACTGGAATGCCGAAGAGGTCCCAAAGCTTAGTCGCAGCCAAGTTTGAGATCAAAAGGATTCCAGCCGAGATGGCGGTGAAATAAATTAAGAGATTGCGTTTTCTAACTTGCTTGTCCATCTTAGAAATTAAGCTCTACGGTTTCGCCGTCTTTAGTTTTGATAGAGCCACGAACGTTGGTGAGCTCAATAGCAGCAGAAGCTTCGTCGTAGGTCTTGCCGGTAGATTCGTAGGCTTTTTGGTTTAATTCCTTGTCGGCAACAGTTTTAGCTTCGGCGGTAAAACGCATGAGGCCTAATTCGTTGCTAAAGACATAGATTTCGACCTTAGGATTTTTTTCGATTTGAGCGTAAACCTGTTTATTGGATTTAGTACCAATATAGAGGTGGCCGTCGAGAATACCAGCGGCATCGAAAATGCGTAGGTGTGGCTGATCGCCATCAGTAGTTGCAATATAAAACATTCCTTCAAGAAATGGTAAAACTTGTTCCATAGTAATTTTTTCCTTTTTAAGTGCTTATTAATTATGTGAGATTTTAGATGACTAGTCAAGCAAATCGGAGAGATTTGATTTTCGAGGCTTAGCCTATCTCTAGATGATGCTTGGAGTTTTAATTATTTTTCATCATCAAGTGCAGCGCGGATATTGGAAGCTTCTTCGAAAAGAATTTTAATGCAGCCAGCGATCGGGATTGCCACAATACAGCCAATCAAACCGAAAGCATACATACCGATGGTGATGGAAACTAAAATCGCAAGTGGCGGAAGATTGAGTCCCTTGCCCTGAATGCGAGGGCCGATGATATTGTTTTCGATTTGCTGATAGATGAGGTAGAAAATGAAGAAAGCGATCGCGGCGCCTGGAGCGTTGATGAAAAGTAGAGTAGTATTCAAGATGCAGCCGATGACTGGACCAAACATTGGGATGAGGAAGAAGAGGAAGGAAATGAGGCCGAGAGGTATGGCAAGAGTGACCGGAAGATTGAAGATGAGAGTGATAACAAAAACGCCGAGCATGGTCATGAGGCCGTCAAGTAGAGCGATAAAGACTTGAGAAGAGACATAGGCGGCGACGACATTACTCATGCGACTGGTAACGTGCTGCCAGACTTTGGCGGATTTTTTATCTTTTACAGCCATGACGCGCCAGAAGTCTTTTAGCATAGTTGGCCCATCGAGCATAAAAAGAATAGTAAGCACAATGGTGAGGATGACACTGGTAATAATATTACTGATGGCACCAATACTGCCGACGGCGATATTGCTAATATTACCGAGCATTGTACTGCTGAAACTCTTGATACCGGAAGTTAGACTGTCTTGGAGATTAGAAATGCCAAAGTAATTGCCAATACCATTAATATCTAAGTGATCGATAACTTCGGAAATTTTGGCTGGGGCGGTGGCAAGAAAATTAGAAACTTGCTCGACAATAACCGGGCCAATTACGCCCACAATGATGGTAAAAGCCAGAGCGATAGTAAAGACTGCCAATGCGGAAGAAAGTCCGGGGCGACTTTTACGCTTGTCGATTTTATCGATTTGTTTGGCGAGCGGGTGGAGAGAAATCGCTAAGAAGGCGGAAATTCCGACGATAATTAGACCACCGGCAGCTTTAATAATGAAAAATCCGGCGGCGGCAAAAGCAATTAAGACTAGCCAAAAGCGGACAAATGTTTTTGTATCGATATCAATTGTGCGTGACATATACTCCTTTATTTGATTATAGCATTGGTGATTCGAGATATTGCCAGAAACTGGTTTGATTGGTGTCTAAAATACTAAAATTATGAGATTTTAATTCTTCACGAATCTGGTCGGCCTTGGCGTAATCTTTATTTTGTTTAGCTTCAGCGCGTTCTTTAATAAGAGTTTGAATTTCGCTTGATGGGAGAATAAGACTATCGAAGAAACGAAGTCCGAATAATTCATCGACAAAACGCCAATCATCTAAACTTAATTCATTTTGATCAATTTCAGCAAAGACCTCAGCGGAGTTAAGGTTCTGATTAATGATGGCGATGAGTTTTTCTTGTAATTCAGTGGTTTGATATTCGGACGTTTGAGGCTGTGCGAGAAAGTGGGATTGATTCTCGGTGAGGATGGTTTCTTGTAGGGTCTTAGCGAGGCGATTTAGCCAATGCAGACGACGATTTTTGGCGGCAGTAAGACCTTCGAAGGTGAAATTTCGTTCGGATTGATAATGTCCTTGTAAAATCCAGAGCTTAAAATCAAGTGGTGAGAAGCCGCGGTCTCTTAGATCTTGAATGGAGTAGGTATTGCCAAGGGATTTACTAATTTTTTGGTTGTCTATAGTAATAAAATTGGCGTGGAGCCAATAATTGGCCATAGTTTTACCAAAAGCCGCTTCGGATTGAGCAATCTCGTTGGTGTGATGAATTGGAATATGGTCGATGCCGCCAGCATGAATGTCGAGTGGTTCGCCTAATTCGAAATGCGAGATGGCGGAACATTCTAGATGCCAGCCTGGATAACCTTTTTTCCCTTGAAAATCCCATTGCATAGCATGATCTTCGCCAGGTTTAATAAATTTCCAGATAGCAAAATCAGAAATATTGCGTTTTTCGGAATTAAAATCGACGCGGGCGCCAGCACGTAGGTTATCTAGATCAAGTCTAGCAAAATCAGCATAGGTAGCAAATTTACTGGTATCAAAATAAATCCCATCGGAAGTTTCGTAGGTGTATCCACGCTCAATTAAGGTGTTAATCACTTCAAGATCTTCTTGAATGTAGTCGGTGGCGCGGCAGAACTTGGTAGGTGGTAATAAATTTAGAGCATTAAAATCTTGAATGAAGGCTGCTTCGTAGAATTTAGCGATTTCCCAGACAGTTTTATTCTCACGCTTGGCACCTTTTTCCAGCTTATCTTCCCCGTCATCCGCATCAGATGCGAGATGCCCAACGTCGGTAATATTAATAATACGGTGCGGGGTTAGGTGGTTAATCTTGAGAGTGCGGACTAATAAATCCCAATAGATGTAGCTAGCAAAATTCCCAATGTGTGCGAAACTGTAGACAGTAGGTCCACAGGTATAGATTTTGACATTTTCTGGATTTTGAGGAATGAATTCTTCGATTTGGCGAGTTTTGGTATTGAATAAGTGAAGTTTAGTCATGATATTTCTCGATTAATTAGTTTCTTCGGATTTAAAAAGTAAATCATTACAACAGAAAACTAAGTCACGTAATACATCATCATAAGTAGTGTCGTAGGTGCGAAAACCAGCGGCAAAAGGATGACCGCCGCCACCAAAATAGCCAGCGACCTTGTCGGCGATTGGCTTGGAGGTGCGAATTTTGCCAGTAACTTTGCCATCTGGGTAGGTTTTAATGGCGACAGCGACTTCTACGCCTTCGACCATCTTCATTTCTTCGAGAATGAGGGCGTTTGGATTGTATTCATCGGAAAATTCGGTAATATCAGACCAAGGAATATGGATGGTTGAAAGCTTATCGTCGAGGCTATACTCGATGCGCTTGATGAGGTCGGCTTTGTAATCGAGAATACGACGAGACTTCTTCATATATTCTTTGCGATTTTCTTCGAGTTTATTGATGTCGGCGCCAAGTTCGGTAAGGTGGGCGGCGACGCGGAAAGTATCAGCGGTGACGCCGGCAGTGGTAAGGCCAAGAGTATCGGAAAGTAAACCTTGGAAGATATTTTCGGCGGCGGATTGATTGATTTTAATATTCTGATCGATAGCGATTTTATAAATCAGATTAGTGCAAGACGGCAAATGTTCGATGATGCTTTGGTGTGGAAAATCTAAATCGTCGGTAGTTTCGTGATGGTCGATGACAAAAATTGGTTTGGTGTAGAGAATATTGCGAATCACCAAATCGTCAAGTAGCTTACTAAGAAGAATAGTGGCGGCGGTATCGACAATAATATAGCCGTCTGCATGATAATCAAAATTTTGATCAATGCGTTCCCAGCCAGAAAAATAACGGAGATATTTTGGCACATTGACTGGGCAATAAAGTGAAACTTCTTTGTCTTCAAGGAGTGCTTCCAGGGCTAAGCTGGAACCTAAAGAATCGCCGTCTGGATTTTCGGCTTGAATGACGCAGATTTTGCTTTTATTTTGGAGAAATTCTGAAAAATTTTGATACATTACTCTTTAATTTTATCATAGTCGGCGATTAGCTGGTTGGCGAAGTCGATAATCTCAGCTTTCTTGGTGGTGTATCCGACTGGTTTGCAGGCAAAAGATTCGGTATTGAGAAAATCAAGAGTATCTAGTTGATGGCGAATGGCGTGAATAAGTTTCGGAATGTTGATGTCAAATTCGGCGATCTCAGATTTAGTGATGGTCTTTTCGAAGAATTCACCCGGTTCGCCTGGTTTGACGTTTTTATAGCTTGGAAGAACGAAAAGCAAGCTCATAGATTCGACCGTGTAATTTTTATAGGTTGGCGAAGTGGTGACAAGATAGTAATAGAAAAGCAACTGAATAGTATAGATGAAAAGTTTTTTGTTATTTTTCCAGGTATCCTTTTCTTGCATACCAGTTGAGGTTTTGAAATCATAGATGCGAATAGTTTTATTTTGCTCGTCGATAGTGAGGTGATCGATAGTACCGGTGATAGGAACGCCTTCAAAGGAAAGTTTTTCATGACTAAATGAAACTTCGGCCTTAGCATGCTCGTCAAAGAGAATGTCGTGGAAATACTCGATACTTTGAAGCAATTCGGTTTTACCAATGGTAATGAGATCTTCGATTTCACGCTCCGAAAGATCAAGATTTTTGGCAGCTTCAAGGTAATATTCGAGGGCCTGTTCAGCGGTGATTTTTTGATTAGTAATCATTTCAAAACATTTGTGAATCAGATTACCCTTTTCAATATTCACCACATTTTCAATACTGCGTGGTGCGCCAATGAGGCGGTTGCGATAGAAATTGAGTGGACCGTTATATTCGAGGTCTACGAAATTTGAAACGTCGGTGGCGGAAAGCCAAATGTTGTCGGCCTTGGCGTGAAGGTATTTGAGTAAATCGTCTTTTGGATCGAGATATTTGTCGAGCCAGGTAGATTTTAGATGTTGTAATTCGGTAATTTCAGAATTATCGGATGGATGTTGGAAAATTTCAGGTGCTTCTAATAATGGAGAGGTTTTAATAATTTTTTCCTCATTTATTTCCATCATCATACCAAGCGGCTTGGTGATGCTCTGGTTGTGATTAATAGTGGCACTGGTCATGGTGAGAGATTTAGCGGCACGAGTCATGGCCACAAAGAGGAGGCGTAGATTACATCCTTCACTTTCGGTAGCGCCATTGACAAAAGTCAGATTAAAAGGTGGTTTAATTCCCTGTGATCCACGGTTTTGATTCCAATGAGCATCCGAAAGATCGAGGAGGAAGACGTGTTTAAATTCAAGACCTTTAGATTTATGGGCGGAGATTAGAGTGACGGCGTTTTGATCATCGGAAAAAATTGCAGATTTTTGGATGGCAGTATTGGTAGCTTGATATTTATCGAGAAAATCGATGTAGTCGGCAAGCTTTGGATGTTCAGCCTTGGTGAAATTGTAAAATTCCTCTTTCAAGGTGGCGAGATTTTGGTAAAAATCTACCATCTGACGAACTTCTTTGGAGGTGAGTTGTTTGGCTAGGGTTTCCGGATTTTCATAATCAAGATTTGGCAAAAATGGTGAAATATAGAGAGATTTTTCGGTAGATGTGGTAGACTCAGAGCCGATTTCGAATGGATCGATGATGGCGGAGTCAGGGTTTGATTTTGGCGTTTCATTAGACCCAGAATTTATTTCTGAAGTTTCAAGATCAAGATAGATTGGTTTTAAGTTGATGAGGAAATTTATCATATCTTCGACAGACGAGGTGAGAGATTTTTTAGCAAGTTCAGCGAGGAATTTGGCGAAATTTCGTACGGCGGGAAGTTTTTGATATCCGAGCAAATAATCAAGAAAATGACGATGGTCGTGATATCCAGTGTGAACTAGTTGCACAAAATCAAGTGGATTAAGTCCGAGATAGTCGGCGCTCATAATTTCTGCAAGTAAATCAAGGGGGTCTTGTCCAGATGCGAGCTGGTGAATGACACGAAGTAGGTCATGAAGTTCTTTGATTTTGGCATCTTCAAGAATATTTTCCTTTCGTTCATAAGTGACATTAATATTGTCGTATTTGCGAAGATACGGCAGTATCGTCTTTAAGACATCGTGTTTTCGAGCGATAATGGCAATATTTTTTTGCTCTTCCCCACTTTGGATAAGATTATGGATGGTTTCAGCGACCCACTGGTACTCAGAAATGGTATCACTGAAGTGATGGCGAGAAATACGAGTGTTTGGGTGGTTGATTGGTTGAAGCGCCTGATTGTCACTAGTGATTTTTGATAATTCTGAGTTTCTGGCAGCATGAAGATCTTTAGTGAAGTCACCAGAAGTTTCACCCAGGCTGTTTAGGACGGACTCGGATTTAACGAAGCTATCGGGAATTTGATCAGCAATTTTGCGTGACAAAGTAAGAATTTCACTGGTTGAACGATAATTATCTTTAAGAATGATAATCTTGGCGTGATAATGCTGATAAAAATCGACTAGGTTAGAAGAAAGTGCTCCTTGAAATTCGTAAATGGTCTGGTCGTCATCACCTACGGCCATAATCTCTGGTTTATCGTAGTCGGTGATGAGTTGGATTAAACGAACTTGCGCCGGGTTGGAATCTTGAAACTCATCAAGCATGATATATTGAAATTGCTCAGCCATCATGGCTTTAAAATCTACATCAGTTTCTAGATGCTTGATTGCTTCAAGAATCATATCGGCGTAGTCAACTAAACGGCTGTCGGTGAGATAGGTCTGGTATTTTTGACAAAAATCTAGAATGGTGGAAAATTTAACAATGTCGTTAGTTTGTTTATAATAACAAACTCCACTAGCATTTAAAGTGAAATGTTTATCGGTAAATTTTTTTAGAGCTGCAATAGAAGGTTTATCTTTGGTGATTTCAGACTGATAAAGATCAAGCATCTGGCGATAGAGCTCGCTGGAAATATATGGTACGTTTGGTAAGATGTTTTGATCATGGGAAGAACTGACTTGACCTAATACGGTAAGAATCGGGAAATAGCGTTCCTTGCATTTACTTTCAAAATTGCCACTACTGGCTTTACCAATGGTGGTGGCGGCGAGAGCTTGGTTGAGATTTTCAATATCTTTTTGATTGGCTTCCTGAATGATTTTTAGGTCAGCGATGGAAAGATTAGCATTTTTAAGTTTATTGATTAATCCGGATACTTCACTAGCTTTATTAGCTCGCAACGGATTAGTAATAGGTAGCTCGTCAAGAAGTTGCTGGAAGAAGTTCTCGGCTTCGACGGGGCTAATATTTTTTTCGGATAAACGTTCAATTTCGGTGGCATAATTCTGGTAACGACCGATGATGGTTTTGCCGAAGGAGTGATAGGTCATGATGTTCAATTCGTCGGCGGAGTTGCCAATCACGGTGCGGAGACGATCGCGCATGTTGGTAGCGGCGGCGTCAGTAAAAGTGAGACAAAGGATGTTGCTTGGATTGGTTTGGGTGACGTTCAATATGTGAGCGACGCGCTGAGAAATAATTTGCGTCTTACCGGTACCTGGGCCAGCCAAAACCAGAAGTGGCCCGCCTAGATATTCAATGGCGGCTTGTTGTTCTTTATTTGGTCTCATCCTTGTTCTCCTTTTTGGCCTTTGGCGATAGATTACGTTTGGTTTGAATGGATTCTTTTAAGAAGATTATACCAGTAATTATCTGCCAAGTGGTAATAGGATAAACCGTGAGACGTTCGTAGATGGCGGCTACTTCAGTTAGATTGTTCGTGATGGCGTATTGAAGAAGAAATGCAAAACTGATGCCAATAATTGAAAGCAGAATAGCGGTTAGGCGATAGATTTTATGATTTGGTTTTAGAAAGATTCCGGTGAGAAGCAGGGTAAGATTACCCATGAGGAATGATAATCTGGCTCCAATGCCATGTAAGGAAGCTTGGTTGGGGACACCGCCTTGAAAAAGCCCAACTAGGAGGCTACCAATGCTGAATAGTGTGGCCACCATCATTAAACTGCAGGCTAGTTTGGTGTTTCTATCTTTAAATTTTGGATATAGTAATAAGGCATAACTAATAGAAAAACCAAAAGCGGTGACGATGAAGCCCAGATTCATTACTATGACAAGGGGTGAAAAATTGTTTGGTGCGCCATCGGCGATTTGCCCAGGATACACTCCCAGTACACTGATGAATTGCTTAGAATAGACATATCCTAGATCTTGGTTAGTGCTAAGAGCTGCAATAAATTCGGTAATAAGGTAAATGGCTGCATTAAGAATAAATCCGATAGCACCATATTTTACAAGGCGGTTACGCATTCGTCGATAGGTGATTGGAGTGGATTTAATCTTTTTGGAATTGTTTGGGGGATAATTTTGCATATTTTCCTTTGACTAGAGGGCTGTCATAAAAGCGAGAAATCCCAGAATAACGCCAAAAGTATTTGGAATAATTAGAATGTAATCTTTTTTCGGCTCTTTAGTCCAACCATAAATCACCCAAATTAGACACGAGAAAGCGGCCATAGCTGGCTGCCAAGGTTGACCTTTGGATCCACTGATGTTTGCAATAATCTGTGGGATATAAGCAATGAAAACGAAGATACCAATAAAAGCCCCGATTGACCCAACAATAGTATTGATTTTGCTTTTAATATTATTCGGCTTCATAAAATAGTCTCCTTTTTTAAATTAAACATAAACGATAATAAAGGAACATTGTGAAAACTGTCAAGTGATTTAGACAAGTCTTCATTATTGATATGGAGTAAAGGTAGCTTTTCCGTCTTCGTACTCACCAAGAAAAACTTGGCTAGGATGTGTAATCCCGTGTTTTTTAAGTTCTTGCTTTAGCCAGCTTTCATTTTTGCCGATGACTTCTAAAATATCAAATTGGACCTGACCATCGGTAATAATTGGAAATTTGGGGTTTTCTTCCCCTTTATGAATAACTAGTAGACTACCATTTTGCTCAATAATCGCGCGCTTAATCTTTTCGGTAGAATAAACACCATTGGTGCGTAATTTAAAAGCAAGATCATGAGCGCTGAGATTAATTTTTCGGCAATTATCAATATTAATCTTGCCATTATCAACTAAGATGAGGGCTTTTCCGTCAAGGATTTGCTTAATACGCACGTTGTGGGTTTTGATCCATTTTAGAGAAAGTACTAAGAAACACCAGATAGCTAAAATGGTGATGAATTCTAAAATAGAAAATATCATTATTGTAAATTACGCCACCAATAATACCACCAAGGACATAATTTTGAATTTGATCACTGGCGGAAGTCGGCGCAAGGTTCCCCTTACCAGTAACATTGATGATAATTATGAGGGTGATAAAGCCAACGAGTAATTTAATGGTGAGTAGTAAAAATCCGTTCATAGATTACCTTAATTATGTTTATTTCTATTTTATAACTTTATTTGCGCTCTAGTAAGACTAGACATTCAAAATGGAACGAGTGAACGCTAAGTATTTATTAAAAAGATTTGACATATTTCGTTTACAATTGTAGACTTATTTTGAATATATTTTTATACTTCTGTAGACAATGAAGAGAAAAGAAAAATGAGCACAATAGAATTTAATACTTTTATCACAAATGCTGAGTGGGAGGCCATGCGTGTAGTTTGGGCAAATGATCGAGTAACTAGTAAAAAAATCATTTCCGTA
>CAUQSJ010000005.1:0-78873 GCA_963520835.1 uncultured Candidatus Saccharibacteria bacterium
CGTTACTGTATAGTTTCATATTTTCTTTCTTGTGGTCTTAACTTTTCTATATTATAGCATAAGTAGAATCGGATAGTGGAATTTTAGCCGTCAAAAAATCCGGCGTTGGAGCCGGATTTTAGGTTTTAGCCTTAACTGGCTTTGATAGGAATTAATCCAAGTGATTAGCTAGATGATTATTGCAATTTTTCGCGTAGAAGTTTCTGAGCGATAGCTGGGTTAGCCTTACCTTTCGAAGCTTTCATGACTTGACCGACGAGGAAGCCAATTACTTTTTCACTACCGGCCTTAAAGTCGGCGACAGCTTGGGCGCAGGCTGGATCGGCCAGGACTTGATCAACAATTTCAGAGAGCGCACCGAGGTCGTTTTCCTGAAGCAGATTGAGTTCCTTAGCGATTTCGCGAGCCGACTTGTGATGCATATTCGGGTCGAAGAAACGCAAGAAAACCTCTTTTACACTAGTCGAAGAAAGTTCGTTCTTATTAATCATCTCAGCAAGTTCGCGAAGCTGCATGGTGGTCGGAAGTTCGTCATTTAATAAACTACTATTTTCTTCTGCAAGCAGCACCGAGGTGTAGAGATTAGAAATCTTCTGGATGGCATTCTTGGTGATTTCCTTCTCAATACCATCAGCATCGTAGGTCGACTTTAGCTCAGCTAGGCTTTCGACGAGATTCTGATGATCAAGAAGGATTTCGAGTTGTTCCTCTGGAATCACCACACGGAGCATGGCGCGATAATCAGCTGGCAAGCGTACCAATTTAGCGCGCTCGGCTTCGACATATTCCTCAGTCAAATGAATTGGCGGAATATCCGGCTCTGGCATGTAGCGATAATCATTGGCTTCTTCCTTGCTGCGTTGTGAAGTAGTTTTGCCGGTATTATCATTCCAACCACGAGTTTCTTGAACGACTTTTTCGCCATTATCGAGCAATTTTTTCTGCCTGTGATATTCGTATTCGACCGCCATTTCAACGGAGCGAAAAGAGTTGAGATTCTTAATCTCGGCACGAGTACCAAGCTCCGTGCTACCTTTTTTGGCGAGCGAAATATTCACATCAAAACGCATGTTGCCATTATAGAGGTCACCGTAAGTCACACCGGCAAAAGTTAAAATGCGCCAAAGTTCTTTACAATAATCACGAGCATCTTCCTTCGAATGAATGTCTGGCATAGAGACAATTTCAATTAGCGGAGTGTCTGCACGATTAAGGTCGACAAGGCTATAAGTATCGAAATGCGTGAGCTTACCGGCATCACCTTCGAGGTGGGCGTGCTCAATACGGATTTTGGTGCCGTTAGGTAGTTCTACGAAACCTGGACCGATAATTGGCTGATACATCTGGGTGATTTGATAACCCTTCGGGGAATCTGGATAAAAATAATGTTTGCGATCGAAGCGCGAAATCAGATTAATATTAGAATTAAGAGCGAGTCCTGCACGAGTAGCGAGACGCACGGCTTCTTGATTCAAGCGTGGCAACATACCCGGCAGAGCATATTCGACTGGCGAAACACAAGAGTTAGGCTCCTTGCCGCGAGCATCATTGTCGACTTCAGAAAAAAGCTTGGTCTTGGTCGCGAGCTGAACGTGGCATTCAATACCGATAGTAATTTCGTAAGCTGAATTTTCTGACATTAGATAGCTCCTAAATCTTTTAATGCTTGTTTGTAGGTCTCCAAGGCGCGACGACTTTGGTTGTAATCGAGCTGGAAATTTTGCTCGTGAGCGATTTGATTACGTTTCTTATGGACATACCAAACTGAATTCAACTCCGTAAAACGATGACCAGAAGCTTTGAGTCGGTCGCCCATAGTTTTGCCCGGGGCACCAAGTTCCATCATGGCTTTATCGAGTAACTTATCGGCTTCGATCACGGCATAATTAAAACTGAGTGGATTATCCCGTGAGAGATTATTTTCAATTCGAAGGAAGTTGGCCTGGTAGTCTTCCTTATCAAAAGTATGAGTACGGTTGCCGAGCTGAGAGATTGAAATAAAAACCAAAATTCCTACAATTAGAACCGCAATTAGGAGAAAGAAAACTGGGGAGTTCATGAGAAATTCTCCTTAGCAAATTGCAAGAGATTTTTGTCACTACGACGTGGGCCGATTAATTGCAAGCCGATTGGAAGTTCATCCTTATCACGATTGATTGGAATGGCCAAACTTGGTAAACCGGCGAGGTTAATCGGTACGCTCATCACATCCTCAAGATACATGGCGACTGGATCATTGATTTTCTCACCTAATTTGAAGGCTGGAGACGGCGAAACTGGCGTCAGAATATAATCACATTTTTCAAAAGCTTCTTCGTAGGCCTTAATAATGAGGGTACGGACTTTTTGGGCTTTGAGATAGTAGGCGTCATAAAAACCACTACTTAGAACGAAGTTGCCGATCATGATGCGGCGCTTGTTTTCTGGCATAAAACCATCGTTGCGGCTAAGACCAAAAACTTCCTCGATACTGTGAGCTTCAGAACTGCGATAACCGTAACGAATTCCGTCGTAACGAGAAAGATTGGAGGCCACTTCGGCTGGCACCACGACGTAATAGACGGCAAGCGCATATTTAAGGACCGGCATCGAAAGCTCGACAATTTCATGACCTTCGGCTTTCAGTTTTTCGAGCTGAATCTTCATGGCTTCACGAATTTCTGGGGCTACATTTTCGTTATCGAAATCTCTAATCACACCGATACGTTTTTTAGCACCGGTCTCGACCTTGGTTTCATTATAATAATCTGGCAAAGAAGTGAGATCTTTTTTATCCTGACCACTAGTGATAGACATTAGAAGATCCATATCTTCTGGGGTCTGGGTAAAGAAGCCGATCGTGTCAGTACTGGAGGCCATCGCCACCACGCCATAACGCGAAATTGTACCGTAAGTCGGCTTCAAACCATAAACGCCATTAAAGGAAGCCGGCTGGCGGATTGAGCCACCAGTGTCGGTACCAGTGGCGAAGGGTACAATATCGAGTGCAACAGCGGCAGCAGAACCACCGGAAGATCCACCGGCGACACGCTCAAAATCCTTGGCGTTGTGGGTAGGACCGAAGAAAGAATTTTCGGTTGAGGAACCGTGAGCAAAGGCATCGAGATTGGTGCGGCCGATCATAATGGCACCTTCAGCTTCGAGTTTGGAGACCGTGGTGGAATCGATTGGCGAACGGAGGTTCGAGAGAATTTTCGAAGCGGCGGTAGTATTTCCCTGCTTACTAAGAAAGTTATCCTTCAAAGCATAAGGTACACCGGCGAGACGACCAACCTTTTCACCGTTTTGGATTTTTTGGTCGATTTCAGCGGCTTTTTTCAAAGCTTCATCTTCATTAAGTGAAATAAAAATGTTGTGACTGGCGTATTTTTTGGCTTTTTCTAGAGCTTCCTTGACAAGAGAAACCGCGGAAGTATGTAAATCAGCAATTTTCATTAGAGAACCTTCTGTACTTTAATCATATTTTGAGCTTGATCAGGCGCAAGAGCGAGAAGTTGCTCGCGGGTAGCATCCTGAGGCTTAATTTCATCAGCACGCCAAACATTTTCCATTTCAAAAACCTGATAGGTCGGCTCTACCCCAGTAGTATCGAGTTCGTCAAGCTGAGAAATGTAGCCCACGATGTTAGTGACGTCCTGCTGGAGGGCGGAAATTTCGGCATCCGTGAGCTGCAAATTGGACAGCTTGGCTAAGTGTAAAATATCATCGCGCGTATTATTCATAAGATATATTATATCATTTTTTCGATTAGGATATTTTATAAAAATAATGTTATATTTGTGATATGGATTATTTAGAAAGAGCTAAACTTATCAATAAAGTCATCGAAGATGGGCATGAAGTCATCGATAAGATGCGTCTTATTTCTAAATTTTCTGAATTAGAAGAATTAGTACCAGATATTGACAGATATGCTGATTTTGTAAATGAAAACTTTGGCGAACCATCCGATTTTAGTGATGGAAAATGGTGCAGTTTGATGACCTCTCTTTATGTGGCGCTGGATTGGAAGAGAAAATTACTTTACCCAGAAATTTTAGATTACGAACCTACGCAAATTCTGGCAAAAGATTTTATGGATGGCTTCATTAAAGAACTTGATGGCGAGAGCTGGACATAGTTTTTTATCTGAAATTTTTATTGAATTACGCAAGAGAATTGCTATACTTAAGTAAATGAGTACAAACTTAGCCGAAATAGCAATACGTGATGGTATAAAATTAGCTAATAAAATAAAATCAGCTACCACTGAATCGCAACTATATGAGCTAGAAAATAAAATTAAGAAATACACCATCTTCCTTGATGATAACTTTAGCTATTCGAATGATTCTTTGCCTGAAGATAATAGATTTTGCGAATTATCTTTTTATATCTATATGGCGCTTAATGAAAAAAGAGACCATCTAGAATATTATAATGCTCACCCAGAAGTAACTAGTGACGGCGTACTGGATTTTCTTGATTATCTGGAATCCATGAAATGGATTTAATTAATATGTATAGGATTAATCCAACTGATTTTTAAATTTTTGGTAAGATTCTTGCATCATATCTAAATATTTTTGCTTATCAGCTAAATTTGGCTCAATAAAACCATCACTTGATGCATTCATCATGAAAAAATCGGCATCCTTAGCTGAATCTGGTAAAAGTAAAAATGGACTAGATTCGTAGCTGAATTTCTCTTTCAAGCTCCACATTTCCTGCTCGAAATTATTATAATCTTGCACCGAAAATTCAGAGGCTGGTTTTAAAAGATATTTTTCGTAGAGTTTTAGAATTTCCTGGTATATTTGATTATCCATACTAATATTCATATTAACACGGAAAAATTCAAAAATTCCCCACTAAGCGATTCGTGCTAATGAAAAAACATACTCAAAATTGTCAAATTTTTTAGAGCTAAAGAGATAATCATGATTACACTTGAATCTATCGAGAATCGTAATTCCTAATTCATTAGCAAAAATCCTCTCTTCTGCGTCCATATCATCAAATTGATAATCTCTACAAATCAAAATATAATTATCGCCAATATTATTTTTTAATTTATAAATCTTACAATCAGGTTCGAAATCAATGATATCAACAAAAGTCAGCTTTTCGTCAAAATTAAAAGAGTTTACATTTTTTTCTACTTCTGCTTTATTTAGAATTATCATATCCATATTATAAAGCAATTTATTGCTGTCTCGATGGTGCTACAAGTTAAAAATTAAGAAAACTACCTTTTCGGTAGCTTTCTTAATCTAATCAAGCTAAGGATTTTTACCTTAACTAATATGTTTCCTAGTCACGTCGGACTTGCTTTTCGAAAATGACTTCCTTAATCTCGGCGGAGCTGCTTTTCCGAGATGATGCGCTTGCTACTGATATAAGTCAGGAGGAAGTAACCACCATAAATCAGCACAATCATCGAAACAGTCATCGGAATCGAGGCGAGGAGTCCATCAGAGCCGAATGATTCAATAATGCTTGAGGCAAACATGATACCAAAAATGGAGTGGATGATACCGATGAGTAATGGTGCAATAAAGAAGATTGCGATTTGGACGAAGAGTGCACGATTTAACATCTTATTGCTGGCGCCGAGGCGACGTAGAGCGGCATACTTTTCTATATTATCGGAAGACTCAGAAAGTTGCTTAAGTGCTAGAATTGCGGCAGAGGAAATAAGAAAGATGGTACCGAGATAAAAACCGACAAAGGTAGCGATAGCTTGCATACCAACCATACCAGATTTTACTAATAATTTGGTGTAAAAATTAATGGCAACACCGCTTGGACGATCAGCTTGCTTAGCGGAGCTTCCGGCTTTCTGTGTGTCCTCTTCAGATGAATTAACCGCATTAACTGATACACCTCCGAGGTCGAAAGCCTTGCGTAAATCATCATCAATCTGTTCGGCAGTGCGGGTGCCGCTGAGATTATAATTCATCAGCATGGCTTGAGTACCGATTGGCTGGTCAGTAATCACCTGGTCTGGCACAACGAGGATACCAGTATTAGACTTAAAACCGGATGAAGTAATGAAACCTTCTTGGTGTTTTTTGGCAGCTGGGTTGAGGGTGAAATTACGATATTTAATTTGAGTATTGCCTGCAAGAGTTTTGTCGAGAATCTCCGCCATAGTCTTAAAGTCGGCCAGGAACTGATATTGATTGTCTTTCAAGTGAATTTCATCACGATGGTAAAGTTTGGCGAGTTTATTATAATCGGAGACACGAACCATTGGCACAGTTGTTTTCGACATGAAGGCTTCCACAGTTCCCGTCATAACTCCTGACGGTAAAATTTGACCATAAGTGAATTTACTATCGGCATAAACATTTAGCTCAAGATGATCTTTAATATCCTTCGCAAGGTCTGGGTTTTGATCAATCAAAATTTGATAGAGCGACTTTTTCATGTAAGCTTGCGAAGTGGCGAGAGCAGCTTTTTCCTGATCATTAGACATGTGGGATAAATAACCGACACTACTATTCGAGCCGTAAACCGCAAGATAATCAGTCAGCTCGGTCATAGCATCGACTGGCGTATTGTAAGCTAATTCTCTTTTCATCGACTCATTAATCGAGAAACAGAGTGAAAGAATACTAATCGTGAGGAATAACAAGAGACTTATCAAGGACATGGAAACCACGGCAGTATTTACCTTACTAGAGATTTGACGGAAGACGAAGGAATTCAGACCCTTGAAGTAAAACTTTTTACTGCGGGTGACAATTTCCATAATCAGGCCAGAGAGTGACCAGAAAATCAAGAAAGTCGAAACTACGCCAGCAATAACCGGCCAAAGGAGATTATAGACACGATCCATGAGGGAGACCTTGTCATTATTTACCCACCAATAAGCATAACCAAGTACGGAAGCAGAAACGACGAAGACGATGGCGCGAAGTAGCGGATTTTTTAGGAAGGCCTTTTCGGATTTCTTACTACCCTGAAGTAATTCAATAATCTTCAGACGGCCGACAATGACAGTATTGAAGAAGATCACGATGAGGTAAATCAGGCCGAAGTAAAGAATCGTATCGAAGAAGGCTTTTTCGGAAAAAACAAAAGTAAATTTATCCATATTGGTTTCGAAAAGCTTGGCAATCAAAACACTAATTAACTGCGAAACGCCAATACCAAGTAGAAGACCCACACCGAGGGAGATTACGCCAATCATCAGAGTTTCGAAGAAGAGGAGACGAGAGATTTTACGCTTACTCATACCGAGTGTGAGATAGATGGCAAATTCTTTATTACGACGTTTAATCAAGAAGCGGGAGGCGTAGATAATCAAAGCACCGAGAATAAAGACCACGAGAACACTCATACCAGAGAGAATTTTTGCGAGTAAATCGACGATGAGCTTGCGAGAGTTATTTAATTCAAGCACAGCCGCCTGAGAGCCGACGGAATTAAAAACATAGAAAAGCGTAACACCGAGTACTAACGTAAAGAAATAAATCGCATAATCCTTGATGCTGCGCGTAATATTTCGAAACGAAAGCTTAAATAACATCAGCGTCACCTCCACCTAGAGTAGACATCACGCGGATAATTTCATCGAAGAATTCCTTGCGAGTTTTATTTTCACGGTGAATTTCATCGTAGATTTGGCCATCCTTAATGAAAATAATGCGGGTAGCAAAGCTGGCCGAAAAGGCATCGTGAGTAACCATGAGAATAGTAGCCTGAAGCTCCTGATTCAGGTAATCAAAGCGTTCGAGGAGAAGCTTAGAAGACTTGGAGTCAAGTGCACCAGTAGGCTCATCGGCGAGAATTAGCTTCGGATTGGTAATAATGGCGCGAGCGGAGGCTACGCGTTGTTTTTGACCGCCAGAAAGTTGATATGGGAACTTTTGCAAAATAGCTTCGATATCAAGATTTTTGGCGACGGCTTTGACTTTTTCGTCAATTTCTGAGGCTTTGACATTCTGAATCGAGAGTGCCAACGCGATATTTTCGTAAGCGGTAAGATTATCAAGGAGATTAAAATCCTGAAAGATAAAACCTAGCGATTCACGACGGAAGCGGTTAAGTTTCTCGCCTTTTAGTTTCGTGATGTCAGTACCGTCGACAAGAATTTGACCTGAGGTTGGACGGTCGATCGTGGAAATCAGGTTTAATGTAGTACTCTTACCAGAGCCGGAGGCGCCCATGATTGCGAGAAATTCGCCTTTCTTCACGGAGAAAGAAAGATTATCGACGGCCTTCGTGAGGCTATTTCCCTTGCCAAAAGTCTTCGTAACTTTTTCAACAGAGAGAATTTTATTTGTATTAGCCATTTACCTCCTAACAAATAAATTAAATGTGACTTATTTTATTATAGCATAAAAGTGATATTATCGAATTACGATGAATGAATTTGATGAAATTACGGAAAAATTAAGACAGGATCCGAGAAACGCTTCCTACACTAAGCGCGGCGTGGGGCCAATTTATCAGCTGAGCGATAAGGCGGAAATATTAATCATCGGTCAGGCACCAGGTCGAAAAGTCGAAGAAAGTGGAGTGCCGTTCGCGGATAAATCAGGTGAAAAATTACGCGAATGGATGGGGGTGAGTGAAGAAGAATTTTATTCGCAGAAGATTGCAATTTTACCGATGGATTTTTATTATCCAGGTAAAGGTAAGACCGGTGACCTACCACCACGAAAATTTATCGCGGAAGAATATCATCCAGAAATTTTAAAATTGATGCCAAACATCAAGCTGACAATTTTGATTGGACAATATGCGATGAAGTATTATCTCGGCTCCGAGGCTCAAGAAAATTTGACCGAGACGGTGCGCGCATTCCAGGATTACCTACCAGAATATTTCCCAATCGTTCACCCAAGCCCACTAAACTTCCGCTGGCAGGCGAAGAATCCTTGGTTCGAGGAAGAAGTAGTACCGGTATTACGGGAGCGAGTAGGGGTGATTTAAAAATAAATTAACCTAAAAATAGATTAACTTAAAAATAGATCTGACACGCAGGTCTATTTTTTATACTTTATTTACTTCAGGGAGTTTTCGCCGTAAAGTAACCTGGCTTACCGGCGGCCGGATTATCGATACGTGCATATTCCCCATCCACGTGGTTTACATCATATGTGGTGCCAGCGCCACCGACCAATTGGAAGCTTCCCTTAATCATATCCGTAGTAGTTGCGCCATTGTTTACAATGAAATTTTCACTCACATAGATAGTCTTAGTTTTGGACATTACATTAAACATATTGTCGAAATTGGTGACTTGTCGCGTATCAAAAGAAGAGATATCAAGATTAAGACCAGCGCCATTCCATCCCGCATATTGAAACATACCACTCATATTGGTTACTTTAGAAGCATCGAAGCTGGAGAGGTTTAAATCTTTAAGATAAGGTGTATAATAGAACATATTAGACATATCAGTGACATTTCGAGTATCAAAATTAGAAAGATTTATCTTGGAATTGTAGCAATAATAAAACATACTATTCATAGATGTCACACTACTAGTATCCAATTGCGAGAGGATTCCTTGAAGATCATCGTCGGTGCCCCAATAACTTTTGAACATTTCATCCATATTAGTAATCTGAGATATGTCAATACCGGTAAGATCAATATTTCTAGCGCTAGCACTACGGAACATACCCTTGAAACTCTTGAGCGGTTTCTCAAATGTAAAATTAGCAAATGAAATATCTCTCACATTGGCAGCTTTAAAGAAGTCTTCCATTGAGTCGCCCTTAAATATCACTTTAGCTGGCCAGATGATTTTAGCTGGACCATTGCCATCCCTACAAACTCCGTCTAACCACTGCTTAGGGCCACCATAAAAGACCAATTTATCTACACCAGATAAATCAATCTCGTTAAAAGAGCCTAGCCCCCAGAATAAATATTCGAGTTCCCAGAAATTAACACTAGCGGCTTCACTATACCAAAAGAGAGTTTTATTTGTCTTATCTATCCAGCAATCGATAGCCGCATCAGAAATAGATGGTTGAAAGGATATTAGGCTGTCAGTATTTTGACAAGCAAAAACTTGTTCAGTGGAAGCTGGCTTTACGTTAGAACGTTTAAAAATAGTAGGGCGGTCTTGACTGCTCAGGTCGTTAATCTTAGATTTTAAAAGTTGGGAAAATTCTTGACCACGCATAAAGACCGCAGAGTTTGGCTCGTAGCGTGAAATAGCTGTAAAATCCAAAGTCGTAGAATATTCCCCAGCTGGAATTGTATTTGAAACTTTCACATAGGCGTCGACGGTAAAACTTCTCGATTTATCGTATCTATTTAACTCTGAAACCTTACGCATTTCGCCAAGTTTCGGGAGTGGCATATAACCTGGAAGCTGTTGTCTGCCGTAATTATCGGTATATCCAGAGCTAATTGCCCAATGATTTACTGGAAGCTTTTCAATTCCTTGAGAAACGGTCATCGGCATCGGCTGTTCAATGGATGCGATTTTATAGACTTGATCGCCGGCATTCATAATTAAATCTGGCCCAGTATGGGTAGACATATACATATCCGCTCCGAGACCAGAAGAAGTCTCGAACCTTGGGAAAAACCTGAATGTTTTGATTACTTGACGATTGGTTTCGTCGGTAGTAAATTTTTGGGTAACCTTATCGCTGACTACACTCATCGACAAATAACTATCACCTACCGTAACGCGGCCACTATGAACTTCCTGTCTGTCTTCCGCGCTAGCTCTCGGTACGACGAAAGGATTATCGAGAAAAAGATAGGCCGTCACGGTAATAAAAACAAAAATCATCAAGGATGAAATTCTCTTGAAAATTTTTCTATGCACTTTTTCCTCCAAAAATAATTTCTATACTTCAAATATAGCCAATTTTCAGGAAGTTATCAAGGTGGTTATGGTTTGATTAAAAATAGGTTCAATGGTCTAGATAATTCTTTTTAATTCCAAAGATTTTACCCTAATTATATTTTACGCTAGTTATTCTCGGCGTCTTTGATTTTTTGGATCATATCACGAAGCTTGGCAGCTTGCTCGAATTCGAGATTGGCGGCGGCGAGTTGCATTTGCTCAGAAAGTTCTTTCATCAGAGACGGGAGCTCGGTTTTTGGTACTTTCTTAAGGTCTAATTTATCTTCCTTGGCCTTTTCTGGAATAATCGCACGGAGGCCCAACGAGATTTCTTTCTTAATAGAGGTCGGAGTGATACCATGTTCACGATTATAGGCTTGCTGGATTTCACGGCGACGATTGGTTTCGGAAATTGCCCGCTCCATACTTTCGGTAATATTATCGGCATACATAATGACGTGGCCTTCGACATGACGCGCTGCACGACCAATAGTCTGAATGAGAGCCGACTCAGAACGCAGGAAACCTTCTTTATCAGCATCGAGAATCGCCACGAGTGAAACTTCTGGTAAATCCAAACCTTCACGCAGTAAATTAATACCGACCAAAACATCATAAACACCAGAACGCAAATCACGTAAAATATCGCCACGCTCCAGGGTATCAATATCAGAGTGAATATAGGCGGTTTTAATCTTGTGATCCTTCAAGTGATCAGTCAAATCCTCCGCCATGCGCTTAGTGAGAGTAGTAACAATGACGCGTTGATTTTTAGCGATACGGTCTTCGATTTCATGCATCAAATCATCAATTTGGCCTTCACTTGGTCGAACTTCGATTTCTGGATCAAGGAGTCCGGTCGGACGAATTACTTGCTCAGCTGGCTTAGGAGAGACCTCTAATTCATACTTGCCTGGAGTAGCGGAAACATAAACCGCACGACGAATATGGGTTTCAAATTCATCAAAGGTTAGAGGACGATTATCGAGGGCGCTCGGTAAACGGAAGCCATATTCCACCAGAGTAGATTTTCTAGCATGGTCGCCATTATACATCCCGCGCACCTGTGGTAGAGTCATATGCGATTCGTCGACTAATAATAGAAAATCATCTGGGAAGAAATCAAGCAAAGTTGCAGGTGGTTCCCCGGCCTTACGGCCATCTAAATGGCGAGAATAGTTTTCAATTCCCTTTACAAAGCCAGTTTCTTTGAGCATTTCCAAGTCATATTTGGTGCGCTGAGAAATACGTTGCGCTTCTAGATATTTATGGTTAGCCTCGAAATATTTTAGACGTTCGTCAAATTCAGCCTGAATTAAATCGATGGCACGATCGAGTTGATCTTTCGGGGTGGCGTAGTGGGTATTCGGGAAGATGAAAACTTGATCGGGTTTTTCACGTACTTCGGCAGTGAGTGGGTCGATGATTTTAACTTCCTCAAGTTCATCAAAAGCAAACTCAAAACGATAGGCTATTTCACCCGAAGCTGGAAAGAGATCAATCGTGTCACCCTTGACACGGAAATTTCCACGTTCAAAAGCCAGGTCATTTCGGTGATATTGCATGGCGATGAGATAAATCATCAGGTTAGTCTGATTGAGCTTGGCGACCGGGAGAGTATTTTTTGAAACTACCTGCCAAGTATGTCCGGTTTTCTCGAGATGCAGTGACATTTCGGTGTAATGATCGGGCGAACCGATACCGTAAATACAAGAGACTGAAGCCACAATGATAGTGTCTGGACGCGTAAGCAATGAAACCGTGGCGGCATGACGGAGACGGTCGATTTCATCATTAATAGCGGAATCTTTTTCGATATAAGTATCGGTACTAGCGATATAGGCTTCCGGCTGGTAGTAGTCGAAATAAGAAACAAAATAATGCACCTCGTTCTCGGGGAAAAATTCACGAAACTCAGAATAGAGCTGGGCGGCCAGGGTTTTATTATGAGCAAGAATCAGAGTCGGCTTCTGAACATTAGCAATAAGGTTCGCCATAGTAAAAGTCTTACCAGACCCCGTGACGCCGAGCAAAGTTTGTTCACGAATCCCCATTTTGAGACCACGCGTGAGCTGAGCAATAGCCGCCGGCTGGTCACCGGTGGGTTGAAATTTACTATGAAGACGAAACTCTGGCATACCTGTATATTATACAATTTTTAGGATGATTATGCAAAAAATTTCCTAAGTTAATATCTCAAGTGCAACACTAAGCAACAAAAAGAGACATCAATCGTTCTTAGTCCTGTTAAAATTAAATTTGTAACACTAACTTAAACAAGGATAGACATTGATGTCTCTAAATAAAGTATACACAACTTTCGTATGAAGAACGAGTAATAATTGAAAATAGATTAAAAAAATACAATAATGGTATAATATCAGCTAATGTCCGTTACAATAAAGAAATATTCGTCAAAACTTATCGAGCGCTTCTCGCAAGAGAAATGTCGTCTGTCTAAATTCTTGCCTAATGATATAAAAATTGAGCACGTTGGCAGTAGCTCTATTCCTATTGATGGTAAGAATATAATTGATATTCTCGTCGGAGTTCCAAAACATGAAGATATGATTTCTGTAAAAAATATTTTAATGAAAAATGGATATTTTGAAGGAACTGATAGTCACGAGGATCGGATTTTTCTAGCAAGTACTGCAAAAGAAACGGGTGAGGGCGATTTCCATATTCATATTTGTCCGATTAACGAAGAGTCTTATGAGGATTTTATTATTTTACGTAATTTTCTTAGAAAAAATCACCAGAAAGCACAAGAATATTTGGAGAAAAAATACGAATTTGCAAAAGAATCTAAATTTGATCGTAAAAAATACAAACATCTGAAATCGGTTTACGTATCGAAATTATTGGCTGAAGCAAAAAAATTACGGCATCTTTCTTGATGGCAATAATTATTGCCATTTTATGTTGTGAAGGTTGTGAACGAATACGACGGAGCTGGTGACACTTTTTTCGTGCTATAATATAAGTGTGAATAATCAGGCTTTTATAGATGGACAGAATCTATACATGAACACGAAAGCAAGTTCGTGGACAGTAGATTTGACGCGTTTTAGAGTATATCTCAAAGAACGCTATAACGTTGAAAAAGCTTACTATTTCTTAGGTGCAGTAGACGAGGATAATCAAGATCTTTACGAAAAAATTCAAACTTCAGGCTTTATTCTCATATTCCGCGAGCATAGCCAAAGCATGATCGGTAAAAAGAAAGGTAACGTCGATACAGATATTGTTTTTACTGTGATGTCTAAAATTGCTGACGCAGAACAGTTTGATAATATAATTCTAGTTTCTGGCGACGGAGATTATTATAAGATGGTTAAATATCTTGTAGAAAAAGGACGTTTTGCTAAACTATTGGCTCCGAATCGTCACTCCACTTCTTCTTTATATCGTCCATTCACGCCGAAGTACGTTGATTTCTTAGACAATCCCGACGTAAAAAACAAAATTGAATATAAGAAAAAGAATAAATAACAAAAAAACGGGTTCTTCTTAGGTATCTCTCCGTTCGAATTGCCCGTATCGGAATATACTTCTATTATAGCAGTATTATGTAATATGTCAATGTCTCATAATAGTTCGCAATCTTTGCGACATAAAATAGCAATAAATGCAATAAAAAACTGCCCTGGCGGCAGCTTTTACTATAAACAACTTGATTGGTGCCCGAGACTGGACTTGAACCAGCACGCCGTGAGGCATATGCTCCTAAGGCATACGTGTATACCAATTTCACCACTCGGGCATGCTGATATTATATAAAATTATTGGAGATTGTTCAAGCCGCTGGATTGTTGGGTTGGGACTTCAGCAGTAGGCTGAGTGACAACTTCAGTAGTAGCCTGAGGTGTAGTTTCCGCAGTAGTCTGTGCATTATTTAGAGCGAAAGCACCTTGGAATGGCACATTCTTGCCACGGACGTATTGATATTCATATTTTTGGTCAGTAGCCAACATCAGCATTATGATTGGCGAGAAAAAAATCGTTAGATACGGAAAGGCTGGCTGTTTTTCACCAAAAGCGGCAGGTAGCTTGTAGCAGAAAATAAAGTACGGAATCAAACCGATTACTGGAATAAGAATCGAGATAGCGAATAACTTATTTAGTTCGACAGCATCGTAAAGCTTCATAAGGCCAAGCACCGGAATGGCCCCCTGCCACATCTTTTTCTCGCCATAGATTTTCCTCATCAAGAGAACCTTGCCGGCGATATATAGACCGAGAATAATTAACAATAGCAGCAAAGTAATAATATTTGAAGCCAAAACCTCGCCGAAGGTCGGCATCTTGGTCATATAATTATTGCTAAAGAAATAATCGTAAATCTTTTGAAAGTTCATAAGATAATTTTAGCATAAACACGATAAAATTACACCTTGAAAATCGTGATGCGAGAACCAGCATAAGCCTTGGTAGAAATAATTTCAGCATCGAGTTGATGGGGGTCGAAAGTGGCCGGGTGAGATAAAACTAAAAATTCTTTTGCAAGCTTCGGAAGCGTAGCAAGATAATCTGCTAGCTTCGGGGTGATTTTATCATATGGTGGATCAGCAAAAACAATATCGAAAGGATTATCAAAAGTCAGAGTTTCCGCCTTTTTAGCAAAAATTCGCACCTGGTCCGAGACACCGAGATTTTCGGCATTTTGACGAATCAATTTCGCAACTTCGCGGTGATTTTCGATGAACGAAACGTGCTTGGCGCCGCGAGAAAGCGCTTCAAAACCCAGCGCACCGGTACCAGCAAAGACATCGAGCACGACTTTACCTTCGAGATGAGACGACAAAGAATTCATAATCGCTAGGCGTTCGCGCGAGCCCATAGGGTGCGTGACGGCGAGCTTGGGGGTAAGAATTTTTTGCCCACGAAGTGTCCCAGAAGTAATTCTAAGGTCCGTAACTTTGTCAGATTTTGCCATAAACTTCATAGTTTTATTTTAGCAGTTTTTTATTAAAATATGGAATCGAGGAAGCCCAACCAAGTGTAATAGCGCGGACGATTTCTGGAAGAAGCACATTCTTGGTTTGAAAAACTAACTCGGTATTCCAGCCTTGATTCAAGAAATTTTCATACATTTTCAGAGCATGAACCTTAGCCAGAGATTCGTGGAAGGCTTTTTCGAGATTAATATCCACTAGGTCGGCTTTCTTGATTTTCGGCATCACCGCTCGCTCCGGCAGAGCGGTAAGGGTAATCGCCACGCCATATTCGAAAGCCACATGCTTCGTCATAAAACCATTAGCGCCCCAATAGAGCCAGTTATTGCGCAGAGTCTCAAGCGAATTACGTCCGCGCATAATACCCTTAATCGGGATACCGAAGACTTTGACGAATTCGTCCTTAGTCATCAGCTGTTTTTGAGTATTTTCCAGAGGAAAATGGTGGGCGGGAGTGAGTCCGTCGGTGATGGCGTGAGCCATCCAGCCAGCCTCGAAACTAGCTCGTACCTTATTACCGTCTTCGAGGGCTTTATGTAAATTATATTGGTGATCCAAAATCATAGTCATGAGTTTACCATTATCATGATCTGGGTCAATGAAGTGCATCGGCTCGTCGACGCCAGGACTTTTACGCTTCAGGCCGTCCGGTCCGCCCATGCCTTCAAAATTTAAGATTTCTGAAATGTTTGGGAAAAAATAATTGTGTGGCAGGTTTTTATCAATAATTTTGCGGGCAATTCGGTCGAGTTTCTGGTGCGTGCCAACAATTTTCCCATTCGATTTATCACTAATTGCTAGGGTTGAATACATATTTTCCTTAATTAAGAGTCGTCAGCTGCTGATATTTTTTAATATCTTGGCTTAACTCTGTATATTTTAGCATAGAATCGGGCGAGCTTAAGAACTTTTCGACGTGGGTGCGCGCCAATTCGATTAACTTAGTATCAGTGAGACTCGCGATTTTCAAATTCAATTCACCATGCTGCATCGCCCCATAAATTTCTCCCGGGCCACGAAGCTTGAGGTCGACTTCGGCGAGATAAAAACCGTCGGTGGATTTTTCCATTTCAAGTAGACGACGGCTTGGCGGATTTTCGCCGGTAGTAACCAGAAAACATTGACTCGGCTTGTCACCACGACCGACACGACCACGCAACTGATGAAGCTGAGCTAGGCCATAACGGTCCGCATTGAGAATCACGATTTGGGTAGCATTTGGCACATCCACACCGACTTCCACCACGGTAGTAGAAACCAAAATTTGGGTTTTCTTATCCTTAAAATCTTGCATTACCTGGTCTTTTTCGGCAGGTTTTATTTTACCATGCAGGATGCCGATTTGATATTTGCTAAACTGTTTTTTCAGGAGCTTAGCAGTTTCGATAACCGTGCGTGATTTATCTTCCTCGGAAATTGCCTCATCGATTAAGCGGCAAATCACATAAACTTGTTCCCCAACGGCGAGATGCTCGCTAAGTTCTGGGTAAATTACATCCTTGAGATTTAATTCATTATAAAGACGCGTCTTAATCGGCGTGCGACCCTTCGGCATTTGGTTAATAATCGAAATGTCGAGGTCGCCAAAAATCGTCAGTTGCAGAGAACGCGGAATTGGCGTAGCAGTCATAGCGAGAAAATGCGGCGAAATTTGCTGAAAATCTGGATTTTGATTCTGGAAAGATTTTTCCAAAAGATATTGACGCTGTAAGACACCAAAACGATGTTGTTCATCAATAATACAGAGCCCGAGACTGAAAAAAGTGGTGTCGTCGGTGAGAATAGCATGAGTGCCGATTACCAGGTTAATCTCACCAGATCTAATCGCAGCTTTGACATTAGCCTTATCTTTGGTGGCGCTAATTAGTAGGGTGGTTTTCACACCGAGTGGCTGCAAGATTTTAGACAAACCTTCATAATGTTGCGTGGCCAAGATAGCCGTCGGAGCCAGAATAGCCACTTGGGCGCCGTTTTTTATAGCTTGATAGGCAGCAATGGCCGAAACGATGGTCTTACCTGAACCGACATCACCCTGGAGCAGGCGATTCATCGGATGAGTTTTTTCAAGGTCCTGGAGAATCTGCCAAGTCACACGCTTTTGGGCGTCGGTCAATTCAAAAGGCAGAGTTTTAAGGAGTTTCTTAACATCGGTGAGGTTAAATTTGAGTGATTTGGCATTTAGTTTGGAGACTTCGTTTTGATTTAGCTTGGAAGCCAGAATCAATTCGAATAACTCCTCGTAACCGAGATAGGTGCGGGCCTTTTCAACCTCCTCTTCAGATTCCGGAAAATGCATATTAAAGAGAGCTTGCTTACGTGAGAGCTTGGTGAGAGCTTTCGGAATAGCATTAGTCGGCAAAAGTTCGGGAATTTGATAAAAAAATGGGCGCAGTTTAGCAAAAATTCGACGATACCAGGCGGAATTATAGCGGCCGCTACCAGAATAAATTGGTTGAAAACCACCATTCTGCTTAGACTCTTCTACTTCCGAAGCTAAAACCGCAGTGGGCGCTGTGAGTTGATAACGATTATACTTAAAATCATATTCACCGGTAAAATAATATTCCGTGTCTTCTTTAAAATTTTTGATACGATAGGCTTGATTATACCAAACCACGCGAAGCGCTCCTGTCTCATCAAAAATCTCACCCTGAGTAATGGTAAAATTACGGCGGCGAGTATGAATATTGCGTAAGCCACGAATTTTTCCTCTCACTACCACCTTGCCGGGGCGAATTTCGGAAATCTTGGTGTAGGCCGCATAGTCTTCATATTTGCGCGGAAAATAATAAAGTAAATCCTTGAAAGTTTGAAAGCCACGAGCGGCGAGGGCTTCGGCAGTTTTGGGGCCGACGCCTTTAATCTCACCTAGACTCGAGTTTAATTGCATTAAAGATTGCCCTGGTCGACTGGACGACTATGAGCTTTGCGCCATTCAGCAATTTTGGCGTGATGGCCAGAAAGTAGCACCTCTGGAACTTGCATACCACGAAAATCGGCTGGCTTAGTGTATTGCGGGTATTCAATAGTATTTTCTTCGGAGAAACTTTCGATAATGGCAGAGTTTTCCCCACCAAGCACCCCTGGAAGTAATCGCACGATACTATCAATCACGATCAGCGCTGGCAATTCACCACCGGTCAAGACGAAATGACCGAGCGAAATTTTGTAATCAACGATAGTTAAAATACGTTCATCATAACCTTCATAATGTGGACAAAGAATAATATAGTGGTCCTCTTCGCCATTATTAATTCGTTCGACAAAATTACGCACGATTCCTTGATGCCAAGTTTGGCCGGCTGGAGTTGGCAGGATGACTTTAGCGTTTGGGCTGTTTTTCTTCACACTTTCAATGGCGTTAAAAACCGGTTCACACATTAAAAGCATGCCGTCGCCACCACCATAGGGCGTATCATCGACAGATTTATGCGCACCGAGGCCAAATTCACGCAAATCCACAAAATCAAATTCCGCGATTCCTTTTTCCTTAGCCTTCCACATCATGGAAGAGTTCAGGTACGGATCGAGTGCATCGGAAAATAACGAAATAATGGTAAATTTAACCTTAGACATAAATCCATTATACCACATTTACAAATATCGCTTTTCATGGCATAATATATCTGTTGGAGCCGTGAATGCGGTTAGTTCTTTCACAGAAAGGTTGGTGTAAAAATGTCAGAGATAAAACGACAAATTAAAGAGTTGCAAGATAAGATAAAACTTCAGAGGGATGAGTTAGAACCACGTCGGGCGGAATTAGAAAAAACACTAAGAACTGCCCACCAGAATTTGAGGAATGCCGAAGAGGCGGAACGAATCTGTTTTTCCGCTCTACTAGAATTGAAGAAGCAAAATCGAGAATTTCTGCAAGAAAAATTGATGGAGCAACTGGACTATCAACAGCGTTCCGATCAGATTGAAGATGAAATCTCGATGTTGACTAGGAGGCTCAAATTTATTGATTCAACGATAGTTTTTCGAAGCAAGTATGAATTCAGCAGGGTTGATGCCCTAAAAACCGAACGGGAGACGTTGGTCAATAAGATTGATGCGCTTAAAGAGGAGAAAAATAATCTTGACGCCGGACACGAAAGAGAGATGATGAAGTATCGGGTTTCTCCAGAGTGTGATTTATCCAAAAAGTATCTGGATTTGATTGAGGTAACCAATGGAGCTTCGAAAAGATTTCATGAGGTACTCGATGAAATAGAAGCATTAAGGTATACTTTTAACGCTCTAAATAATGCATTTTCAGAATTGGATAAAGTATTTGAATTAGGGGTTGCTGATTTTTAAGTCTTTAGTCGGTCAAACACGAAAACATGAGCAAATTGTATGATTTTTAGAAAGGTGGGTACTATGAATCAAAAACAAAGCGGTTTTAAAAACACAAATTGCAATATGGGAATTAAAGAGCTGGAAGCTCGTGAAAATGCCTTACAGGAAGAGATGGAGCCGAGGCGAAATGCATGTCTGGAGGCTTCACAGAAATTTAATGCACTCATGGAGGATTACCAAAATTTGTCCTCTAAGATTAGCTTCCTGACGGAGGAGCAGTCAAAGATGCGCGAAGAAGTTAATCATATGTCAGATAAGGCTTCTAACAATGGTTTTTACAATCCACAGCATCTAGAAATGCTACTGGAATCGAATGGTGCAGCCAAAGCCATGAACGAAAACTTCAAGGATGAAAACGTCTTTCTGGCCGATCTGATTAAATATCTGAGAGATGACCTAGGTGTAATCAGTACACCTGGTCCGACCGGAGAGATTAGTCCATGTTCAAAAATTTTAAATGAGCTGGAGGCGCGACTCAGCAAAAATCTATCTAACCAATCTGAATTGGTGATAGACCGGATGAATGTGGAAGCGGAAATTTACGAAGAGCGGCAAAAACCGCGATACGAGGAACTTAATCAGCTAAAGCGGACTCTTGCTCTTTTCGACACGAATATGGAAGATTACCGGGAAAAGTATGCCGAGTTGACGCAAGATAAAGGTGAAGCGGAGATTGAGCTTAATAAGGCACAGCAAGCACTGAGCGATTTGATTGATGAAGAAAAATCTGTTGGCAAATCACTAAAGGAGCTTCGCGCGGCCAAAAAATCTTAAATTGCCTCGTTTTAACCAACTAATCTAGTTTAAAAGGCCAGCGAAAGCTGGCCTTTTTTAGGTTTCGCAAAACTAAATTTTCTGGATTTTAAGGAATTTTTGCGCGGGTAGCTAAATTCTTATGTTTTTCTCTTGACATTAGAGGGCGTAACCGATATGATAAACATAAGCTGATACGCTTCACAGGGTTCCATTATGCAATTAGTGGAGTGTGGAGATTTCATTAAAAACAAAAATACGGATTAAAACAAACCAATGTGCCCTAGGGTGGGCGCGCATCAGCAAAAATATCCTCGAAAGAGGATATTTTTCTTGGGTTTAGTAATCTTCGACGAGCGTGAAGCGTTTACCGGAAATTTCAATAATCGAGTCGGCCTTAGCACCGCGAGTGGTGAGTTCAGCACGAATGCCGAGTTTTTTCATAATATCGCGCAAACGGTTGACCGAAGCATAATTCGAAAGGTCGGTGCGACGAGCAAATTTTTCGATTTTTTCGCCAGTGACATGATAGACACCTTTTTCATCCTGAGTAACCTGCCAAGCCTTCTTAAGTTCATGATGGCTAAGTGAAATGGTTGGGAGGTTTTCCATATCGTGAGAAATAATTGCAGTCTTAAATTCAACCGGCGTGGAGCCGATTTGCTCGGCGGCAATTTCTTGTTGTTTTTGATTCTCTTTCACAGAGGCAAGCAGTGCACGAAGTAAATCATCAAGATTTTTCTTGGCCACAGAAGAAATAGCAAAAATTTTGGCTTCGGGATTTTTTTCAAGAATTGCCTGTTTTTGCATTTCGATAAGCTCGTCATCTAGACCTTCGCATTTAGTCAGGGCGACGATTTCAGTGCGAGATTTGAGATCAGAATATTTCTCTAATTCGTGACGAATCGTGCGATAAGCTTGACCGGCATCATCTTGATAAACGTCAATCAAATGCAATAACATAGCGGTGCGATCCACGTGGCGCAAGAAATCGTGACCGAGACCACGTCCGTCACTAGCGCCTTCGATAAGGCCTGGAATATCCGCAATCAAGAGGTCGTGGCGGTCGATAGTAGCTACACCGAGATTTGGAGTAAGTGTGGTAAAGGCATAATCAGCAATTTCTGGCTTTGCATTGGTCACGCTAGCAAGAAAGGTAGATTTACCAGCATTTGGAAGACCCACGAGACCCACGTCAGCGAGAAGTTTTAGTTCAATTTCCGCCTCAAAGGCCTCACCCGGTTCACCAACTTCGGCAATCACCGGAGTTTGGCGCACGCTAGATTTAAAGTGAGCATTACCAAAACCGCCATCGCCGCCCTTAGCAATCACGGCTTGCATACCATCCTCGGTGAGATCGGCAATGATTTTTCCGTCGCGCTTCACCACGGTGCCGACTGGCACTTCGACGATGAGGTTCTTACCAGAGCGACCGTTACTGCGAGTGCCGGAACCATTGCCGCCGTCTGGGGCGGTGAGGATTGGATTGAAACGAAAATCAATTAAAGTATTCGTATCTTTATCGGCTTGGAAGATGATAGAGCCACCTTTACCACCGTTACCACCATCTGGGCCACCCTTATTAATGTAAATTTCATGGCGAAAAGAGACGGCGCCATCGCCACCTTTTCCAGCCTTCAAACTCACTTTTGCCGTATCACAGAACATATTAGAGATATTTTAATATATTTTGATGGAAAAATACAGCATAAGCGTGAAAGAATGTCGCATGCCTTTTATCGGACCGCTCAAGGGCGCTTGCCCAAGCCTATGTCCTCAAAAGGCAAGACGACATTCTTTATTATTGGTCTATGGTTTTCTGGTGAAATAGCCTGGACGGCCATGGGCGAGGTCGTCGATGCGAAGTCCGTCTAGATTAACGAGGTCTGGGTTTCCCCAGTAGGTACCTTCACCACCTCGGAGACTAAACCTACGATGAAAAATCTCATAATTAGCGGTTAAATGTGATTGGCTGTATTGTTTTGCTACACTTACGTCAAAATCATTAGAGGCGAGAATCTTTTGAAGTTCGCAAACTTGACCATTATCACATAAAAACATTCGACTAAAATCTTTCACCTTCGGAGTGGTAAATGACGATAAATCTAGGACTTGAATATTCGAGACACTACCGAACATACCAGCCATAGTTTCGACATTTTGCGTATTAAAGTTCGAAACATCGATACTGGTAGAACCACAACCATAAAACATATCGGACATATTCGTGACATTTCTAGTATCAAAATGACTTAGATTCAAGGTAGGAATCCTCAAAGTAAATGCAAACATACTATTCATATCCTTAACATTTTCGGTGTTAAAGCTTTGAATATTTAGGTTTTTTAGATTAGACATACCATAAAACATATAAGACATATCCGTGGCGGCTTGAGTGTTAAAATTCGAGAGATTTAAAGTTTGGATATTTGAATTTCCTAGGAACATTCGAGAAAAATCGGTGACTTTTGAAGTATCGAACCTAGACATATCTAAGCTCTGAATTTGATATTGACTATAAAACATACCACTCATATCACGTACTCTAGGAGTACGGAAACTTGCAATATTTAGATTAGTCAAGACATGCATTGATCCAAACATATCACGCATATCCACTACATTTTCTGTATTAAAGTTTGAAAGATTTAGTGTAGTAAGACTAGTTAGATATTCAAACATGCGAGGCATATTCGTGACATTTCTGGTATCAAAATTAGAAAGATTTAGAGAGGTTAAATCTTTACAAAACTTAAACATTTGCGACATATCGGTGACTTCACTAGTTTCAAACGTAGCTAAATCTATGTCTTTTACCTTAGTGAACCAGAGGAACATACTAGAAGAATTCGGGGTAAGGTGAATTTTTTCGGCAGCGGAATAATAATAAATCGTCTTTTCGGAAGAATCAAACCAGGCTTTAATTTCATAATCCGAATTATTTGGATCGTCAATATTAATTGCGGACATGGAAGCTGCAGGAGCCACGGAACTGCGCTTAATATGCTCGACATTATCCTTATTCATTAGATTACAGTTCCGCCCCGTAACCGGATCGACATGACAGGTTTGATTTGGATCTAGCGCACCGACGCGCTGATTAAAATCCGGACCATTCGTCATGATAGCACGCATCGCGTATGGGTTCGAAACAAAAGAAAGAATTAGCTTGTTTGTATAATTCCCTGATTCTAGATT
Organism: uncultured Candidatus Saccharibacteria bacterium; assembly: GCA_963520835.1. Lineage (GTDB taxonomy): Bacteria > Patescibacteriota > Saccharimonadia > Saccharimonadales > Saccharimonadaceae > Nanosyncoccus. Next base: position 24,061 of record CAUQSJ010000005.1, read on the forward strand.
GTCGGCTAATTTCATGCCGATACTCAGCTGATTTGATTCATTGCCGTTTGTTTTCCCTGCGGTTTGGATAATTTGCGCAGGAGTAGAGAGAGCTGGGATTGGTGCGTAATTCGTGGACGTGCCGAACTTGTAGCCCCAAGTATTATTTGGCAGATCATTCAGTGTCAAGTTCGTACTTATAGAATCGATTTTCGCACCAACCGCAGACCCTACATTAGTTAGCGCAGTATTTTCGGTTTCGGAGCTTAATGTCGCCGTATAGCCGGTGCGATTGTTGGTGTTTACCGTAAAATTCAATGGAAGTTCGGTGGTTTGCGTGGCGGAATTTATTACCGAATTGCCGTTCACCTGCAGATTAGCCTGATCTATGGAAGCCGATAGGGTTGGCACAAATAGTGCAGAAGTATTATTGCTAAAAATTAAGTTAGAAAAAGAAACTAAGCCTAAAAATATTCCGAGGGACTTCAATTCCCAGCTAAACCACCCCCCCCCGTGAGGTTTTATATGTGATTTTTGGCCTTGCATATATATATTTTACCATAAAAAGAATAAGTTTTTTAATACTAAGAAGAATGTCGTCTTGCCTTTTGAGGACATAGGCTTGGGCAAGCGCCCTTGAGCGGTCCGATAAAAGGCATGCGACATTCTTTACCTTGAGTGTCTCCGGAACGAGGCATGCGGCGTTCTCCCCCTTGAGCGGTCCGATAAAAGGTATGCGACATTCTTTCCTATGGCTTTCGGGTGAAGTAGCCTGGACGGCCATTGGTTGGGTCGTCGATACGGAGCCAGGATTTATCGGCCTGAGATGGATTGGCGAGGAAGGAGCCGTTACCGCCACGGAGTTTTTTACGATTATTAAACATTAGGGGGGATATTTTTAGCTTAGATATATTAAAATCATTGTTTACATATATTTTTTCTAGTTTATCGTTAGACACATAGCTATTTGCTAGTGCGAATATACTATTCATATCTGTCACCTTAGATGTATCAAAAGTAGAGAGATCAAGACTAGTTAGATTTGGTGTATTGTAGAACATATTACTCATTTCTGTCACCTGAGAAGTGTCGAAACTCGACAGATTAAGATTAGCCAGATTGGGCATATTAGCGAACATCCTATTCATTGCTGTCACCTGGGAAGTGTTAAAGTTAGAAAGATTGAGACTCACGAGCTTAGATGTAAATGAGAACATAAGACTCATGTTTGTCACACGGGAAGTGTCGAAGCTAGAGAGATCGAGATTAGTAAGCTTAGATACCTCAGAGAACATACCTTCCATATTTGTCACCTTGGACGTATCAAAATTAGAGAGATTGAGATCGGCGAGCATAGATAACTCAGAAAACATATATCTCATGTCTGTCACCTGAGAGGTGTCGAAACTCGATAGGTCAAGGCTAATCAGGTCAGGCAGAAAATAGAACATATTATTACTATCCATATTTAAATACGCCTTCTCGGCTTCTGTATAATAGTAGACAGTATTATCAGTTGAGTCTAGCCAGAGCTTAATTTCATAATCGGACTCTTCGTCTTCTATATTCACGACATTTATGGAAGCGGCTGGCGCCACTGAACTTTTCTTAAAGTGCTCGATTCGGTTATCAAAGTCTTCTAGGCTTTTTAGCTTTGCATTAAAGTCCGGCCCCTCCGTCATAATAGCAATTGGTGTGTATGGATTAGAAATTATCGAAACCACCAACTTATTTGCATAACTTCCACTTTCTAGATTACTAGATAATTTCATGCCGATTTTAAAATTAAAATTATTATTACCTGAAGTTTTTGTGGTAGTTCTTAAAAGATTCTCTGGGTTATGAAGACTCGGGACCGGCTGATAATCTCCACCAGTAGGGCTTAAAAATCCCCAAGTATTTTCCGAAAAATTCGCAAGTGCTTTGACTACATCGATAGATTCAATTTTCATACCGTTTGTCGATGCAGCATTTACTAAGGCTGTTTCATTGGTTTCAGTATTTAAGGTCGCAGTATAGCCAGTTTTATTATTCGTATTCACAGTAACTTGGATTGGTAATTCCGAGGTTTGCGAAACTGAATTAATTATCTGATTACCATTAATATTAACTTGGTCATCCGAAATTGAAACAGAAAGATTTGGCTGAAATAAGGCGCTAACATTTTTTGAATTAAAATTAATTAATATAAAGGAAAGACATACTACAAATGGAAGAATTAAATATTTTCCCAACAAAATATTTGGCTTAAAAAGTGATTTTTGGCTCAACATCATTCTATTTTAACATAAGAATAATGCGATTCGGATTTTTTGTAATGTAATATAGACAATATTATTTTTTCTCAGTGAAGTAGCCTTTGGTAGAGCCGCCCTTGTCGATACGGAGCCAGGATTTATCAGCATTGGCTGGAATAATCATACGGGAATTCTTGCCACCCCTGAGCGACCTACGTTTATCGAAGATTAGCTTACCACCTTCTTCAGTAATATTTGAGATATCAAAATCATTTTTAGCATAAATATGCTCAAGATTATCCTCGCCTGGCCTAATGACAATACTGCTAGGGTTCACCCGCTGGAACATCTTACTCACATTAGTGAGCTTCGGGGTTTTAAAATTAGTTAGATAAATATCGACAATGCCCTTCATTTCGGCGAACATACCTTCCATAGTGGTGACATTTTCGGTATTAAAGTTCCCTAGGTCGAGACTAGTAATACTATGGACCTGATAGAACATATAAGCCATATCTGTAACCTTGCTGGTATTGAAGCTCGCAATATTAAGAATTGTTAGACTATTTGCGCCACTAAACATAGAGTTCATGTTGGTAACTTTTGAAGTATTAAAATGATTCAAGTCTAATGATTTAATTGCAGTACAATCCTTAAACATCTCGCTCATATTCTCGACATTTCCGGTGTTAAAATTACCTAGCATAATATTTACCACACTACTCATACCAGAGAACATTTCTGACATATCAGTGACGTTACTGGTGTCAAAATTATCAATCTTTAATACGCCAAGTTTATTGATCCCCTTAAACATCGCCTTCATAGTCTTCACATTTTTGGTATTCATAGAGACTAGACTTAGACCAATAATTTCATAATTGCCGGCAAACATTTCTGACATATCAGTAACGTTTTCAGTATTAAAGCCCTCCATCGAGATGCTGTGCATTCGGTGGTTATCACGGAAGATTCCATGCATGTTGGTAACACTCTGAGCGTTGATATTTTCAGTCCTAATGTTACTATATGACCTTAGACCAGCAAACATATACGACATGTCTTTAGCATATTTGGCATCAAAGTTATCTATTTGGATAAGTTTGAGCCCGGACAAATCTTTAAAAGTGTTTTTACTATCTTCGTGGAAATAAATTTTGTCGGCTGCAGTATAAAAACAGACAGCACGATAAACTGGATCCCACCAAGCCTTAATTTCATAGAATGGCTTAGCTGGATCGTGAATGCTGACAACCTTGGTACTTGCGGCTGGTATGGCAGAACGGCGTAGGATATTTTCAATCTTAGTTTTATCAGTGATTAATTCACCAAGCTTTGCCTGAAAGTCATCACCAGTAGTCAGATAGGCTGCGGTTTCGAATGGATTAATTACCGTTGAAAGAACCAGACTACTTCGATAAATTCCAGGCATAAGATCCGTGCTAGCACGGACTACTACCCTGAAATTATTTTCGCTTGGTACTGAATCGGAGGCCTTATTAGTGGTAACAAGAGCTTTTGGCTCTGATTCTTTGGGGATTGGCATATAGTTATTTTGATTCTCCAACTGATAGGCCCAGGTATTTTTTGGGATCCCATCATCATGTGCGATTGGACTCGTGATTGAAGAAATTTTAGTACTAATTGTATTATCGATGTGTTTTAAAGCGGTTTCATCGGAATTAGCGCTAATAGTAGTCGTATAGCCGGCCGGAGCATTCGTTTTTACAGATAGCTTTGCCCAATTATATCTTTCTGACGTATTAACCACATCGACGCTATAAAAATTATAATCAAACTCATTCCGATCAAAGGTAACACTCAATGTCGGATCTATAGCGTGACTATTGAACGACAGAATAAAAATATTAATAATTAATAAAATAACTAGATAGATTAACCCTGAAAATAGAATTTTATTTTCGTTTGAGAATCTAGTTTGGTTCGCAGTTTTAACTAAATTTCTCTCCATACATTTCCATCATAGCATAAGTGGTATAAAAGTGTAGCTTGATAAAAAAACAGAGATTATGCGCTAGTAGTTAAAATTAGCGACCGTGGATGAAGAGATACTTAGCATATTCGCTAGGGCCAATAGTATAAGAACCGACTACGCCCCAACCAGCACGACCGTTCATATCAGAAATCGTAATCGTACCATCGGCATTTACCGAGTCCACGATACCGACGTGACCATAGTAACCACTATTGGTCTGGAAAATATCACCAGCTTGTGGGTTGGTACCGCGACTGGTTGGGAAGAGACCAGAAAGTGCATAGCCCCAAGTATTGGCGTTACCGAGACCACCTGGAAGAATATGACTGGAACCCATGGCGGCACGGCGTTCCCAAGTATACCAAGTACACCAACCCCAAGGCATTGGATTTCTCGAGGTAGAATAAGTACGATAAGAAGCGACTGCGTAGGACGAGCTGCCAGAATAAGAAGAAGTGGAGCGTACGACAGGCGCCACATAATCAGGACGTTCCTTATCTGGAAGTTCACCATTCGGCAGCAAAATAGCCTGGCCTTCGGTCAGAGTCTGATCTAGCTCAAGGTTGTTTGAGGTAATAATTTCGTCAGCGGAAGATTTATATTTTTCCGCAATAGAAGCGACAGTTTCACCTGACTTTACTGTATAGACAATACCGGCACGTGATGGAATATAAATCGATTCACCAACTTTTGGCACATAGGAGGCCTTAAATTTATTAGACCAACGAATCATATTAATATCCACACCACAGGAAGCATATTTGGCCGCCAAAGTATCAAGAGTTTCGCCTTCAGCCATCACATGCTTGATTACGCCAACCTTAGAGCAGGCTGCAAGGTTCAAAGTAGTCGGCTTTTCCATTTTTTCAACAGAAGCCTGGCCGGACTGCTGAAGTACAGTAAAAGAGTTATAGTTTACGTTAAGCACATCAGAGGAAGCTAAACTCATAGTGTCAGCGAGCTCAGACACCATATAGAATTCTGAAAGTTGGTCAGCAGAAACCGCATAATCTTTTTTAGAAATGGATTCCAGGTTAGGACTGGAGCTATCGTCGGATTGCTGTTTATCTCTGGAACCAACAAAAGCCACACCAAAAATCAGAACAGATAGAGCAAAGTACGGGAATATCTTGGTGAGGAAGTAATTTAAGCTAAATTGTGATCGTTTTTTCTTTGTCATAATTAGCCGGTCGCTGCCCCTAAATTTGCACCTTACAGAGTTTCTGACAGTGGTCGCGAATCTTCTGATTGTGCTCAGCGTCGGTGCTACTATAATACATGAGACCGTCGTCGCCTGTCAAGAAATAAAGCATAGAGGCTTTCGAACTATCTGGTTCAGCTACCGCGAGAAGCGCTGCTTTAGAGGGGACTGCGATAGGTCCTGGAGGTAGACCTGGGAACTTACGAGTGTTATAAAGACTGTTGACGGCTAAAATATCAGCATTGGTGGCATTAGTACGATCAATGCCAGTAATATCGGCAGCATAAGTCGCAGTCACATCGGAACCCAGGGCGATTCCTCGCTTCAAACGGTTCTGAAAAACCATGGAGACACCCGGCATATCTTCAGTATGAGCTTCTTTTTGGATAATGGAAGCGAGAATAATCCCCTGACGCAAAGTAAAACCTCTGGCCTTAAATTTTTCTTCTAACTGATTAGACACCACCACGTCATTAAATTGGTTCAAAATCGTCGTGATGACATTTTCGAGTTTTTCGTGATTATAAAATTGATAAGTTTCACCATAGAGGTAACCTTCAAGGGCTAATTTCGCGGGAATATCCGGGTTAGAGAGTTTGTTTTCGTCAGCATAGAGACCCTTAAGGACTGGATTGTCATAATGCTTAGTGAGAGCTTGATTAATTTCCTCTTCGGAATAGCCCAGAGTGCGGAACTGATGGATGATTCCGGTCTGAGATTTACCTTTATCTCCGAGGAGATTGGTGCCAGGGAGAATAGTTAGATTAAAAACATCAGAAGAGACTACGCCATTCACCAATTGTTTAGCGATGGCGCGAGCTGACATGGTTTTACGGAAGCTATATTTTCCAGCTTTTAACTTGGCGTGGAGATTACTGATGCGAGCATAAAGCTCAAAGGCAAAGGGGTTGCGAATCAAGTCGGCCTGCTTGAGATTATTTGCTATTTCCTTGACGGATTCACCAGCGCTAATTTCGATGGTTTGATACTCACATACGGAATTAGCTTCTTTTTCATTAGATTCAGCGGCAGCCTTAGCCGAATCAAAACGACAATTAGCCGAAGAGACTGGTTGCAAGGAATACCAATAATAGCCTCCGCCAAATAATCCAGCGAGGAAAATTAAAATCAAGATAGAAAATAAAATACGTTTAACTTTTTTCATAGGTTTTTCTGAAGATTTAGCTGGCCTGGGAGACTCCGAAGATTCAGACTCCGATTTGGTGGGCTCATTAATAATAGATTGAACTTCTGGTGAACCGAGCGTGGAAGCAGGACTAAAGGACTGATTCATCTCGGCGACCGGATTGACTAGCTGGTTAGGAATTTTACTGGCGGCATTTTGGGCGAGCTTAGCGGCATAATGCTCAATAAAATCTTGCAAGATAATACTGGCAGCCTCGGCATCAATTTCACCTTTTTCAAAATTCTTTTTGCGTTTTTTCAGACGTTCCTCAGCTACTACGGAAGTGAGAGATTCGTCTTGGAAATAAATACGAGCGCCTGGCATAGATGCGGCGAGAGTATCGGCAAATTTGCGGGCATAGGCAGACTGAGCAGTTTCATTGCCGTCATTACTGCGAGGTAGACCCACGACGAAGAAGTTGGTATCGTTCAGCCTAGCAATACGAAGAATTTCCGGAATTTCCTGACCATTTACCAAGACATAACCATTCGGAATAGCGATGCGAACAGAGGTGTCCGCTTTCGCTACGCCGATACGCTTAGTGCCCACATCTAAACCAATAATGCGCATTAGTTCTCTACCGTAATTTTAATTGATACTTTATTCGCGTCGTTTGGAATTTGACGGACCCATGGGAAGGAAGTATTCACTTCAACATCAGAGACACCGTTAATAGACTTAATTAAAGTAGTCACTTCGCCAACTTTTTTGCCGAGGGATTTTTCGAGTACAGATTGCTCGGTGACTTCTGGACCAGTTTTCAAGGTAGCTTTAATCTTAGCAGTTACGGAATTATTATTGTTTTGGAATTTTTCAATGAAAATATTGCCAGTTTCGTAAATCTTCTGATCACCACCGAGACGAGTAGAAACCACAGATTTAACATATTCCTCAATTGCCGCCTTATCGACATAATTTACACTATAGGTAGTTTTGGCCGTGAGCTTGGCCTTACCATTCTCTGTTGGCTGGTCAACGGCAGGGCTGGAAGTCGGATCGGCGGTAACTTTTTTGTAGCTATCTTCAATTTTAATATCGTCAGAAGGTACTTTTTCGAATAATTCCTCTTTTACACCATCAGCTTCGGTTAATTTTTCCTTAGCTTTGGTAATGTCAGAAGCGGTGACAATTTTTTGAATCTTATCCGTACCACCCTTGAATTCTGAATTTGCGTAACCTTCAACCCCAGCGACGGAAGACTGCCAACCAGAACTAACAGCTTCAATATTATATTTCGCACCACCTTCGATCGCAGTAGCTTTCACGGTTTTAGCCACCTGGCATTTACCACTGTGGCGACCGGCGTCACAATTCGAGATTGAGCCATCCCAAGAAATTTTTACCTCTTGATTAGTTAAGAAATTAAGATTGCGGTAGGCAAAGGCGGAACCTTGAGGAACAGTCGCAACATCTGGCCTAGAAGCCGTAGCAGTAGTAGTCGACATATCGAAGGTAGCGATGAGACGTAATTCACCAGTAGCCTTATCGCCAACGTTTTTCTCGCCAGTAGCTTCAAATTCAACCTCAGAGTTCTTCTCTAAACTAGCAGTTTCGAGGAAGAATTTACCATCTTTCGAGACGGCTTGCTTGGCATCAGTGACAAAAGAAACATTTTCGGAGAAATTCTCGGCGATAGTCTTAATTTTGACAGAAATCTTGGCGGCAGGAGCCAGAATAAAGGCCCAGATGAAGCTTCCAATCAAAAGAACCGCAGCCACGACACCGATAATAATACGGTTTTTCAAGGAATCGAGGGTGAGAATCTTTTTAGGTTGATTTTCAGAATCTTCTTCATCTTCAGAATTCTTCGCGACTTCTTCGGAATCTAGATTCATAGTCGAATTTTTCGTAAGATTCGAGGTGGTATTTGCACGATTAGAGGCGTCTTCATTAGTAGTGCGGACACGAGAAACACTACTAGTTGGAGCGGCTTTTTCGTTAATTTCGATTTCATCACTCGGACTTACTTTCTTAGTCTTGGCTGGATATTCCAAATCCGCTTCATTAAATTCAGAAGGCAAGGTCGGGCGCGAGTTTAAATTCTTCGCAAAAGGCAGGCTAGAAAGTGCCGCCATTTTCATGAGGGTAGGATCAGTGGTGACCACCACAATGGCTTTGTCGTGCATTTTTGCCGTACGAGCGATTAGTTTAAGGTTAATAGAGCTGCGCAGAACGTTCAACTTTTTCGGTGGAACAAGTGCAATAATTTTCTGTTTGGAAGCTTTGATATGGTTGATAATATCAGTAATATCATCCTCGGGCTCGATGTAAAAAGTGTCCTTATTCATACATCGATTTTAACATATATTTGCACTGAACCAATAAGTTTATGCTAAAATAAGCTTAATGAGTATCTTTGATTTTATTAAAAAAGGACCGGGCGCACAGATGGGCGCGAACAGTGCTGGCGGCGCGGTGGCCGGTGCGGAGAGTGCGGAAATTTTAGCCAATCTTGTACTAAATACGATTGACAGTGGCGTAATTATTGTGCTATCGACTGGAGTAATTGAATATATTAATCCGGCGGCGGTAAGTTTACTGGGTGGGCAAATGGCGCAAAATTTCTTAGGTGCCAAATTAGAAGATATTTTGAAACTTGAAAACGGCCAAGGCGTGGCGATTCCAGCGCAAAATAACCTGGTTTTCTATGCGGTAAATAATGGCCAAAATTACACCACGCGAGAATATTTTTTGGTTAATCTGCAGGGTCAGAAAAAACCAGTAGCTTTTAAGATTATTACAGCGCATTCGCCAAAAAATGAACGTATTGTAACTTTTTATGATATTACTTCCGAACTTGAGGCTGAGAGCGAGCAGACCGAATTTATTTCGACGGCTTCCCACGAGATGCGCACACCAGTAGCCTCGATTGAAGGATATTTAGGCCTAGCGTTAAATCCAAAAACCGCCACGATTGACGAACGTGCGAAAAAATATCTGGAAGAAGCGCATAAATCTTCTCAACACCTCGGTAAATTATTCAGGGATCTTCTCGATGTAACCAAGCTTGATGATAAAAGAATCAAAGCACACCTCACACCGATTGAGGTAACCTCGACAGTGCGTTCGATTGCGGAAGGTCAAATTCCGAAGATGAGTGAGAAAAATATTCATTTTACTTTTGGTTCTTCCTCTTCCGCCAATATGAATGGTGGACGCGTGATTAATCAAGAAGTTTTTGCGGCGGTCGATGTAGATTTTCTGCGTGAGATTATTAATAATTTGATCGAAAACGCGATTAAATATACCAATAACGGGGGTGGCATTTGGGTGAATGTACGTGGTGATGGCGACCGTGTTTTGATTAATGTAACAGACACTGGTATTGGTATTTCCCCGGAAGATAGCAAGCATGTTTTTCAGAAATTCTATCGTGCGGATAATTCCGAAACTCGTACGATTGGCGGAACGGGACTAGGTCTCTATATCGTGAAGGAACGTGTGGAAGCCATGAGTGGTTCGACTTGGGTAGAAAGTACCTTCGGTGAAGGCTCGACTTTTTATGTAGCCTTCCCTCGTCTCACCTACGAAGAATATTTGCGCCGCAAACAAATCGAAGCCAATACCCAGGCAATGACGCCACAAAATTCTGTTGCTTCTGCTCCTAGTAACTCTACACCTAGTGTCTCCGAGCCTAGTGAGAACCAAGCTCCGGCGCCAATGCAGTTTTCAACTGAGACGACCACGCCGATTCCAGCAGTAGCGCCAGTATCGACAACAATGAATACGCCGATTCAAACTGAAGCACCTGTGCAAGCACCAACAGTGTCGACTATACCAACTCAGGAGCCAGCGACTACACCAACAATGACGAACGCGCCTATTCAAACACCAGCGCCAGCACAGACGCCAACAGTGTCGACTGCACTAGTTCAGACACCAGCGCCAGCAATCAATCTCGAGACTGCCGCATCATCCGCACCTGCAGCTCCAACTGAGACAGCCACATCATCCACACCAGTAGCTCCGATGACTCCTGCGGCACCAATTATGTCAACCATACAATCCAATTCATTTCTACAGAACAATGCTACCCCAGCTCAAAACACACCAGCTTCGCCAACCACACCAAATACGCAAAACATACCAACCGCGCCAATTAATCCCGCCCCGACTCCAGCTGCAACAGCCAATCCAGTCTCGGCTCCGATTACACCGGCCAATCCTGCCCCGACTCCAGCTGCACCTACTAATCTAACGATGCCTACCCCACCAATTACGCCAACTAACCCAAACATCTTAAATAAGTAAGGAGAGAAGATGACAAAAATTTTATTAGTTGAAGACGACCAAAGCTTACGCGAGATTTACGGAATTAGATTAACGGCGGAAGGTTACGAAATTGCTTCTGCAGGTGATGGCGAAGCAGCTCTTGCTCTAGCGGTAAAAGAACGCCCAGACTTGATTATTTCCGATGTGATGATGCCAAAAATTTCAGGCTTTGATATGCTAGATATTTTGCGTTCGACACCAGAAACCGCCAATATTAAGGTAATTATGATGACCGCCCTTTCGGCCGATGACCAAAAAGCCCGTGGTGAATCATTAGGGGCGGATCGCTTCCTAGTAAAATCCCAAGTTGGTATCGAAGACGTGGTGAATGCTGTTCATGAAGTCTTAAATGACACAAACGGCGCACCGACTACTACAGCAACCGCTCCAACTACAGATAATCTGATGACACAATTTATGGCCACCCCAGCTCAATCCCCAGTACAGCCAGTCACACAAGCACAACCAGCAATGCCAGCTGCGCAAGTACAGCCAGTAGCACAAGCACAACCCGTAGTGTCAGCGCCATCTGTTTCGCCAACACAGCCTATTTCACAAGCACAACCCGTCATGCCAGCGCAACCACCAATTAATAATCCTAACCCATTTTTAGGTAATGTATAGATTAAATAAATTTTTAGCCGAACAAACCGGCGTATCGCGTCGCGAAGCCGATAATCTCATCGCGGATGGTCGCGTGAGGATTAATGAGAAGATCGCCGTACTAGGTCGTCGATTCGATGAAGCTCGCGATGAGATTTTTTTGGATGGCCAAAAAATTGAAGAACGTAAAGGCTTCACCTACCTAATTTTGAACAAGCCCGTAGGATATGTTTGCTCCAAGAAGCGTCAGGGTGACACGCCGACACTTTTTGAGCTTTTACCAGAAAAATATCAGGGTTTGAAAACTGTGGGAAGACTCGATAAGGACAGTTCAGGATTAATTTTATTAACCAACGACGGCGATTTCGCTTTTTCGATGACCCATCCAAAATTTTTCAAAATCAAAAGCTACATCGTAAGATTAAATCGCCCACTCGCGCCACTACATCAACAAATGATTTCCGATATGGGAATTGATTTACCGGATGGCAAGAGTAAATTATTTCTTAAAAAAGAAGACTCTGACCCGAGCGGTTGCACGTTCTTAGTAGAAATGAGTGAAGGTAGGAATCGCCAAATTCGTCGCACTTTCCTAGCAGTAGGATACAAAGTCGTGAAACTACATCGCATTGAATTTGGGCGATATACGCTAGAAAACTTAGAGGATGGTGAATTTAAAGAGGTGGAGAAAAGATGAAAGTATTAATTATCGGCAAGAATATTAAAAACGTTTATCTTTCTCTCGACGCGAAAAATTTTGAACTAGACAAAAACCAGAATGCGCACCTGGATTTAGTTTACGATGGTAGTGAAAAATATTATAACGATCGCTTTAGCATCATGACCGGGCAGAAGCTGGCCGATGAGGTGATTTCGAATTTTCGGATTGAGACGGAGACAGCTTTTAGTCCGGAAAATCCCGAAACCTGTGACGATTTTCAATATATTTTGCTTTCGAAAAATAGCTATATTAATTTGACGCCAGAATTTGTCAAGCAATGTGATTTTAATAGCAAAATTTTAGAAAAACGCACGACCAAATTTGATTACATTTACATTGATTGGTCGGCGGAATTAAATAACGTGCAGATTAAGGCGATTTTGGACTACTTAGAATCACACCCGAAGACTAAATTAGCGTGGTGTTTTGATCGATCGGAACTACCAAAATTACTGAGTGCGCCAGATTTAAGCAAAACAAATTTGACGACTTTTTATCGTCTTTTGCAGCGAGCAGAAATGGTGTTCGTGATGGGTAAAAAATCCCAAATGATGAAAATTAAACAAATTCTCAGCACGCTTTCGACATTGAAATTAATTTATGTAACAGAAAATCAAATTCTGGCTGGGGTTTTTAAGGAAGATTTTCGAAACAAGGATACAAAAGTGACGCGTGACGTCGCCGCGACGATTATTGCGGGCACTATTTTCTCGGCTCTAGCCACCGATTGGAATCTACAACGTGCCCTGATGCTCGCAAAAATTAATGTAGAAAATTCAAAGGCAAACAAGACTCTGAAAATTAATCAATTATCCGATAAGCTGCGCGAAACCTTAGCGATTAGATAAGATAATCTACCGAATAAGTAGATAAGATAAACTACTGGATATACTCCGATTCAAAAATCCCTAGTCTGACTAGGGATTTTTGTAGTTTATTTGAGAAACTCGCGGAGATATATGCCGGTAGGGGTTTGATCATTTTTGGCGATTTCTTCTGGTGTACCCTCGGCGATAATTTGACCACCATGTTGCCCACCTTCTGGACCCATATCAATAATCCAGTCGGCACTTTTAATCACATGTAAATTATGTTCGATAATAACCATGGTATTGCCGCCAGCAACCAAGCGATCTAGGATTTTCAAGAGGCGATTCACATCATCGGTATGCAGACCAGTGGTTGGCTCATCCAAAATATAAAGAGTCTTGCCGGTCGAACGACGAGAAAGTTCGGTAGCAATTTTAATACGTTGAGCTTCTCCACCCGAGAAGGTAGTGGCAGATTGACCGAGGCGAATATAGCCAAGACCAACCTCTTGAATAGTCTTCAACTTATTGGCAATAGCAGGGATATTTTCGAAGAACTCGACCGCCTCGTCAATGGTCATATTTAAAACATCCGAAATATCCTTACCCTTGTATTTCACCTCGAGCGCCTCACGATTATAACGCTTGCCGTGACAGGTTGGACAAGTCACATAGACATCCGGCAAGAAGTGCATCTCAATCTTATTCACACCGTCACCCTGACAGGTCTCACAGCGACCACCTTTGACATTGAAGGAGAAACGGCCGGCCTTATAACCACGAATTTCTGCCTCTGGTTGAGCGGCGAAAAGTTCTCGGATGGCGGTAAAGACACCCGTATAGGTGGCTGGGTTCGAACGTGGCGTACGACCAATTGGACTTTGGTCGATCACGATACATTTATCGAGATTATCAATACCGTCGATGCGTTCGTGTTCGCCAGCTACAGTTTGGGCACGATGAAGACGAGCGAGCAATTCGTTAGCTAGAATTTCATTGACTAAGGTAGATTTACCAGAACCCGAGACGCCAGAAACTACGGTCATTACACCTAGGGGGAATTTAACCGTGAGATTTTTTAGGTTATTTTCCCTGGCGCCGACCACGGTGAGATATTGATTGAGCTTTGGCTTGCGACGGGTTTTCGGCACGGAGATTTTCTTAGCACCGGATAAATATTTACCAGTGAGCGAATCTGAATCGTTCGCAATTTCCTCTGGCGTACCAGCGGAAATTACCTGACCACCGCGTGCACCAGCCCCAGGACCAATATCAATCAAATAATCTGCACTCATCATGGTATCTTCATCATGCTCGACGACTAGCACGGTATTTCTGAGATCACGCAGATGCTTCAAGGTCGAAATAAGCTTATCATTATCACGTTGATGAAGACCGATGGATGGCTCATCGAGTACATAAAGCACACCCTGGAGTCCAGAACCGATCTGGGTGGCGAGGCGAATACGTTGAGCTTCCCCACCAGAAAGAGTATTAGCTGCACGACTGAGTTCGAGATAACCTAGACCGACGTCCTGCATGAATTTAACCCGTTCACGAATCACCTTGAGAATCGGTCGGGCAATCAGCGCTTCGGCTTCGGTGAATTCGAGATCCTGCGACAAAACATCTAGCATGGCGTCGACATCAAGATTACAAAAATCATTAATATTGAGGCCGTGGATAGTGACAGCGAGTACCACAGGCTTTAACCTAGCGCCATGACAAGTCTGACATTCATGCACGCGCATAAAGCGTTCGATATCCTTGCGCATGAAATCTGAGTCGGTTTCCTTGTGGCGGCGCTCAAGAGTGGGGATGACGCCCTCGTAGATTGATTCGTAGGTCGCGCCATCCTTAAACTTGCCGGAGCCAGAAATTTTGACTTCGTATTTTTCATTGCCAGTACCATAAAGAATTAGATGTTTTTGCTCTTCGGTGAGCTCACGAATTGGTACATGAATCGAAAAACCATGACGCGCGGCTACCGCGGAGAGACGCTTCAGCCACCAAGAATCACTCTGTACACGGTTGAACGGACGGATGCCACCTTCGGCAATGGTGAGATTTTGATTAAACACGAGATTCGGGTCGATTTCCATACGCGTACCAAGACCCGTACAAGTCGGACAGGCGCCTTGCGGAGCATTGAAAGAAAAGAGGCGCGGCTCGAGCTCTGGGATCAATTCATCTGGGTGAACCGGACAGGCATAACGCTGAGAATAAGTGAGGACTTCGGTGTTAGATTTACCAAGATTCTTCCCTTCGATAGTGGAAGAATTGTCATTAATCTTGAGTAGCATAATTAAGCCCTGGCCAAGATCGAGAGCCTGCTCGATGGAACTAGAAATGCGAGAATAAAGTTCTGGATTCAGAATAAAACGGTCGACCACTAATTCGATATCGTGACGTTCCTGTTTTTCAAGGGTCGGAAATTCATCTAGGGCATAAACCACACCATCCACGCGCACGCGAGAAAAACCTTTTTGGAGGTATTGTTCGGAGATGTGGAGAAATTCACCTTTTTTCTGCTGGACGATTGGCGCAAGCAACATCAATTTCGAACCAATCGGAAGCTTCATGACTTCATTGACAATATCTTCCACGGAACGCTTAGATACTTCGCGATGGCAAATCGGACAATGTGGCACACCGACACGCGCAAAAAGTAAGCGCAAGTAATCATAAACTTCCGTAACCGTGGCGACAGTGGAACGAGGGTTTCTGGAAGTAGATTTTTGATCAATTGAAATGGCTGGTGAAAGCCCGGTAATCGTATCAAAGTCTGGCTTATCCATCACGCCGAGAAACATACGCGCATAAGAGGAGAGCGACTCGACATAACGACGCTGGCCTTCAGCGTAAATCGTATCGAAGGCGAGGCTGGATTTACCAGAACCAGAAAGCCCGGTAATTACCACCAGTTTATCGCGTGGAATATCGAGATCGATATTCTTAAGATTATTCTGCCTGGCACCACGAATCTTGATGTAATTGTCTGGATTGTCTTTCAGAAGCGCCTTACCGCCCGGAGAGAGTAGGCCCTTATTTTTTGTTAGTTCTTCCACGTTTTTAGTCCCATTTACCATACTTAAATCAATCAGGTATTATAACAAAAAATTAGCGTTTTGTCGAGATGCTAGGGGTTTACGATCTAAGCGTGAAATAGCCTGGAGCTAGATGGCGGTCAATGCGCAGAGCCTCGAGACCAACATTATTAGGTGTAGCAGAAGTCCAGCCGTTATTACCAACCAAATTTACACGATTGGCAAATATTAACACATTCCTAGGTGCACTAATACCGGCGGCAATGGCTCGAGAAGTATCCCAATCGCCTGAGGTATATATTCTAGTCAGTCTATTATCTGTAGTAAAACTTGCGAACATATAACCGAAATTTTCCACTTTTGGCGTAGTGAATGAGCTTAAATCTAGCTCTGTTAAGTTATCATCCATTGAAAACATACTAGACATGTCGGTCACATTTGCTGTATTAAAATGAGAAAGATTGATCGTTTTTAATGCCGACATTTGATAGAACATCGACCCCATATTTGTCACCTTATCGGTTCTAAAATGACTAAGGTCTAGATGTTCAATTTTTTGCACCCGTGAGAACATACCGGACATATCTTTAACATTCTCAGTATTAAAGCTACTAATATTCAGAGACGCTAAGTTGGTCATACCTTTAAACATTGAGGTCATATCCGTCACTTTGGAGGTGTCGAAGTTGAAAAGATTGAGGGTAGTGAGATTAGACATTTCATTAAACATATAACGCATATCTGTTACATTAGAAGTATTGAAGCTGGAAATATTTAGTGAGGTCAAATTAGTCATACCAGAAAACATAGAGACCATATTTGTTACTTTAGAGGTATTGAAATTGGAGAGATTAAGAGTAGTGAGACTAGACAATCCAGCAAACATAGCTTCCATATGCATCACATGGGAGGTATTGAAGCTAGAAAGATTAAGACTAGTGAGATTAGACATTCCAATAAACATATCGTTCATAGATATCACATTAGATGTGTCGAAGTTGGAGATGTTAAGGGTGATGAGCTTAGACATAAAATAAAACATATTACTCATATCCATCACCCTAGAGGTGTCGAAGTTGGAGAGATCTATCTCTAATATGTTTTTTATGTCTTGTGCATAAGACGCTGAATAGAACATCTTACTGCTATTCGCGTTTAAATAAACCTTCTCCGGTTCAGCATAATAATAGGCTGTCTTATCTGTCGGATCCAACCAGAGCTTAATTTCATAATCAGAATCCACATCTTCAACATTTACTGCATTCATAGAAGTTGCAGGAGCTACTGCACTCTTTTTAAAACGCTCGATTTTATTGGTAGCAGTTTCGAGAGATTTTAATTTTGTATTAAAAATAGGTCCATTCGTCATGAGGGCGATACGATCGTAATTGTTGGTTAAAATGGAAAAGATTAATTTGTTTGAATATCTACCACTTTCAAGATTATCACTTAGCTTCATGCCTATCTTTACACTATTAGTTTCACTACCATTAGTCCTCTCTGTAGTTTGAAGAATTTGCGCTGGTGTAGATAGAGCTGGAATCGGCGCGTAATTAGTAGACGTGCTAAATTTATAACCCCAAGAATTATTTGGCAAGTTATTTAACGATAAATTCGTGCTAATTGAATCAATTTTCGCTCCCGTGGTAGAGCTAATATTCATTAGTGCGGTGTTTTCGGTTTCCGCGCTTAAGGTCGCGGTGTAGCCCGTACGATTATTTGTATTAACTGTAAGATTTAAAGGAATTTCGGTGGTTTTGTTCGTAGAATTAATTACCTGATTTCCGTTCACCAAAGCTGCAGTATTATCTACTGAAGCGGAAAGGGTTGGCGTATATAAGGCAAATACCTGACTTGAAAAAGACAATTCATAAAATACCGCAGAGAATAAGACGACTAAAATTATTGACCTCAATGAGAGTTTAAATGAACTTAGGTGAGAGGAAATGCAGCCCATATATGTTTTCATTATAGCATAAACGGAATAGGTTTAAGAAACTAATTCGAACCACATTTTGAGATCTTCTAGGGTGGAGTCGAGAATTTTGCGACCGTCGACGGTTTCGCCGGTAGTTTGATAATGTTTCAATAAGTCATTCATTGCCTGAATAAAACCAGGGGTCTGGCGAGTAATTCGGGCGGCACGATATTTTTCGAACTTGGCGATTTCATCTTGACTGAGCGCGTTTGGGAAATTTCGCCCCTTATAATTCAGCAGCAGTGATTCGAGACGTTCATCCTGGAAAAGTGGGTGAAAATCAGCCAGCTCATTAGCACGAAGATTCGGCACGACGGAAGCCTGCTTACGGTCTTCATTGTTTAAGAAACCATCATAAAGCCTCGATTCGGCTTCTTCGAGCTTATCAAAATTACGTTCACGAGTGAATAATTCTCGCATTCGCTCGATGAATTCTGGGTGGGATTTCAAGGTTTTAAGGTTTTGTTCAATTTGGGATTTTTCGAGCTTAATTTTCTGCCAGCCAGTAGTACCGACTGGAAATTCCTCGATGCCATTCGAACTAGATTCGGTAGTTTCGACATCCAAGACCGAGAGCGGCGCCACGGCTGGACACTTACTGGGGGTTAATTCTTTGACGTATTTCGAAAAATCGAACCAAGTTTGATATTTTTTGCCAGTGCGACTGATTTTTTCTTCGGGTTTGAATTCCTTTTCCGCTTGCAAAATTTCCTCGACATTATAGCGTAAATCGAAGACTAAGATATTTTGGTTTTTCCCTGGTGCGATTGGTATGGCTACTGTGGTGTGATTAGTTTTACTCGAATAATGACCGCTAGTGTAGACAAAAGGTATGGCGGAATCGATGGAAAGATTAGTAGTATTAAGAAAACGCAGTAGCTGCTTCTTATCGCGTAATTTTAAGAGAAAATCGAGTAGTTTTGGCTGCTTTTCATGAATAATTTTCACTACGGCGATCGTGGCGTAAATATCGGAAAGTGCATCATGGGCATGCTCGTGGGTAATTCCGTTCAGGGCGGTGAGAAGCTCGAGACGGTTGGTCGGTTTTTTCTCGCCAGTTTTAGGATCTTCGGCAACTGGCCAATTAATCCCCTCTGGCCGGAGTGCACGCACCATGCGCACAGCATCCAAAATATCGAATTTACTACGACCATCGAGGTATTGCCAGGTATATGGATCGTAAAAATTACGCCAAAACAGATAGCGAATAAATTCATCGTCAAAGCGCACGGAATTAAAGCCACAAATAATAGTATTCGGAGTGAAGATTTCCTCTTGTAAGATTTTACAAAGTTCTGGCTCCGAAAGACCATCCATACGCGTATCATTCGGGGTAATATTAGTCGTGACGATAGCGTATGGGCTAGGCAAAGTGTCTTCATCGAGACGCACGAAGAGATTAACCGGATCACCGATGGGATTAAATTCCAAATCGGTGCGCTGACCAGCAAACTGCATGATACGATCTTCACGCGGATTAATCCCAGAGGTTTCCAAATCGTAAAAGAAAAAGGTAGGCGGGTGATTGGCGTCTAGGTAGTCCGGATCAAAATTGCGGTTCATACTACTAGTATATGCCTAAACTAAAATTTTAGCTGCTGATTAATCGCTTCGCGGAGTTTTTCCTTGAATTCTTTTTCCTTAGCGGAAGGAAGCTCGAAGACCTTGCCATTAATATAGATGGTTGGGGTTTCGTTGACGCCAAGACGCTTCGAAATTGCCATATCGGCCTTGATTTTTTGTTTTACTGCATCGGAATTCATATCTTTGATGAATTTTTCCGTATCACCCTTGCCTTCGGTGGCTTCGACAAAATATTCACGGAAGTGATTGTCGCGATCGGAAGCAGAAAGAGACTCCCAATTTGACTGCTCCTTAAAGAGTCTCTTAGCGTATGGTTCCCAGTAACCTTGGAGGGCAGCGGCATTAGCCGCAGAAGCCGCGGCGGTGCCGTTTTGATGATAACTTAGGATATAACTTCTGAAAACCAGGCCGACTTGGCCGTCGTATTCCTTGACGATATCAGAGAGATATGGGAAAACTGTGGAGCAGAATGGACACTGATAGTCAGCATATTCAGAGATAATCACCTTGGCGTCTTTATTACCTTCATAATTATCACCCATATCGCCATTACGAGAGTCGGCGGCGATATATTTATTTGTGTCGAGACCCTTAATCCAATTGTCATAAGCAAGATTTGAAGAAATCGCGTTGCCACAAAGCCACAAGAATCCCACAGCTAGCACCCCTAAAAGTCCGTAAATCAGTTTTTGCATTTTCCTCCTAATTTCTACTTTTGGTAGATTTTTTGTATAATATAAATATTAGCATATTTTGTCTAAGTTGTAATATTTTAGACTAAAGGAGGAGCCGTGTCAGAGGCGAATATGACAGATACAACAGAAGATAGGACCGATTTTAACGGCGAACAAGAAAACGCGACCGGTGTGTTCAGTGGTGAAGAATCTTCCCATGGATTAAAAGTCTGGTTTGAAAAAATTGGTGTGAAATTAGCCGCCTTTTTCGGTGCGATTAAACAATTTTTGAGCCGTAAGGACGGAGATGAGGAAGCAGATTCCTTCGAGGGACCAATGAAGCGTGGATTTTTCGATCGTAAATTTAATAAAGCAGAAAATAAATCTACAGAAATCAGACATGAGACTAGCGCGCTCAGCCAATTTGGTGGAGCCGGCCTAATCAATAATCATTTTTCGAATTCTGAACTCGAAGCAACTCGCGCCACGGATACCGATGGCGATGGTATGATTAATCACGAAAAAAACGAAGAGACCTTAACCAGACGCGAAGAGGCGACAGATTATCTGAAGAATACCAATTATTACATCGGTACCGCCGAAACAAAAGCGGTTGCTATGCCAGAAGTATTCATCCCGGAGACTACGGAAGATTTTGTTTGGTTAATTAATAAAATGCCAAGCTCGGTACTTTCAGCTAGTCAAAAAGAAACTCTTGGCAAAGTGATGAGTTTTGATAGTAAAAAAGTTTCCGATATTATGACACCAAAGGCGGAACTAAAATTCGTGGGTGAAGAAGACTACATGGGGCCACTAACGCTTTCTGGACTCTATAAATCAGGCCAGAGCCAGTTCCCTGTAGCCGATCGCCGTGGCGAACTAAGTGGAATTTTACACGCTAAGACACTCTTCCAGCTTGATATTAAAGATACGGATCAGGCTTCGGCTTTTATGGACCGCAAAATCATCTATCTTTCCGAAGATTACCCACTCTATGAGGCGCTTTTCACCTTACTACGTTCACATGCACAGGCTTTCGTAGTGGTGGATGAGACTGGAAAAATCTCTGGTTTGCTCGACGCGCGCGTACTCCTAAGTTCCCTCCTTGCAATTGATGACTCGGCTGATTTTACCAAGGATGAAGATTTGGCTTCAGTGGTGGAATACGCCAAACGTTTTAAACGAGATTAATCTATCGAGGTTTGACTTAGATGCAGAATAGACGCTTACTCAAAAGACGCGTAGTAACCGGCCTGAGCTTGCTGGGTCTATTCTTGCTGACGGTGGCGCTAAATCCAAAATCTTATAATTACACGCCGGTCCATTCTGGGCAGCAGAACAGAAGCATTGAATCGATTAAAAGTGGCGACCCTAGCATAACTAATCACGCAGAAAATCCGGGAAGTACGAATAAGCCCGACACTGCAACACCCCTGGACGGCTCTGATACTTCAAACTCCAAACCACTAGCAAACGAGGTCTTATCCAGCCTCGAAGTGAAAGGTCGCGCGCCAAAAACTGGCTATAAACGGACAGAATTTTATAAGAATTGGCCAGAAATAGAGGGCTGTAATCTCAGACAACGTATCTTGAAACGGGATTTCGGCGAGACGGCAAAAACCGACCAGAAGTGTAATGTAGTTTCGGGAAGTTTTTACGAACCATACACCGGAACTTGGATGAGTTTTTCGAGTCGTGAAGAGATTGGTAAGAAAATCCAGATTGACCACATCGTGGCGCTCTCGGATGCCTGGCAAAAAGGGGCGCAATATCTCAGCAGTGATATCAGATTTCAGATTGCGACTGATCCACTAAATCTCGCCGCAGTGGATGGGCCAGCCAACCAACAAAAATCTGATAGCGATGCGGCGAGTTGGCTACCGAAGAATAAGAGTTTTCGTTGCCAATATGTGGCACGCCAGATTTCGGTGAAGAAAAAATATAATCTCTGGGTGACAGAAGCAGAAAAATCCGCGATGAGCAATGTCCTAGGCGGATGTCCGGAGCAGAGAACTTATTAGAAAATTAATTTAAAATTTTTGAACCTTTAGATCGATTGCATCTCCAGCATAGAGTCTGTAGATTCTTTTCTTCAGTAACACCACCTTTGGCTAGGGGTTTAATATGATCGATTTCAAGCAAGAGATTTGGCTCCTTATTAATGGAATTTTTACATATCTTACAAGTATAGTGATCGCGTTCCTTAATGCATTCACGGAGTTTCGACGTCATTAAGGCTCGTTGTCCAGCTATGCTTTTTCTAAATTTTATAATTCCACCTAAATATTCAATAAATTTATTTAAATTATTAATATCAAAAATAACATCACAATGCATAGCACTATTGCCGCCACTGCTTATATACTGAAATGTGTATTTAGGAAAGTACATCTGACTAAAATCTATTCTATAAAAACCAAGCCTGGAATAAAGCTTTTCCTTATTGAGTTTTAAAATATACCATGGGATATCATTACTTATTCCTTGTATAATTTCGTCTCTTTGTTTTACTAGCAACTCTTTACCCTGTTCAGCAGCAACGTAATTATTTAAGGTTTCTTCAAACTGCTCAAGTGTTTTTTCGTTTGATTCAATATTAAAATATTTTATTACATATTTAAAAGGCTGCTGACTTGCATTTCTACAAACAGATTGAGAGCATCGATAGGTATTTTCGTCTTGAGTATCGAATCTTAGATTAGGTCGTTTATACTTCCATTTACTATGGTCGGAGTATTCAGCATCGCCATAATCTGATTGCTTAAAATTTGAAAATGTCATTTTCAAAGATTCTATATGCTCATTTAAATCATTACAGTCTTTAGTATTTTTACTTATTTTATTTTTTAAATTATTAAATGCATTGGTTGTAAAATAATGCGCAACAATAGCTTTATATATAAAATACAAAGTAAATATAATTACACCGGGGTAAACTATAACATAGAGTAAACTTATGATAATTAGTGCCAAAAATAATCGATATTCACTTTTGGGAGATAAACGAGATATTCGGTCCTTCAGCCGATCGCCCATTGAAGTATATGAGTTATAGTTCATATAATTAACTTTACTACATGTAATATTTATTGTTAATGTCATTATATCACACGATTATTTTTAATATTTTATTTTAGCGCACCTGTTTACCCCTTGGGACGCATCAGGTGAGAAAAAAGAACTCCATAAGGAGTTATTTTAATGGTGTGCGTCTAGCCTATCACCCTATAAACGTCGCATGACTAATGCATATAGGGTATATCTTGACGATCCTGCCATAAGAAGCAAGATTGAGTTTAAGAAGAAATAGCCTGACAATCAAAAAAGCAGGTTCGCCTTAGGTATTTCTCCGTTCGGTGCATCCCTGCGTCGTGATATACCTACATCATATCAAATCAGGCCCAAAAAGCCAATATCACCAGTCGTTCACAATTTGTACAACAAAAAAGAACTCCGTTAGGAGTTATTTTAATGGTGCACCTGACTAGACTCGAACTAGCACACCCGAAGGCACTACCACCTCAAGGTAGCGTGTATACCAATTTCACCACAGGTGCATATGGTTATTATAACATATTTTTTCGCTATGGGGAGAAAAATCTTGAAATTATTCCCATTGCGAGAGGCGCGATTTTTTTGGAATTCTTTTTCCTATTATAGGGGCACGATTTTTGGAATTTTTTATCCAAAAATCGAGATCTGAATACACCCTACGTTTTACGGAGTACGATTTTTGAAGGTCTTCTTCACCGACCAATTAATAATATCGTTAAAGCGATCTTCACCCGAGACTAGGTGCTGATCCGCCGAGAAGGCACGCACATTTTTATTCACAAAATATGGTAAGCTAGATTGATAAAGTGCAATCGATGGCACCTCGTCGAGCCAGATTTCAAGGAATTTACGGTATTTGGCGTCACGCAGTGAAATGTCAATCGTATTTCTAGCACTGAGAATCAAGTTCGAAACCGTGGCATTCTTATAATTACTGAGATTATAGCCATTTTCGGTGGCTTCAGCCGAGTGATAGTAAGGTACTACATCCGGATCAGCACCCATGGCAATTTCATAAATCAAAATATCATAATTACGTGGGCGAAGGACATTAAGCGTGAAGTCCTGAGAGGCTTCGTAGGCCGCAACTTGGTTTGGCACACCAAGAGATTTTAGCTGTTCACCGAGGCGATTAGCGATTTCTTCCATATATTTATCACCCTTGACCGTAACGATACGAAGATCGGTACCAAAGTACTCTGGCTTATTGGCTTTAAAATTATCAAGCTTAGATTTGGCTTCGGTAACATTGGTAATAGCGGCCTCTGGGAAAGATAAAGTCTTAGCCTGCTGCTCGGTGATCGGGAATTTGAGCGCCTGTTCGCCGTTTAGACCGGATAAGAGATTGCCATAGTTCAAACCTTGACGGAGGGCTTGACGGAAGGCCTTATCTTGAAGCGCGGTATTAGAAGTAGAGGTCGTATTTAGGAAGGCAAAGACACCATAATTAACAGTGGTTTGTTGCTCCTTGAGACTTTTTTCATTGAGAAGCTCCGTAGTGTAACGAGACGGAAGGCTGCCAGTAGCAGTGATAGAACCCGACTTCAGTGAAGCTTTAATCGCGTCAGTGGTTAAGAAAGCATGGATAGAAAAACTATCAAGCAGTGTCTTTCCCTTGTAATAATTTTGGTTACGGTTCAAATAGACTACTTTTTCGCCTTCATTACCGATGGTTTGGGTAGCCTTAAAGACGAACGGACCAGAAGAAATTGGCTTAGTAAATAATTTATGTTCGTTCAACTGCTCTGGTTTGACGTCCTTCAAAATATGGGCCGGGAGGATGGGAAAATTCAAGTTACTTTCGAAGAAAGCATTAGTATTTTCAAGCTTAAAAACTAGTGAACCGTCTTCGGATTGACGCACGGTGACACCGTTTAATTTATTACTGAAGTTCGATTTTAGAGAAGCGCTCTTAATCGTATTAACTGTATAGAGTATATCTTCAGTAGTAAGATCGTCGCCGTCAGACCATTTCAAATTCTGGCGCAGGCGCACCGTCCACTCATCGCCAGTAGCATTACTAGTAATAGTTTCAGCCAGACCCGCACCAGTATGGCCAGAATAATCAATCTCGGCGAGACGAGCAAACATCAGACGAGAAAGAGCTTCCTCTGAGAAGGTAGTGGCAAAAAGTGGGTTCATAGAGTTAATTTTACCCAACGTACCTTCGGTAAAATTACCGCCACTAGTATAGGTTTCAACCGCGTAGGATTCTGAGTACCAAACTGACTGCACGGTGGAAAAAAGCAGAATAGCTAGAATCAAAAGCACCCATTCCAAGACAAAGAGGCGGACATTTTTGACATGCGAAATATGACCAATCAAGTTTTCCTTGACGTGCTCTTTACTATTTTCGCTGATTTTGCGACCAAAGAGCGTAATTTTTTTGGAAATTTTTTGACTACGTTTTTTGAGGGTCTTATTCATAATTTAACTAATGGTAGGTAGCAAAAGCATACCTAAGATTGAGGCGACGAACATCACGACCAACACCACAGTGGCATTAAAGAGGGATTTTTCGAGACCTCGACGGGTGGTATATAATTCACCACTTGCACCAAAGCCCGCACCAAGAGAGGCGCCGCGTTGTTGCAATAAAATAAGGAGCATGGCGAGAACGGCCGAGATAAGACTTACACTTTCGAGGATACTTCCAATATTCATAATTTAATTATAGTCTGGAATGACGAAATTAACAAGACTTGTCAGGACACTCATGAGCAACCATGACCAGACTAGCTGAATACCAGAGATAGAAATATGTGGAACCAAGTGTACGACCAACCACAACATTGCAATGTTGAGCACTAGGTTAAAAATTCCCATAGTTAGTAAAATCAGAGGCAGTGCGAAAATAGTTAAAATTGGCTTCACAATAGTCTGAACCACAGAAAGCACGAGGCCAGCGGTGACGAAGACCCCAAAAGTATCGACTTCCCGATCGACACGACCAAAAAGTTTGACACAAATCCACATCAAGAACGAGGATACGATCCAGCGCAGGATGAAAAATTTAATTTGCTTTTTTATCATAAGCCTATTGTAGCACGATTTGGCCTAAATTTATTTGAACATGCGTTTATTGCGTAGCTGACGATGAAAAGTAATGGCAAAACGATGCGCCTCTTCGTCGATGCGTGCAATAAGTTTGGCGAGATGTGACTCATTAGAAAACATCTGACTAGAGAAGCTAATAATTTCCTGATTGACGTGCGGAATAATTAGATTAACATCAGCATTTCTAGTGTGGTCACCTGATTTATTACGGCCGATGGCGGGAATTTTAGCCTCAATCAACAGAGGTAGAACGGCACGAAGCTGCAAGTCGGAGCCGTCCAAAATAATCAAGTCTGGATATTCCCATTCCTGATGTTTGAGACGACGCGTCACCACTTCACGCATACTGGCGGTGTCGTCATTCTTACTACTACGGATTTTAAATTTACGATAGTCCGCGCGGCTAGCCACGCCATTTTTGAAAACTACCATGCTGGCCACGGTGTCGGAGCCAGAAATATGCGAAATGTCATAGCCTTCAATGCGACGGGGTACCGACTCGAGATTAAGGAGCTTTTGTAGTTGTAATAATGCTTGATCAGAGGATAAATCGAGAAATTCCTTGTCGGAAAAAATAATTTTACGCTTCAAGCCTTTCAGGCCAAAATATTCATCGCGGAGTTTGGCCGCCATTTCGAACTCACCGAGCGAGGCGTGGCGGCGCATGTCGCGCTCAATTTCTTTCAACAAATTATCACGGTCGCCATTTAAGTAGCGAATGAGACGACGAAGCTCAGTTTTATAGGCTTTTTCGGTGGTTTTGCCAATCTCAATACCTGGCGTGAGGCCGAGATCGGTGTCGAGGGTTTTCTTGCCGTTATAAGGTTTGTCATAGTAAGGGAAGATTTTACGAAGTACCCTTAGGGCCTTAATGATCGTAGTTTTGGCGTAGAAGGGACCGATATAGGTGGCCTTATCGTCGAGGGGATTTCTCGTAATCGAGACATCCGGCACCGGCTGATCCATATTGATCCGGACGTAACTAACAGTTTTATCGTCACGCAGTAGAATATTCCACTTCGGCATGTAGCGCTTAATCATTTCCGACTCAAGAAAGAGCGCATCCATCTCGGTGTCGACGATTAGCCAATCAGTGTCATAGATTTCTGCCACCAAGGCTTCGGTTTTCGGATCTTTTTCGGTATTTTGGAAATATTGGCGGACGCGATTTTTTAAGACCGCCGCCTTGCCCACGTAAATCACTTCCCCTTCGCGGTTTTTATGAAAATACACCCCAGGGCTACTGGGGAGTGTTTTCAACTTAGCTTTGAGTTCCGCCGAAATCATTATTTTAATTATAAAATATTTTTGATTTTTTACAAAATCCGCATCTGAGTTAATATATCAAAGTGTTGCACTTGAGGGGTTAGAGTAGGACACCTGGATTGACATCTCAGACCGTGATGCTTTTAGCTTATTAGATAAGGTTGGCGTTTTTTAAGAGTTTTTCGGCGTCGGTGGTGTTTTGAAGGGGATTCTGGAGTGGGGTCTTTTTCATGATTTCCTCGAATTGATCGAGTTTCAAAATCTTGCTTAGACTATCAAAGATTGGAGTGGACTCAGCTGGGACTTTAATTTCCTTTTTCTTAGAATCTTTAAAACGCATCACGGCGTGAGTTTGATCGAGCTCTTTTGAATTCTTTTGGCCAGGAGTGGTAAAGATTAGACCCTTGATATCGCCCGTAAAAGTATCAATACCCACGAAGACATTAACAGTGCTCTTGATTTCTTGGATATATTTGTCGTAATCCTTGATGGTTTTATCCTTCAAAACACCCTGCTCTTCCTCTTCATAAGAGTTTGGAGCAAGAGAATAGGCATTCGAGAGACATTTAGAAATTTCGGTACTTTGGGAGGCTTTATTGGCAGCCTCGAGGAAGCGACTAAGTTTATTGTCGTTAAAAGTAATGCGGTAGAGTTTACCGAGATCACCCGAAAGCTTGGCATAGCTAGCGGATTCTTCACTACTCAATTCAGTGAAATTGGCAAATTCATTGTCGCGGTAAAGCTTAGCCATGAGGTCGGATTGCTGATCGAGAGTCTTGCCGATATTTTGAGTCACACAAGAAAGAGTGCCGGCAATACCGTTCTGTAAAACTTTTGGTAAGGTAAAGCCTAGCGCACCACTAAACCCTGCGATTACTTCCTCAGCATCGATACGCTGCCATTTATTTTCAATTTCCATCGCAAAATCATCAAGCGATTTTTGCATTTCTGAGTCAATTTCTTTACCAGACCCCTTCAGTACAGCGGTCAAACTATCCTTCAAATGATCGAGCTTCAGATAAATTTTGCCATCCTCGGCTAAAATCCCCTCTAAGCCTAGCAAAATTGGCGAATTATCACCCTTCATGGTGAAATTCAGAGTGGCGTGGACGGCGGCAGAATTTTCTGTACTACCGCGACTTAAACTAACGCGAAGATCAGCCTGCTGAATTTGACTTTCGCCCTTAGTATTTAGCGCGTCACCGGTAACGAATTGTTGAAATTCAATATCGGAACCACTGACTTTATGGAAGATTTTAGAAAAAGTACTGGCACTGACGTTCGCGAAGAAGAAAAAGTAAATAAAGAGCGCGATACCGGCAGCAACAAGGGCGGCAAGAATAGAAAGAAAGAACTTTTGGGCTTTGGTTTTTTCTTTTTTAGCCGGAGTTACGACTTCGGCGTTAGCTTCGGCATTTTCGGAAGCAGGATCAGAATTAGATTCGTGGGTGGAATCAGAAGCAGAGTCAGACGCGGAATCTGGAACAAATTCGGAAGCGGAGGAAGCGGAACTAGAACTGGTGGTTACAGTAGTATCTTCGGTCGACTCTTCGTAATTATTTTCTTTTAAAACTTCGTCGAGAATATGGTCTTTATTTTCTGAGATTTCGGCGGCCAAAATTGGATTTTCTACTGATTCTTCAGAGATAGAATCGGCCATATTATTAATCAAATCATCCGATAAGACGCTGGAACTTTCGGTTTTTGGAATTTCAGTATCTACACTTTGTGTTTTAGCCGACTCTGACGCCTGGGCGCTAAAATGCACACTATTGGCACTTACCCCAGTTTCCTTGTTTTGATTTTTTGGGCCTGTTTCAATCGGATTGACCTCGAGGTCAAAATCGAATTTATCCGCCATGCTTCCCTTTCTCGTGATTAAGTTTGCTCAAATATTCCTCTATATTTTAGCATAAGTTTAATCAGAATGAGGTAAGAAAAATTCCTCAAACAAAAAATCTCCACTCGAAGTGGAGATTTTCTAAGAATCCGTCAATTAGGCGACAGATTTTTTATGATTGAGATTCAAACAAACAAGGTAGACAGCTACACCAGCGAGGATAGCAGTGAAGACTAGGTCTTCTGGACCAGTACTTGGGAGGTCAGAAGCGGCCTTAGTGGTGCTATTAGCGGTACCATTGGCGGTGTTTGACGTAGCGGTAGATTTATTGTTTTGGTACTGATCGGCTGGGGAAGTAGTAGAAATCTTATTAGTTTGACCTTGATTGTTGGTCTTTTCAGATGACTTGGATTCAGACTTGGCCTCAGTTTTATTTTCTGCCTTGGTCTCGGTTTTATTAGTTTTTTCTTCCTTAGACTCTTCGGTAGCAGCGATTTCTTGTTGGCGGGACTTTTCAGCGGATTTGATAGCTGAAGTGATAATCCAAGCACCAAAAACCACTACGATAAGAGCGATGATGGTAGCGAAAACGATAATACGAAAACGTTTAGCGCGGTTAGGTTGATTAGTTTGCATGATAATCTCCAATTAACTCTATGATTTATATCAATTTGACTCATTATACCACTTTTTATGTTTTTTGTAAATAGCTTAACCGTAATCATTACGATTTTGCAAAAAATTCTTATGATTGTTCTGAGAATTTTCTTATAATTAGTGGCGCAGAAAAAATCCCTGACTAGAGCCAGAGATTTTTCAGTAAAGCTTACTCCTTGTAATACCCCTCCTGATCGCCTGGGTTTGGACCAGGCATAGTATGTACCTTGGATGGATTAATACCATACTCTGCCCAATTAATCATGTGGTCGCGAAGAAGTTGAATTGGTACGTTTTTACCTAGTTCAGATTTTAACCAATCACCAATCTGAGGCTTGGTCGCGCCATGACGCAGAAACCAGTTCATGATAGTTTTCACATGGTCAACCGTAAGACAAAAATAATTATCCACATAGAGCAGTATGCGTTTCTTATTCAGTAAATCTGCCACCGGTACACCCGCTTGAATTAATTTCTCGATATTCTTCCAGCCATCATTAATCAAAAATTGACCAAGTAAGAGATCGAGTGACGCCCCGCGCTGAATAAATAGGCCAGCATTTTCCGTAACAAATTCTGAACCATGATAAACATCCGAGTAATCTTCCTGACCAAAAGCCGTCATCAGCTTGTTAATATCAATGGAAATTCCCTGCTTTGTCAGTTCGTCGTAGTTTTCCCAAAGAAGCTCTTTCGATAAGATCTTGGAAATATCACGGCCATAAAGGTCGCCATTCAGAAAAGATTTAAGAATCACAGTTAATGCGATCAAAGTATTTTTCTGATGCTTTCTGGTCGAAATCCGATCGAACACTTCAGTCAGCTTTAACGTTAGTTGCTCCTCAACAGAGCGACTTTTGCTGCCAGTTTTAGTTTTCTTATTCAAGTTTTTCATGTCCCCTCCTTATGAAGTCAAACTTTACCTTTTAAGGTACCCAATATTTTGCATTTAAGTAAAAACTTAATGGGGTTATTATACTCTATCTAGGGAATTTTGTCATCAGGGGTGGAACAGATAGAGAATATTGGTCGTAATCAGAGCCTAAAAATCTGATGGTTTTTGGGGTAGTTTTCAGGGTAGTTTTAAAATGCTAATGCTATAATAAAACTATGGAAAATATCACAATCAAAGAAATTCACGCAAGGCAAATTCTCGATAGTCGCGGCAATCCGACGGTAGAAGCTGACGTCTTTTTGTCCGACGGTAGTGCTGGCCGCGCCATGGTGCCATCTGGTGCATCGACCGGTAGTGGCGAGGCTTTAGAATTACGTGACGGGGATAAAAACTTTTACGACGGTAAAGGCGTTATGCAGGCCGTGCGTAACGTTAATACTAAAATAAGTAGCCTACTTGTAGGTAAACATGTCGATCAGCGCGAGATTGATCGGCTAATGATTCAGCTCGACGGCACGGAAAATAAATCGAATCTTGGCGCCAATGCGATTCTAGCGGTTTCTTTGGCTCTAGCGAAGGCTTCGGCACGCGCAATGAAAATGCCATTTTATGAATATGTGGCAAAAATCGCCGGAACTTCTGACCGAATGTCTTTACCGATGCCAATGATGAACGTGATGAACGGAGGTGCACATGCAGATTGGTGTACGGATTTTCAGGAATATATGCTGATGCCAATCGCGGCAACCAACATTAACGAAGCGATTCGCATGGGGGCAGAAACTTTCCACGCCCTGAAGAAGGTTTTGAAAGAAAAAAATTATGTCACTACGGTGGGTGATGAGGGTGGTTACGCGCCAAAAGTTTTCGGTGGCAATAACGAACCTTTGGAACTAATTTGCGAAGCGATTGAACGCGCAAATTACGTAGTGGGCAAAGATATTGCAATTGCGATGGATATTGCTTCCTCAGAATTTTACGAAGATGGCGGTTATAAATTAAAGACCTCTGGTGAAATCAAGACCAGTGCCGAAATGATTGACTGGTATGAGGGGTTGCTAGAAAAATATCCGATTGTTTCTATCGAGGACGGCCTGGCGGAAAATGACTGGGAGGGCTGGAAAGTGCTCACTGAGCGGCTTGGCAATAAATTGCAGTTGGTCGGCGATGACCTCTTCGTGACCAATGTAAAATTACTCCAAAAAGGTATCGACGAAAAAGTGGGGAATGCGATTTTAATTAAACCAAACCAGATTGGCTCACTTTCAGAAACCATCGACGCGGTGGTTCTGGCACAAAAAGCTGGCTACCGCACGATTATGTCACACCGCTCGGGTGAAACCGAAGATAGTGCCATCGCGCACCTTGCAGTCGGACTTGGTACGGGTCAAATTAAGACTGGTTCCCTCTCACGCTCGGAACGCATTGCGAAATATAATGAATTGATGCGCATCGCGGAGGCTAATCCAGAACTAGTATTGAAAAATCCTTTCTCGGAAAACTAAGACTAAAAATCCTGAACTAGACTATAAGAGTAAGATTCTAGGAGAACTTAATTCCGACCTAGACTATAAGAATAGGATTCTAGGAGAACTCAAAATTTCTGAGCTAGGGGACAAACTAAAAATAGGTGCAAGAGAGCACCTATTTTTGTATTTCTCTGAGTTTATTTAATTAATTCCCGGAATTCCGCTTCGGAAATAATCTTAATACCGAGTTTTTCGGCTTTAGTAACTTTCGAAGCGCCTGGTTTAGCGCCGGCGATTAAGGCGGTAGTGTTTTTGGTCACAGAACTGGTAACGGTAGCACCTTTTTCACGTAATAAATCTTCCGCTTCTTCACGTCCCAGATCGGTGAGCGTGCCAGTGACGACAAAACTTTGACCTTTAAGCGGAGCGTTATCGTGATTAACATAAACTGGATGTACGCCGAGCGCCGCAAAGTCATCGAGCTGCTTCAAATTATCTTCATCAGCGAAGTAGGCCAAGATCGATTCAGAGACCGTGAGGCCGATATCCGGGATTTTTAGCAGCTCTTCCTCGGTGGCATCGCGTAACGCTTCAAGAGACTGAAAAGCATCAGCGAGGGCGACGGCAGTCTGTGCGCCGACGTGTCGAATACCAAGTGCGGTGAT
Organism: uncultured Candidatus Saccharibacteria bacterium; assembly: GCA_963520835.1. Taxonomy (GTDB): domain Bacteria; phylum Patescibacteriota; class Saccharimonadia; order Saccharimonadales; family Saccharimonadaceae; genus Nanosyncoccus. Next base: position 57,251 of record CAUQSJ010000005.1, read on the forward strand.
AAATTTCGCGAGCGGCGCCTGTTTAGTTCCCTCGATGGCGTTCAATAATTTGGTGGCGGAAAGTTCACCGAAACGTTCGAGTTTGATCAAGTCTGTTTTTTGTAAACGGTAGAGGTCAACTAGGCTTTTTAAGAGGCCAGCATCGACCAATAAATTAACATTTTTCTCACCAAGACCCTCGATATTTAACGCCTGCTTGCTGGCAAAATATTCAAGATTGCGACGTAAAATAAAATCTGAATCCTGACCTTTTACGCGATAAACCACTTCCCCCTCCGGGCGCTCAAACTCAAGCTCCGGATATTGATTTTTCAGAGCTTCTTCATAATCGAAAGGCTCAGTATTATCCGGACGGAGTGTGAGTAAGACTTCCTTAATTTTGGGGATAATATCACCAGCTTTATAGACAATCACAGTGTCGCCGATACGAATATCGAGCTTTTCAATTTCATCAGAATTATGCAAGGTGGCGTGGCGCACGGTACTGCCGGCAATTTCCACGGGGTCTAAGATAGCCACCGGGGTCGCCGCACCAGTACGACCAATTGAAATCACGATATCGCGCACCTTCGAAGTGGATTCTTCGGCAGGGTACTTAAAGGCCACAGCAGCACGAGGAGTTTTGCCGACGATACCGAGCTCAGAATATATCTTGCGATCATTAATTTTAATCACCATACCATCGGTATTAAAAAGAAAATCACCGCGCACTTGGCCGAGATGTTTGATTTCAGCAAAAACTTCATTGAGATGCGTATAAACATGATCTTGTCCAGAAGTTTGAAAACCGATTTGGCGCAAGAAATCATAAGCTTCCTGATGGGTCGGCAAATCTGGTGTGACCAGATCATAGGCCATAAAGCGGAGTGGACGACTCGCGGCAATGCGAGGGTCGAGCTGGCGAATGGTACCGGCGGCAAGATTACGCGGATTAGCGAAAGGTTTCTCACCGAGCTTAGCCTGCATTTGATTAAGTTTTTCAAAATCTTGCTTAAAAATAATCACTTCGCCGCGCACTTCCAGATGCTCAGGTGGGTTATCCAGATTTAATTTAAGTGGAATGTTTTGAATAGTTTTCACATTCATCGTGACATCTTCGCCTACCAGACCATCACCACGCGTAACCGCCTGCTGAAAAATACCATTTTCGTAGTGCAAGGACATGGCCAGTCCATCCATTTTGATATCGGTGAAGAAGGTGAATTCGATGCCTTGATCGACTAGCTTATAATTTCTGGCTACCCAATCGCGAATTTCGGATTCAGAAAAAACATCAGCAAGAGAAATCATACGGGAAGCGTGCGTGACTTTTTGGAACTTATCCAGAGGCTTGCCAGCGACGCGTTGGGTTGGTGAATCAGGAGTAATAAATTCTGGATACTGCTCTTCTAATTGGCTGAGCTCGTGCTTCAAAGAGTCGGCGGCGGCTTCCGACATAATAGATTCGTCGAGGACGTGGTAATGATAGCGATATTCGTTGATTAATTCTTTTAATTTTTCAATGCGAGCCTTGGCGGCAGATTTTTCATTATTCATATTTTAGAGCTCCAGTTTAGCATCATCATTATAATCGAGGAGGGCGCGATAAAAGAGGTAAAAATAAATCGAAAGATAGATGAAGATAAAGACGGTGATGGTGAGCTGAATGATAGCAACAAACGGGATTTTGCTCTCGGTAAGCCAGGCGAATTGAGCCTTCAGGGCGCCATCGAGGATAATAGCAGGCATGAGCAATAACAAGTAAAGTAGAGCCACGATAATCACCAAGTAAAAAACGCGGATCAAGAAACGTAGGCGGCGCCCCATAATGAGATTTTTCGCCATCCGTACAGCAGTTAAGGGATATAGTCCTGGCGCCGAAACCACGATAATCGCAAAAAAACTACTGGATAACAGATAGAGACTGAGCGTAATCATCAGTGCGGCAAACATAAAGAAAAGCAGTGCATAAAATGGCGTAGAGAGGAATTCCGTAGTGAGAGCGACTTGAAAAACAATGATGGTAAGCATGATAGGTACGGCTTCAAGAAAGATAATTAGCCCCACCACCAGAGTCGAAACCAGAGGCGATAAGGCACTATAGAGCCCGTCGCGCATCTTGATTTCTTGATGACCAGCGAGGAGGTGGCGCGCCAAATAGATAGTGACCAACCAAATAATAGCAAATAGGAGCACCGCGATGACAATCTGCGCATCATTCATAGTAGTGAGACCGCCGGTGGAAATAATACCGAGCAAGGTGAGACCCGCTTTCCCGACGGTACCGATTTTTCCATCCGCCACATCCTTATTGGTTTGCTCGACGTTCGCTTTGACATCGGCAAGGGTATTTTCCGACATGGCGCCAATGAGAAAAATATAGAGGCCGACAAAAATTAAAAGAAGGGGTAGAAAGATTTTCCAGAATTTGAAAAACATTTTAAAGGCAGCACTAGCTTGACTGGTTAAACTCGGGAGCTCGGTTTTACGCTGATAATCTTCGTGATAGGAGCGCTTAAACGAGCGGTGAAGCCGCACTTCATCCTGCTTCTTGATTAGCTGCTTCTTTTCGCGCGCAAGCTGCTTTTTTTGTTTTTGCTCCTGTTTTTGAAGTTTTTTCTGCTGCTTTTCAGCTTGGCGCTGCGCCTGCTTTGAGACCAGATTTTTTTCATCAGAGGCTGACTCAGATACTACTGATTTAGTTTTAGATTTTTTCATCAGATATTATCCTTCGCGCGCTCGAGACGTTCGATGCGTTTTTCAATTGGTGGGTGAGTACGGAAAAGTGAATTAGTGCGACGCTTTTTGAGTGGATTATTGATAAACATTGCCTCAGTGGCGGTATTTTGACGACGCATTGGTTGACCGTGTTCATCCAGTTTCTTCAAGGCACTAATCAAACCATCTGGATAATGGGTAATTTCGGCGGCCGACATATCGGCAAGATATTCTCGTTCACGCGAAATCGCCATTTGAGCAATCGTGGCGACAATAGGAGCCAAAATCGAAGTAAAAAGCAGCGCAATCACCCCGACTGGACTATCCTGTTCGTCTCGGTGATTAGTATAAGAAATCATGCGAAGACCAATATCGGCAATGTAACCCACCACGCTAACCAGAGCAAAAGCTACTAAGGAAACGCGAATATCATAATTCTTAATATGAGAAATTTCGTGAGCTAGAACTCCGGTAAGCTCGTCCTTGTCCATAATATTAAGTAGACCGGTAGTCACCGCAACCTTAGCATGTGCGGGATCGAGGCCGGTAGCAAAGGCGTTTGGAGCGGGATCATCAATCACGTAAATTTCTGGCATCGGTAGACCCGTGGTGATTGTGAGATTTTCGACAATATTATAAAGAGAACGGTAATCTTTTTTAGCGATAGGATGAGCACCGGTCATCGCCATAGCCATGCTAGACGATAAAAAGACCATAATGCTGGCATAAATAATGGCAGAAACTAAAGTAAAAATAAAAATACTATTATCGCCGTAAACAGCCGCAAAAAGCGCCCCAATAAAACCAATAAAACCGACGAAGCCGGCGAGAATCAAAACGGTATTTCTTTTGTTAGCTGCAATTTGAGAATACATATTCCCTTTCTGACAATATCCAGTGGGTCGCCCCACTGGATATTAAATCGTCGTATTAGTTGATTAGAAAGAAACTTTTGGAGCTTCTTGAATCTTGGCATTTTCTTCTTCGGAAACGTTGTAGAATTCACGAGACTTGTAACCAAACATGCCAGCGAAGATATTAGCTGGGAAGCGGACGATAAATTCGTTGTATTGGCGAACTGCACCATTGTAGTAACGGCGAGAAGCTTGAATTTTATCTTCGGTATCTTCGAGTTGATCCTGCAAACGGATGAAGTTTTCGTTAGCTTTTAATTCTGGGTAACTTTCCGCGAGAGCGAAGATGTGGCTGAGGGCTGATTTCATTTCTTTTTCGGCGCCAGCAACTTCAGCTGGAGTAGAAGCGGTGAGGACGCTAGAACGAGCTTTTACGACAGCTTCAAGAGTTTCACTTTCGTGCTTAGTATAACCCTTAACGGTTTCGATAAGGTTTGGAATGAGGTCAGCACGGCGCTTCAATTGGACAAGAATGTCTGAGAAAGCATTATCGACGCGAACCTTGACGGTGACTACGTGGTTGTAAACAAAAATTGCATAGAGGGCAACTAGGATTACAACTGCGATAACACCGATTAAAATCATTTGTAGTGTGTTCATTTTACTCCTTGTTAATACTTTAATTATATCAGAAATTGGAAAAGTGGTAAGCTTTTTAGATACAAAATATCCCCACTAAAAGGGGGGTTTTAGTGGGGATAAATTGGTGCGAGCTAAGAGACTCTAACTCTCGACCTCTTCCTTGGCAAGGAAGCGCTCTAAACAACTGAGCTAAGCTCGCATACTGTTTTAATTTTACCGAAATCTAACATAAAGTCAAGTATTTAGGAAAAATTTGTTGACATAGACCATGATGCTATCTTGAATTTTTTATACAGCCCTATTTTCATAGAAACTTTTGCTTGCATTTTTTTCTTAAAGTAATATAATAACGGTATAAATGATTCGTCTATCGAATTGGCGTCGTCATGGCGATACTTTCCAGATGAGCAATCTGCTGGATAGAAGACGTTTCGAAAAAATAGCGCTTAGGCGCTTTTTTTGATTATTCTAGGTTTATTATCAGAGGATATAATATATTTTTAAATAAAAAATGACCGCGTTTTTTGAGGTCATCTTGTTGGTGCCCGAAATGGGACTTGAACCCATATGGATTTCTCCATTCGATTTTAAGTCGAACGCGTATACCAATTCCGCCATTCGGGCTTAGGGATATTATACTACCAAAGTCGTGGCTTTTTCTAAAAAATTCACCGCATCTACTTCGATAAATTGGAGGCACCGACCGGAATTGAACCGGTGTACACGGTTTTGCAGACCGCTGCGTAACCACTCCGCCACAGTGCCATAGAGATATTTTAGCATAGACTAATAAAAAATACACCAAACTCCCGAGGTGTATTTTATTTACAATATAGACATTAACTTCACACTCAACCTCCGAGGTGTTTTGTCTTCGAATTCAGACGTCTCTCAACTTCGCCCGAATTCTTATCTCTATGATATCATGCTTTTGCTTGTCGTCAACATTGACTTTTGAGATTTTTAATGTTTTTAGGATTGACATTTCTTAGTTGCAAAAACGGTATTTTATATTTTAATTTAGGTTAGCTTGTGAGATTTCGATGTTCGGTTTTCTATATTCGTGTTCGGTTTTGGAATTTTGTTCGGTTTTACCTCTATTATTTGTTTGTGTATTTTTCAGGAAATTAAAGCGTGTCTTTGTTTTCCTTAGTTTTTAGCTTTGACTTTTTCTATAAAAAATAGCCACTTGAGCGACTATTTTTTGAAGAAATTTATTAAATTTTAGTTTAAATTGAAAGTTTTTTGTTCACCAGTAGTGAGATTTTTAACTTGATAGGTTCGACTTTCAGCTTCATTTTCACCGATAATGATGACATTTTCAGCAACCTTGGAAGCATATTTGATTTTGTCACCAAGTTTTTTATCAAACAGACAAAGATCGGCGCTAGCACCTTGATTAATCAAATGTGCGACTACTTGGTAGGCATAGGCGATTTCCGCATCCGAGATGGGAACCACGCAGTACTCAACCGGAGCGGATTGATAGGCTTCGAGAAGATTATTTGCCGAAAGACAATAGAAGAGACGGGTGAGTCCGATAGAAATACCGACACCCGGGAATTTTTCCTCGGTATAATTCGAGGCAAGATTATCATAGCGGCCACCAGAACAGATGGAGCCAAGGCTCTTATAATCTGGAAGTAGAGTTTCGAAGACGGTGCCAGTGTAATAATCGAGGCCACGGATAATCAACATATCAGCAATTACCGACTGACCAATTCCCTGAGCTTCAAGAAGATCGAGAACTAAAAGCAGTTCTTTTACGCCAGTAGCGAAAGTCTCGTTCTCAATGCCGAGAGCAGCCAATTTTTCAGCCACCTCAGTACGCGGGCCACGAATCTGAACGAATTGCAGCAAGATCTGGACTTTAGATTCATCAGCGATTTGCTCACGTAGTTTAGCCTCGGTGACTTCGGCCGGAACTTTTTCGGCATGATCAATAATGCCGTAGATTTCGGAACTTTTTTTCGTGAGGGTTAGAGCTTCGAGAAGACCGGCTAAGATTTTACGATTCGAAAGACGGACCAAAATCGGCGTCTTCACGAATTGCGAAAGCGCGTGAAAGGCAGTAGCGACAACTTCGGCGTCATAACCGATTGGTAAAGTATTGCGACCAATAATATCGGCATCCATTTGATAAAATTCACGGAAGCGACCTTTTTGCGCACGCTCACCCCGAAAATTGCGACCGAATTGTGAAACACGGAATGGAAAAGCTAGATCATTTTGGTGCTCGACCACGTAACGAGCTAATGGCACCGTGTGATCGAAACGTAAGGCCTGATCGGCATCACCGGAAGTTTCGGCAGTTTTTACTACTTTATAAATTTGCTTCTCAGTATCACCGCCCGCCTTAGCAAGGAGAATTTCCGTACGGTCAATCATCGGGGTTTCGATGTGATTGAAGCCATGGAGATGATAAACCTGCATAATTTGCGATTTTATTTGATCAAAAATGGCTTGCTCGCGAGGTAAAAGCTCTTGCATGCCAGAAATTGGGGCAGTATTTATCTTTTTCATACTTTAATTATACCACGCACTATGCTATAATTTAGGGAAGTGGTTCTGTAGCTCAGTTGGTAGAGCAGAGGCCTGAAGAGCCTTGTGTCACTGGTTCAAGTCCAGTCGGAACCACCATTTTTTATCTCTGAGAGATGTAAAATGATAATGAATTTAAATAATTATATTGAAAAAAATCAGAAACGAATCTCAAAAACTACTGAGATTACCGAGCTGGACGAGCTAGCTTTTGCGCGAATTTCTTATTTGCCATTTCATAAAATTAAAAGACAGCTTGATTTAACTAAACGAAATTTTAAAATCTCCGAAATTGCCGAAGCAATGAAGGATTTACCAACTTCTGCTTTTGGTTGGCCCGATGACGAGAAATTCATTCAACTACTGGGAGAAAGTCCACGCTTTCAGAATTTGAAAGTGGGATTTTTTGTGCGAAAAAATAATAAGCAACTCGAAAAACAGTTTTCGGCGGTGACGATTCAGATTAATTTCTTCACCATGTATGTTTCCTTTTTTGGCACGGATGGGACGCTTTTTGGCTGGAAAGAAGATTTTAATATGTCGTTTCTGTCAGAGATTCCAGCCCAAAAAGAAGCGCTAGAATACTTAAAAAATATTTCGCACCGCTATTTTTACAAAAATTTTTACCTCGGTGGACACTCGAAAGGCGGTAATTTATCAATTTATTCAGCAATTATGGCGCCAGATCGACTGCAAAAAAGAATCCTGAAGGTCTTAAATTACGATGGGCCGGGACTAAGAGATGAGTTACTTAATAGAGACACGGGCGCGATTAGGGTTTTACCAAAAATCGTGAGCTATATCCCAGAGGGATCGGTAATTGGTCGACTTTTGACCCATAAAGAAAAGGTCGTAGTAGTCAAAAGTCAGGCAAAAAATCTCTATCAACACGATATTTATACTTGGGAAATTAAAGACGATCATTTCTGTCGCGCCAAAAATACCAAATTAAGCGACATTCTAAATAAGACGGTGGATGATTTTCTAGCCTCTGCCTCGCCGGAAGAATTGAGATTTTTTATGGATGGTATTTTTGAGGTTTTCGAGAAATCAGATGTGGAGGAGCCAGTAAGCTTGATGCGAAATTGGCAAAAATATGCACCAAAACTCATGAAAAATTACCGTGAATTACCGAAGGAGCGCCGACAAAAAATTAACGAAGTTTGGCTACTTTTCGGCAATTCCCTGGTGAAGAATTATTTTGCGGAAAACGAAATTTTAAAGAAAGCGCGTCAAATTCTAGGAGGTAAAAATGCCTAGCCGTAATTACCTATTGGACCAGCATTTTTTGAAAAATGTTCGACTTGCGCTCATGCTAATCGGCCACAGTAACCTGAAGCGCCGTGACACAGTGGTGGAAATTGGGGCAGGAAGTGGTGTGATTACCGCGGCACTAGCGAAAAAATGTGGGTTAGTTTACGCTATCGAAAAAGACCCGGAAACTTTCAGAAAACTGCAAGCCAACCTGAAGGAACAAAATCTCGATAACGTGAAGCTAGTGCATGGAGATTTTCGAGAAGTGAATTTCGATTTTACAAATTATAAAGTTTTCTCTAATCCGCCCTTTTCCCTGTCGGCAGAAGTGTTTTATAAACTACTTAACCTCGAAAATCAAAACGGACAAATTATCGAAAAAGGTTTGAAAAATCCCCCAAAAGCCATTTATTTGATTTTGCAAAAGCAATTAGCTTTGAAATTAATCCTCTCTGACCGCCACTACACGAGCCAGCTGGGATATATTTTGAATAAATACTACGCGACAAAAATTCGTTACCCATTAAGGTCAACAGATTTTACGCCACCACCGAAGGTGCCGATTGTGTTATTTGAGGCTAAAATTCGTCCGGAATTCAGCGAACTTGAATAAAAAGAGACCGAAGCTTTGGTCTCTTTTTTGTTTAAACTCAGTTTTCTCGGTCTATTTTCGAGATATTGCTGGATTTAGAGTTCGGCGATTTTAACACGAGTTTGAGCCATAGTGTCGCGATCACGAACCGTCACGGTATCATCTTCAAGGGTATCAAAATCGATAACCACACATTTTGGCGTACCGATTTCATCCTGCTTGTGATAGCGTTTACCAATGTTACCAGAATCATCCCAAGTGACATTGCCATACTTTTCGCGAAGTTCAGCATAGACTGCCTTGGCTTTTTCGACTAATTCTGGCTTGTTTTTAAGAAGTGGTGAAACGCAGAAACGGTATGGCGCAAGATGTTCTGGAAGTTGCAAGACGATGCGCTTTTCACCATTAGTTTCATCCTCATGATAAGCACTCGAAAGTACGGCCATAATCAAACGCTCGACACCGAAAGATGGCTCGATGACGTGAGGTACAAATGTTTCACCAGTGCGCTTGTCACGGTAAACCATACTCTTCTTCGACTCACGCTCGATATTACCAAGGTCGAAGTCGGTACGATAGGCAATACCCATCAATTCTTCGCAACCGATTGGATAGTCAAATTCAAGGTCGATAGTGCGCTTAGAATAATGCGCACGATCAGCAGCCGGGACGTCGTATTCATGAATCTTATCAGCTGGAAGTTTAACGACATTCTCCAGGAAGTCATGCACATCAGCGAGCAATTCGTCGAAGATACGTTCCCAATCTTTTGGATTGACGAAATATTCAATTTCCATCTGTTCGAGCTCACGGCAACGAAAAATAAAGTCGCGTGGCGAAATTTCATTACGAAAGGCTTTTCCCTGTTGAGCTAGACCGAATGGCATATCTGGGTAAATCGTATCAACCACGTTCTTGTAATTTGTGAAGATACCCTGAGCGGTCTCTGGACGAAGATAGGCAATAGAGCTATTGTCAGCCACAGCCCCGACGTGGGTCTGGAACATCATATTAAATGGTTTAACTTCACCCCATTCAATCTTGCCACAAGTAGGACATTTGATACCGGCCTTAATGAGTTCTTCCCCGGTGATTTCCGTAGATAAATCGTGACCCTCAGCAGTCTTAGCTAACTTATCAGCACGAAAACGACCGTGGCAGGATTTACATTCCACTAATGGGTCGGAAAAAGTGGCGGCGTGACCGGAGGCGACCCAGGTGCGTGGATTCATAATAATGGCAGCATCGACGCCGTACATATCATTACGATTTTCTACCCAATATTGCCACCAAAGATCCTTGAGTTTTTTCTTCAAACTAACGCCGAGTGGACCAAAATCCCAGGTACCAGCCATACCGCCGTAGACGTCGGAGCCTTGGAAAATAAATCCTCTACGTTTACATAAGCTGACAATATCTTCTAATTTTGCCATAAACACTCCTGGTTAGTTTTTCTTTATTATACCACAAAAATAGCGTGGTGACCTCTGGGCGTTAGAACATTTCACGCAGGGTGCGCAAAATAATATTTAGTGCATTGAGGTGAGTGTGAATATCTTTAATTTTTAAAATAGTGGCGACTGGCATGGAGGTCATGAGACGTAAAATTTTGATTGTATCGGCATTAAATTCTCCGGTGCCATCCGTCGCAAGCACAAAGCAGCGGTCAAAACTATGCCAACTATAATAACTGTCGAGCGTGAGGCGGTCACCATTCGAGTCGGTAGCGAGATTGATCATTTCGCCAGAAATAAAAGCTAAATTAAGATAAAAATGTGTCTCAACGAGCGGAATTTGATATTTTTCTGCCGTATTTAGTGTCGAAAGGGCATTTTTTAGAAGCTGAAAATATTCCTTAGAATCAACGTCATTGGTTAGGCGATTAATCACTTTAAGGAAATTCGAAGCGATAGTCAGCGTATCGAGATCGGTAATGATATTTTGATAAAACTTCAACATAGTGGCAGAAGTCAGAATTGCGAGGCTGCCCGAATCGGTGTTTTGCGATTTAAAATGCAAGACCACGTCAGAAACCGTAAAAGGCTCGATACTGCCAGCTAATTTAGAGCGTTCCTTACGGACGCCGCGCGCAATAGCCGAAAAGCGACCTTCAGGAGTGAGCAGTGTGAGAATGCGATCGGACTCTTGATATTTAACACGCGAAAGTACGATCGCCTCAGTACGCAGATCAGGCATGATTCCCCTCCTTGACTCGAAGGGTGCGTCCTGGAATTGATTCTTCATTGGAAGCTTCGGTGGTTTCTAGATGATTAGCTAATGAGGTTTTCGTGGCTGGAGATAGAATGTCTTTGATCTTTGTCACAAAATCCGCTGGCGTAAAAGTTTCCTTATTCAGAATCGCGCGGACATTGTAAGCCTGCAGGGACATTTGACCGAGATTTAACGATGAAATTAAAAGTACCGGGATTTGACTAGTTTCTGGATATGAGAGGAGCTCATTTAGTAAAGTAAAACCGTCTGGACCAGTGAGTAATACATCCAAAATAATCAAAGACGGCATCTCTTCCTCGCGAAGTTCCGAAAAGGCCGCATTGGCCTCGATCGCATTATAGAAAATCTGCACTGGAATTTCTGGAAAATTGCGCTTTAGATGTTTTTGATAAATTTCCGCAAAATCTGGGTCGTCTTCGATAATAAAAATTGGGCGCGAGGTCTTAGGCTGCATAGTTTCCAGTAACGGGGTATTTGATTGTGCAATTTTGGATGATGATTTTTTAGATTGCTGACTCATTTTCCTCCTAATCAAACATCGGCAAAATCGCCTGGTGCGAAACTGGCAGGATTACCTGGAAACTGGTACCGTCACGGTGACGCACGGCGGAAACTTCCGCATTTAAATATTTGGCGAATTTCGAAGCAATATAAAGGCCTAACCCAGAGCTTCCGGGACGCATCGAAATACTGGTGGGAGCGGTGAGACCGGCCTTGATTTGACGCCAAACGGAAGTAGGAAGGCTCGGCCCGAAGTCTCTCACATCGACCACGATTTTATCTTTTTTGTCGGAAATAATTAAGCAAGATTCGGTTTCGACCGTGGAATAGTACATGGCATTGGCGCAGAAATTATAAATTACACTGAAAATCAAATCGTAATTGCCAATCACCAGGCGAGCTTTGTTGCGATATTCGAAACGAAGCTTGCGTTGATTGAGAGCGAAGAGTTGCTCAAGCTCAGAAATCACATCATCGCAGACGGCACGAATGGAAACCGGCTCCAAGGTAAACAAACCTTCTTCGATGCGGGCGATTTTAGTGAGGTCGTTAACCTGACGCATGGCACGTTCGGAAATGCGAATAATTTTATTACGAGATTTTTCGAGTTCGGCGGTGCTATCTTTTTGAAAATCCATCGCGAGAGCCATTTGGCGCATAAGAGTAAGCGGACTTTTCAAGTCATGTGCAACCACGAAAATACCATTTACCTCACTATTCATAAATTAATTATAGCACCCATTTTTCAGGCAAAATGCTTGAACAATCCCCCGCAAAATGGTGCGGGGGTTGCAGATTTTTCGGATAAATTTAGCTATTAAATTTGACGGTTTTGAGAATACGGTAGAAGTCATCACTGAAGACACTGGTGGAATCGGTTTGAAGCATGACAGTCTTGTCGCGAAGCTTGAAGACGCAAATGATTCCCTGATATTCATTATCTAATTTACCAGTGTAAACGTTGACATTATTGCCATTAACTACGGTAGTTGAAAGTGTCATATCACCAGAACGGACTTTTTCGGCAAAATCACTAATCGCCTGATCGAAGAGGGTACCCTTAATACTGACGCGGAGTGCCATCACGGTATCATCTTGGACCACATTAACCTGACCTGGATTCAGATAGGCGGCATAGTCACCACCGCGGTTGGCACTACTTTGAACGTAGAGACTCCAAGTTTTTGGATATTCGAAGCTGAGTTCACCAAGGTCAGTAGGACCCGTAAAGACTTTATATGGGTATTTTTCTTTCTCTTCAAATTCGGATTCGAGCTTGGTCTGAAGTTCATTTTTAGCTTCCGCTACAGCGACATCGACCTTACCCTTCACATTAGTACTGGCGTCATTCCACTTCACCCACATCCAAATAAAGAGGCCGATGAAAAGCACTGCAAGAAGAGACACCACGATGAGTCCAACGGTTTTCATAAGATCAATGCGGTTTTTAGCCTTGGCGATGCGACTAGCTTCTTTACGTTCTTCACCAGTCATATCGGCATAATTTTTGTTAAGAGGATTCGCGGCTGGCATACCAGGAGTGAATGGACTCTGGTAGAGATTCTGATAAATGTCGCCAGAATTCGCAGAGGTCACTGGAGCTTCAGAAGTCACTGGATTAGCAGGGGTTGAATTATTCATCGAAGAGACTGGGTTAGCCTGAGCGAATGGGTTACTTCCTGAGGGATTATTAGCACCGAAATTAGCTGGAGTTTGGCCAGATTGATTAAATTGATTCGATGCAAGAAAAGGATTGTTGTTTGAATTATCCATAATTATATTTTACTAGGAATTAGGTTTTTTACAAGTTAGCTTAAGGATTTTGATGACTGATTTTAAAAGTTTTACTCGATGCTAAAATCTTTAGAAATAACCTCAATTTGATTCTTCAAAGTTTCGAGCTCTTTTTCGATATCCTTAGCCAACTCGGCGGCCTCTTGGTATTTCTTGGCAGCGTCTTCGAGCTTAAAATCATCGCCATAGAACCATTCGAGATTTTGGTTAAGTTGTTCAATTTTAGCGCCAACGGATTTTTTAGTCATGAGTTTTCCTTTCTTTAGATTTAATTTTTGTAACACGAGCGGAGATTTCAGAATCGAGAGTTTCTAGCGAAATTTCGGAATCAATTTTTAACTCACCTTTGAGGATGGCATAGCCTTTTTTCAGAATGGTTTCGGGATTGAGGTTTTCGATGACTTTTTGGGTAGATTTTAACTGATTTAATTCACGAAGAATTTGATTTAAAATCTGCTGTTTAACACGAAGAAGGTTGCGCTTATTTTCAAGTCTTGGCGTATCGAAGCTACGTTCGATTTGAAACTTAGCTCGAGAGAGCAGACGATAGAGATTGGCAATTTCGAGTTTCTTATCTTTTGATAACATTTCGGCGGTATTACTGGGCGTAGAAGCCACAATATCGGCCGCGAGATCCGCTAGCGAAGTGTCAATTTCGTGACCGATCCCGGTAATCACAGGAATTTTACTTGCCGCAATGGCGCGAACCAGTTTTTCATCATCAAAACAAGCGAGGTCTTCTTTCGAGCCACCACCACGAATAATCGCGATAATCTGCACTTTATTTTCTTGATTAAAAAATTCGAGAGCACGAATCACCTGATCGGCCGCGCCGAGACCCTGGACCTTAGTATTGGCTACACGAATTTCTAGACCACCCCAGCGAGCATTAATAATTTTAATAAAATCCGCATAACCAGCCGCTTGGGTAGAAGAAATCACCCCGATACGTTCGAGATTAGTTGGGATGCCTCGTTTTCTAGCAGGATCAAAGAGACCTTCTTTGGTAAGTTTGGCTTTGAGAAGCTCGTAGGCTTTTTTGATATTGCCCTCGCCGATCAAAGCATATTGCTTAATAGTGAGAGTAAAACGACCAGAGCGATTAAAAATCTTCGGGGTGGCCTGGACGGCAATTTTCATGCCGTTCTCGATAGGGGTGCGGAGACTCGAGGCGACCATAAAACAACTGATTACGGATTCTTGATCTTTGAGATCGAAGAAAATCCAACGATTTTGACTGACATTAAAATTCGCCACCTCGCCATAGACTACACAATCCGGAAAAGTATAATCTAAGGCGTGGTTGGCGACAGCAATAAAATCAGAGACGGAATATTTTGGCGATTCGGCCATTACTCCGCAGATTCCCCTTCGAAGATTTTTTGCTTCTCTTCTTTACCAATCTTGGAGATGGCATTTTGATAGAAGCCATAGCCAGAAACGATAGTATTAAGCAAGACAATCATACGAGTGACAAGGACTGTGGTGCTGGCAACCGCGAGATCGCTACCAAGTACGGTCATCACGGCAACCATCGAGCCTTCATAACCACCGACACCACCAGGGGTAGGAAGAACCGCACCGACGACCGAACCGAGAGCTTCTGCGACCATGATTTGTGGGAAGATTTCTGGGTGACCGATAGCAATCGCCACGATTTCATAGGTGGCAATTTCGAGGAAGTTATAGAGGAAACCCCAAAGCACTGGACCGACCAAGATTTTCTTATCACGCTTCGCGGTAAGGAAGTCTTCATGAAGATCTAAGAAGTATTTTTGAACTTTCTTGGTTTCGATAATTTGTTTTTTCTTGCCAAAAGTAAAGATGCGAACGGTGCCATTAATTAAGGCAGCTAGCTTTTTGGCAGCAAAATCGATTAACTTACGATTCGAGACAATCACAATCATCAAAACAATACCAAGAATCACCCCGACACTCATGGCAGCCACAGCCCCGACCATCCAAAGCGCAGTATTTGGCACACTATTTGTCACTAATAAGAAAATAATCGCCAAGATAGTTTGAGTTTGGTTAGCAAGAATAGTAATCACATAGCGCAAGAGATACATGAAGCTAACCTGACCAGCGGTAGCGCCAAAATTCTTTAAGCGCCAAGTAATATAGCCGAGACCAGAGACGCCACCAGAAGGAATGGCGTGATTGACGAAGTTTAATTCGAAGGAGATACGCGCAAGTTGCCAAGTGGTGAGCTTTTCGAAAGCTTTTACGTCAGCATCAGTATCAGCATCGGTCTTTCCAGATTTAGTTTTCTCAGATTTGGTAGATTTACCAGCGGAAATTCTGGTGATATTTTTCTGAGATTTAGCCTTCCCCGCCATATAGGAGAAGAAAATTTTACCAGCACTGTAATACATGAAAAGTTGTTCTGGGATTAAGAGTAGAACAATCCAGAAATTAATAGAGAAGTGCGAACCATCCATACATTGGCCACCAAAAATACATTGGAAGGCCGAAACAATTTCATTACGAGCGCCATAAACAACAACACCGACTAATAATAACGTGACAATACTGAGAATCTTTTTAAACATAGCTTTTTCATTATACATGATAAAATAAGATTATGAAATATATTGCAGTGCTGGGACGACTTCCGAAAATATCTTTGGCGGAAATCCAAGCGATTTACGACCAAAACGCCAAACTTATCGGACCAGAACTCGCGGCTTTTGAAACCAATAAGGCCGTCTCGATTGATAGATTGGGCGGGTCGATTAAGCTGGCCCAAATTTTCGAGAGTAATTTCCGCGAACTTGCGGAAATGATTAATACTAAAAAGCCCGAAGGTAAAATCACCATTGGGGTTTCTAGCTATGCTCTGAATTCGAATCATAAAAATAAAAATAAAAAGTCTGCGGTCGAGAATTTAGTGCGTCGCAAGGCGATGGAGCTGAAGAGTCTACTCAAAAAGCTCGGACGCAATGTGCGCGTAGTGGAAGCACGTGGTCCAGAAATTTCTTCGGCCACAGCCTTTCATAATAATTTAGGCGAAAAACCGGGGTCTGAAGAAGTGATTTTGGTGGGTTCGGAAACCTATCTGAGCCTTGGTGTACAAAATATCGATAAATATCGTGAACGCGACCAGCTGCGCCCAGCCAGAGATGCCAAGGTGGGAATGTTACCACCGAAATTAGCACAAATTTTAATTAATTTTGGTGGTGAGATTGATGAGTCGAAAAAAATACTCGACCCATTCTGTGGTACCGGCGTAGTACTGCAGGAAGCCCTAATTTTAGGTCAACCAGTGATAGGTAGTGACTTAAATCCGCGAATGATGGAATATACTAAGAAGAATCTAGACTGGCTGCTCGAGAAAAAGGCGCGCTTCTTTAATGTCAAACCTGAGTTAGTGAAACAAAAAAATCAATTCCTAAATTCCATCTACACTGGTGATGCGACGGATTTTGTCTGGCCAAAGGCCTCAGAAATTGGTCTAGTGGCTTGTGAATGTTTCTTGGGCTCGCCGATGTCGAAACCGCCGGTCGAGATAAAATTAAAAGATGAAAAGCAGAACTGCAAGCGGATTATTTTGGGCTTTTTAAAGAACCTCGCGAAGCAGATTGAAGATGATACCCCTGTAGTAATTGCGGTGCCTGCCTGGCTACGCGAAGATGGTTCCTACTCAAGGCTTTCAATTATTGACGAAATTACAGATATGGGTTATAATTTAGCAAAGTTTCAAGGCTTGAGTCAGTCTGACATGATTTATTATCGTGAAGGGCAGATTGTGGCTCGAGAAATAATAGTATTAAGAAAGAGTAAGGCAAAAAATGTCACATGTTAAAGCCGGTGGTACCGCGAAAAATATCCACAACAATGCTGGTCAACGTCTTGGCGTGAAGCGTTTTGGTGGCCAAAAAGTCCGCAACGGTGAAGTTTTAGTTCGCCAAACCGGAAGCACCAAAATTGCTGGTGAAGGTACTTACATGTCCCGCAATTTCACCATTCATGCTGCAAAAGATGGTGTTGTCACTTTTGTGAAAACCAAGAAAACCCACTTCTCTGGTCGCTCATTACCACGCGTCCGCGTAGAAGTTCGCTAAAAAAGACCCCGAACGGGGTCTTTTTTTGTTATGCTCTTTACTGTTCTATTCAGCGTCAGTAGATTCTTCAGACTCTGCATTAGTTTCAGCTTTAGCAGCTTCAGTAGCTTCTTCAGTGGCCACGGTTTCCGCTTCCGATTCATTCTCCTGTAAGGCAGAAAGCAAGGAATCTTCCACATTAGCACGTTTTTTCTTCTTTGGTGCTTCAGCGAGCTCAATATCGAGTTCGATACCAGTGAGCATAGAAGCGAGACGGACGTTTTGACCTTGGCGACCAATGGCGACAGATTGCTGATCTTCGGTGACATAAACCTTGGCGCGCTTATCTTCGATTTCGACACGAGTAATTTCAGCCGGACTCAGAGCCTCACGGATGAATTCAGAAAGATTTTCGCTCCAGTTGATAATGTCGATTTTTTCACGATCGCCAATTTCATTCATTACGGCCTGAACACGGACGCCACGACCACCAACGAAGGTACCGACTGGATCGACACCTGGAACGGTGCTGGTGACAGCAATCTTAGTACGACGACCAGCCTCACGGGCGATAGCACGAATTTCAACGACACCAGTTTCGATTTCAGGGACCTCCTGCATGAAGAGCTGCTTAATGAAGTCGGCAGAGCTACGGCTAACAAGAAGTTGAGCACCACGCTCGTTGCGCTCGATGGTCTTAATCAAAACCTTGATACGAGAACCGACTTGGTAATATTCACCGTCGATTTGGTCAGACTTGAGCATAATACCAGTGGTACGACCAAAATCGATGCGCACAATATTACGGTCGACACGAGCAACCATACCAGTCATAATGGTACCAATTTTATCTTCAAAGATAGAAAGGATGGCTTCGTGCTCAGCTTCGCGGAGACGTTGCATAATTACCTGCTTAGCAGTCATCGAAGCGACACGACCAAATTTAGTAACTGGGTGGGATTCTTCAAAAGTTTCACCAATAGCCTTACCTTCAGCTTCACCTTCTGGGATTTCAGTGGCTGGATTGTAAGCTAAACCATCTTCAATAACTTCTTTAGCGATGAAGACCGTAGCACCACCAGTTTCACGGTTGAGTACGGCGCGGACGTTCATGTCTTTTTCACCCTCTTCTTTACGCCAAGCGGCGGCAATGGCAGTTTCAATAATATTCAAAACAGTTTCTTCTGGGAGATTCTTCTCTTCGGCGATAACTTTCACCATCTGAGACATCTGTTTAAGGTCTAAACCTTCCATATTTTCCTTTCTTTTAGTCTAAAATATCCGACCTTGCGGCCGGATATTAAAAGTATATATTTCTATTATAGCGAAGATAATAAGTTTGTCAAATTACTTGGCGGTGAAATAACCAGGTTGCGCGGCACCACGGTCGATGCGGAGCCAACTGAGATCCGCCAGGGCTGGGTTTGGCGCATAAGAACCGTTGCTACCGCGAAGCAATAATTGATTGGTGAACATTTGAGAATTAATATTCTGAGGATAGTTAGTGGGAGCCGCCTTAGAGGTATTAAAATCCTTACTGGCCGATACGTAGATGCGCTGAAGCTTGGATGGACTAGTCAGCCCATACATAAACATACCGAAAAAATTCCTGACATTGGATGTATCAAAATCTGCTTGCGAGAGATCAATCTCTTGAATATTCATCAGGTTGGCGAACATACCTTGCATATTTTGGACCTGACCAGTATTAAACTTCTTACTGAATTTAAGATTGGTGAGTGACTTCATGGAGTTAAACATGTCGAACATGGTGGTAACTTTGGAAGTATCGAAAGAGGACAAATCGAGATTAGCAAGTTTCTCCGCCTGAAAGAACATTTGTGACATATCAGTAACATTTCGAGTGTCAAACTTGGAGAGATCGAGTGTAGGTAGATTTTTCACACCCCAGAACATGCCAGTCATATTGGTAACTTTAGAGGTATTTATGCGTGAGAGATTAAGCGAAGTGAGGCTACTCATATTAGTAAACATATAGTGCATGTCTGTAACGTTACTGGTATTAAGTGGCGTGAGATCGAGATTGGTAATATTCTTCGCGTCATAAAACATCCCCGCCATATCAGTAACATTTTCGGTCTGAAAACCAGAAAGGTCTAAGCTAGTTACCGCAATATCTCTAAACATATTCTGCATACTGGTCACATCCCGTGTGTCAAAACCAGAGAGGTCGATGTCAGCTAGATTAACCATATCTAGGAACATATTTGAATTATCACTGTGAAGCTCGACTTTATCCGCCTCGCTGTAATAATAAAAGGTTTCACTAGCTGGATCAAACCAACCAAGAATTTCAGTATCAGAAGTCCCGTCATCTTCGAGATGAACCGGATTATCACCAGCGGTTGGCGGAAATACACTGCGAGTAAAGTGCTTAATTTTGTCAAGTCCGCCAGAAGTATCCTTCATGGCGTTACGCCAGGTAAAACCCGATTGAGCTAAGGCGCGAGGTGGATAATCATGTGTAACTACGGAAACCACGAGACTATTAGTATATTGACCACTAGAGAGATTAGAGGCAAGCTTCACCCCCACAGTTACCTGATGTAGGCTCATATTCGACACCGACTTGGAGGCTAGTAGGGCAAGTACGATTGGACTAGAAGCTGGTGGTACCGGAATAAAATTACCATAACTGCCTAATCTAATACCCCAGGTATTACTCGGAAAATCCGCCAGGGTTGTATTCTGGCCAATAGATTCAATACGGTCGGTATTAGTAACACTAGTCATAGCAGTTTCATCACTTTGAGTGCTCATAGTTGCCTGATAGCCAGTAGTATTATCAGAATACACCCGAACATCCATGGAATATTCTGCAGTTTGAGTAGCAGAATTAATGATCCCAGTACCATTAAATCGTGGAATTGAATCAATAGAAACTGCGAGAGCAGGAACACGTAGGGCTTCCGTATTTTTTACGAAAAAGAAAACATTAAAAGTCAGCGCCACGGATAAAATCAAAAATGCGGCGTAGGTAATTTGGGTTTTAGATCTTTCAATAATTTTTCTAAACATAAGCTTTGTCCATTTTAGCATAAGCTGCTTTAGATTTAGTGGATATTAAGTAATTATGGGGTCTTCAAAGTGAAGTAACCCTTGCGTCCTGGCTGATCAATACGAAGACCATCGAGATTAGCATCGGTTGGGTTGGACCAGTAGCCACCATTTCCACCACGTAGCAAGGTCTGGTTAGTAAAAATGTATTTATTATAGTTTGGATTAAAGGCCACAGAAGGATCTTTAGTTGCGGTAATATCAAAATCTTCTTCGACGTAAATTTTTTCGAGCACCGGCGCCGTACAACGAGTATTTTCAAACATAAAATCAAAGTGTCCAACCTTGGAAGTCTTAAAGTTGGCAGTAGTGAGATCAAGTTCTTTATAGGCACACATACTACCGAACATATATTGCATATCTTCTACATTCGAGGTATCAAATTTCTTACTGAAAATAATTTTCGATAACTTTTTATTGTCATTAAACATCGATCGCATCAAGGTGACATTCCTAGTATCGAAGCTGGAGAGATCGAGCTCAGAAATCGAATTAATACTACGGAACATACGAGTCATATTCTCAACTTTTCGGGTGTCAAAATGTGATAAATCAAGATGTTCCACAGATTCCATACCATAGAACATCGCCTGCATATCTTCCACGTTGCTAGTATCAAAATTTGAAACATCGAGCTGGCGCACAGTGTTGAGATTATAAAACATTGAGCTCATCTTCTTGACATTACTAGTGCGGAAATGACTAACATTCAATTCCTCTAGAGCCTCCATTTCATAGAACATACTATCCATATTCGTTACATTAGAGGTGTCAAAATGCGAAATATCCAGATGAGGGAGTGCATACATCATATAAAACATACTATTCATATCTTTAGCCTTTGGCGTATACCAATTGCTGATATTGAGATTGGTCATACCGGCGTTACCAGCAAACATAAATTCGAAATTTTCCCCACTACTGACGTCAAAATGAGTAAGATCAAGTGATTCTAGGGCCTCCATTGAGCCAAACATCGCATCAAAACGAGTCACTTTACCGGTTTTGAAATTTGGAATTTTAAAATCTGAGACTTGATTACACATGAAGAACATTTGAAAGAAATTAGTAGCGGAATCGGTATGAAAATTAGTTAAATCTAGTGAGGTAAGGGCGGAATTACTATAGAACATACCCTCAAAATCCTTAACTTTACGTACGTCAAAATGCGAAACGTCTACAGAGACGAGATTCTGTGCGTTCATTAAGAAGTCAGCAAAATTCTCCACCTCACGAGAGTCAAAATGAGACAAATCAATCGAAGTCATCATGGATAAATTATTAAACATTTCGGAGCTATTCTTATTAAGATAGACATCGACTACGGCCGGGGTGGACTGAAAAATCATGGACTTAGTGGCCTGGTCATAATAGAGATAAATTGGGTCATAGGTG
>CAUQSJ010000006.1:0-39433 GCA_963520835.1 uncultured Candidatus Saccharibacteria bacterium
GCCAAGATGATGAATGGCAGGTTGATTAAGATTTTGGATTTTGATTTAACTTCGAGAGACATCCCACCCAGCTTTCTTATTTATAATCGTCGTAAGTTACCATAAGGGCGCGTGAATCGAGTTGACGGAGATTTTCGAGGGCTACTGTGACCACGATGAGGAGTCCGGTACCGGAGAGGGAGAGGCCCATCGGAGCGTCGCTGAGCATGATGGCGACATAGTCAGTAATGAATGGAATCATGGCAATAAAGCCGAGTGCGAGA
The DNA here is from genome assembly GCA_963520835.1 of uncultured Candidatus Saccharibacteria bacterium. Classification (GTDB taxonomy): domain Bacteria; phylum Patescibacteriota; class Saccharimonadia; order Saccharimonadales; family Saccharimonadaceae; genus Nanosyncoccus. The sequence continues at coordinate 264 of CAUQSJ010000006.1, forward strand.
GCGCCAAAGAGATTGAGGCGGGTCATGACCTTTTCTAGATAATTAGCTGTGGTCATGCCTGGACGGACACCTTCGATGAAACCACCTTGCTTTTGGAGATTATCAGCGATCTCTTTGGTATTGAAGATGATTGAAGTGTAGAAGTAGGTAAATAAGACGACTAAGAGGAAGTAAAGGGCTGGATAGATGAACCAACGCGCATTGATGCCATTTGGATAGAGGGTCTTAAAATTCGAGGCGTTTGGCATAGTGAAGATTTCACTGATGTTTTTGGCCATGGCGTTACCCTTGTCCATACTGGAAATGAGCTGTCCGACGAGAGCTGGAAGCGAGAGGAAGGCGGTAGCAAAGATCACTGGTACTACACCGGCAGAAATAAGCTTCAAAGGTAAAATCGATTTAATACCGCCATAGGCGCTGTTACCGTGAATACGCTTGGCGTAATTAATAGTGATGATACGCTGCGCCTCATTGAGCTTGACGAGCCAATAAAGAATTAGGATTACGACAACTAGAAGAGCTAGAGCGACCCAGAATAATACCGGGTTGACTGGTAGGTTTAACCAACCAAAGAGATTAAGTGAGCCATTTTTGGTGTCGAAGAGTTGTTGACCAAGTGAGCCAAGGGTGCTTGGGAACTGGGAAATAATACTGGCAAAAATAATCATCGAAATACCATTGCCGATACCCTGCTCAGTAATAAGTTCGCCGAGCCACATCAAGATAATGGATCCAGCGGTCATAGTGATGACAGAGACGACCCAGTCACGTGGAGTTGGGATGAAGCTGAGGGTATTCGAGGAGACCACAGATTGGTAAAGAATGTAAATATAGGCAATAGATTGCACGACGGCGAGAGGTACGGCGAGCATACGAGTCCATTGATTGATTTTACGACGACCAGTTTCACCATCTTCGGAAAGCTCTTCGAGGCTTGGAATAGCTTTACTGAGAAGCTGGAAGACGATAGATGAGGTGATGTATGGAGAAAGCCCGACCAAGATAATGGAAAAGGAGGCAAGACCACCACCTGAAATTAAGTTAATAAAACCGGTGAAATCTGACTTGGAGATCAAGCTGGAAACGGCATCCTTAAAGGTTTTAGCGTCGCCCATTGGTACTGGGATATGTGCAAGTAAACGGTAAGCTACCAAAATACCTAACACGATAAAAATGCGTTTTAGCATGTCTTTGTTTTTTAGAGATTTCAAAATCGTCTTGAAATGCATGGAATCCTCTCTATTTATTAATCTATCTTACCATGTATACTTAAGTTTTTAAAGATAAAATATAACCCCCGGGTTAATTACGGGGGTTATTTCGGACTAATTAGTCGTTTTGCTTTTTTAAGCGCTTTGGTACTGGATTCTTGGTGAATGAACCACCAGCTTTTTTGAGCATTTCGAGACCGGATTTTGAGATAAATTGGGTTTCGAGATCGATTTTGCTGTTGAGTTCACCACGGGTGATAATCTTAACCTTGACGAATGGGCTAGTAATGAAACCAGCTTCGAAAAGAGTGAAGTTATCGACTTTGCCAGAAAGAGCGTTAAGAACGTCAGTGTAGACGACTTCAGCTTTGGCGTGGATAGACTTGAAACCTTTGAGCTTAGGGACAGCTTGCATCATAGCGCGCTGACCACCCATGAAGGTAGCAGGCATCTTGCGGTGACCAGTACGGGCTTTTTGACCTTTAGTACCACGACCAGCAGTCTTACCACGACCAGCGGCGATACCACGACCAGCACGAGTTGGGCGGGTATTAGCTTCAACGATTAGATCATTATATTTCATTACTTGCTCTCCTTTTCTTTGGTAGCAGTAGTATTCCACTTAGAGCGTGGAACCTGAGCTTTAAGACCATCGATAACGGCGTAAGCGATGTTGACCTTGTTGGTAGAACCGAGGGACTTGGAAATCAAGTTCTTGATACCAGTCAAACCAATCACGGAACGAACGATGCTACCGGCGATAATACCAGTACCAGGGGCAGCTGGTTTCATTAAGACGTGAGCACCGGTAACTTTGGTTTCCACTTCGTGGCAGATAGTTTCGCCAGACATGTGGAAGGTTACCATGTTTTTCTTAGCTACACGGGTAGCTTTTTGAACAGCGGAGGTAACATCGGCGCCTTTAGCGACACCTACACCAACTTTGTTTTTCTTATTTCCAATAGCAACAAGAGCTTTGAAGCGCATACGGCGACCACCTTTGACGGTGCGAGAAACACGATCGATATTGATAGTGATTTCTTCAAATTCCTTTGGTGCAGCTTCACCACGGACGCGATCACGGCGATTGTTGCGGCGCATTGGGCGACCAGCCATATCGCGAGTTTGCTTGGTGGCAGCGACATCGTCAGACATTTTGAGGGTGCCAGCTTTGTTCACTACTTTTGGTTGCTTAGGAGCGGTAGAATTTGCTTCGGCCATATTAGAACTCCAATCCTTCCTTACGAGCTGCATCGGCTAGAGCTGACATGCGGCCAGCGTAGGCGAAAGCACCACGATCGAATACAACTTTTGTGATATTTGCTTTTTTAGCTTTTTTGGCAATTTCTTCACCAATCTTAGCGGCTTTTTCAGTCTTAGAACCGGTTAGCTTGGTGCCAACAGTGGTAGCGGAGACTAAAGTAGTCATGGTGTCGTCATTGATAATTTGAGCAGAAACGTGAAGATTACTGATGTTAACGCTCAAGCGTGGGCGAATTTCAGTACCATGAATTTTTGCACGGGTACGTTTTTGGCGATACAACTTATTCATTATTTCTTCCCTGCCTTTCCAGCCTTGCGAAGGATTACTTCGTCGGCGTATTTAATACCTTTACCCTTGTATGGTTCAGGTTTCTTGAAGGCACGAATTTCAGCGGCAACTTGACCAACTTTTTGTTTGTCAATGCCAGAAACAACGATTTCCATCTTGTTAGTTTTTAATTCGATACCTTCTGGGGCTACGTATTTCACTGGGTGGGAGAAACCAAGAGACATCTCAATTTCTTTTGGACCACCGGAAAGACGATAACCGACACCATTGATTTCAAGTTTTTTCTCGAAACCTTTGGAAACACCAGTAACGGCGTTGTTTAGAAGTGCGCGTTGTAGACCATGCCAGGCACGAGCTTCAGCTTCGTCATTCTCACGAGTAACGATGATCTGACCGTCTTCGACCTTAGTCACAACGAATTTTTGTACAGGAACCTCGAGTGAACCCTTTGGTCCAGCAACAGTAATGAACTGTTCGCCGACCGTGATTGTCACTCCTGCAGGAATCTGTACAGGTTGTTTTCCGATACGACTCATATCTTCCTTTCAATTAATATTCGGTTAATTTTAACATAATTTAGGTCTTAATTCAAGATAAAAAATAAAAAATACCCACTCCGGATGGAGAGGGTAAATAAAAGGTTTCTTTGCCAACACACTAAGCATTAATTCAGTATTTTTCACTACCAGAACCGTGTGTATGACGTAATGATGCAAAATATTGAAATTACTTCTATTGCAATAATTGCTGCGAAATTTGCTAAAATAAAAGTTACAGCATCTTTGTATGGTAAATTGCCGTAAAGTTGTAATATTAGCAAGATTGGCAGTGATATCATCCAGATGTATTTAAAACCTGAAAGCTTAACACGATTCTTTCGTTCAGGTTTTAAGTAATCTATTATAGCTAGACCTTCATTACTTAAAATTACTACAATCAATATCTCCAATAGACGGTTGTTATCTATTAGTTTAGTGTATCGAAGGAAGCAGTAGAATAAAGTAAAGACCGCGTAAACCCCCATAAAGATGTATGTTTTAGCGCCATAAATTGATTTATCTATTTTTAATTTTAACCTCTTCGCGCAATCTTCTAAAAAAATAAATGCCGCTATCACCATAAAACAAAAAGGACCTTCACAGAACTTATCTCCGCTGCTCATACTTGACTTATAAACCATGATTGAGTAAATAACGCCAGTGTAAATTAGCTTAAATAATAGAAATAAATTAGGTGTGCTTCGAGAAAAATCAACTAGATAGTCTTCGAAGGCATCTTGCCCTGAATCAGTATCATCTGTTGACTCATAGTTGTCTTCCCAAGGAGCGTAACTATAATACTCCTGCTTTTTCTTGGTTTTTTCCATTTTTACCCCCTCTTTTCTAAAAACTTCAGTGCTTGTGATGTTAACAAAGTAACCTTAATGATAAATTACTTCACTAGCGCATGGATAGTAACTTTTATATTGTATAATTTTACGCCTTGGTTGTCAAACTTACGAAATTTTACTATTTATTCTAAAACATGTATGATAAAAATATGAGCAAAATCAATATATTGTTAGCTAATTCTAGTGGAGAATTTAACGAGACTAAAAGTGAAATTATAAATGCGATAAAAGAAGTCGAAAAATATACTTTTTCCAAGTTGAAGATTGATTGGAATATCGACCTAGTTGTAAATAATCGCATGGATTTTTTGGTAATTCCGGAAGATGGGGTGGGTGGATATACTTATGCAAGTGACTTTGTCGTCATTTTTTTAGATTTGAAAACAATGACAATTTCGCATCTTAAAGAGATGTTGGTTCATGAGCTTTGTCATGCTGCGCGTTGGGGAAAGAATGATGAATGGATGAACACCTTGTTTGATGGGATGATTTCGGAAGGCATCGCGACATATTTTGGTACAGAATTTGCCAAAAATAATAGCGAGAAACAGTTTTTCACCAGGGCTATGCTGAAACGCAGTGACGAAGAAAATGAACGCATTCTAAATGAGCTTCGCGGAAATCTCGACGATAAAAATTATGACTACCAAACGATTTTCTTCACTGGTAACGATAAATTGCCACGCTGGTCTGGCTATTCATTGGGATATTATTTGGTGAAGAAATATTTGGAGAAAACGCACAAGACAATCGAAGAAGCTTTTGCTGATAAATATGAAGACTTTAGAATTGTGCTTTAGACTTTTATAAAAATACCCCCACCTTTCGGTGAGGGTTGGTGAAGCTTAAGTTCAAGGATTTAACGGCGATAATACGGGCGATCGGACTTCATCATCCTATGCGCAAGCTGCATAATCTCCCATTTGTCATTAATCTTAACTTTATGACAGTAGTAGTTCTTGCCGGTAATTTTCATTTCTTTGTCGTTAATTAATTGAACCCGATATTCGTCACGTTTTTCTTGATTTTTTCTGATAATGGCCATCTTCCCCTCCTTGATAAACACAGAAGTAAACTTCGTTATGAAGTAAGTTGCATTAAACTGATTGTTTAACTGAATATTATTATACAATTTTAAATTTTTGTGTCAAAAAAATACCCCCTCCGGAAGGAGAGGGTGGTTAGGATTGATTTGGGTTACGACCAGAGACGCAGGTCCGATAAGATGTCCCGAAACCATGTAAGCTTTCTTTTTTCGCGTCGTAAGGTGTAGGGTTTGACTGGCTCTGGTAGTATTGGAGGTAAATCACTGAAAAACTCTGGATAAACTATGGATATTTTGGTTCGAAATGCATAGTTAACCATTGTGCTAAAGATTAAAACCGGGGTATCTTCTCCGCCAAAAGTAATTAGGAAGGAATCACCAAAACAGGCATCGACGACGAACTTGGAGGATCTTCTTCTCACGTGATTTTTGATAATTTGGTGTTTCTCAAGCGTCGTAAAATTGATACGACGAATATAGGCTGGAACGTCAAGCTGTCTAGAATATCGACGATTTTCGATTTTTAGCACATCTAGGTCTTGAAGAATTTCCAACTGGGTAGCAATCTTAAGCCCCTGAAAATGGAAGCCAGCAGGAATTTCTGCCTCATCAATTCGCTTAGTAATCAAGTCATTAATAATGGAGAAAATCGGTAAGTTAAGGGTCTTATTATCCGGATGGAAACTGTGTCTAATAGACCATGCATTGATTATTCTAATTTTGCCTGCCATGATGTCATCGTAGATTTGATTTTTACTGAGCAACATGGTATTCACCTCTCTTTCTGAAAGATGTAATGTCCTAACTTAAAGTACATATTCGTCGGACGAGATACAGAATAATTTTAGCTTATATATTTGGTATTTTCAAATATAGGAAAATTTTCCAATCTATATTGCAAAAGCAATGAGCCAGTACGGTAAATTTGACAACCAAGGCGTAAAATTATACAATATAAAAGTTACTATCCATGAGTTAGTGAAGTAAATTATCATTAAAGTTACTTTGTTAACACCACAAACGCTGAAATTCCTAAAAAGGGGGGGTAAAAATGGAAAAAACCAAGAAAAAGCAGGAGTATTATAGTTACGCTCCTTGGGAAGACAACTATGAGTCAACAGCTGATACTGATTCAGGGCAAGATGCCTTCGAAGACTATCTACTTGATTCTTCTCAAATAGCACTAATTTTTCTTCTATTACTTAAATTAATCTATGCTAGCGTCATCTACACAATCATAATTTTTGATTCTGGTATGAATACTGGGCATGAGATTGTCAGTAACTTCCTTATGTTTGTATTAATAGCGGTATTTATCTGTGCAGAAGATTGCCCATTTCAGTTTAAGTTGAGAAAATCTAACTCAATTTATGGTACCAAAACATATGTAATTATGGGGGTATACATGATCTTAACCTTATTCTGCTTTTATCTTCGATATAATTATCATATAGGTGATGTTGATCTGTTGGTAGTATTAACTTTAGTGAATTTAAGTAATGAAGGTTTGGCATTTATAGATTGTCTAAACATGGAACAAAAGAATCACGTTAAACTCTCAGGATTAAATTATATCTGGATGATATTAATACCGATTTTGCTAATGTTACGAGACTACATTAATTTACCATTCAGGGACATATACTGTATTATTGTGATCAATTCCTTGATGAATTGTTATATAGAATATGCGTCAGTAATGTTCTGGGCTGTTTGTCGTTAGTTAAGAAACCTTTTATTTACCCCTTCCATCCGGAGGGGGCATTTTTATATTTTTTATACTTAGACGTGTTTTCTATTTATAGATATTTATTTTAAAATCGAAGCATAAAAATAAGGCCAGGAGTTCTGACCTTATTTTTTTCTAGTTTATTACCAAACCTTGACTAAGATTTCACCACCGAGGCGAGCCTTGCGAGCTTCCTCACCAGTCATGATACCTTTAGAAGTCGAGACGAGGATGACACCACGACCGGATTTGACCTTTGGAAGATCATCGGCAGAAGTGTAAACACGGCGACCAGGTTTACTGACCTTAGTGATTTCGTTAATACGAGCGATTTCGTCAGCTTGATTGATTAAGACGTGAATGAAATTGCGTGGTTTTGCTTCTTCGATAGAGAAGTCAGCGATAAACTTGGTTTTCTTGAGACCTTCTAGTACAGCAAGCTTTAGTTTAGAAGTTGGTACAACAATCTCGTTTTTGTTGACGAGAATAGCATTGCGGATACGAGTGATAAGGTCGGCAATTTGATCTGTTGATTGTAATGACATATCTTATCCTTTCTACCAGCTACTCTTTGTTACACCAGGGATTTCACCCTTGCTTGCTTTTTCGCGGAAGCTAATACGGCTGAGACCGAAGCGGCGCATGTAACCGCGTGGACGACCGTCGAGCATATCACGATTTTTTAACCTAGTTGGGCTGGAATTTTTTGGTAGCTTCTGAAGACCTTCGAGGTCGCCAGCGGCTTTAAGTTCAGCACGCTTTGCTTTGTACTTATCGTACATTTTTTGACGCTTGAGGTCACGGAGTACTGCAGACTTTTTGGCCATGTTATTTGTTCTCCTTTTTCTCGAATGGCATACCAAATGCCTCTAATAATTTACGGCTAGCTTCTTTAGAACCGTTCTTGATGATGAAAGTAATCTCAAGGCCGTGAAGAACTGATGCGTCTTCGAAGGTGATTTCTGGGAAAACGGTTTGTTCTTTGAGACCGACTGAGTAGTTGCCTTGTTCATCAAAAGATTTGCTTGGAACGCCGTGGAAGTCACGAACGTGTGGCAAAGCAATGTTAATGAAGCGGTCAACGAATTCATACATCTTGTCGTTACGTAAAGTAGTGAGGTAACCAACTGGGGCGCCCATGCCTTTACGAATTTTGAAGGTAGCAATAGATTTTTTTGCTAATCTAGAGGTGGAAGCTTGACCGGTAATCTTAGCAAGAGTAAGAGCTACAGTTTCGGTGTAGTGCTTATCTTCACGCTTTTTACCAACACCACAAGATACAATCACTTTTTCAAGTTTTGGTACTTGGTTGATGTTCTTGATGTTAAGCTCTTTTTCTAGGTCTTTTACGATTTTGTCTTGGTATAAGACTTTCAAACGTGGGGTATATTCAGCCATGATTATTTCCCTTCTTTCTTAAGATTGGAAAGATTGATACCGACGTGAATATCTTTCTTACCACCCTTTGGATTAAATTGAGTGGCTTTGATGTGGCGCTCGCGAATGCCGATACCTTCGATCATCGCTTTGTGAGCGGCACGATTCATTTTGACGATTTTACCAGTCTGACCTTTGTGGTCGCCGGCAATGATTTTTACCATATCGCCAGATTTTAAATTCTGTGCCATATTATAGAACCTCCGGCGCTAAACTGATAATCTTGTTGAAGCCGAGTTCACGAAGCTCACGTGGGACTGGTCCGAAGACACGAGTACCCTTTGGAGTTTTGTCGTCGTTCACGATCACGGCGGCGTTGTCGTCGAAGCGGATGGTAGAACCATCAGCACGGCGAATTTGGCCACGAGTACGGACGATAACGGCACGAACTACTGCTTTTTTCTTAATATTGCCTGTAGGAGATGCGTCCTTTACGCTGGCGGTGACAATGTCACCAACACGAGCGTAACGAGCGCGAGTTCCACCGAGGACACGGATTACGCCAAGTTCCTTGGCTCCGCTGTTATCTGCGACAGCTAATCTAGTTTCCTGTTGAATCATCTTAGTTTTCCTCTCCTTCTTGATCGCCAGTAACTTCAGACTTTAATTCGACTGAGTCGTGGGATTTTTCAAGAATTTTGACGAGTTTATAGGTACAAGTCTTTGAGTAAGGACGGCAGGCGATGATCTCAACCTTATCACCAAGCTTAGCCTCATTTGCTTCATCATGAGCGGTGTACTTACGGGTGTGTGAATACTGCTTGTGATAAAGTGGGTGAGTTTCACGGCTGGTAATGGAGACGGTGATGGTCTTATCGCGCTTATCAGAGGTAACTACTCCTTGAAGTGTTTTTGCCATACTTAGGCTCCCTTTCCTTGATTAATTAAAGTTAGTGCTTTTGCGATTTCTTTACGCAAAGCTTTGATACGATGTGGATTTTGCAAGGTACCTTCGTAGAGTCCACGCTTAGCTTCGAGAAGCTCTTGCTTTAACTCAGCGACGGTTTTAACCTTGGCGGTTTCAGTTTTCTTATCAGCCATGATTAAATTTCACCTTTCCTTACAAATTTACAACGTACTGGAAGCTTGTGAGAGGCAAGACGAAGTGCTTCTTTTGCCTGTTCTTCAGTGACTTCAGCCATTTCGAACATCACAGTACCAGTTTTAACTTTAGCTACGTAAAATTGTGGTTCACCTTTACCAGAACCCATTTTCACATCAAGAGGTTTCTTGGTGACAGGGGTGTGTGGGAAGATGCGGATCCAAATTTTACCACCACGCTTAATATAGCGGGTAATAGCTTGACGGGCAGCCTCGATTTGGCGGGAATTGATGCGTTCATTGTCGAGAGACATGAGACCGAATTCACCAAAAGCGACAGTGTTACAGCGAGTAGCTACGCCATCATTTTTGCCTTTTCTAACCTTACGGTGCGCAACGCGACTTGGAAGTAAAATAGCCATATTTATTTTTCTCCCTTATAAATCCAAACCTTAACACCTACGATACCGGCGATGGTTGGAGCGTGATGACAGTGGAAATCGATGTCAGCGCGGAGAGTGTGTAGAGGAACTGAACCCTCGATGAATTTCTCACGGCGAGACATTTCGGCGCCATTAAGACGGCCAGAAACTTCGACACGAACACCTTTAGCGCCTGCGGTCATGGTAGACTGAGTAGCCATCTTGACGGCACGGCGGAAGTTCATACGCTTACCAAGTTGGAAACCGATATTTTCAGCAACGAGCTTGGCGGATAATTCAGGTTTCTTAACTTCTTCCACGTTGAGGCGGATTGGTTGAGAAACGAATTTTTCCAATTCTTTCTTTAATTCATTGATACCAGCACCTTGTTTGCCGATAACTGCACCAGCCTTAGCGGTACGGATAGTAACCGTGGTAAGGTTGTCAGTACGTTCGATTTCGATGCGGGCAATGGTTGGGCGAGCTTTGAAACGGTTTTCAATAGTCTCGCGGATCTTGACGTCTTCGATTAACCATTTTTTGAAATCAGTGTTTTTGGTGAACCACTTAGAGGCCCAATCTTTACTGATTTGAAGGCGATAAGAAACCGGGTTTACTTTTTGACCCATTACTTGTCCTCCTTAGCTGATTCTTTTTTGGCTTTTTCTTCGCCAGCTACTTCAACGAAGATGTTGCTGCTAATCTTCTCAAATGGAAGAGCGCGACCGCGTGATGCAGGAACAAAACGGCGGATGCGGGTACCAGCAGTAACAGAGATACGAGCGATGCGGATAGTCTTAGGGTCGATTGAAACACCAGAGTTAATGAGATTGGCTTTGGCAGAATCAATAGCCTTCATGACTGGACGTGCAGCGCGGCGTGGGGTGTGTTCTAGAATGACAAGAGCGTCGGCGACGTAGCGATCGCGAACGAGGCTAGCGACAACATTGGTCTTGCGTGGCATAGAATCTACACCCTTAATGTAAGCGTGTGCAAAATGAGTGGACATTATTTACCTCCCTTTACATCAGCTTTTTTACCACCATGGCGTTTGAACTTGCGAGTTGGAGCAAATTCACCAAGCTTGTGTCCGACCATATTTTCGGAAACGAAGACTGGAACGTGGACTTTGCCGTTGTGAACAGCGACAGTGCGACCAACCATTTCTGGGAAGATGGTTGAATGGCGAGCCCAGGTTTTAATCACGGTGCGATCTTCAGCGGAGAGAGCTTTGATCTTCTTTTCGAGTTTAAAATCCACGAATGGACCTTTTTTAAGGCTACGAGACATAGATTATTTCCTCTTTCCTTCGTGACGACTACGCACGATCATTTTATTAGTTTTCTTATTGTGACGAGTCCGGAAACCGAGAGTGAGCTGACCCCATGGTGTACGAGGAGCTTTACCGGTACCGTGACGACCACCGTCACCACCACCGTGTGGGTGATCTGTAGCGTTCATAACAACACCACGGACACTTGGACGGATACCTTTACGGCGAGTACGACCAGCAGCACCAATCTTGATGTTTTGGTGTTGGAGGTTACCAACTACACCGATGGAAGCTTCACAAGTTGCGAGAACTTTGCGAACTTCACCAGATGGCATACGAAGTGTGGCATAGCCGTTTTCTTTTGCCATAAGTTGAGCAGATGCACCAGCGGAGCGGGCCATTTGAGCACCACGACCTGGAGTTAGCTCGATAGCGTAAACCATAGTACCGACTGGGATTAGGTCAAGAGCTAAGCGGTTAGATTCTTCAATTGGAGCTTCTGCACCAGTTTGGAATTTCTTACCCTTAAACATCTTGGAATCAGCAAGTACGTAATGGAAGTTGTTGTTTTCGTCTTTGATACGAGCAATACGAGCGCTACGGTTTGGATCGTACTCGATCTCCATAACTTCGTAGGTCTTACCTTGTGGAAGGTTGTGAGTAAGAATACGATAGTGTCTCTTCACACCACCACCACGGTGACGAACAGTAATGCGTCCTTGGTTGTTTTTACCTGCATTCTGCTTTTTGGCCTTCAAGAGAGACTTGAGAGGTTTTCTGGTCGTAATTTGATCAAAATCCTGAGTAGTCTTCTGGCGCTGAGCAGGAGTAGTAGGACGATAAGCTTTAATGCTCATTATTTTTTATCTCCTTCCTCAACAGTTTCTTCGTCGAAGACGCGGATTTTGTTACCCTCAGCAAGTGTGACATAAGCATACTTGCGGTCGCGACGATATGTTGTGCCTGGATAGGCGTGTTTACCCTTTGAAAAGCGGGTCGCTTTACCCTTACGAGTAAGAATACGGATATCTTTGACGGTGACATTGTATTGTTCAGCGACGGCCTTAGCTACAGCGAGCTTGGAAGCATCAGCAGGAACATTAAAGATATAAGTAGATTTACTTTGTTCGGCGTAAGCCTTTTCGGTTCTTCGAGGAATAAGTAGCATTATGCGTTCTCCTTTCCGATTAACCAGTTTTCGAGTTGAGCTTCAGAGTCCTTTACGAGAACAATTTTGTCTGCATTCATGATGTCGAAGACATTGAGGAATGTAGGACGAACAACTTTGACAAAGTCGAGGTTGTTAGTTGCACGTAGAGTTAGAGCATCTTTCTCTGGAACTACGATCAGAGTATTTTCTGAAGTAATACCATTTTTCTTAAGAGTAGCTAAGACTTCTTTGACCTTACCATCTTTGATACCGAGAGAATCGATAGTAATGATGCTCTTATCGGTATTCTTGATAGAGAGAGCTTGCATAACTGCAACCTTCTTAGCATTTCTTGAGAGATTTTTGGTGAAGTTTTCGTTGCCAGTACGGCCGCCAGCTACACCACCATGGCGCCAGATAGGGTTACGGGTAGAGCCGAAACGAGCACGACCAGTCCCTTTTTGCTTCCATGGTTTCTTACCACCACCACGAACTTCGCCACGCTTCAAAGTTTTAGCGTGTGAGCTACGTGAGTTAGCAAGATATGCATCGTAAGCTAATTTAATCAACTCGTGATTAGTAACTTCGAGATTGAAGATTTCTGGATTTAAATCTGCCATATTACTCCTTTCCCTCCACAGTTACGATACCTTTCTTTGGTCCTGGGACGGCGCCCTTAAGACCGAGGATGTTGTTTTCCTTATCGATATAAGCAACGACAAGATTCTTCACAGTAACTTGATCGTGGCCCATGCGACCTGGCATGCGCTTACCCTTGAAAACTTTTTGAGGATACATCGAGCCGATAGAACCGACCTTACGAATATCGCCCTTGAAGCCGTGGGTATTGCGTGACTCTTGGAAGTTCCAACGTTTGACAGTACCAGCAAATCCTTTACCCTTCGAAATACCAGTAACCGCAACCTTGTCTCCAATTTCAAAATTATCGACTGTAAATACGTCGCCTAATTTGAAATCTGTGGTGGAATCCGTACGAAATTCCTTTAAGATTTTAGGACTTAATGTTTCTCCAGCTTTTTTGACGTGAGCTGATACCGACTTGCTCAGATTCTTACCCTTACCGTAACCGAGCTGCACAGCATTATAACCATCAGTTTCGACGGTCTTTATCTGAGTCACTGTGGCTGGTCCAGCTTGAAGGATAGTAACAGGGGTCACTAAACCATCTTCGCTGATGATTTGGGTCATACCAATTTTGGTGCCGAGGATGACTTTCATCTTTTCCTTTCCTTTACGGAGACACTCTATTAGCTAGACAGTAAGGCAGTTCCGACTTTTTTCTCTGTTTGGCCTATATTAAAAAATATTACAGTTGGAAAAAAGTGGCTTTCCTTAATTGTCTAGTTCTTCAAATGTCACCTTGATAAACTTACAAAGATGATTTTACCACAAATGGACCAGATTATCAAGGTCAGAATTAGACTTCTTCAGCCTCATCGTCCTGGTCGTCATTTTTTGAGACTATTGGATGGTCATTTTGTGTGATTTTTGCGGTTGGTTTAGACACTTTAGCTTTTTTCGTGGTATTTACTAGGTGGGTTTCCGAAAGATTTTCATAGAATAAACTTTTGCGAGTAGCGACTAGTAATAAGTTGACTAGATAATATATGCCGAAAATTACGAGCAGACCCAAAGCGATATAGGTAATGGTTTCATGACTAAGAATATTGTTAACGAGGGCGAGATTCAGCACATTAACTAGAGCAAGCGGTAAAGTGATGAATTGAAGATAGAAAAAGAGGTAACGTAGGAAATAACGTAGATAAGTTCGCATGATTCCGACTTTATGATTAGATTCGACCTTAAGGTTGGTCATAAAAAAGCCAATCGTGCGGCCGCGTAAAATGATGGTTGAGAGGACGAGATAAAAAATGAATGGGATTTGAATAGTGAAGAAATCAGATTCGAGATGAATTAATTTTAGTACAATATCACCAAAGAAGATAGTAAAGAAACCGCCGAAGGTAAAATCAAAACCCATAGCCACGAGACGACGCAGAAGTGAAATTTTATCACTGCGCTCGAGACTTTTTTCGTCAATTTGTTTTCTGGTTGGGAGATATTTGGCCAACATAGTGGCCAAAATAAAGCCGAGAATACCACCGAGGGTATTAGTTATGAGGTCGTCGACATCAAAGAGGCGATAATTGCCGGAATAGATAAAATAGAGGCCACTGAGTTGAGTTAACTCAAAGAACAATGAGAGAAAGAAAGATTTAATGGCGACCTGCTTGAAGTTATTCTCGAAGTAATACTTAAGATAAAAACCAAACGGCAAAGTCATGAAAATATTGAAAATTGTAGAGAAGAAGGCGGGATTATTGATAACTGTGAGGTAGGATTTCGGATTCACTAGCTGCAAGTTGGCATGTTTCAGGATATCGAAGATAAAGTTAAATGGCAGGAGCTGCATTTGATGGTTATGTAAGGTAGCGGCTTTTTCAGGAGATGGGAGAGGCAGAATCACCAGATAGTAGGTGCAGAGCATATACAAAATAAAAGAATAAACAATCCAAATACGTAAGCTCCAGATAGAACCATATTTTTTGTAGTTATAAATCAAATATGGAATAGTAAAAGCTAGGGCCAGAGGCGGAAAGATGTAAGCAGCCTGCTGGATTGAATCGACGTATGTTTGCATAAGTTTATTATATAATGTAAATCATGAAAGTATTACCGATTGTTGTCGCTGGTGCAAAGTTTTTGCAAGATTATACAAAATCTCGGGCACTTGATTATGGTGCCGGGACTGGACGAAACTCGATTTATCTAGCTGATTTAGGAATCGATGTGCTGGCGGTAGATCAAAATATTGAAGAACTCGAAAAATTAGCTACTTTTAATCAAAGAATACGCCCACTTAAGGCTGATTTAAGAGAATGGAAGATTCAGGACAAGTTTGATTTGGTGGTAGCGACGAATGTTTTGCAATTCTTTGACAATGATACAGCGATTCGATGTCTTATGGATATGACTAATTGTCTAAACAGCGGTGGAGTTCTCTGTTTAACTTATATTCTGGATAAAAAGATTTTCCTGCCATTTGGTTTTGAAGAGATTCTTACTTCGAAATTTAAAGTAATCAACTCTGGGACTAAAATAATACAAGATTCTGGTCATCCGGATTTTCCTGAACCGCATCAACACAAAATTTTTTATTTCTTAGGTATTAAAAAGTAGAAGATCGCCTTACAGAATATCAAAAATTAAGTTAAAAGTAATTCGTTAATAAAAAATATACCCCAGTGACGGGGTATATTTTATTTTTTGCTCTTATTCGAGG
Source organism: uncultured Candidatus Saccharibacteria bacterium (assembly GCA_963520835.1). Classification (GTDB taxonomy): domain Bacteria; phylum Patescibacteriota; class Saccharimonadia; order Saccharimonadales; family Saccharimonadaceae; genus Nanosyncoccus. Next base: position 15,818 of record CAUQSJ010000006.1, read on the forward strand.
GTGATTTCCGTTTCAGCTTCGGTAGATTCTTCAGCTTCGGCTTCTTCGTTCTTACGGGCGATGACACCAGTACCTACTGGAATCTTGCGACCGATAATTACGTTTTCCTTAAGACCATTGAGGTGGTCAACACGACCAGAGATGGCGGCATTGATAAGCACACGAGTGGTATCTTGGAAAGATGCAGCAGAGAGGAAGGAGTCTGACCAGATAGCGACCTTGGTAATACCGAGGAGCATACGAGTATAAGATGCTGGCATACGACCCTTGGCTTCGAGTTTTTGGTTTTCGTCTTCGACGGCAGAGAGGGAGACGATATCGCCAGTCACAAAGTCAGTATCACCTGGTTCGTCAATCACGACGCGGCTGAACATCTGACGGACAATCACTTCAAGGTGCTTGGCGGAAACTTCGTCACCGTTAGCAGCATAAACGGACATAATTTCGTTCATGATGTAGCGGGCAGTAGCTTCGGCGCCCTTGAACTTCAATTGATCTTGGAGATTCAAAGAACCGGTAGTGAGACGATCACCAGCTTCGACGGTATCGGTTGGTTTTACCAACATTTCAGCATCGTTAGGAATTTCGACGCGAACTGGAGCGCTACCACCTTCGGTGAGGATAATGGCACCGTCGACGATTTGAGCATTTCCATCAAATGGAGCAATGATTGGTTCAAGACCCTTAGACTTAGCGGCAAGGACATCACCAGTTTTAACATTGGCACCGTCTTTAATCTTAATCTTGCGACCCTCAGAGATTTCAATCTTTTCAGAGCGGCCAGCAGTTGGGGTGATTTGAACCACAAAGTGATTACCATCTTCCCAAACATCGACTAAACCAGAGACTGGGGCAATCCAAGCTTGACCCTTTGGTGAACGGGCTTCGAGAAGCTCTTCCACACGAGGGAGACCACGAGCGATAGCACCAGAACCTGCGACACCGGAGCTGTGCTTGGTATCGAGGGTAAGCTGGGTACCAAGTTCACCGAGAGATTGTGCAGCAATCACACCGATTGGTTGGTTTGGTTCGATAAGTTTACGAGTGGCGAGGTCGACACCGTAAGCCTTACGAGGTACACCGTTAATACTCTTGGTGGTGAGAACGGATTGAATTTTAATCGATTCGATATTGGCGTCTTCGGCGATTTGGTCAGCGATTTCACGAGTGATGAGTTCATCAGCTTCGACATAACCTGGGACAGTTTCAGCAGCGAAGCGACCAGCAATGCGTTGAGCAAACTCAATACCGGTGTGTTCAGTTTCAGATTTGAAGATTTCGAAACCTGGGTCATCGTTTGGCTTATCGACAGTAAAGACATCTTGGGCCACGTCGACAAGACGACGAGTGAGGTAACCAGAGTCAGCAGTACGGAGAGCGGTCGAGACCATACCTTGACGAGCACCACGGGTAGCGATGAAGGATTCAAGAGTGTTAAGACCCTTCTTATAGCTAGACTTGACTGGGAGCTCGATTTCACGGTTGAAGATATCCACCATGATACCGATTTCGGCGGAAGCAATCTTGATACCAGAGACAGAACCACGAGCACCAGAGTTGGTCATCACAGCAATGTCGGTATCCATAGTTGCAAGCTTGGCCTTAAGGAAGTTAGAAATTTCGGTATCGATTTCACGCCAGTTAGCTACGGTTAAAGAGTAGCGTTCTTCGTCGGTGAGGAGGCCTTGGTTGTACTGATCTTGAATAAGAGCAGTCTTGGCGTCACCCTTAGCGATAAAGTCTTGGATTTCAGGGTAGGTTGGATAGTCATCCTTACAGGTCGAGATGGAAGCGATGGTTTCATACTCGAAGGAGAGAGCCTTGAGTTCATCAGCGATACGGACAGTTTCATCGGCACCGTAAAGGTTAAAGATGTCAGCCATTACCTTCTTCAAATGCTTAGAAGTTTGAATACCATTATCAAATGGGTAATCTTCTGGCAAGATTTCGTTGAAGAAGACACGACCGAGAGTGGTATTGCGAATAGCTTTCTTAGCGAATACGCGAATCGGAGTTTGAAGGGCGATATCACCAGCTTCGTAGGCCATTTCAGCTTCATAGACTGAACTATAAGCGCGTGGGGTTTCCGATTCGGTACCTGGCTTATCATAAGTGAGGTAGTAAGCACCAAGTACGATATCCTGGTAGATTGAAAGCACTGGAGAACCATCAGCTGGCTTCAAGAGGTTGCTGGCAGCCGACATCAAAGTCTTAGCTTCCTGCTGAGCTTCATCAGAGAGAGGAAGGTGAACGGCCATTTGGTCACCATCGTAGTCAGCGTTAAAGCCGGAAGCTACGAGTGGGTGAAGCTTGAGAGCCATACCATCCACGAGCTTTGGTTGGAAAGCCTGAATAGATAGACGGTGAAGAGACGGAGCACGGTTCAAGAGAACATAGCGACCTTGAATAACTTCGTCGAGAGCATCCCAAACTACGGATTCTTTAGCGTCAATCATACGAGAAGCGGCGCGAGAGTTGGCAGCATATTCGTGGGCAAGCAACCAAGAAACCACGAAAGGCTTGAAGAGTTCGAGAGCCATGAGTTTTGGCAAACCACACTCATTAAGCTTGAGTTCAGGACCGATGACGATCACGGAACGACCGGAGTAGTCGACACGCTTACCAAGAAGGTTTTGACGGAAGCGACCTTGCTTACCTTTGAGAAGGTCAGAGAGGGATTTGAGCTTACGACGACCATTTTGGGAGCTGGCTTGACGGCCATGATTGGCGTTATTGTCAATTAAAGCGTCAACGGCTTCTTGAAGCATGCGCATTTCGTTGTGAATAATCACCTCTGGCGCATTGAGGTCGAGTAATTTCTTCAAACGATTATTACGGTTAATCACGCGGCGGTAAAGATCATTAAGATCGGAAGTCGCGAAACGACCACCAGGAAGTGAAATCATTGGACGGAGATCTGGTGGGATGACTGGAATAACAGTCAAGACGAGATCGACTGGTTTGATGTTGGAATTCTTCATACCTTCAAGCAATTTGATACGCTTGATAAGTTTGCGTTCCTTTTGACCCTTAGCTTCTTCGGCTTGCGCAGAAAGATCTTCGATCATAGTGTCGAGATCAATTTCTTCGAGCAATTCACGGATAGCTTGAGCACCCATCTTAACGGTGACAAGTTCTTCGTATTCTTCTGGAAGGTTGCGGTAATCAATTTCGGAAATGACGGCGCCCTTCTTCAAGCCCTCAAGAATATTCTTGCGGGAATAGAAGTCAGTATCTAAAGCTTCAAGTTCTTTAGCTTCTTCGTTGGCTAGAGTTTCAGCGTTAGCACCTTCATCCTTGGCGGCTTCAGAGTAACGAATTTTAATCGCTTGAATTGCAGCATCGTGCTGAGCAATCAAATCGCCTTTAACTTGTTCAATCTTAGCGTCATCAGCATTAATGATGAGGTAAGAAGCGAAGTAAACAACTTTTTCGATTGACTTGACAGTAAGGTCAAGCAAAAGACTCAAAGCAGATGGGGTACCGCGCATAAACCAGATGTGAGCAACTGGGGCAGCGAGTTTGATGTGACCCATGCGTTCGCGACGTGCGATAGATTTGGTAACTAAGTTACCTTCCTTATCGACGGCAGCTTCACGAGAGCGGACACCTTTAAGTTTACTATCATGTGGGTTAATATCTTTGACTGGACCAAAGATACGCTCACAGAATAAGCCATCACGCTCAGGTTTCTGAGTACGGTAATTGATGGTTTCTGGCTTCAATACTTCACCATAACTCCAACTCAAGATGTCTTCGGCGCTTGCTACGCAAAGACGAATTGAATCGAAGTCGCTGGCTGAGATATAATTATCCATCCAAGCCATATTTTAGAGCTCCTCTCCGAGATCGACATTGTCGTCGTCTCCTTCTGTTATTGATATTCCATCTTCAGTTAATGCTTCTTCAGTTTCTTCTTCAGTAAGATCGATGGTGTCATTACTGTCATCTTCAATATGAACATTGTGTCTGGCGTAAATTTGACGGTCATCTTGAGCGCGTTCAATTTCGCGAGAGGTGTCTTCGATTACAGAGTCAGCATCACGTGCTTCCCCATTGTCGAGAAGATCAACCTTAAGACCGAGACCTTGAAGTTCCTTGACTAAGACGTTGAAACCTTCAGGAAGCTTAGGACCTTGGATTGGTTCGTTCTTAATAATGGATTCGTAAGCTTTAGCACGACCATAGACATCGTCGGACTTGATAGTGAGCATTTCTTGAAGGATGCTGGCAGCACCGTAAGCTTCAAGCGCCCAAACTTCCATTTCTCCGAAACGCTGACCACCGTTTTGCGCCTTACCACCGAGAGGTTGTTGGGTGACCATAGTGTAAGGACCGGTCGAACGAGCGTGAATCTTGTCTTCGACCATGTGGTGAAGCTTAATCATGTGCATCACACCAACTGCAGTCTTTTCGTGGAATGGTTCACCGGTGAGACCATCGTAAAGTTGGGTACGACCATTACTATCGATACCAGCCTTTTCAAGTTCCTTAGAAATTACTTCATCAGGAATACCATTGAAGGATGGGGTTGCAACCTTGTAACCAAGAATGCGAGCAGCCATACCAATGTGAATTTCATAAAGCTGACCGAGGTTCATACGAGAAGGCACACCCATTGGGGAAAGTAAGACATCGATTGGGGTACCATCAGCCATAAATGGCATATCTTCGACGTTAAGTACGCGGGAAACTACACCCTTGTTACCGTAACGACCGGCCATCTTATCACCGACCTGAATCTTACGCATTTCAGCAACGTAGATTTTGATCTGCATGAGAACGCCTGCCTTAAGTTCATGACCTTGTTCACGAGTGTAAATGCGGACGCCGATAACTTTACCGGAAGTACCACCACTCATACGAACTGAGGTATCACGGACATCTTTGGCTTTTTCACCGAAGATAGCGCGAAGAAGACGCTCTTCAGAACTGAGTTCTTGTTCACCCTTAGGAGTGATCTTACCGACGAGGATGTCGCCGTTTTTCACTTCAGAACCAACGGTCACGATACCGTCTTCACCGAGGTGGCGAAGAGCGTGCTCGGAAACGTTAGGGATATCACGGGTAACTTGTTCTGGACCAAGTTTGGTTTCACGAACTTCTACATCGAAATCTTTAATATTAATAGAGGTCAAAGTATCATCTTCGACAAGCTTGCGAGAGATCACGATGGCGTCATCCATGTTGTAACCACGCCATGGCATGAAAGCAACGAGAAGGTTGCGGCCGAGAGCGAGTTCATTATTTTCAAGAGAGGCACCTTCGATAAGAGTGTCACCAGCCTTAACTTTTTGACCACGCACCGCCACACAGCGTTGGTTGTAACATTGATCAGAGTTGGTTTGTTCGAAATGCTCGACAATGTATTCTTTCGAAGTTTTGTCAGCGTATTTGACGATTACGGATTGACCATCGGCCTTTTCAACTACACCGTCACCTTCGGCAACGATCAGCTGAGAAGTGGCACGGGCGATATCATTTTCAATACCGGTACCAACAGTTGGGGCTTGGTTACGGAGAAGAGGCACCGCCTGTTTCTGCATGGCGCAGCCCATGAGTGCACGGTCGACACGGTTCTTTTCCACGAATGGAATAAGTGCGGCGGAAATACCGAGAATTTCCTTGTGAGCGGCATCGACGTGAGTAACCTTAGAAGATTCAACCTGAACTGGCTGACCGTTAACACGAGCGGAGACCCATTCGTCTTCAAATTCGCCTTTGGCGTTCAATTTAACAGAGGTATCGGCAATCACCATATCACGTTCGACACTAGCGTCGACGTAAATCACTTCGTCGGTGACTTTGCCATTTTTCACTACGACATACGGAGCTTCAATGAAGCCATATTCGTTAATACGAGCATAGGTAGCGAGGTTCAAGACGAGACCCACGTTGCCACCTTCAGGGGTTTCAACGGTACAGATGCGACCGTAGTGAGTAGGGTGGGTATCACGCACATCGAAACCAGCGCGTTCACGAGTGAGACCACCAGGACCCATAGAAGATAGACGACGCTTGTGAGCAAGCTCACCGAATGGGTTGTAAGAGTCCATTAGCTGAGAAAGCTGAGAAGTACTAAAGAATTCACGAACTGCAGCCACCACTGGACGTGGGTTAAGAAGCTGAGATGGAGTGACCTTTTCTTTAGCGTCAACCATAGACATACGGTCTAAGATGTTACGTTGCAAACGAAGCATACCAAGGCGGAATTGACGTTGAACAAGTTCACCAACCATACGTACGCGGCGGTTAGAAAGTGAGTCAATGTCGTCAGCTGGTTCTTGGGTATTATTCAAGCGAATAATTTCTGCAATAATCGCTACGAGATCATCCATTTGCAAAGTACGATGAGTGCTGTCGTTAGGGGTATCAAAGCCAAGGCGTTGGTTAATCTTGAAACGACCGACACGAGAGTAGTCATAACGCTTGTAATCGAAGAAAGTACGTTCAACCATGGAACGAGCGTTTTCAACGGTAGCCAAGTCACCTGGGCGGAGACGGCGGTAGACTTCGAGAAGGGCAGCAGCTTGAGAGTTGGTAGAGTCCTTATCGATGGTGGAATCGATGTAATTAATCGCACCGGTGTCAACATTTTCGAATTTCGCCTTAATGTCAACATCCTTCACAATGCCAAGAGCGCGAAGAAGGGTGGTGACTGGGATTTTGCGACGACGGTCGATCTTCACGTAGATACAACCATTTGGCGCGGTCTCAAATTCGAGCCAGGCACCACGACCTGGAATCACCTTAGCACCGTAATAACGCTTCATACCAATGGTTTCGGCAGTGAAAAAGACACCAGCTGAACGAATCAACTGAGAGACGATTACACGCTCAGTACCATTAATAATGAAGGTAGCACGGTCAGTCATCCATGGATAATTACCGAAGTAAATTTCTTGTTCGACGACTTCGCCGGTGACTTTGTTTTGAAGTTCGGCTTTGACATGCAAAGGAGCTTCGTAGGTTTCAAGATTATATTTGGCTTCCTGAATGGTATGTTTTGGAGCCTTAAACTCATAATCTTTAAACTTTAGTGACAATTTTTGACCAGTATAGTCATCAATTGGATTGAGTTCGGTGAAAACTTCACGTAGACCCGAACGTACAAATTCTTCCCAAGAATCTTTCTGATGTGCAGTAAGATCAGGGATAGGCAATTTGTCTCCTTCAGTGAAAAAGACACGACTGCCATCTGGAATGGTACTTTTTTTACTCACTTTTCCCTCTTATTTAGTGTTAATAATCTTTAGCGCCGAAGATTACTGCTACTTATGTCTTTCCACCTCGCTAAAATAAAAAGACATGTTTATAGTAGGCACACTACTTCTTGTAGCTATTTTAACGCATTTTAGGGATTTTTCAAGGGGTATTTTCTTTTTCAGAGACTATTTTAGGGTAAAAGCACCTGGCTTGCCTGGACGATCGATACGAGCGTAGGTAATATCTTGACCTGCAGCATGGGTGCCGTTACCGCCGACAAGATTATCATATCCATTCATATTAAATATATCATCCGATTTCGTAACCTTGGTAGTGACAAAGCTGTCTGAGGCATAAATTGTCGTGAGATAATATTGCCAGCTAAATAGATCCTTCATATTTTCTACATTACTGGTATTCCAGCCAGTGAGATCTATCGTAATAAGCCATGCATTACTTAAGGCATATTCCATATTAGTGACATTTGAAACATCAAGAGCAGTTAAGTCAAGATGATCAACGTTCATATAATAAAACATACCGTACATATTTTTTAGACTGGTAGTCTTGAATTTAGGGGCAAAGCTACCGCCTAGACTGCCGCGATCAAATTTTAGTCCTTCAAACATCTCAGACATATCTTCTACGTTCTGAGTATCAAGGCCGTTAACATCTAGTTCTGTGATTTCTTTGTCTATTTTGAAGAACATAAAACTAGTATCAGTGAGAGCTGGACTAATGAATTTTGGTAGATTGAGCTTAGTAATGTGATGGTTCTCATGAAAAAGGCTCTTCATGGTGGTTAAATGCGGGGCATTCAGAGTGCTGTTTGGCCAAATCACCTCAGAAACAGCGTAATATTGACCACCGACGGGATATGATAGCGATGCCTCTTTTCCGCTAAACATACCCTCCATAGTAGTGGTATTTTCCAAGCTAAAATGCGAAATGTCAAGAGATGGAGTCATGAATCCCTGGAACATACTTTGCATGGTAGTGGTAGTATTGGTTTTGAAATTATTTGAGAAAGCGACGGGGGCTGACGAATATGCAAGATAGAACATGAATGAAGCATTTTCGATGCTATTAGTTTTTAGTAGTGGAATAATCTGTTTCAGATCGAGACTTTCAGTATCCGCAAATAGACGACTAGCATTTGTGACGCTTTTTAGATTAAGTTGATTATAATTACCGATCTCGGTCAATCTTTGACAATTTTCGAATGACGACGCCATATTAGTGACATTTGAAGTATCGAAAACAGTTGGTAAAATAATTTTTTCAACAGCACTATTATCCTTAAAGATTTCCTGAATATTCTGAAGTGTGCCGCCATTAATATTGAGTTTTTCAAGATTAATCTCAGTCATACTGTATGTTCCATTAAACATACTCCCCATAGTGACGACATGTGAGGCAATCATTTTTGAAGGATTTAGATTCAAAGTTGTCATGTTAATGCAATCATGGAACATACTTGTTAAGTCTTCTGCGGCTCGGAAAGTGATTTTGGGCAGGCTGATGATGGTGACCGCAGACACAGAAAAGAAGGTCCGGTTGAAATTGCTTGTTTTATCAAAAGTGGCTTTTGGCAGTTTTATTTCAGTTAAATAATCTTGGTCCTCAAACATCGATGATGCGTCTTCTAATTCATTAAATACCGCATTAGCCAGATTGACCGATGTGGCTCGCCCCCAGTAAAACATACGGTGAGCGTTTTTTGCATGTGCAAAGGTAGCACTTTGAAGATTAATATCAACAAGTTTATCATAAGTAGATTCAAACATTGATGAAATGTCTTCAGCATTTGCAAAAGTTGCTTGACTGATAGTGAGAGTGCTGATTTTTGATTCCATGAACATAGCATTGGCATTAACTACGCTATCGAAGGTGGCACTTGGTAGACTGACTGTATTAATTTCCACCGACTTAAACATATTAGATGCATTTTTCGCGGCTAAAAAAGTAGCATTGTTCATTTTAAGTGTATCATTGAAATATACATCCTCAAACATACTAGTTACATCTTCTGCAGCGGCAAAAGTAGCCTGATTAAGATCGAAGGTAGAGAGAGATTTGATATTTTTAAACATGGAGTTGGCGTTTTTAACCTTAGCAAAGGTGACATTTGGTAATTTTATTTCAGACGACCTGAAGCCTTCAAACATCGATGAGGTGTCTTCAGCATTACTGAATAGCCAATTTGTGGTGCTATAATCAATATTTAAGTTAATATCCTTAAAAGCATTTTTGAAATTTTTAGCCTTGTTTGCAATAGATTCAAAATCTGATCCGATTTTGTAAACCCCAGAATTTTCGAAGATTGATTCAGCGTTTTCAATTGGAGAGTTTTTAAATAATTCAAAAAACTTTAGCGCAGAAGTATCTATATAGTTAGATCCTGGCGATGCGGTGTGAAACAAATGAGAGATATCTTTGGTCTTCTTAAAGTTTAACATCGAGACGGACCTGCCATCATAAAAACTAAAGCCTGCATCTCCATTAAGACTTTGGAAGCCAGCATACATATAAGAGAGGTCTTCTGGGAATATTAATTCCGTAGCATAGCTCCAAATGCAGGCACGATAACTTGTGATTTGGTCGCTACTGCTCAATACCCCCAAATACACTTCAACTTCAGAGTCTGGGACTGAAATGACAGATATATTTTCTGGGGGGATATCCTCTTCGCATTTTTCTACACCAACCCTAATATTTATGTCATAATAATTATAAAGAGGGGATTCTAAAGGATCGTCTGATGCGCTACCAGTTGGGCGTTTGAGCGCTTTATTGATTTCTCGACCACTAACCAACTGGGCGGAGGCTTGCTCGTCTGAAATAAGACTAAAGATGAGCTTTCTTTTATAGCTACCTGGAGTGATAGTATTTTCTAATTCGAAACCTAGATTAAACTTAATAATATCCGCACTTTTAAGCTTAGTCTTCACCCGTTTAATCATTTCAGGAGTGCCTAAGGCAGGTATGGCATTATAAAGTTTATTATCGGTGTTCTCGATATTATATCCATATTGATTATGCATATCCTCAGAGAGTTTATTGTCGCTACCACTGACAGATGAGATATAGTCTGCGTTACTAGCATCTGGACTAGTAAGCGCAGTATTCTCGCTGTCACTACTCATGAAGAGCTTGTAGCCAAATACGCCGTCAGAATTCACCGTAATATCGGCGGTTTTGGAAGCTTCAACCTTACCTGAAGTCGGAAAATCAGCATGCACATTGGTGTCACCGACAATTGAAATAGAAATATTTGGTGCGGCAAAGGTAGATTGACTAAAAAGAATGCAAAGAAAATTACATAAGATAAATGTTAATACATATCTAAAAACTGACCTATCTTGAAGGCCCTGCCAAAACTTTCGTTTCGCACTCATTGCTCTCTCCCATTGTTTTTGTAATTTGCCTAGTTCCAATTGGCAAAACTATTTAATTTGATTGTTTTTATTTTAACATAAAAGGAATGAAAAATGAATAAAAAATACGATTTTTAATATATAAAGAATCCAATTTTTCTGATAATCAAAAAACCACCTGATTTCGGGTGGGATTTTTGAACATATAAGCTCTCAACTTGTTTATGTAAGCCGACTCGCAGTTAGGCTTCGTTCAAAAATGAACTATCATTAGTATAACCATTATAATATTGAATGTCAAGAGAATTTAGCAAGAAAAATACCCCATTTTCCGGGGTATTTTCGACAGTTATAAAATAATTCTGCGTAGCCTATTAGACTTCGAGATCATCGAGATCGGCGAGCTCGGCACGGGTTTTCTCAGCGAGGCCGTCGTTTTCTGCCTCAGTTTCTTCATCGTAATCAGCAACGGTGCGAGCGGCGGTAGGTTCGCCTTCATCTTCGAGTTCATCGGTGTTGACAATCTTGAGATTGTAGCGGGCATCATTCTTCGTGCCAAGAGCGCGAAGAAGCGTACGAATAGATTGAGCGGTAGCACCACGGCGACCAATGACGCGACCGACGTCTTCTGGGTCGACGGAAAGTGAAAGTAAGACACCTTTTTCATCAATTACACGGTTAATAGCGACTTTTTCTGGATTACTGACGAGAGTTTTTACGATAAATTCGACAAATTGTTGGTCAATAGTTGACATAGGTTCTCCGGTTAAGTTTATGGTTATATTATAGCACTTTTAGTGAAAAAACGCCCCTCTTCGGAGCGTTTTTGAAGAAATTAAGCTTCAGCTTCTTCTTTTGGTTGATTTTTGCGAAGCTTATCTGCGTGCTTTGGAGCTTTTTGCTTCTTGGTAGGTTCTTTGACCCAGTCAGGAAGTTTGACACCTTCGAGCTTCAAGATACGAGCCACACGGGTAGATGGTTGGGCACCATTCTTGAGGTAGAACTCGACTTTTTCCTTGTCGAGGGTGGTTTTCTTAGTTTCTGGATTGTAATTGCCGACCTCAGCCACAACGCGTCCAGAAAGTGGATGACGCTGGGATTCTTGGACGACTAGTCGAAATGTTGGGTAGTGAGTACGACCATTACGCTGCATACGAATCGCGAGCATGTTTTCTCCTTAATTAATTTTAAATATTTTAACTGATTTTATGAAAAATTGCAAATTATTCACTGAGTTAATATCTCAAAGTGTTGCACTTGAGAGGTTAGAGTAAATTCGAAAGGCAATGAGGCTTATACGTGATCTGGATGATAAATTACTTGCGAAGGGTGAGACGACCAGTGGCGGGAAGTTGATTGCCGAGGTGTTTTTTATAATATTTAATACCTTCGGTAGCGGCATTGGATTGAGCTTCCTGTTTACTATGACCAGAGCCGGTACCACGAATCCGACCGGCAACCACCACATTGACGGAGAAGATACGGTCATGGTCTGGGCCTTCCTCTTTGATGACGTGATATTGTGGCGTAGCGCCATCGGTTTTCTGAGCTAATTCCTGTAAATAACTCTTAGAGTCACGCCAAGATTCATTGATAATAATTTCGTCCATTTTAGTCAAAATGTGCTGATAAATAAATTGCTTAGCGCGAAGATAGCCCTGATCGAGATAGATCGCACCAGTCACCGCCTCAAAACAGTCGGCAATAATCGAGGCGTGAGTGCGGTCGCTACCGAGTTTTTCGCCTTTCGAAAGACGAATAAGATGGAGATAGCCGATTTCGGTAGAGGCGCGGCCAATTGATTCGGTGCGGACTAGAGCTGAACGCCAAGCGGTCATAATTCCCTCTGGCTCGGTAAAATTACGATAGAGAAAATCAGAGGTGACGAGCTCTAAAATCGCGTCACCGAGAAATTCGAGACGTTCATTATGCTCGATATGAGCTTTTTTATGCTCATTGACATAGCTGCGATGAGTAAGGGCAGTAATAAAGAGCGAGATATCCTTAAATTCAATGCCCATTTTTTCTTTGGCGAAGTCAGCGTAGAGAGCTTTAGTGTCAGCAGTAAATTCTTCAGCGTTTTGAGGTTGCTTTTTGGTTTTATTGATTGCCACCTCATCAATATGCTGCTTAATGTCCGCGATATTAATTTGATAATCAGCAAGATTTATTTCTTGTTCCATAACTACTTTCTTGGGAATCTTTTGGATACTTGAAGCATTTTCAAGTATCCTGAGAAACTCAAATTTATTTAATATTCTCCTTGACGGATGCATTTTTTGGCAATAAGCATAAGTTTTTCGATATCTTCATACTCGATCACGTTAATTGCATCCTGGAAGCTAAACCATTTGATGCCGTTCATCCATTTTTCTTTGGTTGGGCGCTCGGTAGTATCAAGTGAACGTACGAGATAAATTTGCGTAGTCATCAGCACTAGTTTATCAATACGACGATACTTGAAGTGGATCTTTCCGAGCCAAGAGAGAACTTGGATGTGGTTCAGACCGGCTTCTTCGCCAATTTCGCGAATCGCGGTCTGTTTTGCGGTTTCACCCGGTTCGATGTGCCCCTTTGGAATCGTCCAACGGTTTTTCGAATCTTGGATGAGTAAAACTTCAATATCTTTTTTATCTTTAGTCAGTCGGAAGACGATACCACCAGAGGTCGGTTCGCGGACAATTTCTTTGATGGTGGGTTTTTTCTTGAGAATTTTTTGTTGAAGTTTTTTAAGATTGGAGTCGCGAGAATTTCGAGTCCTTGGGGTAAATGCGCGACGGGAATCAGTTTTGGCCTTTGGTTTAGTCTTCTTGAGGTTTTTCGCCTTCGACTGAACTGGTCTTTGATTGTTCATTTGTTCCTTCAGATTTCTCGAACCCGAGCTGTTTATAAGCGGTACCGAGAACACCGTTGACGAACTTGGAGGAATTTTCCGAACCAAAAGCCTTAGCTAATTCAACAGATTCATTGATAGCAACTTTTGGTGGCACCGTTTGAGCTTCGAGCTCATAGAGCCCAAGGCGCAAAATATTACGGTCAATCGCGGCAATAGAGGCGAGTGGCCATTCTGGTGCTAATGGATGTAATTCTTGGTCAAGTTTTTCTTGATGTTCCAAAATACCCTTGGTGGTATTGATAATAAAATCAGTATCACCAACGGCTTTAACGTATGGTTCGATATTTTTTGCGATAATAACATTAATGTCGGCTGTAGCGTCGCCCGCCAAACTTCTCACCTCATATTCATAGAGGCTTTGAAGGATAATAATTCTGCCAAGGTGCCGATTACTTGCCATTATTTTTCGCTTTTCTTTGTCTTTTTAGTAGCTTTAACTGCGGTTTTAACAGTTTTAACTTTAAGATTTGGGGTTTTCTTAGCAGTTTCGAAAGCCTTAACGGGTGATTTCTTGTTAACTGCACGAGCTAAGACAAGACGAAGGTGGCTACGGCGTAGACCAGTCTTTCTTGGGCTGCTTTGCTTTTTAGGTTCAGGCATTAAATGCTCCTTGTTAATATATAAATTTGTATTATTGTACTATAAAAACCCGTGGTTTGCAAGAAAAATCAGAGCAGGAGGGTAGATTTTTCTATGGATTTTTGAGAAAAATTTTTAGATTTAGGCCACGATGCTGACGAGGCGAGTGTTTGGTGGGAAAATAATTTTTCGTGGTTCCCCGTTCAGGTATTTTTGGACATTTTCGTCGGCGAGGGCAAGCTTTTGGATTTCTTCTTGAGAAATATCCGTCGGAAGTTGCAACTTAGCGCGGACCTTTCCGTTCACTTGAATGATATATTCTGCAGTCTCGCTAACCAAGGCAGATTCATCGTAGGCTGGCCAAGAAATGTCGAACCCGAGCGTCTCGAGCATTTCAGAAGCAAGATGTGGGGCAAATGGATAAAGTAACTTAGCGAGCACCACTAGGTCAGCTTGGGCGGCGCCGTTTTTATAGAGATGATTGACAAATTCCATGAGGGCAGCCACTACGGTATTAAAGTTCGCACGATTCATATCATCAGTAGCTTTCTTGATGGTTTTGTGGCGAGCCATTAGATTAGCCTCGTCATCGACCTTGGCGGTAGTATTTTCAAGATAAACTAAATTAAAACAGCGATTAAGGAAGCGATAAACACCACCAATAGCCTTGGTACTCCAAGCGGCATCCTCATTATAAGGACCGATGAAGAGTTCATAAGTACGCAGAGTATCTGCACCGTAGCCAGAGTCAATCACGTCGAGTGGATCAATAACATTACCCTTAGATTTACTCATTTTTTTGCCATCTGGCGCATTGATGTAGCCGTTATAAAGCAAAGTCTTGACTGGCTCTTCGAAAGGTAGCAAACCTAAATCATGGAAGAACATGGCCCAGAAACGCACATAGAGAAGGTGAGCGACAGCGTGGTCACCACCGACATAGATATCGGTCGGAGCCCAGTATTTGACAGCCTCTTGACTCCAAGCATGCTCTTTGTCATTAGGTGAGGTATAGCGCCAGAGATACCAAGAAGAACAAGCGTAGCCGTCAAGAGTATCAGTCTCACGCGTCATTTCTTCGCCATTGATAATAACTTTTTTCCAGTCCTCAGCCTTGGCGAGTGCAGAACGACCAGAACTATCAGGTTTATAGTCGGTAATGTCCGGCAAGACTACTGGTAATTGATCTTCTGGAATCGCGTGAGGATCCCCATCCTTATCGTAGGCGATTGGGATTGGACATCCCCAGTAGCGTTGACGAGAAATCAACCAGTCGCGCATACGATAAGTAGTGCGAGGGGCGGCAATCTGATCTTTTTCGAGATCTGCAGTGATTTTTACCTTAGCTTCCTCAGAGGTAAGACCGGTATAGTCGCCAGAATTAATTAGAATTTCATTTTCATCAATTACGGTCTTAACTTCAAGGTCATACTTTTCGGCAAAAGCCCGGTCGCGCTCATCATGAGCTGGCACCGCCATCACAGCGCCTTCACCGTAGCCGATTAAGACGTAGTCAGCGACATAGATTGGTATTTTTTCACCGGTAACTGGGTTAATGGCGTAACTACCAGTGAAGACACCGGTCTTTTCCTTATTTTCTTGACGTTCAATTTCAGTTTTTTTAATGGCATTTTTAATATATTCTGCCACTTCGGTTTTTTGAGCATCGGTAGTAAGTTCAAGAGCTAGTGAGTGTTCTGGGGCAAGCACCAAGAAGGTGGCGCCAAAAATTGTATCGATACGTGTAGTAAAGACTTTAATTTGATGTGCGGAATCGGCTACCTGGAAGACTACTTCCGAGCCAATAGACTTACCAATCCAGTTTTTCTGCATGGTCTTGATTTTTTCTGGCCAATCGAGACTATCAACATCGGCGAGTAGGCGGTCAGCATAATCCGTGATTTTGAAGAACCATTGCTTCATTTTCTTCTTTTCAACTTCCGCACCACAGCGCCAACAATGGCCATTTTCTACCTGTTCATTAGCGAGCACGGTTTGGTCATTTGGACACCACCACTGATAACTCTCTTTTTGATAAGCTAAACCGTTCTTAAATAATTGCAAGAAACACCACTGGGTCCATCGATAATATTCAGGATCCGAAGTGTTAATTTCACGCGACCAGTCAATGGCAAAACCGAGACGCTGAGCCTGCTTACGAAAGTTTTCGGTATTGATACGGGTAGCTTCTTTCGGAGAAACCCCAGTTTTAATCGCATAGTTTTCGGCTGGCAAACCAAAAGTATCGTAGCCAAATGGACGTAAAACATTGTAACCGTTCTGAGAATAGAAACGCGCTAAAGCATCGACGATAGAAAAATTACGCACATGCCCCACATGAAGACCTGCACCAGATGGGTATGGAAACATTTCGGCGAGATATTTTTTCGGTTTTGTCGAATTTTCTTCTGCCTTATAGGTTTCCTGTTCAGCCCAAATTTTTTGCCATTTTTGTTCGATTTTTAAGGGATTATAACGTTCCATTTAGCTCCTATTTTCTATATTATAACACTTTAATTCATAGAGTATCATCCCAGTGGCCACCGAAACATTAAAAGATTCCTTGCGACCAACCATGGGGATTTCGACAAAACGGTCGCATAGCGCCTTGAGCTCGTCGGAAATTCCCTCAACTTCCTCGCCGAGAATTAGAACAATTTTTTGCCCAATTTGTTTTTGAAAGTTTGGTAAATTTATCTGAATAAGGCGTGAATCTTCGAGGTTATTTTCTAACCCTACAATCTGGAAACCATTTTCGCGATATTTAAGGATAGTCTGAAGAATATCCTTGGTATGAGCAAGGTTCAGATATTCCTCGGCTCCTAGGGCGGTTTTATGGATTTTGGCGGTGATATTCTCGGCGATATGAGGTAATTCTGAGGAAACTGGCATCGGAGTAGGTGTATAACCAGAGAAAATGACTCTTTCCACCCCCAGCCCCTCAGCAGTACGCAAAATCGCCCCCACATTCAAGATGGAGCGAATATTATGCAAGATAAGATGAATTTCACGAGCCACGGCTTTACCTTTCTTTGAGTCTATTCAATATTGTTATTTTTTCTGTCAATGAATCTGCTTCAAGGTATTGATTCCAAATTTCAAATAACTCTGGATCCTTTTCTTCTAGTAATTTACCCAAATATTTTGGTTGTGGCATATATGTACCATTAAGAGCTAGAGACATTTGAAGCGCATTTTGTAGCACATAATTCGCATGAAGATAAAAAGCCAAGATATTATTTTTAGTAATATCTTTTTTAGCCTTAGACAAATAATCTGCAATAGAATACTTCCACATTTTTACATCTTGCTCACTATAGATCGGAATAGAGGATAAGGTCAGCTTGGCAGAATTTATAAGTTTTGCAAGTTTTTCGGAAGATTTACTTGAAATAATTCTTGAGGTGCCAATCATAGTCGAGACATTACGATTTAGAAGTTTTCCATATTCTGACTGAATATCTTTAAAGATGTTATCAAAATTATCTTGTTGAAATTCAACAGTAATCCCATCAATGATAGTTTCAGAACGTGAATCATGAAAAGAATCATCTATCAAAAAAATATCAATATCTGACTGTTCAGTCCAATCAGAAGTTAGCGCCGAGCCAAACAAAAGTATAGTATCGATATTTTGATATTGTAATTTAACCTTTTTAATGATTTGTTCGACCCGAATATTCATGTTTTATATTATATAGTATCAGGGGTGATTTATAAAATTTTCGATTTTCAGCTTCCGCTTATCATAAGATAGAAAACTGTTATGTTTAATGTTATAATCAAGTTTATGGATAAAATAACACTAAACTGGCTCAATGAGCTTAAGGACAATAAGATTGCTGGACCAGACATCGACCGTTCAATGGCCTATGCTAAGGATCTTTTGAAGGGGCTGTCGACGATCAGTCAATTCTCACAGGGCGTGACAATTTTTGGTTCTGCTCGAACTAAAGAAAAAGACGTTTACTATCAAAAAGCGATGAAGCTTGGTCGTCTGCTTGCGGAAAATGGTCATCCGGTGATTACTGGTGGTGGTCCTGGGATTATGGAAGCCGCCAACCGTGGCGCCTTCGAATATGGTGGTCGATCTGTTGGCTTAAATATCATTTTGCCACACGAGCAAAAAATTAATCCTTATCTCACCGACACTATGGAGTTCCATTATTTCTTTGCCCGCAAGGTGATGCTTGTGATGTCAAGTAAGGCTTATGCTTTCTTCCCTGGTGGTTTCGGCACGCTAGATGAGCTTTCTGAAGTTTTGATGCTAATGCAGGGAAAAAAGATGCCGAAGATGCCATTTTTCTTCATCGGTAAGTCATACTGGAAACCACTAATCAAGTTTTTTACCAACAAAATGTTGAAAGAAGGCATGATTAAGAAAGAAGACCTGAAAATTTTCAAGGTAACGGATGACGTGCGTGAAGTAGTTCTGGCCGCTAATAAGATTGGTCACCTGAAAATTGATCAAAATATTTACAATACTTTCAAATCAGTCTAAGACCCATCGGTTTTTTGATTTGTTTTAATTCAAGTGGATCGGTTTAGACAAAAACAAATTTTAGATTATAAAAAAATAGAGCCATCGAGCTCTATTTTTATACTTAGAATTTATTTTGAAAGCTTCTGCATATTAAAGTCTCTGGATTGGCATCGGGTGGAGGTCTTCATCGCCGTAAAGCGTGCCGGCTTGAGCGCCAATGTAGGAAATCACCGAGGTGGCATTAGCAGCGGCAAAAATTAGTGCATCCTTAAACTTTTTACCATCCAGGGTGGCGGACAAAAATCCTGCACCAAAGGCGTCGCCTGCGCCGGTAGTATCTTTCGGGGTTTTCATTTCATACTCGGCGAGACGATAGGTTTCCTTACCATTGGTGGCAATAGAGCCACGGGCGCCCGCCGTAATGATAACCGTTTTGACATAACGCGCGAGTTTAACCAAAAGCTCTTCAAGGATTTCACCGCCAATCAAAGTTTTAGCTTCTTTTTCGTTCAAAATTAGAACATCAACATCTTGAAGCAACCCCAAAAGTTTCTTCTTCTCGGCAATCTCCTCCATGCCGGGATTCCACATAATATTAATGCCCTTCTCTTTGGCTTTTTCAAAAAAGCGCAGACAAGTATTCATATCGCCATTCAAGCTAGTGACGTAAAGCCAATCTGGATTAGATAAATCAAGGTCGGAGGCCTCGAGCTTAGCGAAACTTTCGGAAGCGCCACGGCAAGTCAAAATCGTACGCTTGCCAGTTTCAGAATCGAGCAAAATCACCGAGATGCCAGTCTTTTTACGGGTAAAATTAAGATAGCTGGTGTCGACATTTTCATTTTGGAGGAAATTCAAAATAGCATTGGCTGCACTGTCACGACCAAAATTAGATATGACAATAGTTTCGTGGCCGTGTCTAGCGAAATTCGTGGCTGCATTGATCGCACCACCACCCACTTCAAAACTATTTTTATCGATAGTTAGCTTTTCGCCAGTCTTAATTTCGCCGAGATCATTGTGGTCGATCATATAAATATCTTGCAAAACGCTACCGAGACAAACTACGCGACTCATAGGAAGACTCCACGTTTTTTAGCTTCGGCCACCAAGGCCTCATAGGCAGCCTTTTTATCTTCGGGTTGAGAAAGTGCAGAGCCAACATTAATCACATTCACTTCGTAATTAGCGAGAGCACGCACATTAGTCAGATTAGCGCCGCCATCCCAACCAATTTCTATATCAGGCTTGATACTACGAATAATTTTGACTTTTTCGGCCTGCAAAATATCGGCCTTAGCGCCCTGTTGGCCGAGATTGCCGGCGAAAATTAGGGCGTGATCAGCCACTTCGAGATATTTCTTAATCAGACCAGGATAGGTGGTCGGAAGAATGGCTACTCCGGCTCTTATTCCGGCTTTTTTCAGCTGGTCGAAAATTGGTAATAAATCTTCAGAGGCTTCGGCATGAAAAATCGCAAGGTGCGGACGTAAACGCAAAACCTCCGACAAGTGGTCGCTTGGACGAATGGCCATAATATGGAAGTCGAACTGGATGCCGTTCGGAAGTTGCGAAATTGAACTTTCGGGGACACTACGATTTGGCGTAAAAGTGCCATCCATCAGATCAATTTGAATGCGCTTGGCAAATGAAATGTAGGCCTTCATCTGCTCGACAAAAACACTCGTGTCATCAGTTAAAATCGTTGGTACGATAATTGTGTCCTCACCCATATTTTTCCTTTTTAGTAAATATTTTCCTCATCTAGGCGCTGATTACGGCGAATATAACGCTCTTCTGGAATAAATGGCTCCTCTAAAAATCCCACCACAGCCGCATTGACTTCTTCCTCCGTCATATAATCCGAAGAAAGACAAAGCACATTGGCATCATTATGCTTGCGGCCGATACGGGCGAGAGATTCGGTGTAGCCACAGATAGCACGAATACCGCGGAAGCGATTAGCCTGCATCGAGATGCCATGAGCGGAACCACAAATTAGGAAGCCTCGAGCGGTAGGATTTTCACGCACTGCACGAGAGACGGCAATTGCAGAATCATTAAAATCGTCGCCTGATTGGATCGTGAGCGGACCTAAGTCTTTCACCTCGATATTCATTTCTGGATGGTGATTTTGGTATTCGGCCAAAAAAGTCAGAAGACGCTGTTTAACGGTAAAACCACGGTGATCAGAGGCGACGTAAAGTTGCATTTTATTCCTTTCCAAAATCAGCAGTTAATTCGACAAGACGATTAGAATAGCCCCATTCGTTGTCATACCAAGCCACAATCTTAATCAAATCGCCGTCCACCACATCAATAAGTGGAAGGTCGACAATACAAGAGTGGGAATCGCCACGATAATCGGATGAAACTAATTCTTCATGGGAAACGCCGAGAATACCTTCGTAGAATGGCTCGCTGGCAACTTTTTCGAAAAGCTGAGTAAGTTCTTCCTTGGTAGTAGGACGAGAAAGTACGGCAGTAATATCAGCAAGTGAAACTACAGGGGTCGGAACACGGACAGAAAGACCATTGAACTTGCCCTTGAGGCTTGGAATGGTCAAGGCTGCAGCTTTTGAAGCACCCGTGGTAGTTGGCACAATATTTTCGGCAGCCGAACGTGCTTCACGAAGGTCCTTCGCTGGAGCATCGAGCAGACGCTGTGAACCCGTGTAAGAATGCACGGTGGTCATCATGGCTTTTTTGACGCCAAAATTATCTTCAAGTACCTTCATAATTGGCGCAATACAGTTCGTAGTACAAGAAGCATTAGAAAGAATTTTATCTTCCTTGGTGACTTCACCTTCATTGACCCCAAGTACGATAGTTTTAGCACCTTCACCCTTAGCAGGAGCAGAAATCACTACCTTGCGAGCGCCGGCAGTGAGATGAGCTTTAGCTTTTTCTGGATCAGTGAAGAAACCAGTGGATTCAATTACTACATCTACACCTAATTCACCCCAAGCGAGATTAGCTGGATCTTTTTCAGAAAAGACGCGGATTTTTTTGCCATCCACAATAATATTTTGATCATCAAAAGTCACTTCACGACTGTAAGTACCATAGCTAGAATCATGCTTGAGAAGAAAAGCGAGCGTTTTAGTGTCGGTCAAATCGTTGATAGCTACAACTTCGAGATCGCGTCGCATCAAAGCAATTTTAAGAGCATTTCGACCAATGCGGCCAAAGCCATTGATTGCAATTTTAATCATTTTCCTCCTTTTTCTTTTATTATAGCATAAGAGAGTTACTGAAAACAAAAAATACCACCCTGAAGAGGTGGTATTTTCGTACTCGTAACTTAAGCACGAGCAAAGTGAGCGAAAGCACGGTTGGCTTCGGCCATGCGGTGAGTGTCTTCTTTTTTCTTGAAGGCAGCACCAGCACCGTTGAAAGCATCGACGATTTCAGCTTCAAGACGGCGTGAGTATGGCATACCCTTGCGTGAACGAGCTGATTGCACGAGCCAGGAGAAGGCAAAGTGCATTTGACGGTGACCAGAAATTGGGAATGGAATTTGGTAGTTAGCACCACCGACACGGCGGGATTTAACTTCAAAATCTGGAGAAACGTTAGCGACAGCCTTTTCGAGGACTTCCACTGGATTCTCAGAGTTCAATTTCTTGGCAGCACCTTCGATAGCAGCATAAACTGCGCGTTCAGAAGCTTGCTTTTTACCATCAAGCATTGATTTGTTGATCAAGCGTTGAACGAGGACTGACTGATATTTGCGATCAGGCATCACCTTACGTTCGAGAGATTTGGTAGTTTTACGTGGCATAATTACTTACCCTCCTTCTTAGCACCGTACTTAGAACGGCCTTGCTTACGACCATTAACACCTTGAAGGTCGAGAGTACCACGAACGATGTGATAGCGGACACCTGGAAGGTCAGGTACACGACCACCACGGACGAGTACTACAGCGTGCTCCTGAAGGTTGTGACCTTCACCACCGATGTAAGCCCAAACTTCTTGACCGTTGGTAAGACGCACGCGAGCGACTTTACGAAGAGCAGAGTTAGGTTTCTTTGGGGTTTTGGTAGTAACCTTAATACAAACACCACGCTTGAAAGGTGAAGCTTGGTTGTAGTAACGGGTTTTAAGAGTGTTGACGATAGAACCAAGGGCTGGCGACTTAGACTTTCTAGCAGCAACCTTACGAGGTTTACGGATCAACTGATTAATTGTTGGCATTAGTTTCCTCTTGTGTTATTGATAAAAATCTGATTCTTCATCAGTGGTGAAGCTCTAGATAAAACTTCACAGCTTGAATAGCTATAATACGATATTTTACAACCTCAAGCGAGCCTTTTCTTTACAGCAGTAGAATTGGCTTGAAACTCGTTAGTTATTATACCTGTTATTAGGAATTTTGTCAAAAAAATACGGCCATTTTCGGACCGTATTTATAAATCAAATTAGCTAGATTTCTTGGATTTGGTTTTTGCGGAAGTTTTTCGGGTGCGAGCCACTGGTTTTTCGATAAGAATACGCTGGTTCGCATCGTCGGTTACTGTCTTGCGATAGGTACGAGGTTGATTATCGGTAATTTCAAGAGAGCCGAGATCTTCGTTTTCGAGGTTTTGGCTGATTTTAGACTCAAGGAAGAGTTTTAGAAGAGCCCAGACTACCACATTGGTCGCAAGAGCAATAAAACTAATGAGCGGGATGATTAGGAGCGCAACACCAAGCGCACGATCTAACAGAGAGACCACGGCGGCGAGCAAGAAGAAAATGAGAGCGACTAATCCATAAGTCACCTCGACAAGCTTCAGTTCTTCTTTATTTTGATAAAGATTTTTGAGATATTTAACAATTCCAAGTTGCATAATGCTTATATTATATCACATTTTAGCATAATTACAATAGCAATGCTGAACTAACATCTCAAGTGCAATACTAGTATCTAGGTGCGATCTCACGAGAGTAGACCATGTAGGCTTGACCACCACTGAGGGATTGGCGGTAGGCCCAGAAGTAAGCATCGGCACGGAGAGTAAAAACTTCAGCTGGATGGATGGAGCCTTCGGCGTAGTAGGTGCCGGTTGGTCCGGTTTGAAGTGGATGAG
>CAUQSJ010000007.1:0-37769 GCA_963520835.1 uncultured Candidatus Saccharibacteria bacterium
GTCCAACCTCCGGTGAAAAAGTATTAGTATCAGTCATGTGGAGACCTTTCTTTGTTAGTTTGAAATATGACCTTATGCCATTACGATAACGCTTATTTATCAGATTGTCAATAATATTTTTGTTCAATTTTATATTAACTTATAGAGACATAATTGAACACTTATTTTTCTATTTTGAACACAATTTTTATGTTTTTTGCTCTCAACAAAAAATAGCCGCCAAAAAGCGACTATTTTCTAAAATCAGGAACAAGTTTCTAGCTAAATTAGCTAATCATCGAGGAGATTTTACCGAGCTTAGCGGTAATTCTCGCGCGTACCTCTTGGCTGACTTGTCTTTTTGATACGTAATTTATTTCATCATCAAAGAATTCAAACGTCATTCTCTGTCTTCCTTTGCTCTTAAATTTTTATTTTTGTTTTGATTTATGATCTTCGTTACATTAATAATATCACAAATTTTACATTTGCAAGTAATTTTTTCAAATTTTATAGAAAATATTATAAAGTCCCGAATTTCATCTGTAAAAGTTGAACAACTATTTTATTAAATTGAACTATTTTATCGATTTTTTCTCTTTTATCTGAGCGATGGATAATTGAATAACTTTTTTATTCATCTATCCATCCCCTCCACTTTTTCTTGATCGGTCAATGCTTGTTTATTAGTGTTTCATTGACTTCTCATCTATTCAAATCTTTTTCCTTATTTATACTGATGTTATGTTAATAATTCTAGGTTTTACTTACTATTTCTCGTCTTCGCATATTCGAAGACTTTTTACATATTTGATTTCCTGTTTATTTTTCTTTGAGTTAGCTTATTTTACATTTTTTGTTTTTATTGTCTAACTTGTTTTAAGTCTAACATAAACTACTATTTTTGTCAATACTATTTATGCTTTAACAGAGGTAAATTTCATCAAAAAGCTCCGTATTTTCCTACGGAGCTTCCTAATGAGTCACTTATTATAGATACCTATATCTACATATTTTCTATGTAGGACTGGCCCCCTCGCTTAGATCTTTTCTAAAGAAATCGCTACATTCTCACCCTGGACTTTGACGATTTCGTCGTAAGCGAAGTTCCCCTCATTCACTAGTTCTTCCGCCAAGACCTCATTCATCAGCATTTCACGGTAAGTTTCCGGCACTTCCATTGAAACCATCAGCCTAATTCGATCATCGACATTAAGTCCCGCCTTCTTACGTGCGGATTGTACGAAACGAATCAATTCACGAATCTTGCCTTCTTCTAGTAATTCCGGCGTCAAAGTTTTATCAAGCACCAAAGCCTCACCATGTTCGACCGACTTCACATTCACTTCTTCCATAATAATCTGCTCATAGAAGTCATCCAGTTTTTCACCAGCATAAACCAGCTTCGCTAATGGCTGACGCACCTTAATTTGCGCCTCAGACTCAGTCTTCTTCATTCTCTCTGCTAGACCAGCCGTAATAATCTCACGCGTCTTCGCCATCTGGGTAAGTACCGCCTCATCAATCACGCCAGCTTCTGGCCAATCCAAAAGATGCACTGATTCTGGAATTTCCGAATTCACTACACCTGCGCCAGTCATCTTCTGATAAAGCTCCTCAGCGAGGAATGGCGTAAATGGTGCCAAAATCTTCGCAAGATAAATCAATACATAGTACAGAGTCGAATAGGCCTCCAACTTATCCTGGTCGTCTTCCGACTTCCAGAAGCGCCTACGTGACCTACGCACAAACCAGTTCGACATATCATCGATAAATTCCAACACCGAAGAGAGTGCCGCTGGAATATTATAAGCTTCCATGCCTTCTGTAATCTGATTGCGCACCTGGTGCGCCCTTGAAACCAACCAGATATCTAGTGGATTCACGAATTCACTCACCGCCATCGCCTGTTCAGAATCAAAACCATCGACTTCCGCATACATCGTAAAGAAATCATAAACATTCCAAATCATCGATAATTTACGCGCCACATCCGACACATCTTTATCAATCAATGAGAAATCTTCTCCCGCCAGTACCGGCGAAGAAAGCATCAAGAAACGCAAAGAATCCGCCGAATATTGGTCCATCAAAAGATTTGGATCTGTGTAATTCCCTAGTGATTTCGACATCTTGCGACCGTCATTACCTGCCAAGGTACCAGTGGTAATCACATTTTTATAAGCAATATCTGAAAAGAGTGCGGTATTTACCACATGTACATAGTAAAACCACGCACGTACCTGCCCCACATATTCCACGATAAAGTCTGCTGGGTAATTCTTTTCAAATTTTTCGCGATTTTCAAAAGGATAATGTAGTTGCGCAAATGGCATCGAACCCGATTCGAACCAACAATCTAACACCTTATCAATACGCTTAAAATGTTCACCGTCAATCTCAAATTCAATTTCATCCACCCATGGACGGTGATAATCTTCGAGTCTCGTACCGGAAAGTTCATAAAGTTCATCATAAGAACCCACGACTTTCACGCTTCCCTTATCGCCCTTCCAAACTGGCATTGCCGTAGCAAAGAAACGGTCACGTGACAAGTTCCAGTCCGGTGCAGCTTCGATATTTTTCTCGAAACGACCATGCTTCAAATATTCTGGGAACCAATTAATTTTTTCATTTTCAGAAATCAACATGGTTTTCGAATCCGTCACATTGAAGAACCAGCTTGGAAATGCCCGGTAAATAATACGTTGCTTCGAGCGTGGATTGAATGGATATTCGTGCTTAATATATTTAATACGATATACGATACCCTTTTCGAGCAGCATCTTAGCAATAATTTTATTTGCCGCCCAAAGTTCGATTCCATTTTCATCAGTTTTGCGTACCCCGAGGTCCATCAACCATTTCTCAGCTGCCTCCACGTAGTAACCCTGTTCATCCAAAAGATCCACAAAATCCACTTCGTGCGCCAAAGCTAAATCATAGTCCGCCTCACCATAAGCCGGAGCGATATGCACGATACCCGTACCATCTTCATCTGAGACATACTCTGCAGTCAGTACGTGATAAGTGTCTTTCTGACGTTCCTCACGGGAGAAATTCTCCATCAAAGGCTGGTATTCCAAACCCACTAATTCCGTCCCGTTAATATCTTTCAAGAATTCGAACTCACCTTCAAAAACCTCGTCCGCTGTTTTCTTTAGCGTCACAATCTTATCTTCCCCTACCTGATAAAGACCATAAGTCAATTTTTCATTTACCGCTAAAACCAAGTTTGCTGGCAAAGTCCAAGGCGTGGTCGTCCAAGCCAGCAGATACGCACCCTGTAGTTCCCCCTCACTCACCACCTTAAATTTCACAAACACCGATGGATCGGTTACCTCTTGATAGGCATCGTTATCCATCGTCACCTCGGCTTTCGAAACCGGCGTCGAGAATTTGGTGTCATACATCAAAACCTTGCGACCCTCGAAAATCAAGCCCTTTTCATACAAGGTTTTAAACGCCCACCAAACCGATTCCATATAATTCTTATCCATCGTACGATAAGCGCCACGAAAATCTACCCAACGACCAATACGCTCTATTGTCGATTCCCAAGCTTCCGAATTTGCCACCATTGAAGCCTTAGCTTTCTCGATATAGGTCGCTAGCGGCCACTTCGTACCAATTTCGCGACGATCAGTGATACCTAATTGCTTCTCGACAAAATTCTCTGCCGGCAATCCGTGACAGTCCCAACCCCAGCGACGCTCTACGCGTTTTCCACGCATCGTCCAAAACCTTGGCACCGCGTCCTTCGTCACGGAAGAAAGTAGTGTCCCATGATGTGGCATACCAGTAATAAACGGAGGTCCATCATAAAACACATACGAATTATCAATGTCGCGTTGCTCAATCGATTTCTCGAAAGTCTGATTTTTCTTCCAAAATTCAATCAAAGCTTTTTCGTATTCTAAAGCTCGTCTTCTTGTGTTTGCTTGATATTTCATATTCCCTCTTTCTAATCCGTTTCCTCTGTATTTTTCAAAATTTTCGTATATATTCCATTCGGTTCATCCATGGTAGTTTCAATAATTTCTTCGCGGAATAATTCGTAAATATTTCCTTCAATTTTGTCGTCAAAGTACAATTTTAAATCGTATAACCTGCGTAAATGTTCCCCTGCGCGTCGAATATTGTGCCGAATCAAGATATCCGAGAAGCGATCCGAAATCGTCATAATTCCCGTATGGTGACACATATTATCGCAAAGCTGAATCAATCTATCATAATCATCAATTTTCACACGCAACATATATTCTTGTGTCATACGAATCGTGTCCTCGTCCATCCCCTCCCAGAATTCGTCACGGTTCAAAGTCGGAAAACCGTAATAAGTGTGGGTCATCGAAATTCGCGCTGGAATCTCAAGCCCCTTTTCCATCAAAATTTCATAACCAAAAATCGGGTGCTTCAATCCTGCATGCTTCATTTTCACTCGACCAATATCGTGCAGCAATCCCACTGCATAAGCCATATCTGGGTCAAGCTGATCTTTTTTCATGGCACGCACAATCATTTCCGCTGCTCTCGCCGTACTCTTAGAGTGCTGCTCCCAGTAGATTTTATATCCAGGCTGCGTTTTGCCCCAGGCAAAAATTGCCTCTGCTTGTTCCCTGATTTTACTCATCCCTTTAATTATACAACAAAAATCTCGACTTCGCTAAAAGCCAAACACCTGAGTCAAAGCTATTCCCCCATTTTTTTCGAATCTTCCTCTCAATTCGCTGAGACTAAACTTCGCGAATCACATATTTCACTTCGGAAATTTGTGGCAATGGTCTACCCGCCCACTTTTTTACCACCATCCCGTCATCTTGTAGAACCAAAACCGTCGGATACTGCACAATATCTCTCGCTCTCGCAAACATTTCTCCGTCAATCGTTTCCGGATCAATCAGTTCCACCTCTTTTCGCGCCTCATATTCGAAGTCTCGTTTCCACATCTCGGCTTCTGAAGCAAATTCCGAATGTTGTTTTACCACTATTACTACACGCATTCTTTTTTCTTCTTTCTTTGTTCCCTAATAATACTTTCAAATTCATCCAAAGTCTTAAACTGCAAAAATACACTGGCAAATCGCACATAAGCCACTTCGTTTTTCTCGGCCAAAACATCCAAAATCGCCTGACCAATCTCATGCGACTCCACTTCGTCGCAGTCCAGAGCATACATTTTCGCCGTCACTGAGTTTACTACGTCCTCAATTTCAAATTCCGAATTAAAAAACTTACCCACACTGCGTTTTACTGCCCCACGCAACTTATCTCGATCAAAAACCTCTCGATTTCCACTACGTTTTTTCACTGTCAACGTTGGTAGCTCGATGCGCTCGTAAGTCGTAAAGCGATAACCATCTTTTGTCACTCGCCTGCGACGAATCATCTGGCCATCCGTAGTTTCCCGGCTTTCCAGCACTTTACTATCGCCAATGCCAATATTTATATTCATTATAATTTCTATCTAAAATGACTGGGCTAGCCAGTCATTTCGAATTGTTAAGTTATTTTTTGTTGCGGAATCTTGCACGAAGTGAAGGTGGTACATCTAAATCTTCTTCTTCGTCTTTTTTACCGATGCGTTCCCAAATATTTTCTTTTGGGGTAGCCGTGAAATCATTTTGGAATTCATTGGTTGAAGCAGTAGAATGGTCGAAACTACTAATTGGCGCCGCTACTGGCTCGCTAGCCTGTGATTTCATCGCTTCGACACGTTCCATCACTTCCGCATTACGACGTGCTTCTTCTTCCTCGGCACGCTTTTGACGGTAATAATCCGAATCAAAACCAGTTGCTACCACGGTAATTACGATTTCATCTTGCAATTCTGGGCGAATTGAAGCACCGAAGATAATGTTAGCATCTGGAGAAACTGCACCAGTGATTTCCTCTGCTGCTTCTTGGATTTCTGACATTGACATATCATAGCCACCAGCTACCGAGAAGAGTACGCCACGTGCCCCATCGATTTTCACTTCGATGAGTGGAGATTCAATAGCTTGTTGAGCTGCCAATTTCGCACGGTTTTCACCGGAAGCACGGCCGATACCCATCAAAGCTGAGCCAGCATTCTTCATAATAGCCTTCACGTCAGCAAAGTCCAGGTTAATCAGCGCATGTTCGGTAATTAATTCTGAAATACCTTGCACACCTTGACGCAAAACATCATCTGCAATCTTAAAAGTTTCGAGCAGTGGCGTGCGTGGATCAATCGTTTGTAATAAGCGATCGTTAGGAATGGTAATCAAGGCATCGACTTCCTTGGCTAATTTTTCAATTGCAAAATCTGCATTCTTTTTA
Organism: uncultured Candidatus Saccharibacteria bacterium; assembly: GCA_963520835.1. Taxonomy (GTDB): domain Bacteria; phylum Patescibacteriota; class Saccharimonadia; order Saccharimonadales; family Saccharimonadaceae; genus Nanosyncoccus. The sequence continues at coordinate 6,283 of CAUQSJ010000007.1, forward strand.
CGTTGTGCACCTTCGAAGGTAAATGGCTTCGTCACCACACCCACGGTCAAAATATCTTGCTTTTTAGCTTCCTGAGCTACTACTGGACCTGCACCAGAGCCGGTACCACCACCAGCACCAAGAGTAATGAAGACCATATCGGCATCTTTGATAGCTTCGCAAATATTGTCACGGCTTTCTTCCGCAGCAGTTTGACCTTTTTCTGGGTCACCACCGGCACCAAGACCTTGGCCGATGTGAACTTTCACGTCTGCATTTGAGTGATGTAGAGCCTGGGCATCAGTATTTACTGCAATAAACTCAACACCGGAAAGTCCAACTTCCTTCATGCGATTTACCGCAGAACCGCCAGCTCCACCGACACCGATTACTTTAATCGTCGCTTTGCTTTCCACCTCTGTTGGTTTTATTTCTGGCATCTTTATTCCTCACTTTTAACTATAGATTACTTCTATATTAACACATTTCTCGCCAGAATAAGAGATTTTTATCTTCCACCACCAAATAATTTGCCGAGGAAGCCCACCGGCTTTTCTTCAATTCGCGATTCCACTTCGCGCATATCATCATTCATTATTAAAGCCAAACCAATCGCCACCGCAAAACGAGGCTTCTTAGTCTCATTATCAATATGAGTCACATCCATTAGCGGCAAACCAATCCTAGTAGCCACTTCCATATGTTCCCTAGCAAAACGTTCAATTCCGCGCATTTCCGCACCCCCACCCGTCAAGACTACGCCTTCTGGCAATTTCTTTTCATAACCCGCAATCGCGATTTCTTTCTTCACATGTTCAAAAATATCAATCAAACGGTCTTCTACGATACGATTCACCATGGTCTTCGTAAAACTAATTGATTCATCACCAAAACGCATCGTTATTGGCTTGTCATTATCAATCAATTCCGCCGTCACGTATTTCATCTTAATTTCTTCGGCCACCTCTGTACTCACCGCTAAACTAATCGCGATATCATTCGTGATATGATTCGCCCCCACATTAATCACCCCAAAATACTGCAAGAAACCTTCCATAAAAATCGCCACCGACGTCGTCGCAGCGCCCATCTCGACTACTGCTACGCCATTTTCCTTCTGACTCTCGAGTAACACTGCGCGACCCGCCGCTACTGCCGTTGGCACCAACTTCAAAGCGTTAATATTTAGGGTTCCAGCCACCTCTTTTAAGTTCATACAGACTGGCAAAAGTGCCGAAACTACATTCGCCTGCATTTCAAGCTTCACGCCACGCATACCAATCGGATTTCTAATTCCACCCTGGCCCGCAATCGCATATTCCACTGGAATTACATCGAGTAACTCACGGTTATCTGGTACAATTCCTGATACCGCAAATTCTTTTAAGCGCGCCACGTCCGCTTCGGTAATTTCCGAACCGGTAATCGAGATACCACCCTGTGTTGGCGCCGTACCGACATTTGAACCGTTAATTGAAAGATAGGCGTCCACTAAGTTCATCCCGATCATTCGGTCGATTTCAATAGAAGCCGCCTCGAGCGCGTGCACCGCATTGCGTAAATTCGTCACCACACCCTTACTCATACCCCCATTTTGTGGCGACTCAATCTTACCCACTACGGTAATCTGACCATTCATCTCACTGAGGACCACTTCGCGAATATTTTGCGTCCCCATATCGATGCCAAAACTAAACTTTGGTGTTTGCTCGTTCATATATTTTCATTATAACATAAACATTTTCCAGTCTATAACAAAAAATCTGACGACCCGCGCCAGATTTTCAAGATTATTCTTTTGGACAGTTCGGCAAAGTCAAAACTTCGTAGCCATCTTCGGTCACCAGGATCGTATGTTCACAGTGACAGCCAATCGAACCGTCTGATAGCACCACATTCCAGCCGCTCTCTGGATCCACATGATTATATGGCTTACCCAGAGACGACATTGGCTCGATACAGAGAGTATCACCTGGCTTCAAGACATACCCCCTGCCACGCTTACCGTAATTTGGTACTTCTGGCTCCATATGCATCGATTTACCGATAAAGTGACCGACGTAATTCTCAATTACCCCAAGATGACCTGCGCGTAATACTTTTTCTACCGCATAACCAATATCACCCAGATGCACCCCTGGCGCCACCGTCTCAATTCCCGCCCAAAGCGCCTTTTCCGTAGTTTTAATCATCTGCTTCACGGCCGGATTTGCCTTACCTACCACTGTCGTAAATGCAGCGTCCGTATGGTAACCCTTATAGCCAATCACTAGATCAAAAGAAACCTTATCGCCATCTTCCAGCGCGTAGTCAGTATTCGGCGCACCATGCACTAATTCATCATTCACCGAAATACAAACTGAACCCGGAAATTTCTCTTCTAATTCATCATAAGAAACCGTCGCCCCTCGCGCCACAATCTGCTGCCTGACCCAGGCATCCAGCTCGCGCTTGGTCATCCCCACCTCGACGTATTCGCGCAAATCTCGCAAAATCTCCCCCAAAATCTTGCCGCCTTCGCGCATTGCTTCAATTTTTGCTTTATCCATAATTGATATTATACTACTCTTTTATACCCCTGTTAATATTTCTGTCAACTAACGCCAAACTTCTAATTTACTTTATCTTAGCCCGCACCACTAGTTCAAACTCTTTTCCGCCTCAACCAGCGCCAAAATTCTCTGATTGACCGTTTTTTCATCACCATTTCCGTCCACTTCGTAGACTTTCAGGCCTTTCTCTTTCATTTTGGCTAAAAACGGCACACTTTTTTCTCGGTAATAATTGATTTTACGCTGCCAAACCGTCAAATTATCATCTTCTCGACCTCTTAAACTCAATCTACGGTAAAGCTCTTCCTCGTCCACTCGAATATCTACCACGAATTCAACTTCCTGAAAAATTCCCGTCTTATCCAACATATCTACCTGCTGAACACTTCCCGGTTGGCCATCGAATACCACATTTTTCCCAGAGTTAAGCTCCTTATACATATTCTCTGTCAAAAGCTCCACCAAAAGTTCCTCTGGAATCATCGCCCCCGTCTGCGTATATTCTTCAAACCGCTTCGAATCGCGAATCAATTGCCCCGCCGAAAGCCAAGTTCGTCCCAGTTCTGCCGCTAACATTCTTCCCTGCGTCGATTTTCCCGCCCCCGCCGGACCGTAAATCATAATCATTCTTATGCGCCTTTCTTTATTTCTTTATTACTTCGTTTTTCATCATTGAGAGTGCCCTCTCGTAGACTTCTTCCGGCGTCCCCACTCCATCAAGTACCAAAAATCCTACTCCGCTTCCTAGCAGCGGTGCGATAATTTTCCCTCTGTTATCTTGATAAATTTTCCAGCGTTCTTCAAAAATCTCCGGTGAATCCTGTTCTCGACCCCTTAAAGCGATACGTTTTTCCACCTCGGTTTTTGGCACATCCACCTCTATCATGTAATCAATTTTAATTCCCCTCGACAATAAGATTTCCACCTGATTCGCCGTCCTCGGATAACCATCAATAATTGCATTTTCCGCGGTTTCTAATCTTGAAAAAATCAAATTTGACACCATATGATCATCAAATAACTGTGCCGTCGCTAGTTTTTCCTGCACCCATGGCTCATTACTTTCTCTAAGAATCGCCCCGCCGGAAATCCATTCCCAGCCTAGCTCCTCTGCTAGTCTCTTACCTAAAGTACTTTTGCCGCTTCCCGGCCCACCTAAAAAAATTATATTCATCATTTTAAGTATAGCACCAACCAGCATCAAAAAACCCTCATCTGCGAGGGTTTTTAGTTATTTTAAGCCAAGTTTAATTCGTTCGGTTTTTTCTGCTTTGCGAATTTCACGCAAAATTGCCTTACGACGACGCTCTCTCTTGGAAATAGGCTTAGAGAAACGTAATTGTGATTTTGCCAGTGGCATAATTCCACTCTGTAAAACCTTACGATTAAAACGACGAATAATATTCTCGTTAGCCTCACCCTGGTCTTTTCTAGTTACTTTTATTGACATATAGCAGGATTATACCAGAGAGCCGCAGATTTTTCAATATCTAATCACTGCTATCACTTTTTTTAATTTGCAGCAATCGACTTTCCACGGTTTTTCGTCCTCTCCACTCATTGAGTACTAAATTTATATGCGCATTATAAGTGGCATCCTTGTCCAAATTAAACCATTCCTCTCGCGCATTAAATACCAAAGCCTTGAACAAATTTCCGTCTTTTTCCAGAGTAAACTTCAAGTGTTTCTTCTCCGCACCCAGCGTTTCTACGAACTTAATTTTTGTATTCACGAGCTCAAAGATTGGCTCCGTGTTTCCTTGCCCAAATGGTTGAAGCACCGACATTTCTTCATATAAATCCACATCCAGTTCCGCCAAATTATCCACCTGAATATCTTCCGTTACCTCCAGATATTTTTCTTGTTCAGTTAAGTTTAGACTTCGATAATATTGATTCACCGCCTCTTTGAAGCGCATTAAATCTTCTTTTTTCAGCTTCACCCCACAAGCCGCCGCGTGACCACCCCCACCAATTAAGGTTTCATTTACCACCTTAATCGCTTCTGCCAAATTAAAATCTCCAAATGACCGACCCGAACCCTTATAAATGCCCTCTGTTTCCCCCAAAACGAAGGCTGGTCTACGGTATTTTTCCACCAATCTTCCAGCAATAATCCCTAACACTCCTTCATGCCAATTGCCAGCTGCCACAATTACTGGCTCATTATCAACTAAAATCTCTTCCAATGCCGCTCGCTGCGCCGTGCGCCTCTCCCCGTTCAATCGATTAAGCTCCTCCGCCAACATCGCCGCCTCCGCTCGCTCTTTTGACATCAAAAGTTTTAATGAAATTTCTGCCGACTCCATACGCCCACCCGCATTTAATCGTGGTCCAATTTGAAAACCAATAGCCTCTGAGTCAATTTTTTGTACACCCGCCACGCGCATCAATTCTAAAAGCCCCACACGCTTTGTTTTCTGCAAAATAATCAAACCAAAATATGCCAGTTCCCGATTAATCTGATTCATCACCATCGAATCACAAATCGTCCCAATCAAAACTAGATCGAGAAACCATTTCTCTTGATTCTGCGGAATTAACCCCTCGAGTACTAGGGCTTGCATCACCATAAAAGCCACTCCCGCCCCACAAATTTCCCGGAGCTCTCTCTTCTCTAAATCGGCTTCCTCCTCCCCATATCGCTTCGGATTCACCACGGCAAACGCTCGCTCTGGCACTCCATTCATTAGTTCATGATGATCAGTCACGATTGTATCAATTTTGTGTTCAACTAATTTCTGAATCACTTCCGCGTTATTACTGCCACAATCCACGGTCACTACCAGTCCAACTTTGAGCTCCACAGCCCTCTCCAGGCACCTTTCACTCATACCATAACCGTCAATAAAACGATCCGGTAGCATCACTTCCACTCGCTTCACCCCCGCTAGTAGTTTCAGCGCCTCGCACATAATCGTGCTCGCGGTTACTCCATCCACATCATAATCACCATAAACCAGTATCGTCTCACCCCCACCTATCGCCGCCTTAATTCGCGCCACCGCCACCTCGATATCCGGCAGTTTTTTTGCATGGTCCAATGTATATTTTGGCCGCAAAAATTCGTCCGTCACACCCCTTTTAGTCAAAATTTCCTCAAAAATCTTCGACATAACCCGGATTTATTGAATGGTCTTCGTCACCTTCTGATTTGGTGACATTTGCTGACTCTTAATTACAATCGTCTGCAATTCCTTCAAGATTGGATACTGTTTATTTGTTTGATAAATGGTCGTGTTACCTTTTTTCGAAGTCACCAAAAAATTCGCTTTTTCCAGCCTTTTTAGTTCCCTTTGAATATTACCTGCATCTTCGTGAATCAACTTCGCCAGTCCCCTAACGTGGACTTTAAAATCCGGATATTTGGCAAAAACTACCAAAATCTTCCGGCGAACCCGAGATGTGATAAAAACATCTAACATTTACCTCTTTCCTTTCTTAAAGTATATCATAAATGCTAAAATATACTTGATGTACTATGAGGTAATCCCCACGACCACTTTCAAAAAATCCCCTCTCTTTTCTGATGGTCTCCTTACCTACTCTTTTGACCAAAATCTCGCCCCAGGCACTATTGTTTCTATTCCCCTCGGCAAGAAAACCGCCCTTGGCATTATTTATCGAAAAACCACCGCTCCCACCGACCAAAATTTCATTATTAAATCGATTAATAAAATTATTCACCCTATCCCCCTACCTAATCATCTCCTAAAAAGTCTCGCCTGGCTCTCCTCCTACTATCTAAATCCAGTCGCCAAAACCGCCAACCTTTTTCTCCCTCTCGGCATCGAAAAAAATCGTCGCAAAAAATCTTCCACCACTACCACTGCCACCGCCACTATTAACGATGCAACCATTAAAGCCACAGCCCCAACCGCCATCACATCTACAACACCAACCACCATCGTCTCCACGACCCCAACTACCACGCCTTCTGCCACCACCAGCAAACAAATCCCCCTTAACTCCGCTCAAAAACAAGCCCTCACCGAACTCCAAGCTATCAAAACTCACACCAAACTACTTCACGGCATTACGGGTTCCGGTAAAACCAATATCTATCTCAAGCTCGCCCAGCAAATTTTCGATTCCAACCAATCCATTATTCTACTTGTCCCTGAAATTTCTCTTACCCCACAGCTAGTCGGTCGTTTTCAAGAGCATTTTGGCACTCAAGTAATTTCTCTTCATTCCAAGCTCACCGAAGCCGAACGTCACCTTATCTGGCAACGTATCCACGAAGCCGATCAGTCCACGCCTTTTGTCGTAATTGGGCCACGTTCCGCTCTTTTTTCGCCCCTAAAAAATCTTGGACTTATTATTATCGATGAAGCCCATGAGCCTAGCTTCTATCAAGATACTTCACCACGCTACCACGCGCTCCGTCTTGCCAGCTTCATGGCCCAAACCTTAAAAATCGATTGTCTCCTCGGCACTGCTACTCCACGCGTTGAAGATTATTTTCTAGCACAAAAGAATCATGCCTACGTCACTCTTTCTGAAAAAGCCAAAGCTATCACCGGTCAAACAAAAATTAGTCTTATTGATCTCAAGGATCGTGCCCTTTTTACTAAAAATCGTTATTTTTCTGACGCGCTACTCCAAGATATCGAAAATAATCTCAAACAGCACAAGCAAACCCTGCTTTTTCATAATCGTCGCGGCTCTGCCCCGCTCACGCTCTGTGAACACTGTGGTTACCAAGTACTCTGCCCGAACTGCTTACTCCCTCTCACTCTTCATAGTGACTCCTATCAGCTAATTTGTCACACTTGTGGTCATCACGAGCCAGTCCCCTCCACTTGCCCAGTTTGCCATCACGGTTCCCTCATCCATAAAGGTTTCGGCACCAAGCTTCTCGAATCAGAACTTAAAAAACTCTTTAAATCTGCTCGCATTGCTCGCTTTGACGCCGACAATACTACTGCCGATTCGCTCACCCAAAATTTTGAAGCCGTCAAAAACGGTGATATTGATATTATTATTGGCACTCAAACCATCGCCAAAGGCCTCGATTTACCCTTATTAAACACCGTCGGAATCGTCCAAGCTGATGCCAACCTCAACCTACCCGACTACGCCGCCGAGGAACGCACCTTCCAGCTCATTACCCAGGTCATCGGTCGCGTCGGACGCGGTCACACCGATGTTAATCATGTTTTCCTCCAAACTTTTCAGCCCGAACATCCGGTCATTCTTGCTGCTAAATCTCTTGATTACGCCAAGTTCGTCGATTATCTCCTCAAAAAACGCCAGCTTTCCCATTTACCGCCCTTTTTCTACCTACTCCGCATCTCTATTGTTAAGAAAACCGAAGATCTTGCTATTAAAAAGATCATGGAGCTCCATCGTGCGCTCAAAAAATTCCCCGACGTTTATCTTTCAGCGCCTACACCCTCCTTTCATGAATACACCCCCAGTGGCTATTCTTGGCAAATCATCGTCAAAGCCAAAAAACGCGACTCACTCACTCACCTCATCGAGTCACTTGACCAATATCCCGAAATTCGCTTTGCTATCGACCCGCCAAGCCTGATTTAATCTACTAAGCCTAACCTACTCCGCTTGAACCTAATTCGACCCGCCAAGCCTAGTTCAACACCTCAAGCTAAATTTAATTCCTTTAATTTCTAGGTGATATTTTCTGCGCCCACCACGGCGCCCTTATCAAAACTTAAATGGAGGAAGAATAGTATATTTGAAATTATGATTATAAAAATCTAGGATACTTTTTTGGTCATATGTGTTGAGAGATAGTTCTAATTATAGTATGGGAGTTTAATATAATTCTTTCTTCCTCCATCCAAGCCTTGCCTTTTGGCGTCTATTTCGTTTTTTCTTTTTTATCCTTTCCTTTAATTAATTGTGATTATTTAGCTTCATTATAAGACTTCCAATTTTTAGAAAACCTCTCTCCCTACCAAACCCCTAGTCTATCTCTACCACACCAGATTAAAAGTTAACTCTGAGATATCCATAAATAGCCCTTGAAACGCCCCAAAATCCCGACAAATTAACCTTAAAATTATTCCAACAGCTTCAAAAAAAATGCCTCGACCCCTCACTATATATTGCTTAAGCTTTATAAAAACCCAAAATCGGTTATAATATTAAAATATGAAAATTATTGAATCTCCTGACCCAAGACTTCGTCAAAAGTCTCAGAAGGTCAACTATGTTACTGATGAAATTAAAGATATGATCCAGGCAATGGTCGACGCCAGCCTTGAATGGGAAAAATCTCACCCTCACGAGCTTTCTGCCGCCATGGCTGCCCCTCAACTCGGTATTAACAAACGCCTCATTATTATCCGCGACAGCATGGACGACAAAGCGAATACTTCCTTCACGACCCTAGTGGACCCAGAAATTATCAAACAAGAAGGTAAAATTATCGAAGATTTCGAAGGCTGCCTCTCTGTTCCCTTTATTTATGGTAAGGTCCCACGTTACTCGAAAATTCGCATCAAAGCTAAACTCGAAGATGGCACTGAGGTACGCATTAAAGCTACCGATGAGCTTGCTCGCACTCTCGCTCACGAAATTGATCACCTCGACGGTATTCTCTTCATTGATCGCATCAAAGATAAGACCGATGCCTTCTTCGAACTCGACAAGAATGGCGACCTACAGCCAGTCGACTACGAAACTCGTATCAAGAATAACAAACAGCTTTTCCCAGATGAAGACTAGTCTTTTTTCTATTGAACACATAATTTATTCGAGGTAAAAAATGAGTACAAAATTTATCTTTTTTGGCAACGGACCTCTGGCGGAAGCCACATTAAATCAACTTCTTACCGCTAAAAATCTGGATTTAGTTTTCCATGCTAAAACTAAGGAAGATTTAGTAGAAGTTGCCCGCTTAAAGCAAGAAAACCCTGAAATTAAAGGTATTCTCGCTAGTTTCGGTGTTCTAATCAAGTCCGACTTACTTGAACTTTTTGAGCCTGAAGGTATTCTTAATCTCCACCCCTCTCTCCTTCCCCTCTATCGTGGAGCCTCACCTATTGAATCTACTATCTTGAACGGCGATCAAGATTTTTCTGTCTCTATTATGAAGCTGGTTAAAGCCATGGATGCCGGACCAATTTACTATCAAACCACCGTTAAAGCCTCTGAGTTCTCATCCAACCTACCCGAAAAATCTGAAATCTACCAAAAACTCGCTACCATTGGCGCTAATTGGCTCATCAAACACCTGGACTCCCTACCAAAACCTACCCTACAAGACAATGAGAAGGCCACCTTCACCACTAAGTTCGATAAAACCGACTCGAACCTATCTTTATCCGAACTTAGCGCCACAGCGGCTCTCAATCGCATTCGTGCCTTCCAAGGCTTTCCGAAAAGTAAGCTTCAAATTCATGGCTTAGAATGTATTATTTTAAAAGCCCACGTCGAAACCGAAAAATCTAATAACCCCCTTTCATTCCCCTGCCAAGATGGCAATTTCCTCATTATCGATCAGCTTCAGCCGGCCAGCAAGAAGCCTATGGACGCCAAATCCTTTATCAACGGCTATCTTAAATAATCCACTACCTCCCTAAGCTTCCAAAATTCAGAACTCAAAAAGACCAACAATCCTCCACTCTACCCCCACTTCACCACCAAAAAATCCCTCTTCCGAGGGATTTAAATTTTGTGTTCAATCTTTTTAATCTATAAAGTCATCGAGCTGCGAATTTCCACACTTGAGGCACGCACCTCCTGCTTCAATTCCTCAAACACCTGGCGAGAAACCTCTGCATAATTTGGACGATTAGCTTGAATCCATTTTACGCTTAGGTATTCACTTAAAATATCCACGGTCCCCTCTGTTACGCCGTAACGCTTCAAGAGGTTTTGATAAACTTCATCAATCCGATAATCACCTAGTTTCGCTAAGGCTTTAATCATGACATTTTTATCTTTTTTCATAATACCGTCAAACTCTTCGAGTTGTTCCAAGCTCAAGCCTTCACTTAACTTTTCGCCGATACGGTTTTCTAGCAGTCTCTGTGCTTCTTCGATAAAAGCGGTTCTTTGCATCTCATCAAGATCGCCTAAGCCCGTTTCTCTCAAAAAATTTTCATCCACCCGAATCATATTATCTCCTAATTTACCCCATTATAACGCTTTTTTCTATCAACCACAAGCATTATTCCGACCACAATCATTATTCCCCAGTTACAAACGTTATTCTAGGCGTAATCATTTACCCCGAACTAAAATCATCATTCTTTCCCCTCTTCTAAAATCCGCCAAGCCAATTTCGCACATTTCACCCTCGCTGGCATATTTTGGATCATCGAAAAAACTTCTAGCTCACCCCTAATTTTCTGTGCTTTTTCACTTGAAACCCCCATCACTAAATCAAAGAATCCCTGCATCAGCTCTCGTGCTTCATCCAAAGTTTTCCCTCTAATCGCATCAATCATCATATCTGCCGAAACCTTCGAAATTGCACAACCCACCCCTGAAAAACTGCCTTCCAAAATTATCCCATTCTTAATCTCCAAATTCATCACAAGTTCATCACCACAACTGTGATTCACCAAAGTTTTGGTCAAATTCGCCTCGATTTTTCGCTCAAAATTCAACGGATTTAAATTCCGCTCCAGTAATTCTTCTCTGTACTTGCTCTGAATTTCTCGCATTAATTTCTTCTCCAATTTCACCAAATCTCATTCATTTCCGTGAACATCCCCCGTCGACCATTACTCCAACCCCATCACCCCGCGAACTCTCCTAAGACAAGCTAAGAAATATTTAACATCTATATTTGTATTATAAAAAGCCAAACTCGCTCGCACCACTGCCCCAATCTTTTTCTCTGTCAAAAATGGCTCTGCACACATCATTCCCGCCCGCACCATGACACCAAAATCCGCCAAAACCTGCGCCGTATCATGTGCATGCACTCCCCTTACGTTGAAACTAATAATTCCATTTTCTGCAAAATATAGTTCAATATTTTCTTCTTTCCCTAACTCCTCCCGGATTTTTTCGGTTAATTTTTCTTCTACACCATAAATTTCCGAATGCTCCAGCCAAAATTCTTCCGTCGCAGAAAGTCCAGCAATCGCTCCCATATTTAGCGTCCCACCTTCGAACTTACTCAGCCCCGGCGCAAAACTCATCTTCACTTTACCATCCGCAAGCTTCACTGATTCCACCATTTCACCCCCATAATTTAAAGGCTTAAATTTTTTCATTAAATCATATCTCAAATATACTACCCCCACACCCATTGGCGCTCCAATTTTATGCCCCGAGAATACTAAGCCGTCCACCCCTAATTCCCTCACATCAATCTTCTTATGTGCCACTAATTGCGCCGCATCCATCAAAATTAGCCCCTGAAAGCCTAAGTTCCTCAATTCTTTCGCGATGCCACTTCGATCCACCCCCGTCACATTACTCATTCCCGTCATCGCCACAATTTTGATTTTTGGTTCCGCCCCCTCAGTCTTTGCACGTTCAAGATCCAGCTTCATCTCACTCACGAGATCTTCCGTAATTCGCACTTTCTCCCCGTAACGTTCCGAAAAAGCCAAAAGATTACTATGATGAGACTCTAAATCCACCAAGATCTCCCCCTCATGGCTCCCATCCTCGCTTAGCCACCCCTCAATTCCATTAGCTAGTAAATTTAGTCCCTCCGTCGCATTTTTCACAAAAATCACTTCTAGTGGTTCACAACCTAAAAACTTAGCAGTTATCTCACGCGCTTGCCAAAGTTCCGCCGTCGCAAGTTCCGACAATTCATAGACTCCACGCAAAGGATTCGCATTTTTCTTTGTATAAAAATCTTGTTCAGCCAAAAGTCCAACCGACAATCTCTGCATAGTAGCCGCGTTATCTAGATAAACAAAAGGCAGGATTTCATCCAACTCATTTTTCTCAAATATCTCAAATTCTTCTCTGTACATTTCGCTTATCCTTAACTTTTTTATTCAATTCTTAGTCTATTTTTTACTCAAATTTAGCGCACATTTACAGTCTATTTCGCTTATGCTTAAATCTTGTATTCATGCTACATATTCTGCATTTCTAACTTAATTAAGTTATTCATTTCCATCGCATATTCTAGTGGCAAAGCTTTCGTAATTTCTTCCGAAAATCCTCGAATTAAAATCTCCTTCGCTTTTTCCTCGCCAATTCCGCGTGTCGCAAGATAATATAAAATCTCTTCTGATAATTTCCCCACCGAAGCCTCATGCGTTACTTCTGCCTCCCCAGAATTCACATCCACCATCGGCTCCGCATAAGATCGCGACTCACTATCTAAAATTAACGATTTACAGTCAATGTAAGCCTTCACTCCTTTTATCCCCTTCCCTACTTTCGCCAGAGTTTTCGTCATACTCACACCCCCATTTTTCGACACCGACTTACTCCGGATAATTGCCGAGGTATTGTCTGCTAAGCAAATTGCTTTTGCTCCGGAATCCAAAATTTGTTCACCTGAAGCCAAACTCATCCCTAAATATTCCATTTTCGCCCCCTCTCCCTTTAAGATCGTCGTCGGATACAACATTGTCACCTTCGAGCCAAAAGTCCCTGAGACCCACTCCATTTCCCCGCCCGTTTCCACAAGCGCTCGCTTAGTATTCAAGTTGAACACATTTTTTGACCAACTTTCTACCGTCGAAAAACGCATTTTTGCCCCCTTTTTTACAAAAATCTCTACCGATCCCACGTGTAGATTATTTTTTTCATACTTTGGCGCTGAACATCCCTCAATAAAATGCAGTTCGCTTCCCTCATCTACCACGATTAAGGTATGTTCGAATTGCCCAATCCCCGGTTCATTCATTCGATAATAACTCTGAATTGGTAGCTCCGCCGCCACCCCCTTAGGTACATAAATAAATGACCCGCCACTAAACATTGCCGCGTGTAACCCCGCAAATTTATGATCATTTTCTGGTATCAACTTCATAAAATGCTCTAAAAAGATTTCACCCACTGGCGCCCCATATTTTGCCAAATCTTCCTCTGAGCTCTTCTCTGTTGCAAGAATTGCTTCCTCTAGTGGCAAAAACACCACGCCAGATTGCGCTAATTTTTCGCGCATTCGGTGATAAACCACCTCCGAATCAAATTGCGCCCCCACGCCAGCCAAGCCCTCTTTTTCCGCCTCTGGAATTCCTAAAGCTTCGAAAGTTTCTCGAATTTCCGCCGGCACCTCATCCCAAGAAGTTTTTACCTCAACATCATCCACTTCCTTATAAAATCGAATCCCACCTGCGTCAATCTGCGAAATTAACTCCTCTACCCCTGGTAACATCTTCCCTAGATTCTGTTTTTGCCAAGCCTGCACCCCCAGAAGTCTCTTTTTTAATACCCATTCCGGTTCTCTTTTTTGTCGATGAATCGCCTCCGCCGCTCGACGCACTACCTCTTTTTTCACTTCACACCCCTCTCGTCCATCACGCCGCTCTCGCCTATCACGCCCCTATCGTCCAATGCTCTCGCCGACTTCTCATCACCACACTCATTTTCTGAAAATCTCTTCGACTTCTCATCGCCACGCTCATTTTCTACCACTATTAGTTCTCCGCCCACCAACTCAACCGCCTTATCCACCTTCAATTTTTCCAAAATCCTCAAATTATGCGAAATAATCAAAAAACTCGCGTTTGTTTCTCGCTGATAATCCGCCAAAATTTGCGAAATCTTTCCCGCCGATTCCATATCTAACCCCGAATCCAGTTCATCCAACATACAAAATTTTGGCTTCAAAGCCAACATCTGTAAAATCTCGTTCTTTTTCTTTTCTCCTCCAGACATTCCCACCCCACATTCACGCTCCATAAAAAACATCGGAAGCCCCAAAAGCTTTTGATTTGCCATCAGGCCATTACGCACCTCATCGAGCCGCATTTTTTCACCACGTTCCATTAATCCAGTTCGCACAATTTCTGTCGTAGAAACTCCATTTACTTCCGGCGGCGTCTGAAAACTCAAAAACATCTCGAGAAGACTTCGTTTCTCAGTACTTAAACTCTGAATTTTCTCTCCACAAAATTCAATTTCTCCCTTCAAAATTTCATATCGTGGATCCCCCATAATCGCTCCTAACAGTGTCGATTTACCAGAACCGTTTTTTCCTTTAAGTACCAAAGTTTCTCCCGGCAAAATCTCAAAATTCACCCCCCGAAGCACCACTTGCTGATTTTTCTTAATCGCCACCGTCAAATCTGAAACTCTGAACATTGCACCTCAATCTCTTCTTTATTAAATTATAACATTGTCTCTTGATAGAATGAATTATCTGCGTTATAATTAAAGAACAATCCCCTGTAGCTCAATGGTGGAGCAAGAAGCTGTTAACTTCGAGGTTGTCAGTTCGAGCCTGACCGGGGGAGCCAAAATTATTGAATAATCCCATATTTCGGGATTATTTTTTATTCTCGCTACCGCCGGTTAGGCGAAAACGTAGTTCGACCATGCAACGAAACGAGTGTATAAGTAGAATTTATTCTACTTATACCGAGTGAGGCAGTTATGGAAAGCTTTTGCTTTTGCAAAAGCTTAGCCTGACCGGGGGAGCCATATGAAAAAATCAGGCCCTAAAGGCCTGTTTTTTATATTCCCCAAGGTTAGGCGAGAACGTAGTTCGCCCATTATGAAAATATTGCGTTTTTATAATTAAAGTACTATATTTAAACCATATTCGACAATTAGTCGTTCTCCCATTTTTAAAAAAAGATGGGAGGTATTTTTTTATCCTTTACTTTCATCCACTCAGAAAACTCATTTTTTCTAGTCACAAAAATCCCCTCTCTCGAGGGGATTTATAATTAAAGGGGTGCTTCGAAGTTACCAAGTATATTCCATACAGCGTTGTTTTGCCCGAACAAACAGTATAATTATGGACACGATCGATACTAGCACAAATGCATAAGGACCAAATGCCATAATAACCAACATCAAAGCTGGCATTAACTCTAAAAATATCAGAGAACTTGATATAAAATTTTCTTTCATATCTTCATTCTTAGCATTTTTAATATTTTTCTTGTATGCTAACCAATCGCCGATTGCATTTATAACCAAAACAATAATGGCAAAATATACAATCGACATAAACCCATCAGATTTCTTTAAATAAAAAAATGAAATCCAAGAAGTTAACCCACAAACAATTCCACATATATACATTTGCCTTAAGTCAATGCCTTTTTTCTTGAGTTTATCATTAAGAGTTAATGAATTATCATAGAATTTAATTGTCAAAATCATAAATCCCGCGGCAGCAATCTGCAGCCCATAACGATAACCACTCAGGCAGAGTAACATAAATATGATAGATCCAAAAATTTTCAACCAACTAGTTACAATTATATTTGTTTCGGAATTATGCATACGCACCTCCTTGTAAAACTACCAGGCCACTAGGGCCTCAAATGAAATTTACTGACCAAGGCCAGTAAAATAGTAACTTCCATATTATCTCATATTTATTAAAAAATAGCAAGCAAAAACCAAACCTCTTATTATTTTAACTAGAAATCATTGTAAAATTTTCACTATGGTGTTGATTTTTAATCATTCCCTGATACAATAAGGCTATATTCGGGGATTTCCCGCACCCTAGTCGCAAGGCTAGGGGAAATTTTTTATAAACATCACAAAAAACCAAAACCCCAATCTCACAATTGGGGTTCCCTATTTTCCAGAATCTAACTGATTATTTTATCTCGATCTCAGCCGAAATTCCTAAGTGATCTGAAGCATAACCATCATGTACCATGAAATTTTTCGCTTCCAATTTATCGTTTGGCATAATATGGTCGCATGGCACATCACCATTAAATTTCAAACCCGAAAGCGTATTTTTCACCCCATTTTCATACGTCAAATCACGCAAAAAATCCAATTCTCTCATCGCTGGCGCCTCGTGTCTCACATTCAAATCACCACAAAGCACAAATGGCTTATCTTGATACGGTTGAATAATCTCCGCCAAATGCTTAAATGCCTTCACCGTATCCTCGTCCCCGAGTGGCTGCGAACGCCAAAATCCATGATGATTTGCGATCACCACACCGTTTTCTAGCTCCACAACTTGCACATTTAAATTGTTTGAACACATTTCTTCCAAAATCGTATGTTCCGTATATTCCCCGTTCACAAAAGTGTTCATCGTCGAACGAAACGGAATTCTACTTAAAATCATATTTCCTAGTTCAAAACTTCCGTTCGCCAAGTCACTACTCCAGTTTGGCGAAAAATAAGCATACGGCATCCCCGTCGCCTGCTTAATTGCTTCCGCATCAAAACAAAGTCGCGCTAGATGCACCTGGCAATTCTCTGAGCTCATCACCTCCTGCATACAGATTACATCAAAGTTATTATTTTCCAAAAAGCGTTTTAATTCCCCCTCCACTTTTCCCATCCATACGTTCAATTGTAAAATTTTCATGCTTATATTGTACACCAAAAATCCCCTCATCGAGGGGATTTTAAAACTAGTGAAATTATTCAGCATGAGATTCCGAAGTATTTTTATTTTTCTTTCTCCTCTTCGGGCTCACATTCTTCCTGTTCTTCATAGAATTGGAAGTCGTCATCATCTGAAACTAACGGCCAAACCCCCATTGCGAATAACGTTATGTTTATCGCTATACACACTAAAAGTTCTGCCAAATTTCGACAAGCCATAATCGTTAATCCCCATAATGGAATTAACATCATCGAAAAGAACCAGACATTTGAAAGACTCTTCCGCATTTGCTCCGAATATTTGTCATGTGTAAAAACCCAAATAATCAGACAATAACAGAATAAAAATCCTACCATAAAAAATACAATTGTTGGTATTGAGTTTCCACATACATAAAAGACCATGAGCATTACCAAAATTCCATAAACAAAATCTGCTAATGACACTCGACCTTCGAGTAGTGTCTCTCCTAGCATCCAAAAATCACATTCCTGTTTCCTGAAAATTGCCTGCCGAAAATAGTCTATCATTACAACCGCGAACCCTAATATGCTAATACCGACACCTACCTGAGGATCACTCAAACAGATAATCGTCGAAATTAAACATAACAGAATTCTCATTAAATTTCTATTGCTAAGTTTAAACAATTGTTTCATTTTCCCCCTCCATTTTTTCCTACACTTCCCGCGTTTTTAGTGATTTAACACCCCCACACAGGCTAAATAAGTCAAAACCGCAGCCATAATTAAAACATAGCTCAAGATCAAATAAATTGCTCCCGACAAAATTCGATTTAGCTTCAGAAAACTTTTCTCAAATTCCGCCGGCCAAAAAATCTGCAAACCATAAAAAGCTGTCGCTAGACTCACCAACATTAGTGCAAAAACTGTCGTCAACTTCTCTGTTCCCGGAATAAAAATATACACGCTATATGTTAAAAAAATCCATGCATGCATATTATTACAGAATTTTCGATTCAAGCTTAGCTCTTCTGACAGGAATTTCACCCACTTGTTATTTACTCGCATATATGGATCTAACCAATACGCATTCGTAAGCAGGCTCGGCAAAACCATCACCGGAAGTCCGATCATTAAAATCGCCATCTTATAGCCATTTGTCACCGAAAATCCAAAAAATAACACCATTAAACTAATTACCACCTCTAGCAGCATAATTCCGTTTAACACTCTGGTACGTCGATTTTTCTCCTGTACCACTGATGTGATTTTTTCGCCTTCAAGGCCATTCACTACTTCACTTAATTTAATCAATTCCACAAAATTTCCCTCCATTTTTCCCTCCTTGTCGTATCACCGAAGTGAACCAAAAATAGTTTCAATTTTCCAAATTCAATTAAAATTAATTAGGATCTAAGTTTGCATAATTTCACCTCATTTCTAAAGAACTATTTTGGGACAAAATTGTCCGAACACAAAATTACACCAATATTATAATACAAACAGTCATTTTTGTCAATATTTCACCCCTGTCACACCGCGCCATGAACCTTTCTCTTTTATTATTACGTCTAGCTTAAAATTCCACTCACATCATTCCACTCTGCTTAATTTCATCCGCCCCTTCCTCTTTTTTCATACCTCTCAGCTTATTTTTGCGGTATAATATAAGCATTATGGAGCACGAAACACGCAAGAATTTTAATCAATTTCAACAGGAACCAGAACTTCACGTCCAAAATCGTAATCAAGGTCCTGAAATTCCTCAATTAAGTCGCTCCGCCGCTTATCAGGAACGTCAATTCCAGAGGCACCTTCAATCTGAACTTGATAAAAAGCGCGAAAACGAGCCCGCTCTCGACACTGTTGGCGAAAAACTCACTTATCTTGCTGCCATGACCGCTCCTACTCTTGGCCGCGCCGCCCTGCTTGCTATCGGTGCTACTCTTGTATTTAAGGGCGCTTCCATGCTCGCCGATCATCTCTCTAATCAATCCATTGAGCAGCACCAAAAAGACATGGAAGAACTCGGCGTCCCCCTCGAAGATGACGAAGAAGACGATTATGATCGCACCTTCACTAGTTATGAAGATTACATGAACCATCACAATGCTCTTCGCGCCCAAAAAGGCCTCGAACCAGATTACACTCCTGAAAATGGACCCGTCGAACTTCATTCTGAATTCGATTCTCCTGCCGAAGCTTCTCAGACTTCCAACGACACCGAATATTCCGCGTACTCCATCCAGCTAGATAATGATATGCAAAAATTCACCCCTGATAATAATCTCACTATTCCTGAAGAAAAAATAACTGACGATTTTACTTCCAAAAATACCAACGCCACCCCAATTGAACACCGCACTGCTATCACCTTGCAAGACGAAAAACTTGCTCATACCGCCGAAAAAACTGTTCTAAAAACTGTTAATTTCCCTGCTGGAATCGGTCAATTCAAATCCTTTATGGACTACAAGGCTATCACCGACAAAACTACCCCTAATTACAATTTCACCCACGAAAATGCTAATTTTCATGTTGGTAAATCCGGACTTACCTACTACCAAGATGGCGAAAACACCTATCCGGTCGTCGCAGTTGGTAGTGGCATCTCCGATAAAATCGGCCAACTCATCGAAGTTACCCTTGACAATCAAGGCCATCCAAACACATTACGCTGTGTCATTGGCGACCAAAAAGACGACAACGACACCGATCCGACTACTCACACCGTTCATAAAAATGACCACAGCGTTGTCGAATTTCTCGTCGATTACGACCGACTAAAAGAAGCTAACCCTACCGCCGTTAATATGGGCGATCTCACCTATCTCGATAATTCCCAGTTCAATCTCAAAGGTAGCGTCGCTAAAGTTCAGGTCCTCGACCAAAATTTCTACTCAAACAATAATCAATAATCAAAAAAAATAAGCTCGAACCCCGAGCTTATTTTAATTCTGTACATCAAAATCCCAAGTTTATTTTATTTCCCACACCAATCACCCATTACTATCCCTAGAATTCACACACAAAAAAATAAGCCCTCACAGGGCTTATTTTTAACTTCTGTCTTATTTTGCAACAGAGAGTGAGATTTTGCGACCTTCACGATCGATATCTAGAACCTTGAAGTTCTTGCGTTCGTTCAAGGTAAAGATCTTTTCTGGATCGACGTCGTTACCTTCACCAAGTTCAGAAACGTGAACCAAAGCTTCAACAGCTGGAGAAATCTGAACGAAAGCACCAAATGGAGTAATACGAGTAACCGTACCTTCCACCTTGGAACCCTTCTTCAAGTTTTCTACCTCTGATAGCCATGGATCAGCTACGAGTTGCTTGATGGAGAGGCTGAGGCGCTCCTTATCAATCGCAATAATTTTTGCCTTGATCGTATCGCCAACCTTAACGTAGTCAGATGGATTGTTTACGCGTTCCCAAGAGATTTCTGAGATATGTACCAAACCTTCGATACCTTCCACGTTTACGAATACACCGAAGTCCACCACACCGGTTACTACGCCTTCGACAGTGTCACCGACATGAAGTTCAGCAAAACGAGCAGCGAGGCCGTCTTTGACAGCTTCCTTTTCAGAGAAGATAAGCTTATTATCTTTCTTACTTGCATCAAGAATGCGAACTTTGATTCCCTTACCTACGAGAAAATTGAGGCGTTGCAAGATTTCGTCCTTGTCAGCAGAACCTACACGTGGGTAGTGTTCAGCAGAAAGTTGTGAAACTGGCAAGAAACCACGAATTCCTTCGTATTCCACGAGAAGACCACCACGATTTGCATCAAATGGGGTAACTTCCACGATTTCAGAAGCATCGAGCTTGGCTTGGATTTCATCCCAACCCTTATCCTTCACTGCTTTGCGAAGTGAAAGAAGCACCATGCCGTCTTCCATCTCAGAGTCGATCACAGAAGCGGTAACTTCTGCACCTTCTTCGAGATTACGTGCAAAAGAAGCTTCGCGGCGAGGTACCAAACCTACACCTTGTGCACCGAGATCAATCAAGATTTCGTGCTTTTTTACTGATAAAACAGTTCCGGAAACTACGTCTCCAGTTGCTGCTTTTTTGATAGAGTCACCAGCATTAGCTAGCAATTCATCCATTGTTACTTTTTTGGCATCAGCCATTCTTATATTTTTCCTTCCTTCAGGTCCGTTCAGCTGATTTTCTTCCACAAAAAATCACTTGAACGAACCCGAATCTATTCCCTAATATATCAAAATCACCTCTGTTTGTAAAGTGTTACCCCTCTCCGCTTCTGCTTTATTTTTTCTCCTACCAAGATTACAATAAACTTATGAAAAGCGAGGTTAATCATAAAAAGCAGCAATTTCTCGATTTTTTGCGCTCCCAGTATCCCGATTATCATTTTCACCTCAAATCCCGCTTCTCTTTTCGTTATCCTAAAATGATTAATCTCGACCAGTCCGCCCTCACTGATGATACGCCTTTTGCTGATTTTGCTCTTCAAACCCTCCACGAACTCGGCCACGCCCTTAATGAACACCAAAATTATGACACCGCCATCGATCGCCTTAAACTCGAATCCGAAGCCTGGCAAACTGCCAAATCCCTCATCGAAAAACATCAGCATTTTAAAAATATTGAATACTTAAATTATGGCCCCGAATACGCCGAAGCTCATCTGGATACTTATCGAGACTGGCTACATACTCAATCTCTCTGTAAAAAATGTACTCTCACACGTTTTCAAGATGACCACGGTCACTGGCATTGCCCGCACTGTGATCACTTATTTTGATCAATTCCCCACCATTTAGATTTTAGTTACACAAAAAATAAATCCGCCGAGGCAGATTTATTTTTCTTAATTCTAGGTGAATAAATAAATTATTCAGTTACAGTTTTTGCTTTTGCAGGACCGCGTTTTGACAAACGACCACCTTTAGCACCAGCAATTTTCGCAAGAGCAGGGTTAGCTGCAAAGCCACCGGTACGACCTAAGCGTCCACCTTTTTGACCAATGCGAGCGTAAAACTCCTTACCATATTTTTCGCGATTTGTTGCAGCAGCTTTCAAACCACCAGCTTTAGTTCCAGCCATTTAAAAATCCTTCTGCCCACCATTTTTTAATTCTCTTATTTACCTTAAGCCTCCCGCTCAAAGGTTAATGATTAGCATTATATAATAACAGAAGCATTTTGTCAATACGCTAAAGTTAAAAAATATGTCATAATATATATTCCGCTCACATCGTTCATATTCATCCCATGATATACTTCCAAGTCACGATATTTATCTCATGATATATTCTCTCTATAAAATACTCCTAATGGCGCACATCTCGCTTCCTCACCTCTTCGAATCCCCTTTAATTTTATTGACATTTTTTCTGCTTTTTGCTAAAATTCTTGCGTATGGGGCAATAGCTCAGCTGATTAGAGCGCTGCCTTTGCAAGGCAGAGGTCCAGGGTTTGAATCCCTGTTGCTCCACCATACATGGGGTGTTTAGCGTCCCCCCGCTGAACACTCCACCAAAATACCCTCGCGGGTCTTTTTTTATGCTCTATCACCTTTCACCTTAATGACTTTTATCCTTAACTCCATCTATCCACCCCATTAAAATCTACCCCTCAATCCTTATTTTTAAACTCCACCCCCATCAAACACAAAAAATCGGCCTTACGCCGAATTCATCATTTCCATTTTGGTGGGGATATGTGGACTTGAACCACAGACCTCGTCATTATCAGTGACGCGCTCTAACCAGCTGAGCTATATCCCCAATATCACTTATTTTACCCCATAAAATTCAAAAAAGCAATAAAAATCCCCGTTAATTCTGTTATAATTATTGCATATGGATTGGAATTTTAGTTTTTCTTGGGTTTTTATCGGGCTTATTATCGTCATTGTCGGCGGTATTATGGTCGCCAAATACCAAGAAATTTCCACTAATTTCTTAAGTGGCGTTTCTTCTTATGAACGCGTTAAATTTTGGGGCCTCATCGCCATCCTCCTTGGACTTGTCGTAATGTCGAACCTCCACATTTTTCTCCTTACTCTCTTAGTCCAAGCAATTTTTAAACGTTAATCGCTCACTCTCTTAAGATTAATTCAGAAACATAATACCCTAGGAATTAATCAAAAAAAACACTCTCCTCCCAATCAAAAAACGCCTATTCGGCGTTTTCATTTTAAACTTTTATCACGTTTTGCCGTACCCATTCGTACATCGCAATCCCTGCCGCTACCCCTACGTTCACCGAACGCGTCGAGCCAAAAGATTCAATGTATCGCACGTCATCTGCCGCATTTACCAATTCTAGACTAATTCCATTACCCTCACTGCCGAAAACTAGCGTAGAATGGCTCTCAAAGCGTTTAAGGCCCAAAGGTTTGGCACGTTCCACGTTATTTTCAATTGCTACCACTTCCCTTTTACGCGCTCTCTGATCCGCCATAAATTCTTCCATTGAAGGCCAATACACGATCTCTAGATATTTATCCGTACACATCGCACCTCGGCGGTTATATTTTCGTCGTCCCACGATATGCACCTTACTCACATTAAAATTATTTGCCGAGCGCACAATCGTCCCCGCATTAAAATCGTGATCCACATTTTCGATTGCAATCTCCAGACTATTTCGTTTTTCCGCCAGTTTCTCTTTCACCTCTTCGTTTGGCAGCCCCTTATACTCATCCACCAAATTACGTGTATCCATTTTCGCATCCAAAATCTCATCGCCTACAAGTAGATTCCGAGTATCCATCTTCGCGTCTAAAATCTCATCACCTAAAGATTCGCTGCTCAAGTTTTTGCTCAAATTTTCGTTTTCCAAAGTATTCATTACCTCTATTATAGCCTATTTTTAAGCTTCAATTTTATAAAAGCCCAGAAAAAAGGCTGGATAATCCAGCCTCCGGAATTGTTTTATGTTGATCAAATTATGTCTCGTTAATTCCTTGGAAAATTTGATTTATTCGTCTTAAAATCTTTCAAATAGCTTAAAAATAGCCCTAAATTAGAAATTGAAATTAAAAATTAAATTCTAGAATGAGTAAAATTAGACCACGAATTTCAAAATTTTATCTCTAAAATTAATTTGCGCTTCCGCTTCCATTTGCAACTTCACCTTACTATCCAACGTTAAAATCTTCCGAAGCATTAATACATTTTTCAATAACAAGCATTTTTTATCTCTTGTATGTAATAAAATTTGCTCCGTCTTCCGTAACTCCGGTCTTTCCCGCATGAAAAAACTGAATAGTTTATCCGCCGGAATTGAATCCGTTAAAATTATCGCCGAATCATCATTTACTTCTTCGATTTTGCGTTTTTCTATCCTAGCAGTTTTCTTCGATTCCACTAAACTAATTTCGCCACTATGCATATCATAGTCATAGTAGGCCATAAATAAGCAAAAATCTCCGTTCGCAAGTTTAACTTTACCAGTTAATTCCAAATCCATCGAACCCCTTACTCCTTGAATAGAGTCTATCTGTTCTAAATAAATCTGAAAATCCTGGTTCATTGAACTACGTTGCAGCAAAATAGGAATTTTCTTCGTATCACTACAAAAAGCCTCAAAAAAATCCTCTTTTCGAACTGCTCTTGCGGTGGTAAAAATATAACATCTCTCCTTATAATCTAATTCAAGGCAGAAATCTTTACCATTCCTCTCGTCTACTAATTTAATTTTCGACATGACGCTCATAAAACCCTCCTTTTAAATAACCACTGCGTTCACTCATCTCTCTTTGTTCGCAGTCCACAAAAAGACAACCCCATTTTACCACAAAATGCTTAAGTTGTCAAAAAGGCACCTCTGTTACAAGGTGCCATTTACTCCCCCAAATTCTATTCGTTTATTTTATCTGAAGCTACTTACGTCCCACAATTTCACGATTTCGTCAGTTTAATTTATACAAGACTACTTGCAATCACGTAGCCATAATAGATCACAAATAGCACCAAAAACGCCAAGCCTTCTTTAAAACTAATTTTCTGGTCATTCTTCGCAAAAATAAATAACACAATCGGTGAAATCACCAACGCCACTACGTCCACGATTGAGAAAGCCCCACCTGCTACCCCACCGAGAATCGCCACCGGCAAACCTGCCACGATTCCGATATTAAAAATATTTGAGCCCACGATATTACCAATCGCAATATCATATTCCCCCTTTTTCGTCGCAATCACCGAAGTTACTAGCTCCGGAAGAGAGGTTCCGAGCGCCACAATCGTCAAAGAAATTAGCCTCTGACTCACCCCAAAATTCGCTGCAATATCCGAAGCACCCCTCACCACCAGGTCACTACCGAGAACTACAGCGAGTAAACCAAACACAATCATCGCAATTGATTTAGCTAGATTTACTGGTTCCCCCTCGTCTTCCTCTTCCACCTTATTCGACTTACGATTCAGCATACCGAAAAGATAATAGATAAAAATTCCGAAGAATAATAGTAAAATTACGCCATCCTGTCTAGTGAACAAATTTTCTGACAATCCGAACAATTTATCTGACAAAACCGCAGCAAACCCCAAAGTCATCAAGACCAAAACTGGGATTTCTTTTCGCACAGTCGCCGTCTTCACATGAAGCACCCCCACCATTGCCGATACGCCTAAAATCAGTAGAATATTCAGGATATTACTACCAATCACGTTGCCGAGCAAAATATCGCCCTTCCCCGCCAAAATCGATTGAATGCTCACCGCTAGTTCCGGCGCACTCGTACCAAAAGAAACAATTGTCAGACCAATCAACATCTTCGGCACCTTAAATTTTCTCGCCGTATCACTCGATCCGTCGACAAACACATCTGCACCTTTTATCAGTAGGACAAATCCCACCAACAATAAAAATGCACTAAAAATTAATCCCATTTTTATTTATTCTCCGTTAAACTCTTAATATTTTACCATGAGAATCTTAGTCTAACCATCTTTTTTTGATATTCGCCTGCATAATTTCTGCCGTAACAGGCAAATATTCATTAACTGCCAAGTTTAATCTAAGGTCATACGCCTCAAATTCTTCATTTTCATATCTCGCACTGTGCATATAATAATAATTTCGTTCCATCCTTGATCGATAATTATTATCTTTCTCAATACCTTCAATCTGCATTCTAATATATTCCAAAGTAGCCGTTTCCGGATATCCCAATATCTTTCCTATCTGATAATTTGCCTCAGCCCACACCTTCTTATCTAAAACTTCACCGAATTCCGATACACTATTAAAAAATTCTCTATGCCATTTCTGTAATTCCAGGCACTCTCGGGCGGTTTTCGCCAAATACAAATATTCAATTTCCTCATTACTAAATTTATTCAACTTTTCTCGAACTAAATCTACCCCTAATTTATTCAAAATTTCAAGAATTCTCTTATTATCCAACAATTTACAATTGTTAATTTTGTCATTAATCAATAATGCTGCTGGTTTGAGATCAATTAATACTCCTAAAACTCCTGTCAAGAAAGAAACCCCCATCATTTTCTTCTCCTGATAAAAATAAAGGACTATCCCCTCTAATTCCCGCAAAGGATCAATATTCATGTCAGCAGTATAACATAAAAGCCACAAAAAAATCTCCTTTCGGAAATTTTTCTTAACAACTCAGCTGTGCAATTCATCGTCTGTTTTAGTAAGCTGTAAATCGTATCTTACTTACGTAAGCTATATTGTGTCTTAAGCTTATAAACACAATTACGACCGACCTAGATACATTAAACCTTAGTTCAATGCTCATCAAATCCTTCTCTAGAAAGGAGGTAATCCATCGACACGTTCTCGTACCGATGCCTTGTTACGACTTAACCCCAATCATCTCCCCCACCTTAGGCCGCCGAGGCGGACTTCGGGTGTTGGTGACTCTCATGGTTTGACGGGCGGTGTGTACAAGACCCGGGAACGTATTCACCGCAACATGCTGATCTGCGATTACTAGCGATTCCGACTTCAAAAAGGCGAGTTTCAGCCTTTTATCCGAACTGGGACCGGCTTTGGTGCGATTTGCTTCACATCACTGCTTCGCTTCGCATTGTACCGGCCATTGTAGCGCGATTCTAGCCCAAGGCGTAAGGGAAATACTGACCTGACATCATCCCCTCCTTCCTCCCCGTTACCGGGGCAGTCCTACCAGAAAAATACAACTGGTTGCAAGGGTTGCGCTCGTTGATGGACTTAACCAAACATCTCACGACACGAGCTGACGACGGCCATGCATCACCTGTCTCGATGTTCCCGAAGGCACAGTTCTCTTTCGAGAGCCTACATCGGATGTCAAGCCTTGGTAAGGTTTATCGTTTACCATCGAATTAAAGATCACGCTCCACCGCTTGTGCGGGTCCCCGTCAATTCCTTTATGTTTTAATCTTGCGATCGTACTACACAGGTGGGATACTTAACGCGTTAGCTTCGCAACTCCGGGGGTCGATACCCAAAACTGCTAGTATCCATCGTTTACGGCGTAGACTACCGGGGTATCTAATCCCGTTTGCTCCCTACGCTTTCGTGCCTTAGTGTCAGAACTGTCCCAGTAACCTGCCTACGCTATCGGTGTTCCTTCTAATATCTACGGATTTCACTCCTACACTAGAAATTCCAGTTACCCATAACAGTCTCGAGCTAGATAGTTTAGATAATAGTCTGAATGGTTGAGCCACCAGATTTCACTATCTACTTACCTTGCCACCTACGCAACTCTTTACACCCAGTCACTCCGGATAATGCTCGGATCCTACGTATGACCGCGGCTGCTGGCACGTAGTTAGCCGATCCTTATTCATAAGTTACCATCATATTTCTCGCTTATAAAAGCAGTTTACAACCCGAAGGCCTTCGTCCTGCACGCGGCATTGCTCCATCAGGCTTTCGCCCATTGTGAAAGATTCCCTACTGCTGCCTCCCGTAGGAGTCTGGGCCGTGTCTCAGTCCCAGTCTGGATGATCATCCTCTCAAACCATCTAACGATCGTCGACTTGGTGAGCCTTTACCTCACCAACTATCTAATCGTACGCAAGCCATTCCCAAAGCGCATAAATGCTTTAATCCAAAGATCACATGCGGTATTAGCTAATCTTTCGACTAGTTATCCCTCACTTTGGGGTATGTTCTCACGCGTTACTCAGCCGTCCGCCGCTCGTCATCAGCTTCACGGTTCCCTCGAATCTATCCACTCGCATAAGGCCAAGTGAGTCAAGGAAACGGTGAAGCCATGCTACCGCTCGACTTGCATGTATTAGGCATGCCGCCAGCATTCATCCTGAGCCAGGATCAAACTCTCCATTAAAGGTCCTAAGACCTTGAATTTTAAATTTGAAAACTCAAATATTTATAAATTAACTGACGATGATAAAAATAGAAATAAATCTATTTTAATAATTGCACAACTGAATTGTTAAAATTCGTCCCTCATGTTCATTTGGTTTCCCGTTTGCTCATGAGGATGTTTCTATAATAGATGAGAAAATAATAAATGTCAACACAATTTTGCAAGATTTTTTAAGATTTTTTAATTTTCAGCTAATTTTGCGCTTTTTTCCGTTCTTTCTTCCCGTTTTATCGCTCGATTTCGCCTATTAATTCCCCATTTATTTAATTAATAGAAAATTAATTGCAATAGAAATTAATATACCCAAAATCAATCCAGCCGCTACTTCCGGTACCGTATGACCCTCCACTACGCGTAGATGTGCAACTTTTTCCGCCTCATTTAGCTTCAAATTCTTCTCATCGATTAACTGATTAATAATTTCACCGTGTTCCCCCACCGAATGACGTACATTGGTTGCATCATAAATCAAAATCGAAGTCATACAGACTGCGAGTGCAAATACTGTCGAATTAAAACCAGACAAAAAGCCAATCGTCCCAGTCACCGCCGAAAAGCTCGCTGTATGACCAGACGGCATTCCGCCAGATTTCATCATATAATATAGTACTTCCGAAAATTTCGCTTTTCCGCGAGTTTTAATCACAAACACAATTAGTTTGAAAAACTGTGCGATAAACCAGCCACAGACGAATGCTAAAAAAACATAACAGCTTTCCATACTCATATCTTATCATATCCAAGGAAAAACAAGAATACCCGAGTTCCAAGTATTCTTGTCCAAGATTAGTTATTTTTAAGGTACACTTTCTTCGTTTCACCACTCATTTTGAGAGAAAAAATGAGAATTTATTTTGCGAGAAATAATTACTATTGTAAGTGGTGAATTCGTTTTCCTTTCTTTTTGATAAATAAGAAGACTAGAAGAAAGCTAATTAATCCCCCTAAAATTGCCAGAATCCACCAAAAATCCTTCAAAGTTTGACCAACCTGACCTAACACTGGTACTTCTGAAATTTCCTTTTCATCTAATTCCCCCTCATCCTCGTCGGTCGCCTCGAGCTCTCCTTCTGGCACCTCACCCTCCAATACTTCACCTTCAGAGATTACTTTTTCTGAAATCTTACCATCAGAATTTTTACCATCAGAATTTTCATCCCCCACCGTATTTTTACTATTCTCCGCCCCAGAATCCCGACTCACCTCTTTTTCAGAATCTTGCTTCACATTTTCTTTTACAATCCCCGAAAGCACGATATTTCTATCAACCAATTCGGTTTTTCTCAATGTCGCAAAAACCGTCGAATTTGCTCCAAATCCCAGCCCAAGTGTCATCATACTGAATCCTAAAATTCCTAGCACTGTCTTTTTTATTTTCTTTGTTTGCTGATTTTTCATATTACCTCACTGTTTTATTTACCTGCACCATAGCGAAAAATCTCAAAAATCACAACCATAAACATTTTCAAAAATAATTTAACAGAGGTAAAATCCCTCAAAAATTTTTTAGCATAAGCAAGTTATCAATTACCATAAGCAAGTTATGACCCACAAAAAAATCTAAAAATCCGCTCAAAAATCTACTCAAAATCCGCTCAAAAGCACACCTAAACTCCATCCAAAATCTACCCAAAAACCACCCACACCCACCACAAAAAAGTACGCTAGACGCGTACTTTTTTCTAAAGACCTAATTATTCGTTAGTCTCTTCTTCATCTTTTTCTTCTGGCAAGACAATGCCGATTGAAGCCACCGTGTCACCTTCTGCCATTCGCATGATGCGTACACCTTGCGTAGCACGTCCAAGGGTTGGAATGTCTTTCACCGCCACACGAATCGCCTGACCGTTCGATGACATCATAATCACTTCGCTCGCCTCTGGATCTAAGGTATGCACCGCCACGATTGGACCAGTCTTCGCCGTCACTGCTGCCACCTTGATACCCACACCACCACGTTTATGAGTTGGGAAGTTGGCCACCAGCGTAGACTTACCGTAACCATTCGCCGAAACTGCAATCAATTTCTGTTTTGGATCAGTCACGATATCCATACCTACCACTTCATCTTTCGGACGGAGACGCATTCCACGTACACCCATTGCCGAACGACCCATCGCACGCACATCGGCTTCATTAAAGCGGATTGCTTGACCAGCCGAGGTAGAAATAATGATATCATTCTTCCCTGTAGTTGGCTTCACCCACTTCAGTTCATCTCCTGGATCCAATTTGATCGTAATTAGACCATTCGAACGCACATTCGCGTAATTTTTCATCGCGGTCTTCTTAATCGTGCCGTTCTTAGTTGCCATAAAGAGGTATTCATCCGCCTCGTCATCACTCTTATCATCCGACTGCTGATTATCTTCGTTATATTTAATAATCTCCGTAATCTTTTCATCTGGATGCATGTTCAACAGATTCACTGCTGCCGTACCCTTCGCCGTCAAGGAAGCCTGAGGGACTTCATAAGCCTTCATCTTAAACATACGGCCCTGTGAGGTGAAGATATAAAGATAATCATGCGAATTCGTCGTCAAAATCTGCGAAATTACATCTTCTTCCTTCGTAGTCATGCCCCTCTTTCCCTTACCACCACGGTTTTGGCGGCGGAAATCAGTCTGCGATACGCGTTTAATGTAATTCTCTGCTGTGAGCAAGATCACACTTTCTTCTTCTGGAATCAATTCTTCTTCCGAGAATTTACCAAGTTCATGATTGAAAATCTTCGAACGACGCTTGTCGCCGTATTTTTCTTTCATGGCTAGAAGTTCTTCTTTCACCACGTTCAAAATCTTCGCTTCATCTGCCAAAATCTCTTCATATTTCGCGATCAAAGCCATCAGTTCTTGCAATTCCGCCTCAATTTTATCGCGTTCCAAGCCCTGCAAACGACGTAATTGCATTGCCAAAATCGCTGCCGCCTGAATTTCCGAGAGTCCAAAACGTTCCATCAAACGCTTATCCGCATCATCATACGATTCGCGAATCGTTTTAATCACTTCGTCGATGTTATCCAGGGCAATCTTCAAACCTTCAAGAATATGCGCGCGTTCCTTAGCCTTACGCAAGTCATACTCCGTACGGCGACGAATCACTTTTTGGCGGTGCTTAATAAACTCTGCCAAAATTTCCTTGAGCCCCATAATCCGTGGCTGAATTCCATTCACCAAAGCCAAAACGTTATAGTGGAAATTGGTCTGCAAATCTGTCATCTTATAG
>CAUQSJ010000008.1:0-36844 GCA_963520835.1 uncultured Candidatus Saccharibacteria bacterium
ATAAAGTTTGTGATCAAATTAGTGACGCCTTGCTGGACGCCTTCCTCTCTGGCGATTCCGGCTCCCGTTGTGGCATCGAAGTGATGGGTGGTAAAGGTAGGATTTTTATCACCGGTGAAGTCACTTCCGCTGCTAAGGTTGATGTTGAAGCTGTGGTGATGCGTGTCTTAAAGGAGGTTGGCTATATTAATGGTGAGAACGCAGAAAATCTCACGCCTTCTGGCACACTCGCAGATTTTGAAATCGTCAATAATCTCGGCGTCCAGAGCCAAGACATCGCTCTCGGTACGAATGATGAAGTGGGAGGCGCTGGCGACCAGGGAATGATGTTTGGTTTTGCTTGCGATGATAATGCCGAATATAAGCCGACCGCCATGGTGATTATGCAGGAATTTTCCAAATTCTATGACGAATTGCGCCAAAAAGATTCACGCTTTCTCGCTGACGGTAAAACTCAGCTCACCGGTGAATACGATGATAATATGCGCCTTGTTAAAATTAAGGATTGGACTATCAGTTATCAAAATACCGAAACTAATCGCGCCGAAACCGATCAAATTCTCATCGATAAGGCCCGTGAAATTGCCGGCAAATACGGCGTAGAAGTCGAAAAATTCCTCGTTAATCCTACTGGTAAATTCCTCATCGGTGGTTTCATGGGTGACGCTGGCCTCACCGGGCGCAAAATTGTAGTGGATAGCTATCAATCCTTTGCTCCAGTCGGTGGTGGTGCCTTCTCTGGTAAGGACCCATCCAAGGTAGACCGCTCCGCCGCCTATAAGGCTCGTGAAATTGCCGTGGACTATCTCAAGCGTTATAATTTGCATTCTTGCGAAGTGCAACTTTCATATGCTATTGGTATTGCTGAGCCACTGGCAATCTATATCAAGGGTGATGGCAAAAATATCACGCCAGAGCCAGAATTATATGCTGCCTGTACTCCGAAAAATATCATTAAAGATCTTGGTCTCCTACATAAAAAATACGAAGATACTGCCAAGTTCGGCCATTTCTAAAAATCAAAAAAATACGAAGATGCCGCTAGTTTAACCATTTTCTAAAAATAAAAAAGAACCTCGTTTTGGGGTTCTTTTTTTAGGTTACACATCGAAATATTAGAGTCTTATTTTAGACCTTGAATAAAACCATAAATACTATAAAATAGAACTAAAAGCATAAGCACAAAAATCAAAAGGAAAGGTAGTATGTCTAAAATTAAAACATTTTTTAAGAGGCCAGCGCAGGCGTGGCAGCGCATTTTTGGTTTCTTACCGATTATTTCGTTTGGCGGCATGGCACTCATTCTCGGCACCTTATCTATTGCACCGAATTTTATGAACTTCGCCCATGCTGAAGAAAAACCGGCTCTAAAGCCTAGCGACATTAATCTGTCTATCAGTGTGAATGAAGCGTTCCATAAGTTTAATGACGTCTATCTTACTTCGGACGGGGTTGAACATGAAGATCAAAATAATGTTACTTTTAAACCTACCGTAAAGACTAATAATCCTGCAGGTTACAAGGTTTACTTCTCGGACGTTGATGAAGATACTAGTATGCGTAGTATCGATACTACCGTGACCGACTCAATTCGTTCTGCTACCCCTTCAGATTTTGAGAATGGCGTACCGAAGAATACTGCGGATAATTACTGGTATTGTGGTATTTTACAGGTTCCAGATACAATTGCGGGAGAAGTATATAAAACTCTCTTCTCCACCAATAATGACCTGTCGATTCCGGCCAGGAGCAAGCAAAAGTTAATCGACGAAGTTAAGTATGTGAAGCCAAATGACAATCAAAATAATGGTGTATTCTGTAATATTTCGGTAAATAAACAATTGGCCCCATCGACCTATGTCGGTAAAATGATTTTTACCACCGTCGCTAATACGAATAATTTGAAACCGGCCACCCTCAAGGACGGATATTCAGCTTTCCGTAAAATTCCAAATAATCGGGTATTTAGGAGCTTTGAATATACTAAGCCGACCCCAAGGGATTTTTCTGACGAAGTAAAAAATGATGAATCTATTGTCTCAAACATAAAACCAGATTATGAATATGCTGGTATGCCTGGTCCAGCCTGTCCTCCTACAAGAGAAGTGGGATCTGATATGTATAATCTCACGGCCAATAATACGGATGATGAAGAGCCAGTATTGTTTTGGATTTCTACTAACTGTATCGATAACGGTTTAAGTTTGCGTTGGTGGTCTCCATCTGGAACCTTGAAACTTGGTGAAAACTGTTCGAATTTCTTCTCTACGGCTAATGCTCCGCGCTTTGATAACCTAGACCTTTCTGGAGTTGATCTTTCAAAATGTAAGAACATGGAGTCTATGTTCGAACGCACCGATGAAGGGTTTAAGCGAATCAATTTCGGAGACAATCAATTCTCCCCTGAATTAAATAATACCAAGAAGATGTTTAAGGGTAATAATAAACTGGAAGAGATTAGGACTAACCATGATCTTGATTTGACCTATGTCTCAGAGAGTAGTGAGATGTTCGATGGCAATACCAGTCTAGTTGGCTCATACTTTAATGATAGTTGTATATTCACTGAATATAATACCGCAAAAACTGACGGCTCTATGGCTAAAACTATTAACGGATATTTCCATCGTGTCGATAGTGACGGCCGTCATTGTGTTGCTGTTAGATCTGAATAGCTTTTACCTGACCCATGATTAAAAAAATCCCAAAGAGAGCCCAGTGCTCTCTTTTTTTCTTCTTGAAATTATGGTAAAATATCCTGAAAGTCTAAAAAAACTATTAATTAATAAGGAAATTCATGGCAGAAGCTACACATGATTTATCAAAATTGCGCAATATTGGTATTATTGCACATATTGATGCAGGCAAGACCACGACTTCAGAGGCTATCCTCTACCGTACTGGCTTGAAGCACAAAATCGACCTCGTCAAGGGTGACACCGGTGGTGCTACTACTGACTGGATGGAACAGGAAAAGGAACGTGGTATTACCATTACTTCCGCAGCTGTTACCGCCACTTGGAAAGGTCACAAAATTAACATTATCGATACCCCGGGCCACATCGACTTTACCGCCGAAGTAGAACGCTCTCTTCGCGTGCTCGATGGTGCCGTCACCGTTTTCGACGGTAAGATGGGTGTCGAAGCTCAATCCGAAACCGTTTGGCGCCAAGCTACCAAATATGGTGTCCCACGCCTCTGTTTTATCAACAAGATTAACCAAATCGGTGGTGACTTCTACAAGTCTCTCGACTCTATCCACAAGCGTCTCTCGAAGAATGCTTTCGCTATTCACCTTCCAATTGGTTTCGAAAAAGATATCTGTGGTGTCGTCGACCTTATCGATATGAAGGCCTACACCTACAAGGAATATGCTGACCACGAATTGACGGTTGGTGAAATTCCTGCTGATATGCTTGACAAGGCTAAGAAAGCTCGCGCTCTTCTCGTTGAAGAAGCTGTGGCCGCTGATGAAGATTTGATGAACAAGTACTTCGCCGAAGGTGAAGAAGCTATCACCGAAGCTGAACTTAAAGTAGCTCTTCGTAAACGTGTACTTGACGGTGATTTCTTCCTCGTGACTGGTGGTGATGGTCGTGGTGTGATCGTCGAAAAAGTCCTCGACCTCTGTGTTGACTATCTTCCTTCACCTCTTGACCGTGATCTTGGTCAAACCGTTGGTACCGATCCAAAAACTGGTGATAAGGTTATCCGCAAGGCTTCTGTCACTGAACCGCTCACCGCTCTTGCTTTCAAGATCGCTTCTGACCCATTCGTCGGTAAGCTCGTCTTCGTCCGCGTTTACTCTGGTGTTTTGAAGTCTGGTTCTTACATCTTAAACGCTACTACTGGCAATAAGGAACGTGTCGGTCGTCTCGTCCGTATGTTCGCTGATAAGCGTGAAGAAATCTCTGAAGTTGCCGCTGGTGATATCGCCGCTATCGTCGGTCTCAAGGAAACCACCACTGGTACCACTCTTTGTGATCCAGCCCACCCAATTCACCTTGAATCTATCGAATTCCCAGAACCACCTGTTTCTATCGCGGTTGAGCCTAAGACTAAGGCCGACCAAGAAAAAATGGGTCTCGGTCTCGCAAAACTTGCCGAAGAAGATCCAACCTTCCGTGTTCACACTGATGAAGAAACCGGTCAAACTATTATTTCTGGTATGGGTGAGCTTCACCTTGAAATCATTATCGACCGCTTGAAGCGTGAACATAACGTGGAGGCTAATACTGGTGCTCCTCAGGTTGCCTACCGTGAAACTATTCGTGGTACTGCCGAAGCTCAAGGTAAGCACATTAAGCAGTCCGGTGGTCGTGGTCAATACGGTGACGTTTGGATTAAATTTGAGCCAAATGAACCAGGTAAGGGCTTTGAATTCATCGATATGATTAAGGGTGGAGTGGTGCCTCAAGAATACCGCAAGCCAGTCCAACAAGGTGTGGAAGAAACCCTTAACGGTGGTGTGATTGCTGGCTACCCAGTCGTCGATATCAAGGCTACCCTTTACGATGGTTCTTACCACGATGTCGACTCTTCCGAGCTCGCCTTCAAACTTGCTGGTAGCTTGGCTACCCGTGAAGGTATCAAGAAAGCCAAACCAGTGCTTCTTGAACCATTCATGAAGCTTGAAGTTACTACCCCTGAAGAATTCATGGGTGACGTGATTGGTGACATTAACTCTCGTCGTGGCCGCATCGACGCTATGGAAGACATCCAAGGTGGCGCTAAGCTTATTACTGCTTTCGCTCCACTTGCTAACCTCTTCGGTTACACTTCGGATCTCCGCTCGATGAGCCAGGGCCGTGCCGCTTCTTCTATGGAGCTCGCGCAATACGAGGAAGTACCACCTAACGTTGCTCAAGAAATCATTGAGAAGCGCAATACTTCTAAGTAAGAGTAATTAATCTCTTAAAAAATAACCTCTTCGGAGGTTATTTTTTATCTGAAAGTTTTATTTGGAGTATCTGAAAACTTGAAAAATTAGTGAAAATATTTCTACATCAAAAAGCCCCACATTTCTGCGAGGCTCTTTTTTTTGGAGATTAATTTCGTCTTACGACTACATTTGCATCGATATCCTTAAACAAATCATCGCGATTGAGATTAGACTCGTGTCCAACCAGAGCATTAGTACGCTCTACTACTCGCTTGATCAAATCCACCGAATCCTCACGCACATAATACAATGCACGATAACGATCATTCGAGAAGTCATGACTCGGGCTACTCTCAACGAAATGTTTTAGTTGCATCTCTGCATAGAAACTCGAAAGTTCTGGCGAAAGTAACAAAACATTGCCATCATTAGAGAAATATGATCCACCATTATGATCAATATCTGTGAGCTTCATCTTGTGCATCACGTGATAAAAATCTTCCGGTCTCGCATCGGTTCTTCCGTAGCCAGAATTCGGGAAAAGCCGGTCATCTTTCACGTAGTAGACTTCAATTCCATTTACGCCGATACCGTAAAACACTCCGCTTATATGTCGGCGAGAATCGATACGGTAGGGTACTAGACGTTTTTCGAAATCTGCCATATTGCCAAGATCGTTTATCTGCTTACCCTCCGCTCCATAATTTGCATCGAACCGAATCATTAATTTCGGATTCGCTTCGCAAATAAAGGTATAGACGTCAAGTGCCGGGAAGCTATCAGCTAATCTGAGGTTGAACCCGTTATCTCTCATATAGCCAACCAGGTCAAACTCGCCAAATCTAGTGTAGGTCTTTGGGTCATTCTTCTGATGGGTGGGGAGTGGTTCAGAGGCTTCTTGCTTAATACGTCTCAGCATATACTCCGCCGTAAAAGAAATAGTGTCCGGTTCATCTGGTTCAATCGGCTCCATGGGGTCGTAATTGGTAGTGTGAAATTCATCTACCAAATTCTGCACCAGGAACTGCGTATAATTAATTCCGTCAGCTCCGGTAAAATTCGGTGTGCGGCCATTCAGATAGGGGTCCAAGAATCCTGCATCGGTACCGTCCTTGATATAGGTCGGTATATTCCGATAGTGGTAATAACTATTCTCTCCGGCATCCGTATTTACCTCGAGCACCGAATTTCCTCTGATATTCTGGGTTAAATGCTTCGGGAAGAGAATTACGTTACTTGGCACCATAAAATCCGAGATATAGCTGCCAGATTGCGACTCAAGCCGGTCTCTCAGGTCTTCCACTTCTCTGATATTAAATTCAGAAACCATTTGGAATGTTCCTGGGTGCGACCTACTTGGATCGGGGTCTTTTAGCGGTGCTAATCCATAATCATTTCTGGCTGCTCGCCTAGCTTCTAATACGTCTGGTGTGGCATCCCTAATCGGGCCGGCTACTTCGCCGCCACCGAATTCGGAAGCATCCACAGCTGCCGTCAGTTGTGCGCCCATCTCGTATGGATTGTCGGTTTCTTCTTCGTGCTTCACTTCCGCCCTCGCGGTAGTTTCTACTTCGGAAGTCTCCGGTATTACGGTTTTACTCTGGGCGTTGCAAGCAACTAAGCCGAGAGCGAGTGACAAAAACAGGAATTGTTTCTTCATCATGCACCTCCATTTTAATGTGCGTAGGATAAAAGTAGCCTAAAAGTTAGTTATATTCTACAATTTTTTGATAAAAAAGTCAATTTTAACATAAATGGATTAATTGCTGGCAAAAATCTGCAAAATATGGTAAAATATGCAAGTTAGTTTTTCAAAAAAATGGAAAAATCAGTAAGTTCTTTAGAAAAGGGGGAAATTGTATGTTTGCAATACTAGTAACGTTGTCGTGCTTTTTGGCTGGTCTATTCTGTCTGGTGCTGAATTATTTTCGCATTATCCTGATTCTACGGATTGATATTTTTGTCTGTGGTTGGATTGTGCTGACCTTACTTCCGGCACTCGTGTCTATAATCTATCATGAACGTAAGAAACTTCTAGCGGAAAGAATTGCTAGAATCGATGAAGAAATGGACCAGGGTTGCTATCATTTTCAGTTTGACAGAAGCCCTAAGAACAGAATCCCCAAAATCGCAGACGACGAAGTTGATTTTGATGATTATGGCTGTGGCTGTGAGTGGGATCGTGAACGCCATGATTTAGTCAAAGTCGTACCGGAAGATTAAAACTGCAAATTTAAACTAAAAATCACACCAGCCCATCTGGGCTAATTTTACTACAACATCGAAAAACTAACTGTCAAGGCGTCAATTTGGCGCCTTTTTTCTGGATTTCTCTCTTTACTTATTCTTTAAAATCTATTAATATATAGATATATCTAGCTTCTTGGCTGGTTAATATTAGTGCCAAGGAGAATAAATATTAAAGGAGAATAATAAAGAATGGCAAATTTCGACCGTTCCAAGCCACACATTAACGTTGGTACTATGGGTCACGTTGACCACGGTAAGACTACTCTTACTGCTGCTATTACCACCGTACTTGCGAAGCGCCTCCCATCTGAAGTTAACAAATCAGTTGCTTACGATCAGATCGACAACGCTCCAGAAGAAAAAGCTCGTGGTATTACCATTGCTACCTCTCACCAAGAGTACGAATCAGAAAAGCGTCACTACGCTCACGTAGATATGCCAGGCCACGCCGACTACATCAAGAACATGATTACCGGTGCTGCTCAAATCGATGGTGCTATCCTCGTAGTTGCTGCTAACGATGGTCCACTTCCACAAACTCGTGAGCACGTACTTCTCGCTCACCAGGTGAACGTACCAAAAATCATCGTCTTCCTCAACAAGATGGATCTTGCTGACCCAGAACTCGTTGAGCTCGTTGAAATGGATGTCCGTGAACTTTTGAATAAGTACGGCTTCGACGGTGACAACGCTCCAATCATCAAGGGTTCTGCTCTTAAGGCTCTTGAAGGCGACACCGAAATGGAAGACCGCATCATGGATCTCGTCCACGCTATGGATGAATACTTTGATATTCCTGAACACGATCTTGACAAACCATTCTTGATGCCAATCGAAGATGTCTTCTCCATCAAGGGTCGTGGTACCGTTGCTACTGGTCGTATCGAACAAGGTATCGTCAAATTGAACGACGAAGTTGAAATCGTTGGTTTGAAGGCTACCCAAAAGTCTGTCGTTACCGGTATCGAGGCTTTCCACAAGACTCTTAACGAAGGTGAAGCTGGTGACAACGCTGGTCTCTTGCTCCGTGGTATCGAACGCGAACAAATCGAACGTGGTCAGGTTATTGCTAAGCCAGGTTCTATCACCCCACACACTGAATTCGAAGCTCAGGTTTACATCTTGAAGAAAGAAGAAGGCGGCCGCCACACCCCATTCTCAAAGGGTTACAAGCCACAATTCTACTTCCGTACTACCGATGTTACCGGTGAAGTCGAACTTCCAGCTGACAAAGAAATCGTCATGCCAGGTGACACTGTTACCTTCCAGGTCAAGCTTCTTTCAGCTATCGCTATGAACAACAACGACCGTTTCGCTATCCGCGAAGGTGGCCGTACTGTCGGTTCTGGTGTTGTTACCAAGATTATCAAATAATCTATAACAGCCTAAATACCTCTCCTTCGGGGGAGGTATTTTTTTATCTTGACGAACCTCTGTTTTTATCGTAAAATAAATCTACTATTATTAATTGAATTCTAAAAACTCATTGACGCATCAAGCATCTGAAGTTATAGAATTAGAAGGAAAACATGGCAGACGCAAAAAACGAAGGCTTGAAGATCCGTATTCGTCTCAAAGCCTACGACCATCGTGTAATCGACCAAAGCGCTAAGCAAATCGTCGATACCGCTATCCGTACTGGTGCCGCCGTTTCTGGCCCAGTCCCACTACCAACTAAGCGCAGTACTTTTACTGTGGTGAAATCACCTCACGTTTACAAGACCGGTGGTGAAGCTTTCGAAATGAAAATTCACAAGCGTCTCATCGACATCACCAATGCTACCCCAAAGACCATTGATGCACTTCAAAACTTGTCTTTGCCAGCTGGCGTTGATGCCGAAATCAAAATGTAATTAAAACATAAATTACTTAAAAATCCCAATCTTGTATTGGGATTTTTGATTTGTTTTAGTATAACCTTTATGTTAAAATTATCCTGCATGACGAGCGATAAATATCAAAAACTGCGAATCACCCGTTCATGGCTGAAAAGTCTCGCCTGCTTTTTTACCCTAACGGCCTCAATTTTTAGCTTGAACCTGATTTTTGCTCCCCAAACTTACGCCCTCTTTACGCCTTCTTTGTCTGCGGCTCTTAATCAATCTTCTGTGACATTTAATGGTAGTAATAATCATCCCGCGAGCCCACAGCTTCAGGAAGCGACCACTAAATTAACCATCAATTCTAATGATAAAAATGGCTATCGCATCATTATTAGTACTGATTCGAATAATACTTCGCTTGTTAGTCCGAATTCTGCTGTTACCGATAAAATTAATTCAATCCCTCATGCCGATACTCTAAGTAATTTTCCTGCTCGGACCTGGGGTTATAAGATCGATGGCGAGACTGATTTTCGTCCGATTAGTTCAGTCGCCAGTCCGACGAATCTTTTAGACACTGAAGAAAAAACTGATGGTAATGAAGTCAAGAATATTACTATTGGCATGAATCTGGGCACCGATCTTTTGAGTGGTAGTTATAAAAACACCCTCATGATTTCGGTTATTTCGAATAATAATGCCGGTACTAATGCTACGCTCACAAGAGGACCAGATCTAAACCAGAAAATTGCTCGTAGTGCAATGCTTGCAGGCACGAATTTGCATGCTATTAAGGGGTTCAAACGAAGCCCGACCGCGCCGACGGCCGCCATGAAAACTATCAACATCGAAGATGTCGATGAGTCTAGTTATGAAATTTTAGCTTGGTTCGATCCAGCAGATAAAACAGTTTACTACTATTGCGAGAATGATCGTGTCTATATGAACGACGACTCACGTCAGATTTTTAATAACATCCTTAATATTACCGATATTGATTTGTCTGGACTCGATACACGTTACGTGAAGGATATGTCTTTTATGTTTAATAACGCCAGAAGTGTGGTAAACCTAGATCTTTCTACCTTTAAGACTTCCCGTGTCACTGCGATGACTAATATGTTTGCCTATATGGGATCCCTGAAAAATCTCAATATTTCTAGCTTCAAAACTAAAAACGTTAAAAGCTTCTCTCGTATGTTTATGGGTGATTCTTCTTTGCAAAATCTTGATCTCTCGCATTTTGACACTGCTAAAGTTACCGATATGGGCAATATGTTTAGTGGTGCAAGTAATATTATGTCACTAGATTTAGGGAATTTTAATACTGCTAATGTTGTTAATATGCAGGAAATGTTTAAGGATTGTGGTAATCTCACCAGTCTGAATGTTTCGAGTTTTGATACGGCTAAGGTTACCAATATGCAAACCATGTTTGGTGGCGCTACCAAGCTCACTAGCCTCGATATCCGTAATTTTGATACTTCTAAGGTCACCAACATGCTCTCCATGTTTGGTAATCTCCGCTCAATGACCGATTTTAAAATTAGTGACAAATTTAAGACTCACAATGTGACAAATATGGCCAGCATGTTTTCAAACTGCATCCTTCTGGAGAAGCTTGATCTCTCGAATTTTGATACCAGAAAAGTGATTACTACTAGTGCTATGTTTAGCGGTATGAGTAATGTAAAAAAGATTATTTTAAGCCCTAATTTCCAGACTAGTAATGTCACTAATATGAATAGTATGTTCAATAATTGTAGTCAATTGCAGGAAATTGATCTTTCGAGTTTTGATACTAGGAAGGTTACAGATTTTACCAATATGTTTAATGCCTGCTCGAATCTCACTTCACTTGATGTCTCGACTTTTAATACCAGTGAAAGTATTAGTATGGCTGGTATGTTTAGTGGCATGCTGAATCTCACTACTCTTGAGCTTGGACACAATTTTAATACTTCTAAGGCAAACAGTTTGTATAATATGTTCTTCAACGATCGTAAATTGGTCAGTCTGGATCTTTCGCAGTTTGATACCAGGAATGTGACAAATATGGCATCCATGTTTAGCTATATGTTTGAGCTAAAAAATCTCAACATTTCGTCCTTCGATACCAGTAAAGTAGAATCCATGTACCGTATGTTTTATAGTACTAGTAAGCTCGAAAATCTTGACTTCAGTCATCTTGACACTAGTAAGGTCCATAATATGCAAGATATTTTTTCCGGTATGGCGGCTTTATCCTCAATCAATCTCGGCGGACGTTTTTCTACGGCTAGTGTGACAGATATGCGTGGCATGTTTACAGATACGAATAGTCTTACCGAACTTGATTTGAGCAATTTTAATACTGCGAAGGTGAATAAATTTAGCAACATGTTTGCTTCCTCGCGCCCGCTCGAAACAAAATTGGAAAAAATTTACGTCAGTCAAGATTTTAACATTTCTGCTGGTACTGAATTTGATAATGTCTTTCGAAATCAGGTTAAACTACGTGGTGGCAATGGTTCCTTCCTTGTAAATCCTGCTTCTGCTGACAAAACTTGGCTTCGCATCGACCGCCCAGGCGCTAAGGGTTACTTCACTCAGAAACCATAAGCGTTTAAAATCATCGAAAATGACAATTTTAAACGTTTTTGCTATAATAGAGTTATGGTTAATAATTCTCTTCGGCAAAAATTAGACTTCTTGATTGAACGTTACCGTGATTTGGTACCAAATTATGCTTCTGGAATCAGAGAACTAAGCCTCGTCGAGCTTCCGGAGATGGTCTATAATTCCAATGCCATCGAAAACTCCACGCTTACCCTCGAAGATACGGAAGACATTTTAATACGTCACCAGATCCGCACTGACCATCAAATCCGTGAGATTTTTGAAGCAACTAATTTAGCGAAAGCTATGAAGTTTCTTCTAGATAATCCGGAAACTGAAATCTCTGTGCCGCTAATTCTTAAACTTCACAGTATTTTATTGCAAAATATTCGTGATGATGCTGCCGGCCGATTTCGCGCGAATAAGGAATGGGTGCGTGTAGGTAGCCATCTCGGTGCGAATCCTCAATTCGTCCACGGTTTTATGTCGGATTTAGTTAGAAAATATAACGCATCAGATGGTCAGTATTTTCTCGACAAAATAGTCTATTTTCATGCCGAATTTGAAAATATCCATCCGTTCATTGATGGTAATGGTCGAATCGGTCGACTTCTAATTAATGAACAATTAGATTTGCTCGACTTGCCTCCTATTCTAATTCCCAATAAGTCCAAAAATGAAGAATATTATCCAGCCCTAGAAGAATATTCGAATTTTAATAAGCTCGATCGTTTATCCGATTTCTTTGCCAGACTTCTCATCGAGGCCCTCTATCGTCGCATCACTCGTCTCACTGCACCGAAAATTGTCTCCGTCTCCGACTGGGCGAAGCGAAACCAAATGAGCGTCCAATCCGCCACCAACAAAGCCATTCGTGGTACTATCCCCGCCTTTCGTCTTCGTGGTCATTGGATGATTGATGCTGACTTTCAAGCTGAAAAATATCTTGATGAATAATATTTCTCAAATTTTTCAAGACTTTTCTTCCATTCTAGTTATGCTAAACTAAATGTAGTATAAAACGAATTAGGGAAAATATTGTGAATCATAAATTTTTGAAGCTTAGCTCGGGCCTTGCCTTGGCTTTGGTCGCAGCTGCCTGGCTTAATACGAAAAACACTTCTGCCCTCTACCAGTCCAGTCTTTCGGCCTATGTTGATAATGTTAAAACAGAGGTTGATGGCGATCTTTTGCTCGATAATCCTACGGTCAAAAGAGAAATGAATTTGAATATTGGCGTCAGTGCGAAGAACAAATCTGGCTATAAGGTGGTGGTTAATTCCAAAACCGATAATACTGCGCTAAATAATTCTGACCCAGCCAAGCCGGATAAGATTGAATCAATCACCAGTGACCAGACGTTAAGTAATTTTACCGCCAACACATGGGGCTATAAATTATCTACCGCTACCGACTACAGTCCAATCCCAAGTCTCAGTCACCCAGCCACTGTGGTAAATAATAGCGAAAAAGAAGTCGCTAACCAAAAAACCATTCTCAATCTCGGCATTAATCTCGGCGACGATTTGCGTCCAGGCGACTATATTAATCAGTTAGTGGTTTCTGTGGTAGCGAATACTTATCAAAAAGAAGCCATTATGGACAAGGGTGAGTCCTTCAATAAGGCTATCACTTATCTCGGCAAGCGTAGCTCCTCCAACTTCTTCGGTCATGGTCAAGAAATGATCGA
Source organism: uncultured Candidatus Saccharibacteria bacterium (assembly GCA_963520835.1). Classification (GTDB taxonomy): domain Bacteria; phylum Patescibacteriota; class Saccharimonadia; order Saccharimonadales; family Saccharimonadaceae; genus Nanosyncoccus. Next base: position 13,244 of record CAUQSJ010000008.1, read on the forward strand.
ACATTTCCGTCGTAGTGTCACCGCCCCTACTGCTGGAGATAAAGCTATCGAAGTTCAGGATAATCTAAATTCAGATTATGTCATTAAGGCTTGGTATAAGGAAGCCGATAAAACCGTTTACTATTATGCCGAGACCGAAAAAATCTTCCTCGCGCCAGATTCTTCTAACATGTTCAAGAATTTCACTCATGTGCAGGATCTCGATTTGGCGAAATTTGATACCAGTAATGTCGTAAATATGGCCAGTATGTTTGATGGCACTGAAAAAGTCCAAAGCTTGAATCTATCAAATTTCGATACAGCTCGTGTGACTAATATGCGTAATATGTTCTCTGGTATGACTGAACTCACATCGCTTGATCTTTCGAATTTTAATACCAAGCAAGTTAAGGATGCTTCTAATCTCTTTAATAATCTTCAGGCTGCTACCGAAATCAAGCTAGGTGCTGATTTTACTCTAGAAAATGCCAATACTATCGCAGGTATGTTCGCTAATACTTGTAAGGTTGCTAGCCTCGATCTTTCGATGTTAAGTACCACCAATGTGCGAAATTTCGATAATCTCTTTAGTCTCGCCGGCGTCGGTACCACTACGGCTGCTTGTCCAGCCGGTGATGCCTTAACCACAATTTATGCTTCGACAAACTTCGTCGTCGATGCTTCCGCTCAAGCTGAAAATCTCTTCGCCGGTCGTACCAATTTGCGTGGTGGCAATGGTTCCCATGAAACCGACCCAGCTACCGCCGATAAGACTTGGCTCCGCCTCGATACTGCCGGCGCTCCAGGTTACTTTACCGCTAAGCCGTAGTTAAAATACTTAAAACCACATTCATAATTTAAAAACTCACAACTCATCGGAAAATATAAACTTTAAATCCAAAAATATCTAAAAATCCAAATTTCGCATTTGGATTTTTATTTTGCTTATGGTAAAATAGAACACGACAAATCACACGGTCATATAAAAACTATGAAAAATCTCTTCCATCAATCCAAAATATCTTTGAGGGCTAAAAAGTCTTTAATCTTGCTGCTGTCGTTTTTTACGTTCACTATTTTAGGTAACCAATTTGGCGCCTCAGATGTTTTCGCCGCCCCGACCCCAACTCTCTCTGCGGCTATTAATAACGCTAGTGTAACTATTAATGGCAATCAGGTAATTAATTCCGCTAATAAAACTACTGAGTTCCCATTGCGCTTGACTGTAAATACTAACAATCGTACTGGTTATACTGCTACCATAAGTTCCGAATCAAATAATACCTCTCTAGTAAACAATAGCTCGGCCTTGCAAGCAAAAATTGATTCAATCTCTACACCTAGTCCTCTCGCTAATCTGCCAAATAACACCTGGGGTTATCGTCTAGCTTCCGCACCAAATTATAATCCTATTCCAGCGCTTGCTGCACCCGCTAGTTTCCGCCAAACTACTGAAGCCACTAATGGTGTTAGTGTTACGGATTTAAATATTGGCATGAAGCTTACCAGTAATCTAGAAAATGGCAGCTACGCGAATCGTCTAATTTTTTCCGTCGTGACTAATCCAATTGACAGGCGCGCTGTCTTTAAGCCTGGCCCAGAAATTAACCAAGCCATAGCCAGAGTAAATTATAGTCGTGCAAACGCATTTAGAAGATGTTCTGTTACAGATGCTATAAAACGACAGCCTCACTATAATGTTGCCGATCCAGTAGAGTCAGATTTTGATGTTTATATTTGGTCAGATTGGAGTTGGGGTGATCAAAGTATATGTTATGGCTCAGACGCTGCTAAAATTTACGCTAACCCAGATAGTAGCTTTATGTTTAGCTCATTCTCGGGTATTTATAGTGCTGATTTATCAGGTATTGATACTAGTGAAGTGATTAGTATGAAGGGTATGTTTAAAGGTGCCTCTACGCTCTCTTCTTTGGATCTATCAAGGTTTGACACTCGCAAAGTGCAAGATATGAGCGAGATGTTTAGCGAAATGGCTCCTGGTCGTGGTGGATTTAATTTTGCTTTGGATTTATCTAGTTTTAATACTCAAAATGTTACCAATATGAAAGGAATGTTTCGAGGATCTACAAAATTTACAGGCCTAAATATGCCAAATTTTAATACATCAAATGTTACTGACATGAGCGAGATGTTTTCCCGGGCCTCTAGATTAACTTCGCTAAATCTTTCCAGTTTTGATTTTCAAAACGTGAGAGATATGAATAATATGTTTTCCTATACGCAAATAGCAAGTTTAGTAGTGTCAAGATTTAATACCGGAAATGTACTTAATTTTAGTCATTTATTCGATAATACGCCATTGACATCGATAAATACCACTGCTTTTGAAACCCAAAGTGCTACTAATATGAGTAGTATGTTTGCGGGCGTGAAGCTGACTACTTTGGATCTTTCAAGTTTTAATACCCAAAATGTAACCGATATGAGTTATATGTTCGCAGGTACAGAATATTTGACGACGTTATATTTGACAAACTTTGACACCCGAAACGTTACGAAGTTTAATGAGATGTTTTATCTTGGACGTTATACTCGAGATAGTCTGACCCGTATTTATGCTAAAAACGATTTTAATTTATCAAGTACACCCAACCTAAGATTAGAGGCTTTTGGTGGACGTAGGCTAATTAAGACCAGCAACGGTTCAAGTTGTTATATTCCAACTGGAGAACAATTAAAATGTCTTCGTATTGACCGTCCAGGTGCTCCAGGATACTTTACTCAGATTTAAATCTTACTAAATCAACGCACGTCTATTCTTATTGCGTTTGCATTCTTGAATAATTATCCTAAACACCTTATACTTAGATTATGCATAAGCCGAAACGAAATCCAGTCCGAATTATTAAAAATTTGATTATTCTGGTGGGGTGCGTTGCGGCTTTTTTCTGGATGTTTTTCGACATTTTGAAGCGTGAAACCGTGGTGTCTCACGATGCCTCAGTTCTCGTCATGGGGACGAATGCCACTTTTAAGCCTTTTGAATATAAAGAGGGTGGGCAGGTGGTTGGTTTTGATGTGGATCTCGCGCGCGAAATCGCGAAAGACCTCGGCGCCGAACTGAAGATTGAAGATTTGTCTTTTGACGGATTACTTCCAGCTCTCGAAGGTGGTCGCATTGATCTTGCCGTGGCTGGCATGTCGGTCACTGAAGAACGCGCCAAGAATGCGCTATTTTCGGAGCCGTATTATCAGGCCACCCAGCGCATTATTGTCCCAGAAGATAGCAAGATTTTTAATAAATCTGGCCTAGTCGGTAAGAAAATTGGAGTTCAACTCGGCACTACCGGCGACATTTTAGCTTCCGAAATTAAAGGTGCTAAAGTTATTCAGTTCCCAGCCGCGCCGAATGTTTTACAGGAGCTCGCTTCTGGTCGGGTTGACGCGGTAATCCTAGACGACGCGCCAGCTAATCAATATATCGTGGCATTTCCGGGCCTAAAAATCCTTGGTTCCGCTATCGGTAATGAATCTTATGCCATTGCCATGAAAAAATCTAATCAGACTCTCAAGGAAAAAGTTGATCAAACGATTAATCACATGAAAGAGGACGGCCGAATGGATGCTTTATCGAGGAAATATTTTGGAGAAACTAGATGAAATTTTTTGAAGTCATCTTCGGTAATGGTCGTTGGATTTATTTTTGGCACGGACTTGAAGTCACCATTGTCTTAACTATTTTGGCACTCTTTTTTGGTTTTCTTCTCGGCGTTTTAATATCAATGCTTCGCACTTCCAGCGTTAAATTTTGTCAAAAAATCGCCAATCTCTATGTCACAATTATTCGCGGCACACCTCTTCTGGTGCAGCTCTTAATTATGTATTACGTGATCTTCGCCGAATATCGCGTCATGCCGAAAATTATCGTAGCCGCCGTAGCTTTTTCACTAAATAGTGGCGCTTATATTTCGGAAATCATTCGTGGTGGTATCGAGAGCGTTTCAAAGGGTCAAAAGGAAGCCGCGCGTTCACTCGGTCTTTCAGAATTTCGTACACAACTTTACGTCGTGATGCCACAGGCTTTAAAGAACTCTCTGCCAGGTTTAATTGGTGAAGGTATTTCACTTTTTAAGGAAACTTCCATCGTGGGATGGATTGGTCTCGGCGATATTATGCGTGGCGCCGACGACATTCGTTCCCTCACTGCCACAGCTTTTGAATCTCTAGTAGCTGCCGCAATTATTTATCTGGCTATCACCCTAATCTTTACTAAAATTATGTCGAAAGTGGAAAAGAGGTTGGCTTAATATGTCTATTGTCGTAAAGAAGCTTGAAAAAAGTTTCGAAAATCAAAAAGTTCTCCGTGGTATTGATCTCGAAATCCAAGATGGCGAAACCGTAGTTTTGATTGGCTCTTCCGGTTCTGGGAAATCCACTTTCTTGCGCTGCTTAAACTTGCTAAATGTTCCAGATAAGGGTCAAATTTTTATCGATGGACAGGAGATTACGAACCCAAAAACCAATCTTAATAAGCTTCGTGCTAAAGTTGGTATGGTTTTTCAAAGTTTTAATCTTTTTGAAAATCTTAATATCATAGAAAATATCAAGCTTGCTCCTAAAAAAGTTCTACATATCTCGAATAAGCAGGCGGAAAAAGAGGCTATGGAGTTACTAAAACGGGTGGGTTTAGCGAATAAAGCTTATGATTATCCGAAGAATCTTTCCGGTGGCCAAAAACAGCGTGTCGCTATCGCTCGCGCCTTAGCCATGCATCCAGAGGTAATTTTGTTCGATGAGCCGACCTCTGCGCTCGATCCAGAAATGGTTGGCGAAGTACTCGAGGTCATTAAAGATCTTGCCAAAGATCACAGCCGTACTATGGTGATTGTCACTCATGAAATGAGTTTTGCCAGAGAAGTTGGCACCCGCCTTATCTTTCTTGATAAGGGGAAAATTATTGAAGATGGTGAACCGCACCAAGTGATGAACCATCCCACTACCGAACGCGCTGCCCGCTTCTTCCAAAATATAAAAAATTAAAGGTATATGCTAAAATAAATATATGACGCTCGTAATGAGATTTAAAAAGAAATTTTATTTTTTAGCTGCGAATTATTTTCGTTTTTTTGCCAATATTTCACTTAAACGCTGGAAACCTCGGGTAATTGCCATTACCGGTTCAGTGGGTAAGACTACCATGTTAAATTTGGTCGAATCTACTCTGAAAACTAAGGCGCACTATTCTTTTAATGCTAATTCTGCCTTTGGCGTAGCCTTTGATATTGTCGATATGGACGGCGTACGTGGTAGTAAGTGGCGCTGGCTCAGCCTAATTATCGGCGTGCCATTCAAATCGCTTTTTTACACCCATCGTGAAAAGTTTTATATTGTCGAAATCGATGGAGAACGCCCACACGAAGCTGAATTCCTCGCCAAATGGCTAAAACCAGAAGTCACGATTTGGGTATCATTAGGTCTTTCACATGCCGTGCAATTTGAAAAACAGGTCGAAGCCGGTATCTTCCCGAATCTCGAAAAAGCCATCACGCACGAATTCGCTACTTTACCAGAAAATACTCAAAAATTAATTCTCATCGATAAGGATGTCGCTCTAATGAATCGTGCGATAGATAAAATTGTCGCCAAAGGCAAGACTAAGGCCGAAGTTATTAAGTGTAGCAAGAGTGAATTGTTAAAATATGCCGTTTATCCAAATAAGACTGAGTTCGTCATGGATTTTACTAGTCAGCCAAAGCTGGGTGAATTCACTATCACCTTTAAAAATCCGATGCAACGCGATTTGGCGATTCAATTATCTATGCTATCCAAGCTTTGCGAATATCTTCATATTCAAATCCCGAGTGACTTTTCCGATATGCGTGAAGCTCCTGGTCGTAACACTTTCTTGAAAGGAATTAATAATTTAAAAATTATCGATAGTAGTTATAATGCTCATTTGATCTCCATGGAATCGATCCTTAAGATGTACCGCTCAATGCGCACTGGGCATAAATGGTTAGTAATCGGCGATATGGTGGAGCAGGGCAGTATCGAACGGCACGAACATGAAAAGCTAGCCGAGGCTATAATTGCCGCTAATCCCGAACAGGTTGTTTTAATTGGACGCCGTACCCGCGAATATACCTACCCAATCCTTCAGAAGCAGGGGATTAAGGTTGATGCCTTTGATGATCCCAAGCAGGCCCTCGAATTCATTCAGCAAAACGCTAAAAATGGCGAAACCATCCTCTTTAAGGGTAGTCAATATCTCGAATGGATTATCGAAAAATTATTATTAAATTCAAAAGACGCCGAACGTCTACCGCGCCGCGAAAAGGCTGCAGAGAAGCGTCGTGAAAAAAGGGGACTTAACTAATGAAGACTTTATACATTATTCATGGTTGGACTTACACCGTGGAGCCATGGACCAAAACTATCGAAATTCTACGCGATAAATATCAGATTGAAGTCAAAATGCTGCATGTTCCAGGCCTCACCGAGCAAAGTCAAAAAGTTTGGACGATTAACGATTATGTACGTTGGGCCAAGCGCGAATTGCCGGATCAGGCTGTCGTACTCGGTCATAGTAATGGCGGTCGTATTCTGATGAATCTCACCATCAAACATCCGAAAAAGCTCCAACATTTAATTCTACTCGACAGTGCGGGTATATACGAAAAATCTTTGAAGCGTGATATTTTACGCGGTTTAAGTAAAATCTTTGGGGTGTTTAAGCGCATTCCAATTCTGCGTAAGATTTTTCATAAGTTAGTTGGGGCTTCTGATTATGCTCATGCGCCGGAAAATATGAAAAAAACTTTAGCCAACATGCATGAATCTGATAAAAACCTCGATCCGTCTCGTATTAAGGTAAAAACTTCGATTCTTTGGGGTGAAAATGATCAAATTACCCCGCTACGCCAAGGCAGGAAGCTTCACGAATTAATTAATAATAGTACTTTTTATTCTTCCGATAAGTGGCGTCACGCTCCGTATATAGACGATCCAAAAGGTCTCGCTAAGGCCATCAGTGAGGTACTTGCTTAATGAAATTCATTGCGCACGCTAGTCAATTTGACTTGAAGAAAACCCTTAGGCAATTATTCACCTTCGGTTTTAGTCATGATTCGAAAAAGCTAAAAGCCTATATTGCTGACCGCTATCAAGTGGAAGCAGAAAATGTTGCGCTTTATGGTTCAGGGCGTACTGCGCTTTCTGAGGCTCTTAAATATTTCACTAAGCCTGGAGATAAGGTGGCGATTACGGCTTTGACTTGCTTCGCCGTGGTGGAAGCTGTGCGAAGTGCTAACTGTGAACCAGTTTATCTTGATGTGAATCTCCAGAATCTGCATTTTGATGCAAAAATTCTCGAAAAAGCCTGCGCGAAAAATCCGGAGATTAAAGCGGTGATTGTGCAGAATAATTTGGCTTATCCCTGTGATATAGCTAATATTGAAGCCGTGGCTAAAAAATATAACCTTGCCTTGATTGAGGATCTTGCACACTGTGTCGGTATGGATTACCCGGATGGTTGCGAAGCTGGTACGGTCGGGGATGCAGCGATTATGAGTTTTGGTAAAGGCAAATCTCTCGATTTAATTTCTGGCGGATTATTATTCCTTCGTAAAACTGATAAGCGCAAAAAATCCTTCACTATTCCAACTAATCTGCCAAGCTTTGCTGATCGTTTTCGTACTCGTTTATATCCGCTTTTTGGCGCCATTACCCGTGCTTTATTCCATTTGCAGCTTGGTCGCCTTAATTTTGGTCGCCTCTACACCGCCTTTCTTTTGAAAACTCATCAAATTCAGAAATCTGCCGATGCTAAACTGGATAGTTCTATTCGCCTCACCCATTGGCAGGCTAAACTCGCCTTGCGTGATCTGAAAAAACTCCAACACCGCACTCCACTTCGCCGTTTCTATTTTGTAGAAAATCGTGAGGAGTTATTGAAAAAACTCACCGCTGCAGGCTTCATTATGGACGATATTTGGTATAGTTCACCGGTTTCTCCGGAAAGATATTATAATCAGGCTAATTTTAATGAAAAAGCTTGCCCAAATGCAGTCTTTGCCGCCAACCACCTAATTAATTTGCCGAATTGGCTCAATATTTTTGAACTCGCCGAAGCTAGGCATCTCATTAATCAATACGAAGTCAATTTAGAAGGTGAAAAAATCGCTTCCTTCACTACCAAAAAATCTCTATCCGAAACTGAGGTGGAGCAAATCGATGCTCTTCGCCACGCCGCCTCACACACTAATTTCCTGCAATCCAAACAGTGGTATGAAGTCAATAAATCCATTGGTCATAAGCCTATCTTCCTGATGTTTAGTGAAAAATCCTATTGTCTTGCCATTATTAAAGACGCTAAGCGTGGCCGTTTTTTGGAGATTCCGTGCGGACCGATTCTCGATTATCAGAATCGTAATGAGCTAGAGCTTGCCATGGCCGAAATCTACCGCTATGCCAAGCAAAATAATTGTGTCTTCGTGCGTTTTCGTCCAAATCTCGAGGAGACCTCAGAAAATCGTGCACTTATCGAATCAATTCCGTCACTATCCGCTTCCTATTTTCTTCATGCTGAAAATACTGTCTTTGTCAATCTCACTCAATCTGAAGAAGATCTTTTGAAAAATATGCGCCGTCAAACTCGTTATGAAGTGCGCCGCTCAGAAAAGTTAAATTTTAAGGTTGAAAAATCCAATACACCTGAAATTCTCCGTGAATTTCATCGGGTTCAGGCTGAAACCGCTAAACGTCAAGGCTTCATCCCGCCTCGTCGTAAGGATCTCAATGCTTACGCCAAGGCTTTCGGCTCTGATCTTCAGATTTACCGTGCCACCCTCGACGGCAAGCCGGTAGCTTATGGCTTAGTTCTAACCGATGCTCTAGAGGGTGATTACTTTGAGGCGGCTTCCACTGAATTAAATTACAAATTCCCAGGCGCCTATGCGCTCCAATGGTATGTAATGAGAGACCTAAAAAAGCAGGAAAAACTTCGCTATAACCTCTGGGGTATTGCACCAGCCGGCCAAAAGAATCATAAATTTGCCGGGGTCACCACTTTCAAGACTGGCTTTGGCGGTGAAAAATTTGATTATTTACATGCTCATGACCTTCCAGTGAAAAAACTTCACTACGGTCTGATTCGTCTAGTCGAAGACGCTCGTCGCAAAAAACGTCACCTATAAATTAAAAAAGGAAACTATGAAATATACCGTCAAAACTGTCGAAAAACAAACCGAATGGGATAAATTCGTTACCGCACATAAGGATGCTAACTTTTTGCAATCCTGGGATTTCTACGAATTCTACTTCTCCCGCGGTTTTGATATTGTGCGTCGTGGTATCTATGACGAAAATAACCAGCTCGTCGGAGTTTATGCTGGCGAAGTCGAGCCGGCCAAGCGTGGCCGTCATCTCGCCGTAGCTGGTGGACCGATTTTTAATTGGACTAACCAAGAAGTCAAAAACCTGATTTTCGACGACATGAAGCTGCAAGCTAAAAAACTAAAATGTACTTTCGTTCGCGTGCGTCCTCAACTTCAGAATACCCCAGAGAACGCGCAGATCTTTCAGCAGCTCGGCTTCCGTAAGGCCCCAATGTATCTTTCGGTCGAATTCGCTGGTGTTCTCAATTTAGAAAAATCGGAAGAAGAAATTCTTAAAAATATGCGTCAGCGTTTACGCCGCGCTCTACGTAAGGCCGAGAAGAATCAAATTACTATCGAGAAAACTTCCGACCCGAAAGCGATTCATGATTTTTATCAAATTGAATTACAAACTGCTAAACGTCACGATTTTTATGCTTTTTCTGAGGATTTTCTCACTAAGCAATTTGCAGCTTTTGCTAAGAATGACGAAGCGGTACTTTATATCGCCAAGCTCAATGGTGAAATTCTTGCCGAAAACTTTATGATTTTCTATGGCAATGAAGCCTCTTACCATTACGGAGTTTCTTCCGAGCTTGGCACTAAGTATTCCGGCGCTCCGCTTCTTCATATGAAAGCCATGCGTGATGCCAGAAAGCGCGGCATCAAGCGCTATAATTTTTGGGGTATTGTTGATGAAAACGACACCAAACATCGCTTCTATGGCGTCTCGGTTTTCAAGCGTGGGTTTGGCGTGGAAGAGTTAAAATATCTGGAAGCTAGAGATCTCGTACTAGATAAATTTTCCTACTACACTAAAACTTTGCCAATAGAAACTCTGCGTCGCAAAGTACGCCACGTCTAAATTTTTAAGGTTGATTTAAAAAGCCTCGAATATATGAAACAAATTCGAGGTTTTTTGTTGTATTTCAGTAAACTCTGCTTTATTTTTCTTTTTATGCTAAAATAAGCATAAGAATTAACAAAGGAAAATTATATGTCAATCAAGCGAAAATATATTGATAGCCACTGGCTAATCTTCGCATTGCAGGGTGTGTTGGCACTTCTTTTCGGCTGGTACGCCCTCTTTACTAATCTAAATAGTCTCGAAGCAATTATTGTGATTGCTGGTACGGTTTTGCTCGGTCTCGGTATTATCGAGATGTTGAATTTACTCACTCGTACCCACTTGAAGGAAACCTGGGGTCTTTCACTCCTCATGGCCGTCCTAGAAATCGCCACGGCTTTCACAATGCTCTTTGCTAAGGATCAGAACGCCATTTGGCATCTCGCCATTATCGGTCTATACACCATCACCCGTGGTATTCTTGAGATCTTCATTGGTCTCGGCTCTGTGGACGATTTGACAGACCGTTTTATTTGGGTACTCACTGGTATTTCCGGTTGTATTATCGGAATCGTGGTTGTAAATGCTGGACATCTCGGTAATCTGCCATTTATTAAATATTTTGGCTCCTACATGATGATTTTTGGTATCTCTAATCTGATTTATGCCATCCATAATAAGGAACAAAAACACGAATACGAAACCGAGCTTCGTGAAAAACGTGAAGAAAATCGTGCTAAATCGATCAAGAATGCTAAGAAAATTGCCGCCATTAAAGAGCTTTCTGTAAAACCAGATCGTGCTTATAAGTCAAAAAATCTTGGTGAAAAAACTGCACATAAGTCAGTTAAAAAAGCTGCTACTAAGAAAACTCAAAAAACAACTGCCAAGAAAATTTCTAAAAAATAAAACCAATCCTAAATAGGGCCATGTGCCCTATTTTTTTATTGATTAAGTCTAATTCACCCCTGTAATCTTTGACTATTACGCGTCAATCTTGTATAATAAAGACTCAAGGAGAAATTATGAAATATAAGTTACCTACCAAGGCAGTTATTACTGACGCTGGCTTTGCTAGCCGCTATCTACCAATTACTAAAACCGTACCTAAGGCCATGCTCCCACTTGGCAATCGCCCAATTATGCAACTCGTAGTTGAAGAATGTGTGGACGCCGGCATCAAAGAAATTATCATTGTTGCTACCCCAGAAGGTAAAGGTATCTACGAGGATTACTTTAATAATTCCGTCAACCGTATCCGCAAGCAACTTGCTTCTCAGGGCAAATTAGATCGTTACGCTCCTGTGCAACACGTGTTAGATTTTCCAAAAATCACCGTCATTGAACAAGATCAAAGCTATCCATATGGTAATGGTTCACCAATCGCTTCCGCCCGTCCTTACATCCGTGACGATGAGGCTTTCGTGGTAGCTTATTCTGACGATGTAGTTTTCGGCAATTCCGACATTAAGACCTTGATCGAATCATATAAGAAACACGAAGATGCTAAGGCCATCATTATTTCTCAAGAAATGCCACGCGAAGTTTTGAATAAGTACGGCATTATCAAACTTCGTGACACCGAACTTCAAACCCTCGAAAATATTATCGAAAAACCAGCTATTGAACAGGCTCCATCTAATCTCACCTCTTATGGTCGCTATCTCTTGACTCCAGAAGTTTTTGAACATCTTGATCCAAAGAATATTGGTCTCGATAATGAGCTCTGGACCGTCGATGCCATTACTAAGATGGCAGAAACTGGCAACGTCTACGTCGAAAAAACTAAAGGTCGCTGGATGACCACTGGTGATCCAAAGAATTACGCTCTTGCTTCACTTGCCTATAACTTCATGTACGAAGACTTTGGTGAAGATATCAAGAAATTCATTCGTGAAATCTAATTTTACTACAAAGTAAAATGCCATCCGTGAAGATTACAGCATAACCCGTAATCCGCTTGGCTAAAAAATATAACTGGCAGCTCCAGTTATATTTTTTATTTCATCGAACTTATGCTAAAATAGTTAGCAGAAAGGTTTATATGAATACAGCAGAATGGATTTTAGTAGCTATTTTATCTATGACTTTATTAGTCTTTTTGGTGGTTGGTATTATTTTCTTAGTTAAATTCATTCACCTACTCACGGAAATTGAAATTATGGTTCAAACCGGCCAATCTATCGCCGAAAAAGCCGACGATGTAGCAGATAATATTAAGGACATGACCTCGGTCGGACCTCTCGCGAAAAGCTTAGTGAAAGATATTTTGACCAAGAAGCTGATGAGTTTTATTAATCCATCTAAGCCTCGTACTTCGACCAAAAAGACTACTGCAAAAAAATCTACAAAGTAATATAATATAAATATATTAACAAAAAGGAGGAATATGAAAAAATCTACTGGTCATTTTGTTCTCGGTGCTATATTTGGTATGGCTCTTGGTGCGATTGCTGGGGTTCTTTCTGCTCCCAAGTCTGGCAAAGAAACTCGTGCTGAAATTAAAGCCAAAGGTGGCAAATTCTACCACGATCAAAAAGAGAATCTAGGCAAGATTTATCACGAACAGAAAACTAATTTTGGAAAATTTAAGCAAAAATTTGCAAAGAAAGCTGCCGAAATCGAAGACGAGGTTGTAGAGCCTGTCGAAGATGCAGTTTCTGAAGAATTAACCGACGATACTGAGGAGTAAATGTCGGCGCCCGCAGAGGCCTCTCCATCTACCGAGGCAAATAACGACGATTTTTTGAAGTTTTGCGAAGAAATTGATTCACCGGACCATATCTTGGCTCCAGCGGATTTTGTACATCTGCATAATCATACGCATTACTCACTTCTTGATGGTCTGACTAAGGTTCCAGATCTCATTAAGTATGTCAAAGAAACCGGCATGCAAGCCGTGGCGGTCACCGACCACGGTACCATGTCGAGCTTGATCGAACTTTATAAGGAAGGCCAATCTGCGGGTATTAAGCCAATTCTCGGACTCGAGGCCTATGTGGCGGCTAGAAATCGCACCGATAAGGATCCCGCACATGATAAGGTGCGTTATCACATCACATTGCTCGCTATGAATGATCAGGGGTTTGAAAACCTCTGTCGTCTCGCCACCGAAGCAGAAATTAACGGTAAATATTACAAACCTCGTATCGATCATGAAATCATGGAAAAATATAACGAGGGAATTATTTGTCTCTCGGGCTGTGCTAGCTCGGAAATTTCGGTGCGACTAAAAAATGGCGACATGGATGGCGCTAGAAAATTAGTCGATTGGTATAAAGAAGTCTATAAAGATCGTTTTTATCTCGAGATGCAAGATCATGGACACCCCGAGTCACCGACTCACTGGGAAGTCCAAGATCGCATCAATCAAGGTTTGCAACAAATCGCCAAGGAAACCGGTTTGCCGCTCGTCGTTACCTGTGATGGCCACTATTTGAAGCACGAAGATCAGGATGCTCACGAAATTCTCCTCTGTATTGGTACGGCCGCCAATCTTTCTGATCAAAATCGTATGACCTTGAAGGATTTTCAACTTCACGTCATTCCACCACAAGAAATTATTGATCGTTGGGGTAAAGATTATCCTGACGCTATTAAAAATTCTCGCAAGATCGCCGAACGTTGTGATGTCGACATGAAGCTCGGGCGCATCCTGATTCCGAAGTTCCCCGTGCCGGAAGGTGAGACCGATAAAACTTATCTCGATAAACTGGTTTTTCGTGGCCTGGCTTTTCGCTATGGCGGTAAAACTCAGGAAGAGGTACAAGATTGGTCGGTTGAAGAATGTCGCAAACTATTATCTCCAGAAATTCTTGAACGTATCGATTATGAATTAAGCGTTGTCGACCGTATGGGCTACAATGGTTACTTCTTGATCGTGCAAGACTTCATTATGTGGGGTAAGACTAAGCGTATTATTTACGGCCCAGGTCGTGGCTCGGCTGCCGGCTCTATTCTAGCTTACGCTTTGCGTATCACCGAGCTTGATCCGATGAAATATGGTCTTCTCTTCGAGCGTTTCTTGAATCCGGACCGTATCTCGATGCCGGATATCGATACTGACATCCAGGATACCCGTCGTGATGAGGTGATTGAGTATTGTACGGAAAAATACGGCAAGGATCGCGTGGCCAACATCGTTACCTTCGGTAAAATGATGGCCAAAAACGCCGTGCGTGACGTGGCCCGTGTACTCGAGGTACCTTATGCGGAAGCTGACCGTATCGCCAAACTCGTGCCAGATCCGGTAATGGGTCACCATGTCAAATTAACTGACGCTATCAAAACCGCGCCCGATCTCAAGCATGAATATGAACATAATCCGGTCGCTAAGCGCGTAATCGATTATGCTTCCAAGCTCGAAGGTACCATTCGCTCTCACGGTGTGCACGCCTGTGGTGTGGTGATTGCCCCAGATGAATTGGTTAAATTCTTACCACTCGAAGTTTCCGCGAAGGGTCCACTTGCGACACAATATCCTTCGACCCAGGTCGAGGAATTAGGTCTACTTAAGATGGACTTCTTGGGTCTATCTAACCTTTCCGTGATTAATAATGCCTTGCGTATGATTCGTAAGGTGTATCACGATGATGTCGATCTTTATAGTATTCCACTCGATGATCAGAAGTCATATGAACTTTTACAGCGTGCTGAGACTACTGGTGTTTTTCAGCTAGAATCGGCCGGTATGAAACGCTATTTGAAGGATCTTCGCGCCAGTAGTTTTGAAGATATCATCGCTATGGTGGCCCTTTATCGACCTGGCCCGATGCAGTTTATTGATTCCTTTATTCGTCGTAAGCACGGGGAAGAACCGATTACTTATCTTCACCCTGGTCTCGAAAATGCTTTGAAGTCTACCTACGGTATTTTGATTTATCAAGAGCAGTTCATGCAGATCTCCAAGGAATGGTGTGGATTTACCGGTGGCCAGGCCGATACTCTACGTAAAGCCGTGGGTAAAAAGAAAGTCGACCTCATGAATAAGGTGAAGCCGGAGTTTATTAAAGGTGCCCAAGAAGTTGGTGGTGCTACTGAGGAGCAGGCTGAAACTTTCTGGTCGCAACTTCTTGACTTCGCTAACTACTGTTTCAATAAGTCCCACGCCGCGTGTTATGGCCTAGTGGCTTATTGGACCGCCTATCTCAAGGCGCATTATCCAGATGCCTTCATGGCAGCACTGATGACTTCTGATATGCGCTGGACTGATCGTTTAGCTATCGAGATTGCTGAATGTAAGCGTATGGGTATTAAGGTGCTTGGCCCAGATATTAATCAGTCTTATTCTGACTTCGGTATTGTCGGCGGAGAAAACACCATTCGTTTTGGTCTGGCCGCGATTAAAAGTATGGGTAAGGCCCTGGTCGAGGAAATCGTCATTCCGGAACGTGATAAAAACGGTCCGTTCAAGTCGGTCTGTGATTTTGCCGCCCGCGTCGACGGTTCCAAGTTTAATAAAAAATCTTGGGAGTCCGCGATTAAAACCGGCGCCTTCGACCGCTTCCATAATCGTACTGATCTTTTGTTTAACCTCGAAGACATCCAAGCTTATGGTGCCAAAGTCCAAAAAGATAAGGCCTCTGGTCAAACTGACCTCTTCGGGATGATGGGTGACGCCGGCTCGATTCCAGAGCCTGTCATTCAGCCATCACCTACTCAAGTTTCTGAAAAAGACCAACTTCTCTGGGAACGCGATTTGATGGGTCTCTATCTTTCGGCGCACCCACTAGATAAATACGATACTTATTTCGAAGAGCAAACCCATCCTTTCACTTTGGTTACTCCGGAAAATGACGGCAAACAAGTGATTGTGGGCGGTATTATTACCAATATTCGCACCATTCTCACGAAATCTAATGCCAAGATGGCTTTTGTGAAAATCGAAAGTAAGACGTCTGAGCTTGAATTCCTCGTCTTCCCGAAAACCTACGAAGAATATAGTGACCGCCTCGCAGTTGATAACGTAATTAAGGTTACTGGCCGTATCAACGCCAAGGACAAGGATGGCAATATTACCTCTGACGTGAAGATTATTGCCGATTCCATCTCGGTTCTTTCTGATGATAAATTATCTTCTTATGAATCGACCGGTACCCGTCTAGCTGATCCAGCGGAAGCCCCGAAAAAGGAGTTCCGTCGTCGCAAGTCGGCAGGGGAAGAGACTGCTAAACCGAAATCTACTGACGTTCCAACCGTCACGATTTCAAAGCCAGCCGCCAAGAAAAGCGATTCTAACAAATCTGCATCTGATGCTAAGTCAAGCGTTAATACTGCAAAAACAGCTAAGCCTGCAGCTACTAAATCTGCTTCCGCAAAATCTGAGGATGCTAAGTCTGCCACTGTGGGGTCTGCTAAAACCGCCACATCAGAAGAATCCGAAGCGCCGAAGCGCATCATTGCGCCAGAAGCCGATCCTCGTAGCCTCAAGCTTTTCGTTCTGGTGGAAAATCCCCAAAATACCGCCACGCTCACTTCGATTCGTGAACTTTGTGATGAATCACCAGGTTTTTCGGAAATTATTCTCGTACTCAAAGACGGCGATATTAAAAAACCGCTCCGCATGCCATTCCGCATCGAAGCTAGTCCAGAGTTGATTTCTGGCCTCAAAGATCTAGTCGGTGAAAATTCTGTGGTCCTAAAATAGTAGTTGGCCGACAAAAATTCATTCACCAAAATCAAACCAGAATTATTCCATAATTCAACTACAAAAATTAAAAAGCCTATGCTAAAATAATACTAATGAAAAAGGGTGGTCATGAATAAACTTGCGAAGTTTTTGAATGCGCATATTTCTGGTCTTGTCACTGATAAACCGGAGATTCTTGCAGCATATTCGCGTGATATGAGCGTCTTGGAAATGATGCCGCGCTTTCTTTGCATTCCGAAAACTGCAGAAGACATTCAGTTTATCTTGCGTTTTAGTGCTAAATTAGCCAAAAAGGGATACAAACTGCCAATTGGTGTACGCGGCGCCGGTCTCGACACTACGGGTGCCGACCTGACTGACGGTCTCTTAATTTCCATGGAAAAATTTAACACCATCGAAGAAATTGACACTCGTGAAAGTCTAGTACGGGTAAAAGCTGGCATCACCCTCGGTGAATTAAACGATGCACTGGCACTCTTCGGCCTAGAACTTCCTGTAGTGGCCTCTAGAAAACAGACCATCGGTGGCCTAATTTCCACCGCTCTCATCGATGAGGCCGCCAAAAAATACGGCAGCATCTATTATTTCACTGATCGTATCGAAGTAGTTTTACCAAATGGTGAAATTTTCCAGACTACTAGCCTGACTAAGCGTGGTATTAAATTGGCTCAGTTGAAAGCAGATGATCAAAACGCCAAAACCAATACCACCATCTATGACTTGACTGAGAAAAATCAGGCAGTAATCGCCAAGATTCGTGAGTCCGTCCATAATCGCTCCGGTTATCGTATGGTGACCGAGGTAAACCGCGAAAATAAGCCGTTCGATGTGCTGCCAATTTTCTTTGGCGCCCAAGGTACTCTCGGGGTTATTACAGAGGTAATTTTAAAGGTTCAGCCAATTCAATATCACACTCGCCAGTATGTTTTTGAATTTACTTCAATTAATCAAGCCCTCGCCTTTTCTGAAAAAGCCAAAGAGCTTGAACCGCGTACCATGAATCTTTATGACGGTCGCATATTTAAAACTCTCGAAAGTCTTGGTCGCAAGGCTAAATTACTCGAGTCAAATACTGCCACCGCTCAATCTACCGCCAAATTTTATATCTATCTAGATTTTGCCGAAAACTTCTTCCGTATTAGAAAGATTGACCGCGAGATTGAAAAATTACGTCCCTTGGCCGATAAGTCCTATGTCGATCAGGAAAAATACAAAGCTGATTTTAATAATTTTAATTTTGGTCTCAAGCTATATCTAAATAGCCATGACACTGCGGAAAAACTCGCCATCGTCGATAAGACCTCGATTCCAGCCGAAAAATTACCAGATTTTCTGCGTAATTTACAATCTATCGAGCATAAATTCCATCAAAGCCTACCTATTTTTGGCTCACTCCTTACTGACCTATATTCGATTCGACCAGAATTCGACCTTACCGATATTTTGAATCGCAAAAATCTCATTTTCTTTTTGCAGTCTTACGCTAAGATTGTCTACGAAGTCGGCGGCTCGCTTGCGGGTGGCTTCGCCGAAGGTCGTACGCTAAGTGTAATCACTAGCTCACATACGGATTTAGAGATTAAAGAATTTTATCATCAAATTCGTCAAACCTTCGACCCCGATAATATTATGTCTACTGGGGTCAAACAGGGTGCTACGCTGACCAATTTTGTGCGTCATCTACGTGAAGCTCCATTGATTGGCTTTATTGAATATTAGTCTTATGGTTTTCCACAGCAAATGTTGTAAATATAACTATCTCTCGATATGTTATAATTAAATCATGAAAGTTACTACAAAGAATATATCTGAGACTAAGGTGGAAATTACCGTTACTCTAGATAAGAACGATTTGCAGACTGCTAAGGAACAGGCTGTGGCTCGTCTTGCTAAGGAAGTTAATGTTCAGGGCTTCCGTAAGGGTAAAGTTCCTGCCGAAATCGCTGAAAAACACATCAATCCTAATGACCTCGCTTCTACTACTGCCGACATTGCTGTTCGTCGCACCGTACCACTCGCTTTTTCAGAGGCTAAGAAGGCTCCATTGATGATTCCTAATGTGGAAATTACCAAATTTGTCCCTGATGAGACTCTTGAATATAAGGCTGAGGCTGATATCTTGCCAGACATTAAACTCGGTGATTTCAAGAAATTAAAAGTCAAACGTGAAGACATTGCAGTTAAAGAGGCTGACGTGATGGATGTAATCGCTCGCGTGCGTGAGGCTTATGCGGAAAAAGCTCCAGTCAAACGTGCTGCTAAGATGGGCGACGAAGTGGTGATCGATTTTGAAGGTTCACTCGATGGCGTAAAATTCGAAGGTGGTGCCGCCAAAGATTTCAAATTAAAACTCGGTTCCCACGCCTTTATTCCAGGTTTTGAAGAGGGAATTGTTGGTCATGAAACTGGCGACCGTTTTGATCTCGAACTTACCTTCCCTAAGGATTACCACGCGGAAAATCTTGCTGGCAAGAAGACCGTCTTTAATGTCTTGGTTAAGCAAATCAATGAATTTAAGCTTCCAGAACTCGATGATGAATTTGCCAAAAAATGTGGTCCATTCGAAACTTTTGGTGCTTTGAAGGCTGATATTGAGAAAAATCTCACCGAACAGAACCGCGTCAAGGCTGACGAAAAGTTCAAGGATGACCTCGTCGAAGCTCTCGTGAAGTCCAGCAAGGTCGAAGCTCCTGCTATCCTTATCGAAGATCAAATCCACTTCATTCGCCAAGACATGGAACAAAATGCCAAGGCTCAAGGTTTTACTCTCGAAGATTACCTCAAACAAAGTGGTCAAACCGAAGAAGAATGGATGAAAGAAGTGAAGAATCTCGCGGAAAAGCGCGTGAAGGCTTCTCTTGTCTTGCAAATTCTGGCCCGTGATCAAAAAATCGAAGTCGAAGATGAAATCGTCGAGGCTAAGATTAGTGAACTTAAAGAAGTTTACAAGAAATCCAAAGAAGCTCTTGAAAGCTTGAAGAACCCTAATGTCCGCCAAGACATTAAGAATCGTCTCACTGTTGAGAAAACTTTGAACTTCCTCGTGCAAGAAAATACCAAGTAATCAAAATACTTGTTTTTAATAAAAATAACCCCGACCGCAACCGGGGCTATTTTTTGTGTTCAAATAAAAATTTCATCTATCTATATGGTGTGTAGTGGAATTTATGACGATTACTTTTTAAATATTGAGTAATAAAGAAATAGCGGTATTAAAAATTTCTTGATTATTTCGCTCAAGTGGAGGTTTTACATTTTTATCCACAGCATCATCGCCAATTAAAAATTGAAAGAATTTTATGTCTCGATATTTGGCCAGTGCGAGTAGAGCAGAGAGTTCCATATCAACTCCGAGGCAGCCACGCTCTTGCATTAATTTTACTTTACCATAAGTTTCACGATAAACAGCGTCCGTGGTCCAGATCTTACCTTCTATTGTAGTTAAAGTAGTTTTATCAAAAACTGATTTTGCCTTCTGTAGAAGTGATTTATTCACCTCAATCTCATCTGACTCTGGCAGATAATGATAGCTAGTTCCTTCTTCGCGATATGCAGCGGTCGGAAGAATAATCGTATTTTTCGCAATATTTTTGTCCAGCCGGCCACAGGTGCCGAAAACAACGAATTTTTCTATGCCACTAGCGATCAAAAGTTCCATATCGCAAACACTTCCAGCTGCGCCAGTCGTAGGATAAACTAAGAGAATTTTTTCTCCATTCATATTGAGGTAGCGGTAAGTATCAAAAATTCTGCCATAAGTGTTTTTGACAGAAAAAGTTACAAGATTTTTATTCGCCAAAACATAATCATCCCAGATTTCATCGTCGAAAATTAAGAGACATCTATCTGGTTTAGTATCGAGCTTAAGATTGCATGGACCGAAAACAGTTTCTGAAGATGAGTCATAAATTATCATACTTTTATTATATTGCAACAGTCCGAAAATACGTAGCTAAGTCTTATTATGATATAACTTCCTGTTCTTACTCCTTAAGGCGTTGCACTTGAGATGTTAACTCAGTGTTATGATTGACATTTAACCATAAATGTTATATAATGCAACCAGATTCTGATATTCAGAGAGAAACCCATATTGCTACTCTGGATAGGCCAGAGTAGTTTTTTAGAAAAGAGGTATTATTATGAAAAAAGCTATTTTCATTACTATGTTGGCCGTAGTAGCTTTTGCTACGAATGTTTTTGCAACTGAAGCTGAGGCTGGTGTCCTAGGCTTAAAACCTAGCGCTAACCAAGGCGTTACTCAGTCTAGTGGCAATACTAGCACAACGAACACGGATGTTCAAAACGTGCAGTATGACACTAGTAAATACCAGTTCCCAGCCCAGCAATTGAAGGCTGAGAATAAGACCTTTGATGCCACTGACTGGCATCTCTACCAGCGCTTCGATAATGGTCAACTGATGTATTATCAGTGGGCCGAGGATACAGGAAATATCGTTGAGGAAGGTCGTTACAATTCTAGTGGCCAAGGTAGAAAATATGGCGTTGAAGGACTACGCGCATTGGAGCCCTTCTATGTTAATCCGGAAAGTTCGGAAGGAGAAGTTTTTGGGTGTCCTGAAGTAGATGGTTATCGTGCTATCTCTCCAGATAAAATAGTTGTTTTTGAATCTAAGAGAACCGATCCATTTGGGATGCGTATCCAACTTCAAACTCCAGTCTTTTCTAACCCTGCTTTTACCTACTGCCAAGAAATGACCGTTATTCTTCCTGCAGACATTGAAGCTGGATTTACTAAGTGGGAACTTTTCGAGCTGAAGCAGAGGTATGAATTCCAAGCTAAGGCTAGAGCAGAAGGTAAATTGCAGCATGTTTATGAAATGGTTTTCTACTCTCAGAAGCGTGACGTTGCTAATGTGCGGCTCTATAGGGAAAATCAGAACGAAGTACTCTTCATCTCCGCTGATCAGCTTGATAAGTTAAGACAGATGCTTCAGTTTACTTCCGCTAGATCCTTCGGTGAAATACATAAGGAAATTAAAAACTATGGATTTATTGAGGCATACGAAGGACGTAGAATGCTCTACTAATACTTCTTTAAAAACCACCCAATTCGGGTGGTTTTTTATTATTCCTAATGTGTTATACTATAAGCATTATGGGAGGCAAAATAATTAAAACTGTAAGATCAACTACGGTAATAATTGGATTTATTTTCTTATCGTTATTATTCATTAACTCCAGCGTATATGGGGAGGGTGGTAAGCATGAGGTTACTCACGGCAATGATGCTGGTGCTCTCAAGAAATGTAAAGCTGGCGGCACCTGCTATACGAAGCGAAATGGCGAATATAGTGGTTTAGCCTGGTTTTATTATGATTTTGAGGCAAATGGAGTTTCAGATGAAAAGAGGGATACTTTTACTTTCCGAGATCTTTTAAATAATAGAAAACCTGGTTTTCCGGTAGATAATTCATTAATGCCAGGGGTGAACCCAAATACTAGAATGTCCTGTAAAAATTCTCGTGGTGTCTATGTTTTTGGTTATCCGCTTTATCAAAAAACTGGTAATGGCTATCGCAGCACCGGTGGTATTATGTTTCCCCAGAAATATTCTGAATTATTTAATGGCGGCGTATATCATAGTGGAAGAATACCAATAGATGGATTAGTTAGTGACGATACGGCGCATATGGATTACAATGGTACATCTGTTGGCATGCCATCCGCTGAATACGAGGCCCAGTGGCAAACCCACGATATTTCCTGGTTCTGTAGCCGCCAGACTATTATTCCTATCAAAAAAGAAGACGACTCAGATAAAACCAAGCCGCCTATTACCGCTCAAACCACCTGTTCTCAACTATCCGGTAATTTTGGCGCCTACTACAAGGGTAACACTTCCGCCGACACTGGCGTGGTGAACCATTCCTACTCCGGTACTCTCGGCCATAATTCTTGGCAGAAGAACTTTCAAGGCAAAAATTATGTCTTCGCCAAACCAGGGGACCGCGTTCAATTCTATGAAACCTTCTGTTTTCCGATCCAGCAGGTTGGTATCCAAACTGGCAGCTCTCATGTGAGCAGCGCAGATCCGCCAGGCGAAAGTAATTTCCAAATCTTTTCCCAGAAGAATGGTTCAGAAAATAATCAATATTTATTCGGTGATTCTCCGGTTCATGATGGGAATTATCACACTATCGGTCGCGGTAACAAGCGCCCGTTTAGTGGCAATGGACTCGAAACTAGTGATTATGGCTTCACCGCCTATTCGCCAACCCAAAATGCCTCTTCTGAATATGGTTGTCAAACCAATTATTATCGTATGTATGCACCAAAATTAACCGTCGGTTATCAAATTCCAGGCTTTATCGATTACCAGCACGGTTGTAATTCTGCTGACAAAACCGGCTCTACTACCGAGGTTGGTACGGTAATTTCTCAAGGAATTCGCTACGACAATCTCCGTGCTTGGTATAACAACTATACGATCTGGACTGGTAAATCTGATAAAAGCGGTAAGCCCGCCCAGAATGCTAATCATTACAGTTATAGCTCTTACGAAAGTGCTAGTGATGCTAATAGTCGAAATTCCATGTGGGGTTATCAAGGGAGTGAAGAAATAGCAATTCCGATTTACAAAAAAGGCTCATCTTACTGTGTTTCATGGAGACCAGACGGTGGTTGTAAACGATATAAGCGTGATAAAATCTTTGATCACTATGACTACGAATATAAAAGAACCTATCCAGATAACCATGTCGGGACCACCACCCAAAACCTCGGCCAAACCGAGAAGAAATCCTCTGTTTACACCCCATATAATTTCA
>CAUQSJ010000009.1:0-30757 GCA_963520835.1 uncultured Candidatus Saccharibacteria bacterium
TTAGTAGCACTTGCACCGACAGTAATCGTCTTAGCACGACCAGAGGTAGCTGCTGAAGTAGTCTTGGCAAAAATCGTCGAAGCATCCACAGTACCAGTTTGTTTCACTGGGTTAAAAGTGGTGCCATCAGCAGACCAACCCCAACCCGTACCAGAAATCGTCGAATTTGTCTGACTGATTGAAGGGATTTTGTCGGCTACACCAGAGGCAGCTGGCTGAGACAAATCCGTATCCGTCGTCTTGGAAGTGACATAGGTGGTGTAACCCTTACCATTATTGGTAGAGACATTCACCGTGCCAGTTCCCGTATTAAACGCACCGGTAGGAGTAGGCGTAATATTAATATCAATTGAGTTTGGCGTAGTAATTGAAATCACAGGATCAATCACAACGCTAATTGTTGTTGAAGCAGATTGTTGCACTGCCGATACTGGTGTTGGCAAATCAAACAGCATTGGTGATAACGCCGCACCAGATAAAACCATTAATGTTGTAGCAATTTTAATTTTTTTATGGTTTTTATTTTTTATTCTCACAGTATATTTCCTTTCTATACTGCCAGAAAACCTTCACACACCTAAACTTTAACATAAACATTTTGACTTAACAAGTCCTTTTTGCAAGATTTTTTGGCTTTTTTGCAAATTTTTCTAAAACTCATCTCTAATTTATCCCTATAAAATTTCAGCAAATTTAAAATCCGAAAAATTTCTTCTAGTTGACAAGCGTGATAATATATAAGTATATGTCTAAAAATCTCCTAATCGTCGAGTCTCCTGCCAAAGCCAAGACTATTGAAAAATATCTCGGTAATGATTTTAAGGTTCTTGCCTCGGTCGGCCATATTCGTAAAGATACCAAAGTTGATGTGCACGATAATTTCGCTGTGACTTACGAAATTGATCCAGACCATAAAAAAGTCATCGCTGAATTAAAAAAGGCCAGCAAAGACGCCGACACGATTTGGCTCGCAACCGACGAAGACCGCGAAGGAGAATCGATTTCTTGGCACCTCTTAGAGGTTCTAAAATTACCGAAAACCACCCATCGTATTACTTTTCACGAAATCACCAAACCAGCTCTTCAGGAAGCCATTAAGAATCCGCGCACTGTCGATATGAATATGGTTTCCAGCCAACAGGCCCGCCAAACCCTCGACATGCTGGTAGGTTACGACCTCTCTGGCGTAGTGCGCACTAAGGTGCCTGGCGCTAAATCCGCCGGCCGTGTCCAGTCCCCAGCCCTCCGCCTCATCGTCGAGCGCGAACAGGAAATCGAACGTTTTAACGCTAAATCCAGTTTTAAAGTCACCGGTAAATTTAGCGACCAAGCCGCTAATATTTCCGATCTCGATTCTTCCGAAATTTTTGAAGCCAATCTCGATAAAACCACTTTCGCTACTGCCGAAGAAGCTAAGTTTTTCCTCGAGCAGTTCAAAAATGCTAATTTTAAAGTACAAAATCTAGAAAAAACTGAAGCTAAAAAAGCCAACCCAGTACCGCTCACTACCGCTGCGCTCCAAATTGAAGCGAATAGCCGTCTCGGTTTTAGCTCTAAGACTACCATGTCCGCCGCTCAGGGCCTCTATCAGTCCGGCCACATTACTTATCACCGTACCGACTCCCTCAATCTCTCAAATCAGGCTCTCGCCGAGATTGCTAATCTCATTAAGGCCGAATTTGGGGAAAATTATCTCGAAGTTCGTCGTTTCCATACCAAAAATGCCAGCGCCCAAGAAGCTCACGAATCTATTCGCCCAACCCATATCGACGTGGCGGTGGCCGGTAAAAATGAGTACGAAAAGAAATTATATCAATTGATCCGAAGTCGCACCCTTGCTACCCAAATGAAAAACGCCGTAGTGGCTAAAACCAGTCTCTATCTCGAGGCCGACACTGTGCCAAACGAGCTATTTAAGGCTACTGGGGAAATGGTGATTTTCGACGGCTTCCTAAAAGTCTACGGTAAGAGTAAAGACACTACTTTGCCGAATCTCCAGATTGGCGACAGCGTAAAACGCCACATCCTACTAGCTAAGCAAACTTTTTCCAAACCACCTGCTCGCTACACTGAAGGCTCACTAGTTAAAAAACTTGAAGAACTCGGTATTGGTCGCCCAAGTACCTATGCCTCGATTATTAACGCCATTCAAGTCAGAAATTATGTAGTAAAGGGCGAATCTGAAGGCGAACCGCGCGATGTTTTGCAGCTCACTCTCGATGAAGCGAATCAAATTTCTGAACAAACCATTTCAGAAAAAACTGGTTCCACCAAGGGTAAACTCATGCCAACCCCTGTCGGTGAATTAGTCTCCAACTTCCTCTGCGAAAATTTCAAAGACATCGTCGACTATGATTTTACCGCCGGTATTGAAGAAAAACTTGACCTTATTGCCGAAAAGAAACTTACCCGCCTAAAGATGCTCCGTGATTTTTATGGCCCATTTTCTGACGCTATTGGCGCTTCCGCTATGGCCAACCGCTATAATTCCGCCACCGAATTAGGTACCGACCCGAAAACTGGCAAAAAAATCTATGCCAAAATTGGCAAAAATGGTGGTTTCTTGCAGCTCGGCGAAAATGAAAAAGAAAGTGGCGAAAAACCGATCTTCATTCCTCTGCCAAAAGGTAAAACCGTAAAAACCGTGACTCTCGAACAGGCGCTCAAGCAATTGGAATTGCCAGTACTCCCACGTTCTCTTGGCCACGCCAAGGATGGCACCGAATTAATCGCCGCCAATGGCCCCTTCGGTCCCTTCATTAAGGCTGGTGCGCATAATATCGCACTTAATAAAATCAACGAGGCGGAAAATCCATACCATATTACGCTCGAAACCGCCGAAGCTCTCTATCAGAAGAAAATCGACTCCATTCTCGCCGACTGGGGTGACATCAAGATCATTAACGGCCCATTTGGCCCCTACATTAAGGGCCCAGCCATAAAACCGACTAGCGGTAAAGGTCGTGCTAGACCAAATAATGCCAAAATCCCAAAAGATCGTGATCCAAAATCTATCACCAGGGAAGAAGCTGAAGAAATTCTTTTAAATTCCAAAGCGCCTGCCGCCAAAAAGACCTCAGCCAAGAAGTCTGCTACCAAGAAAACTGCAGCCAAAAAGGCCACTACTAAGAAAACTACGGCAAAAACCAAAGCGAAAACTGCAGCCAAAAAGAGCTAAAAAAATACCGCTAGCCACCAAATCCAGCCGAATCACAAAAACTAATAATAGCCACCGAATCTAGCCGAATCGCAAAAAACTACCATAAAATCAAAGTCGCCTCCTGTCTATTAGACTAATAGGAAGCGACTTTTTTGCCATCACCACAACATTAAACATAAGCATTATCTATAACCATACCATGAAACCGCCAATGTTTAAATTTAGATATAATTTTCTGTCCTAAATGTACAATTTATGATAAAATATTGAAAGAAGTTAGACGGAAAGCGACCACACAAGATTCCTATTTGACTTTTTATAATTTTATATTATAATTATAGTAATTTTTATATATTATCGGGTGGATAAGGAAAAAATATAAGATGGATCAACATGCGGAAACTATTCAGAAAGCCTTGACAGGAAGTCTTAATATTATAGAACAAGACCGTGAAAAGGAGATTATTTCTCGTCGTTTTGGTCTAAATGGCCAAAAGGAAACCCTCGAACAAATCGGGGAAGTGCTTTCTATCACTAGGGAACGCGTCCGTCAGTTGGAAAAAGCCATCATCATCCGTCTCCGCGTAATGGCTGAAGAAAATCAAATCCCAGAACTCGGTGCCGCCGAAAAGATTATCATCCGTTTCCTCGTCGAAGAGGGGAGGATCGCTCGCATTTCTACTCTTGCTCAAAAAATTTACGGCCATAATCCGAACGAAAAGGAACTCGCCGCCATTAATTTTATTAGTGAAATTTCTGCCCGTCTCGTCCACATCGATGAATCCGAGCGCTATTACAACGCCACCGGCATCGCGGAATATGGCAACGAACGTGAAATTAAGCGCAAAGCTGATGAAATTGTCACCCTTATTCGCAATAACAAGCTCCCGATGAGCCTTGATGAGCTCGACGCTAAGCTTAATTATGAGCACCCAAATCACATCCGCGCCATCG
The DNA here is from genome assembly GCA_963520835.1 of uncultured Candidatus Saccharibacteria bacterium. Classification (GTDB taxonomy): domain Bacteria; phylum Patescibacteriota; class Saccharimonadia; order Saccharimonadales; family Saccharimonadaceae; genus Nanosyncoccus. Next base: position 4,115 of record CAUQSJ010000009.1, read on the forward strand.
CTTCCATTTCTAAGTCACTTTCTTCGCTGGATGACCAGTGGGGTCTCGCCAAGTGGCCAACCGTCAATCCAAAAAATATTCGTGATAAAATTTATGTCATTTTGAAGAACCAAAACGAGCCGATGCACTTTAGTGACATTGCCGACGCAATTTCCAATTCCAAATTCCGTCGCAAAAACGTCACTACTCAAGCCATTCATAACGAACTGATTAAAGACCCTCGCTTCGTCTTAATCGGTCGCGGTATTTACGCTCTCGATATCTGGGGCTATAAGCGTGGTACGGTCGCGCAAATTATTACTGACATTCTAAAAGAAGCCGGCGAGCCGCTCACAAGGGAAGAAATCGTCAAGCGCGTCCTCAAAACCCGTAAAGTCAAAGAAACTACCATTCTCTTAAATCTTCAAAACAAAAAACTTTTCCGTCGTGTCGACCGAAACACTTATACTTATGCTGACTAAGTTCGTCAGTAATGCTAAAATAGAAGTATGATAGCGGAATTAGTTCATTTTATCTTGATGCCCATCGTTTGGCTCCCCATTGTTGGCGTCCTAGGATATCTCACATATAAAAATTACAAAAAAATCAATCAATTAAAGACCCTGAATCTCGAGTCGGTACTTTTGATGCTGGAAATTCCAAAAAATAACGACAAAAAGGAACTTTCCGCCGAGCAAATGTTCGCCTCGCTTCACGGTATCTTAAAAGACACTGAACTTTTACGTCAATCTGGCACCGCCCAGGAGCATCTCAGTTTTGAGATTGTTTCTTCTGGTGGACAGATTCGTTTTTATGTCTATGTGCCGAAAACTTTGCAGAGCTTCGTCGAAGGCCAAATTTATGCGCAATACCCAAGCGTCCAAATTCACGCCGTCGACAAAGATTACACCGAAACCGTTCACAGTCACAATGTCGTCTACAGCTCGGAGCTTTCGCTCACCGAAAATGAGGTCCTGCCGATTAAGACCTTTGATACCTTCGAAGTCGATCCGCTGGCTGGTATTACTGGTACTCTCGCCAAACTGAACCCTGATAGCAACGAAGAACTCTGGATCCAAATCCTCACACGCCCGGTCGCCGATTCTTGGCACCAAAAGACTGACGCTTGGGTTAAAGCTCAAAAAAATCCCGCTTCTTCACTCAAGCTTTTTAATATCGATTGGACCTGGCTAGCCGAACTTCTTTCCGCACTTTCCACCCCACCAAGTGGTGGCTCTGGTAGCCCAAAACCAGCCGTCGAGCTCTCTGAACGTGTCAAATCACAAATTTCTGCTGCCGAAACTAAGGCTACCAAACTCGGTTATCAGGTTAAAATCCGCCTTGCCTACCTCGGCGACAGCGAAATTAATGCCCAGCTCGATATGCAAGCTCTAGTCGGTACCTTTAAACAGTACAACTCCACCAACCTCAACGGCTTCAAATCCATCGGTGGCAGCTTTAACAGAGAAGACCTCGAGGCCTACAAACTCCGTCAATTCACCGATGAGGGCTTCATCCTCAATATTTCTGAACTTGCCTCGGTCTATCATTTACCACACACCTCAGTCGAAACCCCAAATATCGTTTGGGCCACCTCAAAAACTGCCGAACCACCAGCCAAACTTCCCCTCATCACCGGTATTGCCAGTAATGACGAAAATATTTCTGCCTTCGGTCTAACCAATTTCCGTGGTATCAACCATCAGTTTGGCATGCTTCGTCGCGACCGTTCTCGTCATATTTATATCATCGGTCAAACCGGTGCCGGTAAATCTGGTCTGCTCGAGCTTTTTGCCCTTTCTGACGTTTTCTATAATCAGGGTTACTGTATCATCGATCCGCACGGTGATTTTGCGGTTAATAACCTCCGTTTCGTACCTGCTTCCCGCGTGAAAGATGTCATTTATTTCAACCCAGCGGACACTCAGTTCCCAGTCGGCTTCAACCCACTCGAAGTTTCTGATGCCTCGAAGAAACCGAATGTCTGTTCTGAGGTTATCGGTGTTTTGAAACGTATGTTTGGCGACTCTTGGGGTCCACGTCTCGAGCATATCTTGCGCTACACTTTACTTGCGCTTCTCGATCGCCCAGAAACTACCCTACTCGACATTTCTCGTCTCCTCACTGATAAGGAATTCCGCAAAGAAACTCTCGATTATTGTACCGACGTCACGGTCTTACAATTCTGGAAACACGAGTTCGGTCAGTGGAATGATAAGCAGATCAACGAGTCCATCGCTCCAGTTTTGAACAAGGTCGGTGCTTTCACTGCCAACCCAATTATCCGCAATATTATCGGCCAACCAAAATCCACTTTTAATGTCCGTAAAATCATGGACGAGGGGAAGATCTTGGTGGTTAATCTCTCTAAGGGTCTCATCGGTGAAGATAATGCTGGTATTCTCGGCGCCTTCTTAGTCACTAAAATTCAGTTAGCTGCGATGTCGCGCTCGGACATTCCAGAAGTTGAAAAACGTCGTCCATTCTATCTCTATGTCGATGAGTTCCAGAACTTTGCCACCGATTCTTTCGCGGTAATTCTTTCCGAAGCCCGTAAATACGGTCTCAATCTCACCGTGGCTAATCAATACATCTCTCAGATGACTGAGAACGTGCGCAATGCCGTCTTCGGAAACGTCGGTACCACAATTTCTTTCCGCGTTTCTGCCGACGACGCGCCGATTCTTTCCAAGCAATTCACCCCAGTTTTCGACGAATCTGATTTAATTCAAATGAATAACCGCCACTTCGTAATTTCCATGATTATCGGTGGGGAAAAGGTACCGGCTTTCTCTGCTACTACCCTGAATATCCCACATAGCCCTCACGATAATTTTGATCAAATTATCGCCCATTCTCGCGAATACTATTCTCATCCACGCGCCGAGATTGAGCGTCAAATTCGCGAAACTATCGAACAGAGTGAAAAATACAAGCAAGAGCTCTCTAATTCTGGTCGCCAACCAGCCGATAAAGCCCCTCGCGAGAATCTCCCGACTCTGACGTTCATCAATGGCAAGCCTTCGATGTCGGCCAAACCTTTCGATACCAAAAAGTTCTCACCAAACTCTGTTACCAATCAACAAAAACCTGGGCTCAAAGACCTTAAAGATATTCTAGAAGCCAAGACCTCTGCACAGACTCATTCCGAACCTCAAAGTCAATCTACAACCCAAAACCAAACCAAAACCCCAGAGCAGGGAAATACCCCCCTTTTCGTTAATCACGGAGCTTCTACCCCTGTAATCACCCAGAACTCTACCCCCGCATCAACCAAAAACCCTATCCCTACCTCTGCCCCTATCTCTAACCCTGTTGCCACACCTGTTAATTCCCCTACTATCTCAAATACAATAAATGCTGCACCAGAGGCTTCAGAACAGGCCTCACAGCCAAATACAGCCAACCACCAACCAGATTCTACCGGAAACCACGCCCAAGCGTCTGAAAATGCCTTAAACTCAGCTCTATCCACATCATCACCGACCCCGAACGGCGGCACCCACGAATCTCACGCTAAGCCGCAAGGGAATCGCAACTTCAAAAATCGCAATTTCCGAAACCGTAACAACTTCAAGAAAAAGGGAAACAAACCAACTTCCGTCTCCGGCCCGAAACCTACCCCAATCAACTAAAAATAAGCCCTGTTAGGGCTTATTTCTATTCCTTAATACTTCTCCACCCCTGTTTAATCCATAACCCACACCTAATAAATTCTTATTTCACGCTCGTTTCAACGCAAGTTTATCTCTATCCCACCTCTATACCACCCCTATCCACACCTGTTTTTCACTCACATTTTACCCTGTTTCACCCCTGTTATTTCTCTGTTTTATCACTACAAAAACCCATCAGACCCCTGAAATTTAGTCTTTTAACCTCTATTATTATCTTTAGATACCGCTGTCACACTACCCTCATCTGACGTTTCCCTCTCTGTTGGTTAGAGTTTTTTATCTAATATAAAATAAAAATCTGCACTAGTTGATCAAAAATTCAAATGTCACAGGGGAATTACTCTAAATTTAAAAATCAGGCTATATCAGCCTTTATATGAGCCTTTTCTCTGCAGGACATAAAAATACCCGTCCAAAGACCCAGAACCGCATCTACGACCGTCTGACAGCCCTCAAACCACTAATTTAGCATAAGCGGGATATTTTATAAGTTATTTTAGACGATAGTTTACCCATCTTTTTCTTAGATTCTTAATGTCGCACAATAACTATTTTGCGACAATAAAGAGGCGAATCCATCCAAATATAAATAATCGTGTGGATCCACTAATTTTCTACCCGCAGACAGAGAATCATTGAATATTTTCTCCCGACCCACCTCCGTCAACTCATACTAAGTCAATTATACCTAAAACTAGCCCTAAAAAGCTCTTCTAAAGGCCCGAGAATTACTCCGCACGTGTTCGAAAATCCACTCAAACTATCATTTAACAGGGGTAAATTCATCTATTTTATATCAAAATACACAGGTTAATTCCGATAATTCTGGGGCTTCGGAGAAGAGCTCCAGAATCACTCCACCACCGCCACCCCTGTTAGGCACCTTGACTTTAAATAAATCTTCTTGTGAAATATATATTTTGCACCAAATTTCACGAAAAAATTTAAATTTTGCGTTTCCCTCTCTCTGGCTTTTTCCTCTTTGTTCCCGACTAATTCCCGGCCCGCTCTCCCCGGATATTTGATTTTTCAATATTAATGAAAAATCGAGCTCTTCTCTACTTCTACCCCAAAACCGAACAAAAACCGAACTAAGCTATTTTAGGTGAATCTTTCAGTTCAAGCTCATTTTTTTAGACTCCGACATGAGAGTCATGACCCGACATGAGCCATAACTTTTTAAGTTTAAGTTCAACTAGCTAGCTCTTCCTCGTAAAGTACCCTTGCACTCCAGGACGATCCACGCGGAGCCAAGTCAAATCCGCTGAAGCGGGGTCGGAAAGATACGAGCCATTCCCTCCCCTAAGTTTGTTTCGGCCCGTAAACATATTCGTATAATCCATATATGACGTTAAGTGTGCAGTATTAAAATCGTTATTTACGTAAATCCTTTCTAAATTATCGCCGTCTGCTGTCGCAAAAATCAATTTTACACTTCCCACCCGAGACGTATCAAAATTTGAAATATCCAAAGTTTTCAGCGCAGTCATATTATAAAACATCGCCTCCATCCCCAAAACATTACTAGTATTAAAATTCGATAAATTAAGCTCCGTTATCGTTTTCATATTATGGAACATCCCACCCATATCTTTCACATTCGCGGTATCAAAGTTAGACAAATTCAAACTTCTTAAGCTGGTCATACCTGAAAACATATTATTCATATTTGTAACCGCCGAAGTATTAAAATTATTTATGTTCAAATTTTGCAGTGCTGCCATATTTGTAAACATATAGCCCATATTAGTTACCGCATCAGTATTAAAGTTAGTAATATTTAAACTTCTCAATTTCTTTGTTCCAGAGAACATTCCATACATATTCGTCACCCTTCCAGTATCAAAAGAGGAGACATCTAAATCTTCAAGCTCATCCATATATGCGAACATTCCACTCGTGCTTTCAACTTTTTCCGTATTAAAATTATTTAATCTCAATGTCGAAACTTTTGATACACGCTGAAACATATTGTCCATTTGCTTCACATTTCTAGTATCAAAACTCGATAAATCTAGAGAGGTTACATTTGAAAGGCCGTAAAACATATTTTTCATACTTGTCACCTTCCGAGTATCAAAATGCAATAAATCTAAACTCGTTAGTGATGAATTATACTGAAACATCTCCTGCATTTCTGTTACGTTCTTGGTGTTAAAGGATGAAATATTTAGATTCTTTAACGCTGTCATACCATTAAACATCCCATACATCGTAGTAGTGTTACTAGTATCAAACATCGATAAGTCTAGAGACTCTATATTCTTTACATCATAGAATGTATACGTAAAATTTTTTACCTTACCAGTATTGAAACCAGAAAAATCTAGCGATTTAAGTTCTGGTGAATTCGAAAACATCCGTGCCATATTTTCCGCTTCACTTGTATCAAACCCTGACAAATCAATCGTCTGAAGCTTCGACATCCGATCGAACATAAAACTGCTATCTTTGCTCAAAGTAATTTTATCCGCCTCCGTCCAGTAGTATACCGTATTCTCCGATGGAACAAACCAAATTTTCACTTCATAATCCGAAGTGTTCCCGTTTTCAATATTTGCTGCATCGGCTGGAATTAGATCTTTAGTAATTAAACTTCTTTTAATATGATAGATATTGTCTCTTTTTCCTTTACCATCTATAACAGTTTGATTTTTATCCAAATTCCCCACACTCGTATTAAAATCATAGCCTCTGTTAATTCTCGCTTTTTTCTCATATGGATTCGACACGACAGATACGATAATTTTATTAGTGTAGTTCCCACTTTCTAGCGTGTCGCTTAATTTCATTCCAATATTTATTTTATTTGTCTCGTCATACTCAGTACCTACCGCCGTCTGAATAATACTTGACGGGTTAGAAGCTGCCGGAATCGGTTTAAAATTATTCTCCGACCCCATTTTATAGCCCCAAGTATTTGCAGTAAAATTATTTAGTGCTAAATTTTCAGTGATTGACTGAATTCTCGCGCCCGACGTGGAGTCTAAATTTCTCAACGAAGTATCATCTGTTTCCGTGCTAATTGCCGCCGTGTAACCAGTTCGATTATTGGTTTTTACCGTTAAGTTCATCGTATTAAAACTCGTCTTGCTATACGAATTAACTACATTGTTACCTGATATCGTCACATCAGAATTATCCACCGAAGCCGAAAGCGTTGGTGTATATAAAGCAAAAGTCTTATTACTGAAAATTAAATTAGAAAAAGAAATTAGAGCTAAAAATATTCCGAGAAACTTTAGTTCCCACCTAAACCACCCCCCCCCGTGAGTCTCTGTGGCTTGCGATTTTTGGTCTTGCATATAATCTTATTTTACCATAAGAAGAACAGATTTTTGATATCAAAAAAAGAGAATGCCGCTTACCTTTCATCTGAATACTATTTAAAAAAAGAATGTCGTCTTACCTTTTTGAGGACATAGGCTTGGGCAAGCGCCCTTGAGCGGTCCGAAAAAAGGTATGCGACATTCTCCCTCCCTGAGCGTCTCCGGAACGAGGTATGCGGCGTTCTCTTACCCTTGAGTGTGTTTTCAAAAAATAAATATCTTCAGGCTCTATTGTTTTTTTAAAGCTTCTTTTTGACCAATTCCCTGGTAAAGAATTTCACGCGGTCATTCACTTCGATCACTAATTTTTTCTCTAACTTAAAGGCGATACCACCAGTTTCACCAGCCACCAATTCATTCACATCCATTTTTTCTTTTTGTACCGAATCGACTTCCACTTCACCAATCAATTCTTTTTCGTGATACACCCGACCCATCAAGCCTTTTTTCGCCAAACCAGTCAAAACTTCACCACCAGCGATAATTGCTGTGCGCTCAGTACGGAAGACACCCTTAATCTTCATTTCACCCATTTCGGTTTCCACGATTTCCGCATCCAAAAGATTCTCCATCGAAGTTTTTGCATCATCGAGCAGTTCGTAAATAATCTTATAATTACGAATTTCTACTCCGTCACGCGCCGCCAATTTCACGATATTGGTTGGCACATTTACATTAAAGCCATAAACCACGGTGTTATCACCTTCTGCCATATAAATATCATTTTCCGTAATATCGCCCACGCCAGAAGACACGATATTTAGCATCACTTCACCCTTCGTGTCAATCATCTTCAAAGAATCAACCACCGAAGTCACTGAACCAAGCACGTCACCTTTAATAATCACATTAAAGACTTTCGCATTATCTGCGTTATTCATCATACGAAGTAGGTCCGAACTCGTCACATTCGCGGAAGCACTTTCTTCCACCAAATTCTGCGCGTTGAGAAGCGCCATCTTGCGTGCTGACTTTTCATCTTTCACTTCTATAAATTTATCACCGAAATTTGGCAATTCCTTAAAACCGGTCACTGTGACAGGGGTCGAAGGCGTGGCCTTACCCTTTGGCTTACCCCGAAAATCCAACATCGTACGAATCTTACCATAAGCACTACCCGCCACGATAAATTTGCCAGTCTTTAATTCCCCACCAGTCACCAAAAGATTCACCACTGAACCCTTACCAACTTCCATGTGTGATTCAATTACTAGACCTTCGGAAGGAATTTGCACATCGGCTTTTAATTCCTCGATATCGGCGGTCAAAAGAATCAAATCGAGTAACTTCTCGAGGTTATCTCCACGCTTGGCTGAAATTGGCACCATCGTAATATCACCACCCCATTCTTCTGGGTTCAAACCATGCTGTGCTAAATCTGCCATCGTGCGTGGAATATCTGCACCTTCACGGTCAATCTTATTAATCGCAACGATAATTTTTGCGTTCGCACTTTGTGCAAACTTAATCGCTTCCACCGTCTGAGGTTTTACGCCATCATCGGCCGCCACTACGATTACTACAATATCGGTCAACATCGCACCATGCTGGCGAATTGCGGCAAAAGCTTCGTGTCCAGGAGTATCCAGAAAAGTAATTAGGCGTTCATTATGTTTTAATTGGTAAGCTGAAATATGCTGTGTAATACCACCGGCTTCCCCTTCCACCGTTTTCTTGTGCAAAAGCGTATCAAGCAAAGTAGTTTTACCATGGTCCACGTGACCCATCACTGCCACCACTGGTGGACGCGTCACTGCCTTATCTGATAATTCTCTTCTCAGATCTGAAGTTTTGGTCGAAGTATTCTTACGTTCCAAGCGCACATTCTTCAAACCCAATTCTTCAATAATAATACTTGCGGTATCAAAATCTAGGCGCTGATTAATCGTCGCCACGATTCCCTGCTTAAAAAGTTCACCAATCAAAAATGTCACGGAAAGACCGAGCGCATTTGCTAGCTCATCTACGGTAATTGAACCCGCAATCTGAATCACCTTGTCTTGATTTTCTGCCATACTTACTCCTTACCGCCCCCAAGAGGACACATTTATCTAAATTATTTTACCATATTTTAGAGAGAGAAAAAAGCATAAGCATTTCAATCTAACGGCCAACTACCTTACTTAGTATGAGCCCATTTAATTCGTGGTAACTTCCGCCTCGCAAACATCCATTACCGAAAAGAGAAACCAAAAACAAACAATATTTTATCTAGTAAATCCTGCGGCGGTCGCGGTTTCCATATTCGACGCCACGGTGGAATTTTTGCTATTCGCAATCGATTGAAGCCTAGCCTGCTCCACTCGTAAATCGTCTCGTTCTGCCTCGAGATCGGATAGCTGAGTATTCACTTCGTTAATTTTGTAGTCAAAAGCGGTAGTTTGCGACTGCTCTGAGACATAAAAAAGTCCCAAAATAGCTACCATGATCGTAATCATCAAAGCCGATGAAAAACGACCAAACACATTACTCTTATATTTCACACTATTTTGGTTTCTCGAATAGCCAGAAGAAACCGCACTAGCGTAAAAATTCGTTCGGGGCAAACTCGCGGCTGTACGCGTGCTTGTCATTCTGGTGCGGACTGAATAACTGTTTTGCTTTGGTCCATTAACTGTGATTCGCATTTTTCCTCGCAAAAAATACTCGCTAAAATCTTGTCGCAAAAAAGATTTTAATTAGTATTTCTAATTATTATTATTTTTATTATTATTTTTATTTTTATTTTTCTAATTGCCGTGAGTTCATCTTTTTACACAAAAAATATTCATAGACCGAAGTCCCATATTAACCGCACTACCGCATCGCTAATATGGTCTTCGGGAAGGTCATATTTTTTATATAAAACACACTCTACGATTTACTCACAACCGCATCGGGGCCTTCACCTTTAGGGAGAATTTCCCGTCATGTGGGAGCAAAAAGCTCCCAAAGTTTATCTAATTAACGAAAGTTAACTTTGATTTTTTGTGCGCGTGAGCTGTTTTTTACAATGATTTGCTTTGGCATATTGCCTCCTTTTTTGTTTTTATTTTTATCAATGGAGCTGGAGTCGTACTAAAAATCTAAGCTAGCTTTAATTTCTTTTCGCTACTCTTAATTTTGCACTTCTCGCTCGCGGATTGATAACGAGTTCAGATTCCCCCGCAATTATTGGGTTTTTCGTCAAAATTGTTAATTTCGATTCATACCCTAGCGCACTTTCCTGCTTAAAATATTGCTTCACCAGCCGATCTTCCAAGCTATGAAAAGTAATAATCGCTACCCTACCATTTGGCTTCAAAAGTTTAGGTAATAATGGTAAAGTTTTTTCGATAATCGAAAGCTCATCGTTAACAAAAATTCTTACAGCTTGAAAAACCTGTGTGGCCGGATGTTTTTTATGCCACCCATTTCCAGCGATTCGATCTGCCAATTCCTTCGTTGAAGAAAAAGGTCGACTCGTGACAATTTCCCTCGCGTGTTTTTTCGCTAGACCGATAGATTCTTCACCGTATTCTTGGAAAATTTCTACCAGTTTTTTCTCTGGAAAATGATTAATCACCGTTTCAGCTGATAATTCCTGCGTCCTATCCATGCGCATATCTAAAGGCCCATCATTTTTGAATGAAAAACCTCGATCCGAATTATCTAATTGCGGAGATGAAACTCCAAAATCTGCCAATATCATATCAAAAGTTTTTCCACACTCGATTAAGTGTTGCGCCGCACTATAAAAATCCATTTGTAAAATATCTAACTTTGATTCATCCAATGGATACTTCTCTCGAAGATATTTTACTGCATTCTCATCTCGGTCTACCAAGATGGAATCTTTATAATTCTGCGTAACCGCCAAAACCTTTCCCGCATGACCCGCATATCCCGCTGTCAAATCCAAATAGGATTCGCCCAGTTTCGGGTTTAGAGCCTCGAGAACTTCTGATAGCATTACAGGTTTGTGAAGTTCATTCATAACTACATTATAACTTATCCGAGATTTCTCTGATAGGTTTTTGTAGTTATTTGCTTCTTGTTTGAGATCGCTCAACTAGAAATTTTAGCGTGTTTGTGTTTGTATAGTTTTTGTTATTTAAACGAAACGTTTTACCTAGCAATAAAGTATCACAGTTTTACCACTCGCGCGGCTCATAACTATGATTGTTGAGAGACTTATTGTGTAGGTTGCATATTGAGTTAATTGGGAGGTGTTTTAAGAAGTACGAATGGCTTTGATTACGCGTGACCTAAACGCGCGCCAAGACTCCTAGTTGACCGACCTCAAACATTTTTTAATGTACTTTTGTTTTTGTGGTTTTTGTTTTATTTATCCACTGACCTAATTCTAAATTATATTTATGCTTATTGCAAGTACTTTTTCACATAATTTTTTACATTTTTTCGCAGACTTTTCCACAATTAAACCACCATATCTATTTTTTGCACAAACCCCACCATATATATAGAGCACGCCTCACCCCTGTCAAATCTTGTGCAAATTATTTGTCGAGTTTTCCACACCTGTGTAAAACTTTTTGACGCTTCCCTGTTATTAGGATCAATCCATCAGCTTTATTCCAACTTTTTCACATTTTGTCTTTTTTTATTTTTATTACATAATAACCGAACGCTCGTATTTGCTAAAAATCCATTTTTATTGCAAAATATATTACTTAATTAAATACTGGCAAAAATCTCTAATATCAAAAACCGAACAAATTTCGCCAGCTCGTTTTTTCGTCCTCCACCAAAAACCGAACATCCGCCCATCCCATTTCAGCAAAACCAAACGTCTATTTATGCCATTTTCCGTCTCTTTCTTAAAAACCACATCACCCACAAAAAACAGCTCATAAAAAGAAGTCTAAATAGCACATAAAAAAGAGGCCTTCTCCCGAAGCCTCTTCATTAATTTTTGTATTCAATCTCGCCACATTTTCTACTTATAGTATGCTCGACTTTCGATCCTCACATCCACATAAATTGGCGCGAGATTATTCGCTATCAAGTAGCGTTGCATCCGCTCGATATCTTCTGCCGATTCCGCCGGCGAACGATCGATCAGACACTTATAGTACTCCGTACGGCCCTCAAGATAGACATCTAGCTGTCTCGTCTTATCCGTCGGCAGTACCACCTTAGTCATTTTTACCCCCAAATCCTTCAAATCCTGCTCCAAAAGCGCTACGTATTGTTTGATCTTATCAGTAATCAGGTTTTTATTCCCCGATTCATCAACAATTTCTACGCTCGAAGTCAGGTTTACTACCGTCGGTTTCACTTCAGCTTTTTTCGCACCGCCCCGATTAATCAGACTCACCGCGCCAAGTGTTAAGCCTGCCGTCCCCAGCGCCAGCGCCGTACTCAGCCCCACGAAACGCATTACTTTTTTACGTTTTCGCCTTTTTTCTTCCTTAATCCTCGTCGACTCCAGAATCACTTCTTCCCGTTTCGAGGCAATCGTCTTATTAATTCTCACTTTTTATCGCCTTTTTATTTTCAAAACTTATTTTAACCCTAATTTCTTCAAGTCTTTTTTCAATCTTATTTCTTCAATCCCAGCACCAATTTTGCGAGTGACTCGCTCGCATCTAATTTCGCATATTTCTTAAAATTCATCACCAATTTAGCTTGTTTTTCGCTATTTTTTAGCAAATTCAAAATCTTTTTCAATAATTTTTCTGGGGCCATCTCCATATCGCGGTCCAAAATCATTTCCACCGCTTCATCGCGCGCTAATTTTTCCGCATTTTTCACCTGATGACCGCCCGGTAATTTTTCAAACGGCACCAAAATCGTTGGCTTCCCCAAACTCGCTAACTCCGCCATCGTGGTCGCACCCGCGCGTGACACCACAATATCCCCTGCTCCCAAAATTTCATGCATCACCGGTGAAAAATTCCACATACGAAACTCCGAAGTTAATTTCCCCTTTTCCCAAGTTTCATATTTCTTAAGATCGATCATATCCTCGTAATGCTTACGGCCAGACACTAGACCCACCGATGTATACTTCAAAAGTTCTGGCAAAATTTCACGAATCGCTTGATTAATGTGCATCGAACCTTGCGAGCCACCCGTCACAATCACTAAATTTCGCTCCGGATCAAAACCTAATTCTCTTTTCAAACGCCTCTTTTTGCTCTCCGCCACTTTTTCAAATTCTTTTCCCACTGGGATTCCCACGAACACATAGCGTGAGTCCTCTTTTTCCACCGGCGTACCCATGGCAATAATTTTTGCTTTTTTACTCAAAATTCGGTTCGCCAGTCCCATTGTCGCATCCGACTCATGAATCAAATATGGAATCTTAAAAAATCCCGCTACAATTCCAACTGGCAATCCTACGAACCCACCTTTCAAGAAAATCACATCCGGACGATTTTCCTTTCGGCTAAAACGCCATAAAGTTTGAAAAAATCCTAAAGCAAAACCCACTGCGCCTGCAATATTTCCAAACACCACGTCACAAAAAGTTTTCGCATGATTATCAAAATAATCTGACAATTTTAAACCATGGTAACGATGAAATTTTCCCGCAAAAACCTTACGCACACGCAAATATAATTTTACCCCCGTCTCTTCTTCGCCACCCCAAGCCAACTTCGCTTCATTTGCTAGCTTCACTACATTTTTATAGTATTTCGCATCGGTCCAGAATTCGATTTTACTCTTCGGCTTCATCTTCAAAATTTCTTGCACCACCGACATCGCTGGAGTAATATGTCCACCCGATCCGCCGCCTACTACTAAAATTTTCATCTTCTTCCTCCCAGTCTGCTACTTCTACTCGTTCTTAAATTATTTTTAATTTCCTCATTTCGCTCATCATCTGAAATTTCCGTTCTCGAAGTAAACCGCGAAATGTTAATTACTAGCCCTAGCCCAAAACACGTTATCAGAAGACTCGTTCCACCTTTCGAAAGCAACGGCAAAGTAATACCCGTAAGTGGAATCAACGCAATCATCGCACTAATGTTCACCGCCACCTGCGAAAACAGCCAAGCAAATACCCCCATCGTCACCAATCTAAAATAAAGATTTTCCGAAGTATTCGCCACTTTCAAAATTTCCATGAATAAATGTACGTAAAGTCCAATTACAGTCACCGCACCGACAAATCCCCACATTTCGGAAACCACCGCGAACATCGAGTCCGTAATCGATTCCGGCAAATATCCCGCCGTCTGCACGTTATTCCCGATTCCCACTCCGAGAAATCCACCCGACCCCACCGTGATTAGTGCGTTCTCGATATGATAATCCGTCGTCGCATCACCTTTACCTGTAAAAGTAAACAAGCGCTCACGACGGTGTGGTGAAGACAAAATCATCCCCACGCCTAGCGCCAAAATCACCGCGAACAAAATCATAATTTTCCAAATTTTAATCCCCGCCACAAATAAAATCGTCAGTGCAATCACCCCGAGCGGCACCGCCGAACCCAAGTCTTTCTGAGATACCACAATCAAAAATAATGAAACTCCTAAAACACCGAAAAATTTCGCATAAAATTGATAGCTTTTTCTCAAAATTTCCGCACTCGCCCAGCCAGAAGCCTTGCCTCGCGCTAAAATTTTTGCCACACCATTCATCAGTCTATTACCCTGTCCATTCACCCGCGCAGAATTTCCCGCCGTATTAAATCCCTGATTAAAACCATAGTTATTACGACTAAAATTCACTTGACTAGAAAAAGCCGTTCCTCCCGAAACACCCGCCTGGCTCTTCGAATTCGTACTCCTCCCCTCTTTTCTGCCTTTGATTCTCATGTATAAATCCATCAAAAGCTGCATCAACATTCCAAATGCCGTCGTCTTACCAGCCTCTTCCAAAAAACCACCCCTCGCCTGAAAATCCGCGGTAATCTTTGCGAGATAAAGCATCACTCCTAACTTCAAAAAATCCGACACCTGAATCGTAATTGGCCCGAGTCTCAGCCACCTACAGGCCCCTAACTGACAATATGCCAAACTTGAATGTCCTGCCGACACCGCCAGTAGCAAGTTCAAGGATAATCCCAAAACCAACAAAATCATCGGTAATTGTTTCGCTATCGCATCCAGTATTCGCCAAATCCCATTAGGTTTTTTTGCATTTTCTACTTCAACCAAATTTACTCTGGTCTCGAAAAATAGCAGTACTGCCGTAATCACCAGATACTTCACCTGATCCACCCAATACACTGTATCTTCCCCCTTCACTTTCGCATAAGATGGACCCACCAAAGCTATCATCATTAGCCCGATGGCAATCAAAATTATCATCGTAATGATAATTTTATAATTTGCCTTATGTTGTCGCATCTAATCCCACTCCGAAAATTTTTATTTTTTAATAATTCCGCTCACCATCGCAATAAATACCCCCACAATCGCACAAACTCCGGCAATTACCCAAAAACGCATCACAATTTTTGCTTCACCCCAACCACTCGCTTCCAAATGATGATGGATTGGCGCTGAAATGAAAATCTTGCGCTTAAAAAATTTCTTCGAAATCATCTGAATTAAGGAAGAACCTGCCTCTACCACGAATAATAATCCGATTACAGGCAAAAGTAACAATGAATTCGTCATCATTGACACCACGCCAAGCCCCGCACCCAGTGCAAACGAGCCCACATCCCCCATCATAAAACGCGCTGGCGGCACATTGAACCACACATAAGAAAATAGCCACCCCACTACCGTCATACAGAAAGCAAATAAATAAACCTGCCCACGAAATAGCGCAATTGTCCCGAACGCACCATAAGCCATCATCGCGAGACCCCCCGCCAGTCCGTCTAGTCCATCCGAAATATTCACCGCATTTGAAGTCGCCACCACCGCAAAAGTAAATAATCCCACCATCACCACCCCACCGATTTCAATATCACCCGCAAATGGAATATGGATACTCGTCCAGCCTAATTTATAGGCAAAAAACCAGCCCAGCACCAAGCTCACCACAGTAATCATCGCAAACTTAATCGGCGCGCGCAGTCCAGCTGCCCCCTCACCTGAGCCAAAGACATTAATTCCGTCATCAATCAATCCCACAATCGCCCCACCTAAGAATCCAAAAATCGGCAGCCACGTCTGGGCACGATCAAAATTACATAACAAGGTCACTACCGTCACCGCGATTACCCCGATAATTCCCGCCATTGTTGGAAAAACCCGCTTGAATTTGTGCGCGTGCAACTTCGTCATAATTGGTAGACTGTCACCCGAAACCGTAGTCTTTTTTTGCTTCTTCCAAAAATGATATTTATAAGCTACGTGAGTATAAAAAGGCGTCAAAAACATCGAAAGCAAAAAAGTACCGAGCGACAATAGTAAACCATATAATGCATTGTTATCTAAATTCCCCACGCCTTACCTCCTGACTTTATTATAGTTTATCATATACTTCGATATCTCATCAAAAATCGGCTTCGCATCCATCCCACCATCGAGTTTTCGGTTATCACTCCAAACTTTGGTCATAATTACGTAATCTGGCGTCTCCTCTAGAGATTTCGCCCCAAAGCCCACATAGGTACCAATCGTTTCATCGAAGCTATATTTGCCATTTTTCACAGTCTGAGCCGTACCAGTCTTGCCACCCACATAATAATCCTCGTCATACCCCTTCACATTCGGAAAAACTAAACGACCCGTGTGCAACATTTGGCGCATTGTCCTACTAGTGTCATTTTTATTTAATGCATCGTGGTCCGCCTTCGCAAGCTCTGTTCTCACAAACTTGCCATCCTTCATTTCCCCTGCAATCAAAGTCGGACGATAATATTCCCCGCCATTCACCACTGCCGAAAAAGCTGAAGATACTTGAATAATCGAAAGATCCAAGCTCTGCCCGAAAGTCATGTTCGCATATCGAGCATCTGTCGCGTCAATATCGTTTGGTGGCACGATTGCACCCTTCGTTTCCGGCAATTCAATCCCCGTATATTTACCCAAATTAAAGCGGTTATGGTAATAATCATAAAGCTTTTCCTTACCTTGATAAGTAATTTCCGAAGCCGAACCACCTAAAAGTTTCAAAGCTTGAATCGAACCCGTATTTAAGGAATAAGTTAGCACAGTTTGCATATTAACCTCCCCAGTGTGGCCCTTAATCGCATTCTCGATCGGCCAACCATCAATCACTAACTTATCCGTATTATAATAAGTCGTCTCTGGCGTCATTACTCCAGAATCAATCGCTGCCGCAATCGCAAAAGTCTTACATACCGAAGCCGGGTTAAAAGCGTTCATCGTTGCGTCGGTTTGAAACACCTTCGCATCGGTCACCTTCGCGTATTCCGCCGGATTATAGCCTGGTTTACCCGCCATCGCCAAAATCTGCCCCGTCGCTGGGTTCATCACAATCGCCGACCCATAGGTAATATTAAATTTTTTTGTCACCTCGTCCACCGCTTCTTCCGCTTTTTTCTGAATATTGCGGTCAATCGTCAGCACCAAATTCTTCCCGTCTTTTGCCGGAATTTTCACGTTCTCATTACCAATCGTCAGTGGCACATTATTCGAATCTTTCACGGTTTTCAGCAACCCATTTTCCCCTGTTAGCTCCCTATTTAAGCTACCTTCTACTCCGTATTGACCTTCCCCATCTTGATTCACGAAACCCAAAACCTGCGCTGCCATTTCCCCTTCTGGATACACCCTGGTCGTAGCCTCCTGCTCGTAAACTCCGGTCAAATCCGCGTTTTTCAAGTTATTCGTTTCCGCGTATGGCACATCTTTCGCCACCACAAAATACTTACGCTCCGGATCCGCAAAAACCTCATCCCAACTCGCTTTAGTGCGGTAATTCCCCACCATTTCGTCAATTTTCTTGGTAATTTCCTCTCGTTTTTTCACCACCAAACTTGGATCAATCGAAATTGTATAGGTTTTTTTATTCATCACAATTGGTACCGGCGTATCACCATCTAGAAAATAAATTTCCCCGCGCTTGGCAAAAATTGTCGACTTCATAATCTGTTGCTGATTCGCTTTTGCAGCATAAATTTTATGATTTACCACCTGTAAGCGAAACAGCTGAATCACAATCAAACCAAACACCAAAAAACAGAGACCCTGAATCAAACTCGTTCGTGACTTCAACCTCTGTTTTCTCATATGCTTAATTATAGCATAAGGGGCTTATTTTTTATTCACATCCAACTTCTTATTTATCTCGGTTTTTGGCGACTTCAGATTTTTTCACCCCCTCAGACTTTTTCGCATCATCAAGCTTCTTGCCAGCGTCAGATTTTTTTGCTTCCCCACCCATCACCATTTGAATCGTGCGATTTAATTGTTGCTTAATTTTATTGCGCGCGTGTGGCGTAATAATTTTATCCAACCAACTCGGCTTCACCATTTGATTTTTCGAAGTCAAAATCTCCACCACGTCACCATTTTTTAATTTAGTGTTCAAGTTTGAAAGCTTACCATTAATCTTCGCGCCAATCACATGTCCACCCACTTCCGAATGTAAACGATAGGCAAAATCGAGCGGCATCGACCCCACCGGCAGATCAATAATATCCCCTTTCGGCGTATATACGAACAATTTATCCGCAAACAAGTTAATCTTCAATTTCTTCATATCCACTTGCTTACCCTCTTTCAGCTGTGCTGCCGCCATTTGTAACTCCGAAATCCAGAGTAAATTGGTTGGCAAATGCTGAATTTTCCCCATCTTGTAATTTTCCGTCAGCTTTTGCTCGTTATAGAAAAAGCTCGCCGCGAGACCCCGTTCCGCATATTCGTGCATATCTTTCGTGCGAATCTGAAACTCTACGATACGCTTGTCTTTCGTGATTACCGTCGTATGTAAAGACTGATAGCCATTTTGCTTTGGCATCGCCACATAATCCTTAATCCTCCCCGTCATCGGCGTATACAGCGCGTGAATAATCCCCAGCGTCAAATAACAATCCGTCACATCTTCCACAATAATTCGAAGCGCCGTCAGATCGTAAACCTCGTCGATATTCTGATTATATTTCGCTAATTTCTTATGCAAAGAATAGACTGATTTCACCCGTCCATCAATCTCAAATTTAATCTTTTCTGCCGCCAGCTTCTCTGAAACTTCTTTTTTGATCTTTTCTAGACTCTTCTCGGCTGATTTATTGCGCTCTTCAATCAATTTTTTCAAAAATTCAAAACGCTTTGGATCGACATAAGAAAATGCAATATCGGAAATCTCCACGCGCAGTCTTCCCATATTCAAACGGTCCGCTAGTGGTGAAAAAATTTCTAGCGATTCCTTACCAATTTTCTTCTGTTTCTCTGGTGGCAAAGCCGACAAAGTCCTCAAATTATGCAAACGATCGGCTAGTTTGATTATTAAAACTCGAATATCTGCTCCCGTCGCAATCAAAAGTCTCAAAAGATTGTCTTTCGTCGCTGGTAAATAAGTATCAATATCGCGCATCCCCTGTCTAGCCTTACCTAGTTTAGTTACGCCATCCACCAAAAAGGCCACGGTTTCACCGAATTTTTCCTTAATTTCATCCAGTGTCACTCCGGTATCTTCCACCGTGTCGTGAAGCACCCCGGCGATCACCGTATCTTCATCCATTCCCCACTCACGTAAAATATTCATTACTGCCAGTGGATGAATAATATATGGTTCACCCGACTTTCGCTTCTGTCCCTCGTGCGCCTGGGTCGCAAAATCAATCGCGGCCTGTTCTCTCTCTGTTATTTTCGGTTGAACACATTTTTTACTCATTGCAATCTCGCTAATAATCTCTGTAATTCATCTTCATTTTTGCAAGCAAATGTCACACTACGGCCCCTCACGCGCACCTTTGCTGCGTATTTTTCGCTCAATTCATTCTCTTGGTGCAGATAAACATTGGTTTTTAGCAAATTCGCCGAACTTTTCTTCTTATGTTCCGCAATATAACGCTCCACCTTGCGTGCTGTCCAACCTTCCTCAATAATCATCGGCAAAATCTTCTTCACCATTTCCGGATCTGCCGAAATCAAAGGTCGCATCACCCCCTCTGTTAACTTATGTTCCACCATCGCGTGCTTCACTTCGTCCGGCAAATTCAAAAGTCGCATCGTATTAATCACCGATGAGGTACTTTTTCCCACGCGCTTTGCAATTTCCTCTGGCTGAAGATTAAACTGATTTTTCAATTTCGCATAAGCCGTCGCCATTTCAATCGCATTAAGGTCTTCGCGCTGCGCATTTTCAATAATCGAAAGTTCTAGCTGATTTTGTGCGTCCAACGTGCGGATAATTGCCGGAATTTTCTCTAATCCTGCCATCTTCGAAGCACGATAACGCCTCTCACCCGCCACAATCTTATATTTATTACCCTCAGCCACCACTACAATCGGCTGCAAAACCCCATGCTCGCGAATCGAATCTGCTAGGGCTACTAGAGCTTCTTCTGAAAAATCCTTACGTGGCTGATCAGTTTCCGGCATAATTTTCGTAAGATTAAGCTCCGTCAACTGACTCTTCGAGCTATCCTCCGACAAAGTAATATCAAAATCATCCTCTACAATATCCGTAGGGATTAAACTCTCAAATCCGCGACCCAAACCTTTTGCCATTTTCACACTCTCTTTTTCTTTTTACACTCTTTTTAATACTTCTTTTGCTAATTCCTTGTAAGCCTTCGCACCCTTACTGAATCGGTCATAATCCCCCACCGGCACTCCGTGGCTTGGTGCTTCTGCTAATCTCACGTTACGTGGAATTGTCGTCTCGAAAACCTTATCTCGGAAATATTTCTTAATTTCCGCTAATACCTGTACTGACAAAGAGGTACGCTTATCATACATCGTCGCGAGCACCCCTAATAATTTCAAGTTTGGATTCATCGCCTTACGTACTAATTTTACCGAATCCATCAGCTGCGCCACTCCCTCTAGAGCGTAAAACTCGGTCTGTACCGGCATCAAAAGATAATCCGCCGCAATCATCCCATTCACCGTTAATAATGAAAGACTTGGTGGCAGATCGATAATCACAAAATCATAGTTATCACGCACTTCATTAATCGCATTCTTCAACTGAACAAATTTTTTACTCAGCTTCGTCATCTCAACTTCGGCATTAGCCAACTGTGGCGTAGTCGGTGCTAAGTCTAGGCCCTTAAATTTAGTGTTCAAAATTATTTCTGATAATCGCCTCTCCCCCAAAATCACTTCCGACATTGTATTTGAAAGTTCATTATTCAAATAATTTCGTTCAAACTGCGCCTTATCAATACCGAGCCCTGACGTCGCATTTCCCTGCGGATCAAAATCAATTACTAAGACTTTTTGTTTTTCTTTCATCAAATAGTACGCCAAATTAATCGTGGTCGTCGTCTTCCCGACCCCGCCTTTTTGATTTGTGATACAAATTACCTTCGCCATATCTATTTATATATTACCATAATATTTATAAGAATAATCATTATCACGACAAAAAGCCTCAAAAAAGACCCCGTAGGGCCTTTTTCTTATTTGATTGAAGTAATTTCAATCATACTGTATTTTTGGCGGTGACCAGTTTCTTTATGGACACGCTTCTTTGAGTGGTAGCGGATTACGCGGATTTTATCACCAGCGATTTTCTCTTCTACAACTTTAGCTGAAACCTTGACACCTTTGACTTCTGGCGTACCAACGAGGGTTTTATCGCCATCAATTACAAGTAAAGCACCAGTTTCGAGCTCTTTAGTTCCTTCCGGGAGGAGGTCCACCCGTAGGGTCTCACCCTCAGCTGCGATATATTGTTTACCGCCGATGAGTACAACTGCCTTTTTCATAATATTCCTTAATGTATTATTAACTTTGACTATTCTAGCATATTTGTTCGCTTTTTTCAATAACTAAGCCAAAAAAGAACCCCGCTCTCATAGGGTTCTTCTTGTACTTAATCGTCTACACGATTACATTAAATCGAAAGGGCTTTTATTCTTTATCTTCGTGTTGCTTTTCTAAAGCCTTGAGTTGCTTAGTCGAAGCAATGTAGTAAGCAGTACCGATACCAATCATTGCAGTTACTACTACTGCTAATACAGTTTCGGAAGCACCAGTGTGAGGAAGTTCCTTTGGTGTATTAGGAGTTTTTGGTTTATCTGCACAATCACGATGTACCGTAACTTTCACCTTACTATGAAGAGTAGTGTCGAGCACCGCGATAGCTGAATTATTGTAAGTTACCGTGTCACCACATGGGAAGATTTTTTCGTCTTCAGAGAATTTTACCTTATAGGTAATGAAAGCCTCTTCACCGGCATTGTAATCACCGATATTGAAACCATTTTTGAAGAGATTTTCTTTTTCAAAACCTGCCGAACGAGGAGTCTTCAAGAAAGTCGTACCAGGAATTGCAGTCATACCAGTACCGAGCAAATCGTAAGCAGAAACACCACGTTGGATTGTCGTACCAGTGTTTTTATAGCGTAGTTTGAAATCAATCGTTTCACCTGGAGCCACCGTAATTTCCGTACGGTAATCATTCATATTTTCCTTGGAAGCCATTTTTTCGCCAGTGAAACCAGCCTTATCGACTTTAATACGGAAATTAACATGGCCAGCAAATTCGTTACAACCAGGAATCATCCCCCAGTAACCCTTACTATAACCTAAGAAAGTTCCGCCATCTTTGCCAAATAATGCATCATCATTCAAAATCGTACCATTGAGTGAACCACTGTTGGTAAGCTTCGCTGAATTTGGCACATAGCGCAAAGACACGGTTTCTTTCGAATTAAGATAAGCCGTATCCCAAACTGCCTTAGGTGTAGCGTTCGAGGAGGTAATAGTTCCTTTAATCAAAGCCGCTTCACCAGGATTGAGACGATCAGTAATCTTGTTCATATATAAGCGAACATTTTCCGCAATACCACGGCGATCACCTTCGTTCAATTTTGCTGAAGCATTATTGTGATAATACACAGATACTTCATACTCAGCGCCTGCTTCTACCGTAACATTATCCACAAAAGGATCACGAGTACCCGCTTTGCGAACTCGCACGAAGTTTGCTTCATCGCCAATCTCTGGGTTATCCGTCATCGAGTTAAAGGTGACGTGGTCTGCTGGGTTCTTCCAGGTATAGGTAGGCCTGGTTGGGCCCCAAGTAGCTTCTTCCGCATGGACCGAAGCCTGGATTTGAGTTAAACTGAGTGCCCCCGCCACCACAGCTCCAACTACTGGAAAGATATGGCGTGCAGTGTTGCGCATATCTTCCCATGTTTTTGTTTTTATGTTTATGTTCATCGATCTCCTTTCGATTAAGATCCTAAACTCATTTTAGACTATTTCTAGTTTTTGTACAATATATTTGTTCAATATTTTTCTTCTCTATTGAATACAATTATTGTTCAGAATTTGTGTCAATATTTACCGTACGGGTCTGTCCAGATTCATGAGCCGTAGCATTATCTGCGCTAGCTGCAGACATTAAACTGTCTTTGTCTTCTGCAGTAGAAACCTTATCTGCCGCTAAAACCGATCCTTCCGGATTGGCCTGCTCTGGACGAGTTTCTTCAGGCAACACGGAGCGATTCTCTGCGTCTGCTTGTTTTTCTGTAGCTACACCTTCTTGATGGACAATTCCTTGACTATTATCTTGGAAGGTCCAGGTGGTATTTGGATTAGAGTTTTGCGCAATGCTCTCTTTTACCATTGCATCAAACTGTGCCTTATCTGTGACCTCACTACCTGGAAGGTTAGTTTGAAGGTTAAGATCATCAGTCCCCTCTCGATTTGTAAAATCCGATTCCTTCCCCGACTTTGATAATTTAAGCTCAACATCGTTAGCTGAAGCCGTATTAGTCTTACCATCACTCACATTATTCTCAGGAGTTTTTGGATTTTCCTTAGGAGTTGAAGGTGGA
The DNA here is from genome assembly GCA_963520835.1 of uncultured Candidatus Saccharibacteria bacterium. Classification (GTDB taxonomy): domain Bacteria; phylum Patescibacteriota; class Saccharimonadia; order Saccharimonadales; family Saccharimonadaceae; genus Nanosyncoccus. Next base: position 27,919 of record CAUQSJ010000009.1, read on the forward strand.
GTTTCATTCTTTGGAGTCGAAGGTGGAGTTTCGCTCTTCTGACCCGGTTCCTTATTTTTTACTTCAGTGTTTTTCGAAGTAATCACTGACGTTACATTCACATTGGTTTTTTTCTGGTTAAAGTAGAGTATTTCAGGGTCCTTAACGTCAAGAACATAGCCATCTTGTCCAGCACATTCTTCAAGAACAACACAACGTCCCGATTCCATCTTAGCCATTCTCACATCGGCATTATCAGTAGCCTTGATTACCCCAAGCTTTTTCATCATTTTCTCTTTGATGCCGCCTAACTCATTCTTATTGAATATATCTTGGCCATCTTTTTCACCGTATAGATAGAAGACGTCATGATCATGTACTACACCATTCATGTCTCTTGCAATATTAATCTGGAAGTTACCATCACCGCCAACTTGCGTAGCAAAACATGATTCATAAGGAGTCCCAGCTTTGAGTATACCAATCTTAGGAGTTGCACCATTCCAGAACTCAGCAAGCGCTTCATTCACTTCATGACGAATAGCAGCTCTTGATTCATCATCACCATTTTGAATCATATTAGTAATTTCATTTACATCTTCATATGAATCAATATCACCGAATACACCTAAGTTAGCACCAGTATTTGCAAGAATATGTGGGTTACGCAATGCTTCGTTTAACATATTCATAGCCTCAAAGCCCATCGCTTCTTCAGAAGCGCCTTGTTCTTTCATTTCTTTCAATTTTGACATATCCATGTAGCCAAAATCGTTCAAATGACGGTTTGGATTTGTAAAATCAGGAGCACTCGTATCAACCTCGTCGCTAAGCTCAACGGTCTTTTCAACTCCATCGACCATCACGTTGTAAGAAACTGTCTCATTCAATTTTTCGCTATCGTCAACATTAGTTTCACCATTAGCATCATGTTTTTCAAGAGCTTCCTCTACATTACCATCAGTATTACCGTTATTATCCTTATCCATGCCTTGTTCTACAGCAGTATTCTGATTCGTAGCAAGTTTATAACCACCATAGGCTAAAATACCAGCAGTCACAGCAATAGCACCAGCTAGTAAGAATTTCTTGATACCATCACCGTGTTTCTTAATTTTCTCAACTACACTAGCGACGAAACCTTTTTTCTCTTTTGAATCTTTTAGTCCATCTTCTGGATTCTTCGGATCATCCTTTGGGTTATTTTCACCAGTACCTGGATTAACTAACTGATTACCCTTTTTTACTCCTTCTCCAGGAATGATTGCTGGAGGAAATTCCACAGTCTGCTTTGGTTCGTTTTCAGGGCTCGTCATACCGGCAGCTACTCCACCCATCTTATCTTTGACAGTTGGCTCGAATTTTTCAATCGTATCTTCGCCAGTAAGCACATTAAATTTGCTCAGGAATGAACCTTCTACCCCGCTCATTTGTTCGCCCTTTTGAATCTTTTTATATTGATTCTGTGCGAAATCAAAAGCGATTTCCTTCTTATCGGCATTCTTGATTTCATTCATCTTCGCTTCAGCTGCAGCAGATGCACCCCATGCCGCATCAATTTTTTGATAGTCTTCAAAAGTTAATTTTCTACCACCAGCTTTTAATTCACGAGTCAACTTAATTGCCTCTTCATCGAGCTTATTGAATTTCTCCGTAGCAGCGTCGAGAGCTTCATTTGTATTTTTCTTATCTTCAGCTGAAAAAGCTTTCGACAAAAATTCTCTCTCCGCCAGGTTAGCTTGCATTTTATAAACTTTTTCCTTAAAGCGAAAGTCATTAACGCCAAGATCAGCATCATTGCCTCTGCGTTCCTTAATCGCATCAAGGCCTTTTCTCGCCAACATCTTTTTTCGTATCATTTCCTGATATTCCGGAGTTGCCTGAATTTTGGCCTCAAAATCACTAATCTGGTCAAGACTGCGCTTCATCAAATTTTCCATCGGTACTAAACTACCTTCACCACCATCGCGCATGTATTCAAGAGCATTTTTCTCTTGTTTATTCAGATTATCTTTATATTCACGAATCTCTTTTTCATTCATCAAACCAAGACCGGCTTGCATTTTCAAGAAAGTGTCCGCCTCAAGCTTAACTTGATCAAATTGATGACGTAATTCAATCTTACGGTCATTTTCATTTCTTTCGGCGGCTTTAGATGTATCAGCTTCATGATTATATTGCTCTTCACGCAAATCATGCTGCTCCTTGTAATATTTCTCCCTAGCTAAACGCTGAGCCTCAAGAGCTTGAGCTTTTTCAGATTCAGATTTTTCTTTGCGCCAACCAATATAACCTTGCCTATTCACATTAACTTCAGGTGTCTCAGCCTTGATACTATCTGCTTCAATATTTTTTTCGGTATTATTAGCCTCAGTTATTTTGCTATTACTCTTACTATAAATTCCATGACGCTTCTGCCACATTTCCATAGCGCGATAATCGCGTTCAGTCATGCCAAAAAAGCCATTCCTATCACCGTCATTATTTCCGCTTGGCGCAGAATTCATATTTTTAGGGCCCATTATGCCTCCTCCTTAGCATTCTTTAAGTAATTTTCTTTAAACTCGTCCAATGCCTTTTCGGTTACCGACTGCACATCAATACCTGATTCTTGGATAATCTTCTGGACCTCATTAAAATCTGGTTCAGCTGCATCAAAAAGCTCAGAAATCTTATCCACCAAGTAATCCGGCAAATTCATTAAGATTTCGCTCAAGATAGCTTCTTGCATCTTCATCTTTAAATCTTCACGCAAACGATCATTTACGCGGACACCCGCTTCACTCATCATTTTTTCGATGTATTGATTCATCAATTCATCTTGCGCTTTTAAGTTATCACCTTGAAAATCAGGCTGGAT
>CAUQSJ010000010.1:0-20102 GCA_963520835.1 uncultured Candidatus Saccharibacteria bacterium
CTCATCCACTTCAAACCGGACCAACCGGCACCTACTACGCCGAAGGCTCCATCCACCCAGCTGAAGTCTTCACTCTCCGGGCTGACGCTTATTTCTGGGCCTACCGCCAATCCCTCAGTGGCGGCCAAGCCTACATGGTCTACTCTCGTGAAATCGCGCCAAGGTATTAGTTTTACGCTTGAGAAATTATTTTAGACACCAGTCGTATAAAGTTCAGTAGCTTGTAATTTTACGATGGACGTACTATATAATATATAACTTGTAAATAAATGGAGCATCGATATGTGGGAAATGACTGAAAGCGAATTAAGTGAGGTTATCTCAAAATATCAAATGCCAGAAGGTCGATATTTAGTAGAGCAAGAAGGCTCTTTTGGGGAGAGTGAATTCTTCTGGGTTATCCAAAATCAGTTGACTAACCAAAAGTATTTATTAATGAATACTTATTCACATCATGGTGTCGAGGCTGAAGTTAAATTTTATCGCGAGTGTGGTTTTGATAATCTGGAGGCTATCCCAAGAAAAATTGAAACTTTGGAAAACACAAGCGATGCTGATAATGAGATTTTCAAATATCTTTTTGGGCTATATTCTATTTTTGAAATAAAATCATAAAAAAGAGGAGTATAAAATACTCCTCAATAAGGCGGTTTTCAAGAATTATGGACATATACTTTGGTCCCAGATAGTAATGTCTTTAGTGCCTGGTTCTCTAAGAAATACAATATTCCCAGTTGAATTTTGAATAATCGCATGACCGTGTCCAGGTCCATCTGGCACACCGTTGGCTCCACCAAACAAGTAGTCGGTAAATTGGTTTGGCTTCTTTTTATTGGGATATTTCATAGCTGGATAACCCATAAAAGTAAGTTCGACTTCAGTTTTTTCTGGCGGTATAATCTTAATACTCGAACCGATACACCCTTCATATCCACCCAAATCAATGGCGACATGCCAATGTTCATATTTCGGGATAGTAAAATAATATGGGCTACGAGTGACATACCCACCTAGATATTTAAACGAATAGCCATTTTTATATCCTATAAAATTGGCAACATCTAGGATGCATACGTTTGCGGCTGCGTCAAGAAAAACGGCAACTATTGTGCCTTTCTCAAGAAAACCTAAATCATAATGTACGAAATCCAATTCATACACCCCCCTTCATAATCGCAATGAATAAACCTTTTGGTAAAGAACTTTTTGTTTTAAATAACAAAACAAAAATCATGAGTATTCTAAAATACTCTGATATTTTTATTATAACATAAAAAATAAAATATATCAAAAACGCTTTCAAAATCATCCAATTTATGGTAAAATAAACTAAATGAGTAAAACGAATCGTCTAGTTAATAGATATGGTCGCAAAATTCTTGAATCGGAAAATATGCAAATTGAACGCACTTTTTTCCAGCATGGATGCTTTACGACCTATGATCATTCCGTTCACGTCGCTATTATGAGCGTGAAAATCGCCCGTTTTTTCCCGATGAAATTTTCTTATAAATCTCTCGTCAAGGGTGCGCTTTTGCACGATTATTTCCTTTATGATTGGCACAATATCGGTGATATGCCGAAAGGCCACGCCTATATTCATCCGATTATTGCCGCCTCGAACGCTAAGCGCGACTTCGATATTAATGCCAAAGAAGAAAATATCATCGAGTCTCACATGTTCCCACTCGGTAAGGTCTTGCCAAAATCTCGTGAGGCTTGGGTAGTGACAGTTGCGGACAAAATCTGTGCCGTTACTGAATTTTTCAGCCTACGTCTCTCCAAGCGCTATCGCCGTATCAATAAAATGGCTGAACGCGAAACTACCAAAACTTATCGTCATACTGCCTAGATAAGTCGCAAGTATTTAGTTGATAAAATACAGTGCCTCTCGCACTGTATTTTTTTATCTTCACCCGTCATTTTTAGCATAAATACGATATAATTATTTATAGATGAAAAAAATTCAATTTCGCTCCGTCGTCGCTATGGCGAATAGTAAACTCAGTATCAAATATGCTGCTATTTTATTGAGTGTTTCCACTTTGATTTCCGCGCTGCTCGGCATCTTCCGCGACCGCTTACTCAACTCTTATTATCTTGATACTTATCCGACTGGTGTGGATGCCTATACCGCCGCTTTCACCATTCCAGATTTTATGTTCTTCATTCTTACTTCTGGCGCCCTCGCTGTCAGTTTTGTTCCGGTCTTCAATCAGCGTCTTTCTTCCGGTAATAAAAAATCTGCCTGGGAGCTCTCTACTTCCACTCTCAATCTCATGGCTCTTGTGACTTTTATTGCCAGTATTTTTATTATGATTTTTGCGGACCCTTTGATTCGCTATATCGTCGGTCCGGGCCTTGATGAGTCTGGTACGATTCTTGCGATTAATATGACCCGCGTGATCGCCATTAATCCATTTCTTTTTAGTATTGCCACGGTTTTGAATTCCGTTCAGCAAGCAGTTGGTCGCTTTGTCTTTTATTCGCTCGCTCCGGCGCTCTATAATATCGGTATTCTCATCGGTATTACCGTTTTCACTAATGGGATTAATCTCTTCGGCGTACAAATTTTCGAGGGTGGTATCATGGGTGTAGCGCTCGGTGTAGTCTTTGGTGCGCTTCTGCAAATTTTTGTCAGCCTCGTCGGTCTTTTTGGTCTCGGTTTTGATTATCAATTCAAAATTTATTGGAAAAATCACGGCTTCCGCTCTGTTCTGAAATTACTCCCAGCTCGTTCACTCGACCAGGGAATTGATTATGTTTATTCTATTCTTGCTACCAACCTTTCCTCTCGTATGGGTACCGGCACTTTACGTGCTTTCCAGCAGGCTAATAGTTTACATCAAATGCCAGTTAATCTCATTGGCGTCGCCATTTCTACCGCTTTCTTCCCGAAACTCACCGAGCAAGTTAATGAAGATTCTTCCGAATTTAACGGCACCTTCCGCCATGCGCTCCGGATGATTATCTGGATTTCGTTACCAGTCTCCGTGATTGCCTTTTTTGCTCGTGGCTACATCGTTAGTTTCATTAAAAATAGTGGTAATCCAGTAATCGCTAGTGTGCTCGGTTCGCTCGTTGTCGCGATTTTTGCTCAGTCGATTTTTCATATCGCTTCGCGTGGTTTTTATGCCAGACAGGACACCAAAACTCCGTTCGTCGTTAGTATTTTTGCCGTTGGTTTTACTATGGCGCTTTCGGTTATTTTTGCCATTACCGGTTTTGGTCCGGACGGCCTGGGCTGGGCGCAATCTATCGGCGCTTTAGCTGAAATCATTATTCTTCTCACCATCCTTAATGCTCGTGCCAAATTCCAACTGCTCGATAAGACTTTTTGGTTGGCTATTTTCCGCATGATGATTGCTAGTTTTTTCACTGCTATTGCTGCCTATTTTATGACTAAACTTTTCCCATTGCGCGCCACTGATAATTCGATTATTAGCACCATTCCGAAGTTCATTTTAATTTCTGTTTTTGCTGGTCTGGTTTATTTAATATCGAGTTTCCTATTTAATCTTTCGGAAGTGGTACCAATTTTCGAAAAAGTGAGTAGTCTGATTTTTAAGAATGTTAAAATGTTGCCAAAACCTGAGAAGCCAAGCGAGCTGGAAGGTGAATCAGAAAATTCAGCTCAAAATCAGAAACAAGATAAATAATAAATGGTAAAATAGGAACTATGAATAAGACATCAAACAAGACTGCAAAGACTGCAAAATCTACCAAGGATACTAATTCTATGAAAAAATCTGCTACCACCAAGGATGCTTCTGCAAACACCAAGAATACCAAGTCTGATCACAAGGTCATCTCTGATTATAATGGCTATAATTATAAGAAAGTTTTCTGGGAAGATTCTGGGCGTGAGTATGAGGATCTTGCCGACCGCACTGCGATTCGTCGTTTGCTACCGAAAAATATGGATAATTTTGTCGATATTTGTGGTGGATACGGTCGTCTAGCTAATGAATATTTGCCACGTGCCAAGCGTGCTACTTTGTTTGATTATTCCAAACTTAACCTCGAGCAGGCCAGAGAAGAATTTGGTGACAAACTTCATACTGTTCAAGGTGATATCTATAAGACTCCATTTTCTGATGGTGAATTTTCCGCTCTGCTCATGGTGCGCGCCACTCATCACTTCGAAAATCTTGAGCAAGTTCTTCGTGAACTTAATCGCATCCTCGAACCGGGTGGCGTAGCAGTGATTGAAGTCGCCAATAAGCGTACTCTGCCAAAGATGTTCCGCTATTGGTTCAAGCGCTCTTCTGTCAATCCATTCGATAAACAGCCATCAAACCTGAAGGAAATTGATAAGGACGGTTTTTATAATTATCACCCAGCCTACGTCGAAGATCTTTTTAAGAAAACTGGTTTTGAGATCATGGATGTACTCTCTGTTTCGAATTTCCGCAGCCGTACCATGAAGAAAATTTTCAGCACCAAGGCTCTCATCAAGCTCGAAAAAGCTGTTCAGGGTCCGCTGGCTTCCGTGCGTTTTGCTCCAAGTATTTACTACCGATTGATTAAAACTAAATAATTCTCTCGAGTGAAAATTTTTCAAGAAACTACCTACAAACTTTATCGCAAAACGCCGCTTTTTTCCGGGCAATCCAAGTCTCTGAAAATCGCGGTGATTTCCGACATTCATTTTTCGCGCCTCGTGAAAAATCTTAAACTCCGCGCCATTATCAAACAATTTGAGCTTGCACGTCCAGATTATATTTTTATCACTGGTGACCTCATCGATACTTTGGAGTGTGTAGATTCTCTCAGTGAACGCGAGCGTTTTCTTGGTTTTCTACAGAATCTCACGGCTATTTCTTCTGTTCGCAAAATGATTGTCAGTCTCGGTAATCACGATTTTTATCGCATTCCGGAAAATAAAAAAGGCTGGCATATCGTGCGTGATAAGGAATTCCTTAAATCTCTTCGCGAGGTGCCAAATCTAGTTTTGCTCGATGATGAAATCTATCAAGATGATGATATTTTCTGTTTTGGCTACACTCAGAAAAAATCTTACTACACCGAAGATGGAGTGAATTTTGCTGAAAATGCCGAAGCGCAACTCGAAGATCTTACGAAAACCCTAGCGAATCTTCCAGAGCCACCTGCCGATAAATTGAAATTCGCTCTCATTCATGCTCCGACCCACCTTCAAACTCCTGATATTGAGTTTCTCCTGCAGCCCTTTGATTATATCCTGTCTGGACATATGCATAACGGCATTGTCCCACCCGTACTTGACGAATTTTGGCGTAATCAAAAGGGAATTATTTCTCCCACCAAGAAATTTTTTTCGGGCGCCTGTCGTCACACTTTAAAAACTTATGACGACAAATTAATCGTGGTCGGTCCGGTCACTACTTTCCATGCACATCTCGGTCTTCTCGAAAAGCTCAATGTTTTTTATCCTACTTATCTCACCTATCTCGAAATTTCCGATAAAAAAACGTACGCTCGCAAGCCGTACGTCAAACATACTTATAAAAATTGGTAGCGCCAATAGGGTTCGAACCTATGACCTTGAGCTTAGAAGTCTCCTGCTCTATCCAGCTGAGCTATGGCGCCAAGTTATTTTTATTCTATCACTAACTCGGGAAAAAGCAAAATCGGCTAGACTCAAGAGTTGTGTTGAGTTCTAAAATATACCCACAATCTTACAAAATTCATCTTACAAATTCCACCACTCATAATCTGAATTTAACCTGTATTTTTAAAATGTTTATGCTATACTAAGGGTAAAGAAGGAGAGAAAAAGTAGAAGATGCAGATGTTGTAAATAAAACAATTGCATAAACTATTAAACTTATGTTATGATTACATGTGTGAAAAAATTAAGTATCACCGGGGTCCGAGTCCTTTCGTTCCTCGTTAACAGTTTTGAAAAACTTTTTCTCTCCCAAGATACTTTCTTCAAAATCACGATACTTATTTTTTCACTGGTATTATCCAATTTATTCTTTGAAGTACACTCATCTTATGCCCTGAAACCGACACCTACGCTGTCGGTTTCTTTGTTATCTAATTCAAACATTGAGTTACATAGTAACGATATTATAAGTAAGCCAAATCATGCCGTAACTTTGCCAATGTATCTTAACGTAAAAACTAATAACCCTACCGGTACAGGTACTTATGTTGATGTGGAGAAAACCGCCTTTACCGACATCCATGATTCTTCTAATACTTCTTCTATTAATATGATTTCTAGCGGGGTAGGGGTTGAACATTTAGCCGATTTTGCGGAAAATACTTTTGCTGGTAGTTTTGATTGCGAAATAGAGCATCCCGAAAGAGAGCCAGAAGAATGGGATCCACTTGATTTAGCTAGTGGCTCAGTGCATGATACTCATTATGGTATTAGTAGCGGAAATGAAACGCTGGGCAATAATATATGTTTTGCTATCGGCATAAAGTTAGGTCATAATCTCCCTACCGGAACTTATCAAAATAAGGTGATTTTTTCTACGGTTACTAATGAGTATCCGACCGAAGTAAATCTTATAAAAGGTGAGGACTTTAGGAATACAGTATGGAGATTATCCCCCACTCGTGATATTAAACACTTTGAGCGTAGCTCTGTGGCTCCACCCGAGGGGGTTAATGCAGTGCATTTAGAAGTGGACGAAACCTCCGATTGTCCATTCTTAGGCTGGGTAGATGAAGATAGAGAAACTTTTTACTATTATACTGAAGCTGAAAAAATTTATCTTAATCCTGATTGTAAATCTATGTTCGCCTCTGTAGATTATGAAAAAATAGATTTAACGCCATTTGATTCCAGTAAAGTTACTAGTACTTACGATATGTTTAGTAACCTTTATGGAACCAAGGAAATTGATTTTTCCAAATTTAACACCAGTAATGTTACAAATATGGGTAGGATGTTTTATAAAAATTCTACTCCAAAGCTTAATCTCTCCAACTTTGATACACGTAATGTTATTTATATGAATGCAATGTTTATGGAGGCTTGGGGAATAGAGGAATTAAATCTTTCTAGTTTTGATACTAGTAATGTCTGGTTTATGGGTAATATGTTTAAGAATACACATAAGTTAAAAAATCTTGATGTTCATCATTTTAATACACAAAAAGTTAAACATATGCAATATATGTTCTATGGCTCCGGAGCTACAAGTCTTGATTTGTCTCATTTTGATACTTCTAAAGTTGAAGATATGAGTAAGATGTTTGCGGAAATGGCGAATATTACAGAACTTGATTTATCAAATTTTGATACTAGCAACGTGAAGGATATGTCACGTATGTTTGATCATACTGCAGAACTTAGAACATTAGATTTGTCTAATTTTAATACGTCTAAAGTCACCGATTTTAGTAAAATGTTTGCTAATGAATACATAAATAAACTCGAAAGAATTTACGTGAAGCAAGATTTCGATACTTCCGCTGGTACAGATTTTACCAATATATTTACTGGGCGTACCAATCTTCGTGGTGGAAATGGCTCCTTCCTCCCGGATCCATCGACCGCCGACAAAACCTGGCTCCGCATCGACGATCCAGCCAATGGTCACCCAGGTTACTTCACTCGCAAAGTCTAAAAACTTCAAACTAGTATATAATTATATTAATGACTAATCAGACAATCATTAAAATCGAAAATCTCGAGAAAAGTTTTGGTAAAACTAAAGCTGTCCGTAAGATTAATTTAGAAGTTTATGAAGGCAGCCTCTTTGCCTTCCTCGGCATCAATGGTGCTGGCAAATCTACCACCATCTCCATGATGTATGGTGGGCTGAAGATTGATTCTGGGCACATTACTATTTGCGGTCAAGACGTCGCCACTCATCTTGATAAAATTAAAAATCAAATTGGCGTGGTTTTTCAGGATTCTATCCTTGATAAAACTCTCACCGTTTATGAAAATCTTAAATTCCGCGCTGGATTTTATAGTATTTTTGGCCAAGAGTTCAAAGCTCGCTACCAGGAATTGGAAAAACTTTTCGATCTCGCCGAAATTAAAAATCAGAAAATTCAAAAACTTTCTGGCGGCCAAAAACGTCGTGTTGACATCGCACGTGCCATTATTCATCAGCCGAAAATTCTCATTCTTGATGAGCCGACCACTGGTCTTGATCCGGGGACTCGCAGTAAAGTTTGGCGGATTATTTCCAAACTTCGCGAGGATCTTAAAATGACAATTTTTCTCACCACGCATTACATGGAAGAAGCTGCCAATGCGGATTATGTCACGATTTTAGACAAGGGAAGAATTATCGCTGAAGGAACACCTCTGGAATTAAAAACTCAATACGCCACTGATATTTTGCATCTCTATGGCGTGGAAGAGGCGGATGTCAAAAAACTTAAATTACCTTATCAAAAAATTCACAAAGATTTTCAGATCAAAGTCAAAAACTCCGCTCTAGTCACGCAATTAATTGTAAAAAATCCGGAACTCTTCCAAGATTTCGAATTGATTAAGAGTACACTGGATGATGTCTTTCTCGCAGTTACCAAAAGTAAACCAGGCGCCGATATTTCAAAGTCAAAAACCACTAAAACTCAAACGGAGCAAAAATCATGAAAAAATTCTTCAACCTCACTGCTCGTAATGTTAAAGTTTTCTTCAGTGATAAGTCGATGTTTTTCGCTTCGTTGATCACGCCAATGATTTTATTGATTCTCTACGTTACTTTTCTTGGTCGCGTTTTTCATAACAGTCTTGATAAAGACGCTTTGGGTGTCGCACTTCCAGAAGGCGTAATTAACGCTGTGGTGAACGGGCAAATTCTTGCCTGTCTTCTCGCGGTCTGTAGCGTGACGGTGGCTTTTTCGTCAAATCTTTTGATGGTTAACGATAAGATTACTGGTAGTACGAAAGATATCGATGTTTCTCCGATCAAAAGCCACACTAAAAGTCTCGCCTACTTCACTGCGACGTTTATTTCCACGATTATTATTAATCTCGTGGCGCTCATTCTTTGCTTACTTTATATACGCATCCAAAATTGTTGGTACTACGAATTGAAGGATGTTTTGCTGCTGTTTGGCGATGTTATTTTGCTTTCTTTCTTCGGCACCGCCTTGGCCTCTGTAGTAAACTTTGGACTCAAAACTCAGGGTCAACTCAGCGCTGTGGCGAATATCGTTAGTGCCGGCTATGGTTTTATTTGTGGCGCCTACATGCCGATTTCTAATTTCTCCGCCTTGCTGCGCGACAGTATTATGTTTTTACCAAGTACGTATTTTATGTCGCTGATCAAAAATCATGCTCTCACCGCTCCATTCCAGGAAATGGCTAAGACCGAAATTCCATCGCAAGCTATCGACGCCGTCAAAACCGCCCTCGACTATAAAATCACCTTTTTCTCCCACGAAATCTCACTCAATACTATGTATCTCATCGCCATAAGCTCAATCATTGGATTGATTATTATCTTTATCTTGCAGAACAAATTCAAGAAACAAGATTAAAATATTGGATTTTTTAGTGAAGAGAATGCCGCTTGCCTCTGACGGAGCATAAGCTTGGCCGAGCGGCCTAGAGCGTCTCCGGAACGAGGTATGCAGCATTCTCTCCCATGCGACATTCTTTAATTAATCTGATTTTTTTGTTATAATTATTTATTCAGAAGGAATAAACATGCTAAAATCTATCAAATATTTAAAACCTTATTTTTGGCAATGCCTTTTAATTGTCTTAGGCGTCGCACTTCAAGTTTATACTGCTCTTGAACTCCCAGCTCTAAGTTCAGATATTATGAATAAAGGCGTAGCCGAATCTAATATGAGCTTTATTTTTCAAACCGGCCTACTCATGCTTGGTGTGACTGCACTGGGTTCACTTGGTAGTATTGTTTCATCTTATTTTTCCGCCAAAGTAAGTAGTCGCGTCGCTATGGATATGCGCAAGGATATCTTCGCTAAGGTGATGTCGCTTTCTTTTACTGACGTCGAGAAATTCTCTACCGCCTCACTCATTACTCGTACCACCGCCGATATCTGGACCGTCCAGCGTACTCTGATTATGAGTCTCACCATGATGGTGCGCGTGCCATTTATGGCAATCGGGGCGATTATTCAGGCTTTTCGTACTGCGCCGAACATGACTTGGATTATTGCGGTTTCGGTGGCCATTCTCTTTATTCAGGCGGCTATCTTAATTAGTCTTGCCATTCCAAAATTTAAGGTTTACCAAAAAATCTTGGATAAAATCAACTCCATTACGCGTGAAAATCTCACTGGTATCAAGGTGATTCGTGCGCTTAATAAGCAGAAATACGAAGAAAATAAATTTGAGCGCAGCAATGAAAAATTAAAAAACACAGATATTTATATTTCCAAAGTTATGGCCTTTCAGCAGCCAGTAGTTAATCTAGTTTTTAATCTTTCCGCCGTCCTCATTATCTTCATTGGTGTTTCTAATCTTCATACCGATATGAGTTATCTTGGTCGCATGCTTGCTTTTTCGCAATATTCTGCGCAGGTTCTCATGTCCTTCCTCTTCTTAACTTTTCTCTTTGTTATGATCCCTCGCGGTAATGTTTCTAGTAAGCGTATCTCTGAAGTCCTTGAAACTAAGAGTCAAATCACTTTCAAGAACCAAATGACTGAAACGCCTAGCGAGGTTCCTTCGGTGGAGTTTAAGCATGTGACTTTTTCCTATGGTAAAAAATCTGAAGCCATCATCGAGGATATTTCTTTTGTGGCTAAATCTGGGCAAACTACCGCCTTCATTGGTTCCACTGGCTCTGGTAAGTCCACCTTAATTAACCTCGTACCACGTTTCTTCGACGCCACCGAGGGTGAGGTTTTAATTAATAATCTCAACATCAAGGAATACACCGAAAATGCCCTTATGGATAAAATCGGTTACGTTCCGCAGCGTGGTTATCTCTTTACTGGCACCGTGCGTAGCAACATTCTTTACGGTGTCGAAAATCTTAAAAAATCGGAACTTGATGCGCGTATGCGCCATGCCGCTAAAATTGCTCAAGCTGAAGAATTTGTCACTAAGCTAAAAGACCAATACGATGCGCCAATTTCTCAAGGTGGTACCAATGTTTCCGGTGGTCAAAGGCAGCGTCTCGCTATCGCTCGTGCTTTAGCCAAGCAACCTGAAATTTTAATTTTCGATGATGCTTTTTCGGCTCTTGACATGAAGACTGACAAGAAGCTCCGAGAAGATTTGAAGTCGGAAATTCAGGATACTGTCGTGTTAATTGTAGCGCAACGTATTAGTACGATTAAAGAAGCTGAGCAAATTATTGTTCTCGATCAGGGCAAGATGGTAGGGAAAGGCACGCATTTGGAACTCTTGAAAAAATGTAAAGTCTATCAAGAAATCGCCAAGTCTCAATTCTCGGAAGAAGAATTTACTGATGAAATGCGCCAGGCTAAGGAGGGAAAATAATATGTCTAAAAATTCAAAAAGCACTCAAAAGAAAACTACCCGAGCCTCTAAGCAGACTATTAAGCGCTTCCTCGCTTCTGTGAAAAAATATCGTTTTGGTTTGCTCGGCTCGGCGCTGCTTGCTCTAATGTCGGCCGGACTTGTAGTGGCCGGTCCATATCTTCTGGGTCTCATTACTACTGAAGCTTTTGACGCTTTGCGTGCTGGTCAGGAAATTAATTTCGCTCGTATCAGCTCACTACTTTTAACCCTAGTTGGTCTCTACCTTATCTCTGCTACTATCAGTTATGTTGAGGGCTATGTTGCCGCAGTTATTTCGGCTAAATATGCCAAAGAAATGAAACGCCAAATTCTAGCTAAGTTTTCGCGTTTGCCGATGTCCTATTTTGATAAAACTCAGAATGGTGACACTATGTCGATTATGACTAACGATGTGGAAACTATCGCTTCTTCACTCTCGCAAACCCTTTCTCAAATTATTACCAACATTACGCTTCTGGTTGGTTACCTTGGTATGATGATTTATATTTCTATCCCCATGTCGGCCGTTTCTGTCATTGTGGTACCAATCTCCATGCTTGCCGTTTCTAAAGTTGTAAAGAAGGGCTCAGAATATTATAAAAAGCAACACAAAACTCTCGGTAAATTAAACTCTGAAATCGAAGAAAATTATGGTGGCCAGCTCATCATCAAGGCTAATAATCACGCCGAAAAATCCAAACAAGATTTTGCTACTGTCAATGAAAAACTTTATCAGGAAACTTTTAAGGGTGAATTTTATGGCTCACTCACATACCCTATTACCCACCTCTTCCTCGATTTGGCTTTTGTGGGAATTTGTCTGCTCGGTGGCTACTATGCTCTGATTGGCGCTCTTGCTGTTGGTAGTATCCTAGCTTTCTTGCAGTATGTTAGTCGTTTCACTCAGCCGATTGCTGATACTGCACAGCTTTCTTCTACTATTCAGCAAACCTTGGCCGCCGCAGATCGTGTTTTTAACTTTCTTGAAGAACCAGAAGAAGTTGCCGAAGATTTTACTAGTCAATTTAAAGCTATCACCAAGGATGGTAAATTTCGTGGTGAAGTGGAATTCTCGCATGTCAACTTTAGTTACGACGGTGTGAAGCCAATTATTAAAGATTTTTCTATTAAAATTGAGCCAGGCATGCAGGTAGCTATTGTCGGTCCAACCGGTGCCGGTAAGACTACAATTGTCAGTCTCTTAATGCGCTTCTATGATATTCAGAGTGGCGAAATTAAAATTGATGGCGTCTCTACTAAACAAATGAAACGCAGTGAAGTTCGCAGTCTCTTCGGTATGGTACTGCAGGATACTTGGCTGTTCTCGGGTACTATCTTAGAAAATCTTAAATACGGCTCCTCTAATGTTACTTTCGAGCAGGTCGAGGCCGCTGCCAAGATGACCGGTATCGACCATTTTATTAAGTCACTTCCTGATGGTTACGAGACTAAAATTTCTGAAGATTCTGATAATATTTCCGCCGGTGAAAAACAGCTTCTTACGATTACACGCGCCATTATTACTAATCCGAAAATGATGATTCTCGATGAGGCCACTTCCAATGTCGATACGCGTACCGAGCAAATTATTCAGCGTGCTTTCGATAAACTCACCGAAGGTCGTACTTCTTTCGTGATTGCACACCGTCTCTCGACTATTCGCAATGCTGATATTATCCTTGTGATGAAAGAAGGAAATATTGTCGAGCATGGTAATCACGATGAGTTGATGAAGCTTGATGGTTTCTATGCTGAGCTTTATAATTCGCAATTTTCTGAAGAAGCTGAATAATATGACTAAAATTAATCTCACGGAACTTCTCGACTCAACTGATTTATCGCCAGAGTTTCGTGAGTTTTTTCAAGCTGAACTTGTGGCTGGTAAATTCGATTCGTTGATAGAGTTCTTTAGTTCGTCCATGTCGAATCCCCAAGAAATTTATCCCGCCCCCGCACAGATTTTTAGAGTTTTCCAGTTACCCCTCGAGAAAATCAAGGTAGTAATTCTTGGCCAAGACCCTTATCACACCCCAGGTGTGGCAGATGGTTTGGCTTTTTCAGTCCAAACCCCTAAGCTCGCTCCGAGTCTCCGAAATATTTTAAAAGAAGTAAAATCTGACCTTGGTCAAACTATTATCCAAAACGGCGACCTCACGCCATGGCTCGAGCAGGGGGTCTTTCTCCTTAATAATGTCCTAACAGTCGAAAAAGGTCATGCCGGCTCACATCGTCAAATCGGTTGGGAACAAATTACGGAAGATTGTATAAAGATGCTTAGTACTAAACTCCCGCATGCCGTATTTATCTTCTGGGGTTCTGATGCTCAAACTAAAACTAAATTTATCGATCAATCGAGGCACCTAGTTTTGCAATCGGCTCACCCCTCGCCGCTTTCAGCCTATCGCGGATTTTTCGGATCCAAACCGTTTTCCGCGGCTAACCAATTTCTTAAATCACATCACCTTCAAGAAATTAAATGGTAAAATCACATAAAAAATCTCCCATTGCTGGGAGATTTTCTTAACCCAAATTGATTAGATTGAGCGGCAGATTACACCACCACCTTCACGCTTGTAAAGGACGGAAACTTTGTTACCACCAGTTGAGTGGACGGCAGTTTCACCATCACAGGTAGAGTTCACTACAATACTCATAGTGTGGCCAGGAGTACCCTTGGATGCGTAACGGTCGTTTGAAGTATTATCTTCGGTACCTTCTGATTGTTGAGTGAAGGAGTAGTGAGTGCGTTGACCATTCTTACATACCTTGGATTCTGGGTCGTAGCTATCAGCTGCTTTACAAGAGCTGATTTCAAGACTATATGGTTCATTATCTGGATCAGAGAACTTTTGCTTAGTATCGGTTCCGATTAGATATGCATCGTAGAAGTAGGCCCAGGAAGAACGCTCAGCTGCCTTGAAGACATCTTTATCGACATCTGCGTGGCCACTCACGTAGGCATCCTTGTCCATGCTAGGAATTTTTTGGGTGTTGTTGGCTTGATATGAGTTTAATTGGGTGGTGACACGGTTTACGTCATTAGCACGTGCAGTATCTCTTTGCATGATATTCATTGAAGGGAGTGCAATAAACACCATGAGGAAGATCATTGCTGCGACCGCCAAAACGAGCACCACTTCGATAATGGTAAACCCATGTTTAAAATTTTTATTTTGCTTAAACATATGTCTGTTCCTTTCTGAGACTTTGTTTATCTATAACCCAATCATAAGCTTTACCTACCAAAAATTCAAGAGGTTTATGCTAAAATAAAGCTAAACCATTATCGGGAAATTTATAAAATGTTTGAACTTCAGTGGATTTTTCTAATTTTCGGCGCGATTTTCGGCGCCATTCTCGGCTCTTTTGCTTGTTGCCAGGCTTGGCGTATTCGTCTGCGCTCAGAAGGTAGGAAACTAGGGAATCGTTCGGTTTGTCTACATTGTGGCCATCGTCTGAGTCGGCTTGAGTTAATCCCGATTTTTTCTTGGCTCTTTCTCGGCGGCAAATGTAAAAAATGTAAAACCAAAATTGGTCTCATGGAATTTTTCTCCGAAATCATTATGGCTCTAATTTTTGCCAGTTTCTCTTTTCGTACTGGCTCATTAATTCAACAAATCTTGCAATATGTCGGCCCACTAGATGTCGCGCCATTAATTATTTTTGAAGTTATCAAGCTTCTGCTTCTCTTTGCGATTTTTACTATTATGTGGATACTACTGGTTTATGACAAAAAATGGTTACAACTGCCAGTTAATTTACTCCACCTTCTGATTATTTTGTCTGGAATTTATTTTCTCTTTAGTCTATATACTAAATACGGACTCAACTTATTGATCGAAACTCGTGGGAGTGAAGTTCTATTAGTAAAAAATTCTCTACACCTGCAAGATATTTGGCAATATTTACTTCGCGATTTTTTGCGTTTCTTAGGTGCCATGTTGGTTCTGCCAGGTATCTACTTTGTGCTCTATAAATTCTCCCGCGAAACTCTAGTTGGCGGTGGTGATTTTATCCTTTTAATTTCCGTCGCGCTACTCCTTGACCGCTGGGAACTCGGCGTCATTGAGCTCGGCTTATCCAATTTACTGGCCGCTATTTTTAATTATCGGATGTTAAAAAATCCCAAAAATCGTCAACCTTTCGGCTTCGCCCCCTATATTATTCTAGCTTGTATGATTACGCTGCTTTTCCAAAGTGAAATTTTGCGCATCATTTTTCTGGTTTACTAATCTTCCGACTCGCTATGGAATTTTTCGTGCACTTCTTTTAGGTGCGGGTCGGTGATATGTGTATAAATTTGCGTAGTCGAAATATTTGCATGGCCCAGCAAACTTTGTACTGAACGAATGTCCGCTCCATTCATCAAAAGATCAGTGGCAAAACTATGGCGCATGGTGTGCGGTGTCACGTGCTTTGTAATCCCGGCCAGCCTCGTATATTTTTGTACAATTCGCTCGATTGAACGTGGTGTTAATCTGCGAAAATCACCACTCGTAGATGGAATTTGTTGATTCGCAGAATTATTTAGGAACAGGGCCGGCAAAGTATCGGTTCGCATATTCAAGTAATCTTCGATACACTCCGCCGTGGACTTGTCGATAAAAATTGGACGGTCCTTTTTACCTTTACCACGTACCATGAATTCTCGACGTTCCAAATTAATCGAATCGCGATTCAAACTACAAAGTTCCGACACGCGTAGTCCTCCAGAAAAAAGTAGTTCAATAATCGCTCGATCTCTTAGTCCTGATTCAGTATCCAGCGGAATTTCTGCTAGCAATCTTTCGATTTCATCGAAATGCAAAAAAGTCACTTGTTTTTTGGCGGCTCGTGGCAAATCAATTAAGGAAGGATCCAAGCTTTTAATTCCACGCTTGGCTAAATATTTAAAAAATCCACGCAGCGCAATTAAGTGGTAACTCTGAGTCAGTGCCGATAAGCGCTCCTTGTTTTGATTGTCCGAAAAACGATTTAACTTCAAACGAAAGCGACGTAAAACTTCCGGTGTAATATCGGAAGGTTTAATCATTTCTTGGCCTTCAAAATCTTCCGTAATCAAGTCAATAAAACGCGCCAAGTAAAGCCCATAGTTTTCTACGGTTTTCGTCGAACGGCCTTTTTCAATTTCCAGTGATTCCAGAAAATCTGCCACTAATTCAGAAATATCCATAAGAGTAATTATAACACCTTATGCTATAATGTGATTATGGATAAAACTGATTCTGTAAGCGAACTCTTTAGCGACCAAAATAACCAAAATGCCAAACAAATCCAATATGATGAAACGGTTGTCAAAAGTCAAATTGATATGGTCGGGAAGCGTGTCGAGTATGAACCGACTTCTGGTAGTTCTGTGGTGATTGAAGAAAAAGCTCCAACTTCTGGTGAGGTGCTTCCGAATGGTTTTCCAGTAGGTGTCGGTCCCAATGCCGCTCCAGAAGCTCCGGTCAAAAAAGAGCGTACTAAACTCAATCTGATCCAGCGTGCCAAAGATTTTTTCACTCACGCCACCAAGCGCCAAAAAATTATTATGATTGCCGCTCCTGTCAGCCTCATTGTTTTGGCTACTCTCGTCACTATTATCGGCCAGGCTACCGGTGCCTTTAAAACCGATTATTCTGTGACTTATTCCACGGCCAAAGAAATTAAAAATCAGATTACCAAAATTCGTGGCGACGTCAGTTGTAATAAAATTTCCGAATATGCTTCAAATTCCGCGACTTCCAATGAGATTTATCAGAAATATATCGAAGACTGTAAGCAAAACATGGCTGGTATCGACAGTAATTTGGTCACTAAACTTGGTGATTCTGCTGGTGTTCTGAAAGATCCAGAAATAGGTCGCAAATTTGATGCTTTTCGTACAGTTTTTAATGCTACGAATGGTGGCGATGAGGATATTAATAAAGCCCTCGACCTCTACGCCGTCTGGCATAAATGGAGTGTGATCGAAGGGAACAAAACTTCCGACTGGACCGAAGCTGATATTCTTAATGCTACCAAAATCCTGCGCGAATCTGGCAATCAACGTCTGAAAGATTATGGTGAAAAATGGGCCACCCTCAAGGCTCAGGCTAATGAAGCGACTTATCGTTGGTTACATTCTTCGAGTAAAGACGATGGTTCGGTCGATTTTGTGGAAATGCGTCGTGCCGCGGATGATGCGAAAAACGCTTTTAATGATTTTGAACGCAATGAGCGCCCGAACTTGCTCACCGAATTCCCTTTAAAATTTGTCGACCTCGCCAAGGTCTACGCCAAGTTCGAAGAATTGTATGAAGTCATTCGTAAAACTTACGAAGAAAATTACAATTTTCGTGCCGGTGGCTGTCGCGAATTAATCAATTCAGTTCGTTGCGAATAACCTCTGAAATTGTGATATACTGGGGGAAATATCAAGATTTTATAAGGGAGAAAAACATGGACGAAAGCGCAAGAACAGATTTTATTGAACGCACTTTGGTAATTTTGAAACCAGACGCCGTTCAACGTGGTATCGTCGGTGAAATTTTACAAAGATTTGAACGTGTCGGCCTCAAGATTGTCGGCATGAAAATGGTTAGCCCAGATCAAGAATTATTCAAGCAACATTATGAAGGTATCGGCAAGTTGATTTCGCGTCGTGGTGAAGAAACTTATCGTTATAATCTCGACTACATGATGAGTGGTCCGATCATCGCGATGTGCCTCGAAGGTATCGAAGCTGTCGCCTTAGTCCGCAAAATCGTCGGTTCCACCGAGCCAAAATCTGCCGAGATGGGTACCATTCGTGGCGATTTTTCACACATGAGTTTTGGCCACGCCAATTCTCACGCTCGCCCAGTGCCAAATCTCGTTCACGCTTCCAGTAATCTCGAAGAAGCCAAACAAGAGGTCGCACTCTGGTTTACCGAAGCTGAGACTTACGATTACGAAGATTTAAACGAAAAATATACTCGCTAATCTCTAAATAAAAGTACCCTCACTGGGGTAAAGTAAAAGTGCCCCCCATCGGGGTGCTTTTTTGTTGGTTCACCCGAAATACCCATAAGCTCCTATCAAGTTTTTGGCTTTTGTGGCATAATAAACATATGTGGTTTTGGATTTCATTTATCCTACTCGGACTGGTGCTTTATATTCCGCTCGGTATTCTGATTATTCTTTTTATTTTCTTTCCGATTGCTGGATTTTTGAATAAGAAAAACAACCCTGCTATCTTTAATTTTGCCATGAATGGCGGCATGGTGGTGCTCTTCATCGCGGCAATTTTAGTCCACGGCGGCTTTTTCGGTTGGTATAATCAGGCCGAATCGCCCTTTGGTATCAATATTTGGGTTGATCGCTCCGTGGAAAATGACTTCTATCGCAGGGAAGAGAAGAACGGCCAGATTCACCTCACTGTCACTGATAAAAATTATTCGCCCCACTCGCCGAATTTTCTTGAAAGTAATGGTAAAATTCATTTCGATGTTGCGAATCGTGCAGCCGAAAATAAGCATCTCGATCTCACATGGACCGTCGAACTGGATGGGCAAAAATACCAAAGAAACAATCTTCCGACTGATTCCGATTCGACACTTTTTGGCCCAGGTTTTTCTCTGAAATACGGTGAAAATATCGTAAAAGTTACGGCGTCTAATAGCCTTGGCTATTACACTACTTCGTTGGTAATTAATCGTTTACGTACGGAAGATCTCTGTCATGAGGAAAGCAATCAAAAAGTTTCTATGTGCGAGAATATCCTTTCCGCCAAGGACTCTGCCGCTAAAAAGAAGCAGGCTAGTAATGATTCCGGTAGCACCCTCAATCTTTCGGAAAATAGTTTTTGGTTTAGATAATTATCCTTGATACTTTCTCTGCGGGAGTAATGCTTCGCATTTTCTTTCTGCGTCGATTATTAAAAAGCAGAATAAATTCTACTTTTTAATTCTCTCCTTGAAAGACCGAACCTAAAGGATCAGCAACAAAAAAGGAACAATCCTGTAAAATAGTAGTTAGCAAATAACAACTAAATAAAGAAAGGACTGTTCCTAATGAAAAGTTTAACAGAATTGTCGTCAGAGCACAAATGTCATAGAGACTTTGGTAAAATGGAACGAGTTAGACCTATAAAATCAAGCGAAAAAATGGAATAATGTTAAACAAGTATTTGATTTTGGAGGTGCTTAAATTCATGGATGAAAGAGAGAAAATCATTCGTTTATGGTTTGATATGTGGCTTACACAACAAGACTTAGGAATAGATGATATTTTTTTGGATGATGTGATTTATATTGAGAGTTGGTGTCCTAAGTATGAAAATCGGCAAACAGTAAAGCACTGGTTTAATGAGTGGAATACAAGAGGAAAAGTTCTTGCGTGGGATATAAAGCAATTTTTTCATAAGGATAATCAAACTATTGTAGAATGGCACTTCAAAAATAAAATGAATGAGGGGAAAGTTGAAGAATTTGACGGTATCTCTTTGATTGTTTGGACAGCCGATAATAAGATAAAAGCGTTGAAAGAGTTTGGTTGTAATTGTAACAACTACAATCCTTACAAAGAGAGTGAAACGCCATTATTTAGAGATGAAAAAGTAAATTGGTTTTGAGGAGATAAAATATTGATGGAAAGTAGACCTGAGTTTGACAAAATTACA
This sequence comes from uncultured Candidatus Saccharibacteria bacterium, assembly GCA_963520835.1. Taxonomy (GTDB): domain Bacteria; phylum Patescibacteriota; class Saccharimonadia; order Saccharimonadales; family Saccharimonadaceae; genus Nanosyncoccus. The sequence continues at coordinate 20,031 of CAUQSJ010000010.1, forward strand.
TCGTTTGATGAATTTACTAAATACTATTGGTATCGTGAAGAACTTTCACAGATATGCAAGTCATTAGGATTA
>CAUQSJ010000011.1:0-15039 GCA_963520835.1 uncultured Candidatus Saccharibacteria bacterium
CAGTAACCTCAGCGACCCCAGTAACCTCAGAGGAATCCGCCAAGCCTTCAATTAACCCTGAAATCCGCGAGCGTTTAGTCAAGATTTCCAAGTCTAAGCTTACTGAAAAAATCCAAGAACGCGCCGAGATTCAGAATCAGCAAGTTCAAGTCGAAGCTATGACAATTCCAGAGGCCGTAGTTTCTGGCTCCGGAGATTTTAGCGCCAAGGGTTTCCTGGAAAATATCAAAAACATCGCCGAAACCCTCTTCGTCCCACTTAACAAATCTTATTTCGCTTACAAAACCGATCATCTGGAAATTTACCCTAGTGCTAAAGTTTGGTTCAATATTTTAAATAGCAAAAATAATCTTGAAGTCCTAAAAACCGCCATCAATGGTCTCAACATCACCATTATGAATCCCGACGAGCATAAAATTCCTAGTACCGCTGTCGATTTTAATCAATTTAGTGCCGGAAAATTGGAAGCTACACCAAAAACTGACGACACCTCACTTAGCGCGATTTCTGATATAATGGGTAACATACAAGAACTTGAAGATAGTCCATTCTAGGAGGTAATATGGCGGAATCAGCTCAACCAAGGTCGCAAAAATCGACCATTTCTCAAAATGACCCTAGCCTTTTTGGCGGTAAAGTTCCACCTCAGAATATTGAAGCTGAAAAATCTCTCCTTGGCTCCATACTACTCGACAGTACGACCTTTCCAGACATTCTTGAAAAACTTAAACCTATTGATTTTTATCACCAAATTCATGGACATATTTATCGCGCCATGATGAATCTCTATGAACGTAGTCAACCAATCGACCTCATCACTTTGACTTCCGAACTTAAATCCCTAAAACTTCTCAAAGAGGTCGGTGGCGCCACCTACATTTCTAATCTCACCATGGTTGTTCCAACTGCCGCCAATGCACTTTCCTATGCCAATCTCGTAGAGCAAGCCTCGATTCGTCGCCGCCTCATCAAGGCCGGCACCGAAATTGCTACCAAGGCCTACGATTCCGCCAATGAAGTGGGCGCCATGCTGGGACAAGCTGAAAAAGAACTTTTTGCGGTTTCTGATAGCAATACCAAAACCGATTACACCGCCCTTTCTGACCTTCTAGTCGACGCTTATGACCGTATGGAAATGCTCAGCAAAAATAAAGGTGCTCTCCGTGGTCTTAAGACTGGTTTCCGTGATCTTGACAACAAAACCGCCGGCCTCCAAAAAGGCGACCTGATTATTATCGGTGCGCGTCCGGCCATGGGTAAAACCACTTTTGCTCAAAACCTGGCCTACAACGTCGCCGGCATTAATAAATGCGGTGTCCTTTTCTTTTCTATGGAGATGGCAAAAAATGAAATTGTCGATCGTATTATTTCCACCACCTCAAATGTCGACTCTTGGCGTATCCGTACTGGTAATATTTCCAATGACGACTTCGCTAAAATTGGTGACGCCCTTGGCGAAATGGGTGAAATTCCACTTTATCTAGATGATACTAGCTCCATGACTATTCTTGAGCTTCGCAACAAAGCTCGTCGCGCTTATCACGATCACAATATCGGCCTGATTATCGTCGACTACCTCCAGCTAATTACTGGTTCCGATCGTTATGCCGGTAACCGCGTGCAAGAGGTGACCGAAATTTCTCGTGGCCTCAAAATTCTCGCGCGTGAACTTGAAATTCCAGTAATTGCTCTCGCTCAGCTCTCTCGTGGTGTCACTGGCCGTGATGATCCAAGACCAGTACTTTCCGACCTTCGTGAATCCGGTTCCATCGAGCAGGACGCCGACCTTGTAATGTTCCTCCACCGTGTCGACTACTACCACCAGGAAGAGGGTTACGAACCGACTAATATCACCGAACTTTTGATGGCCAAGCACCGTCACGGCGCCATCGGTAAGATTGAACTTTATTTCCACCCAGAATTGCTTCGCTTTATGAACCTCGACAAAACACGCGAATAAATCTGCAAATTTGTTATAATAAAAATGTGGGTAAACTCAATCCAAACAAATACTTCTTATTTCGCCATCGTTTCAAACTTGGCTATTTATTACTTGGATTAATTTTCACCGGTTTACTTTTCTTCCTGCCACTCATCACGCCTAATGGCCTCTCGAATGATGAAATTACTTTCACCACCAAGACTTTTGAACTTAATCGTCACACCATTTTTCGTGAAGTAATCGTCGATTTGCCTTATCATTTACTCCAAAAGGGAATCTTCAAAATTTTCGGCGTTTCACCTTATACTATTATGTTACCGAGTGTAATTATTGGCGCGATTACCTGTATTTTAATTATTCTCCTCCTTAACCGTTGGTTTAAAAACAACACCGCCATTATGGCCAGCATTATTACCGTACTATCCTCCAGCTTTCTTTTTATCTCTGGTAGTGGCACCGCCCTAATCATGATTTTATTCTGGACTACACTTTTGCTTTGGCTCGGCTCTAAAGTCCAAGGAGAAAACAAACCCAAGGCCAGCTGGTGCTTCCTGTTTGGTATTTTTATGTGTCTAAGTATTTTTACTCCATACATGCTCTATTTGGATTTCTTTATTTTAATCTACGTTTTTGTCCATCCACATCTACGTTTTACTCTGAAAAATCTGCCGAAAATTCCGCTCGCTATTTTCAGCCTAATGGTGATTTCTGCCGTTACCGTACTAATTTTGCGTGGTCTTAAACACCCAGAAATTTTTACCGAGCTCCTGCTTATGCCAAATTTCTCCTTGGCAAATTATTTCCATAACCTTGGCACCGCAGTACGTGTGGCGATTACCTGGAACGGATTAGTTGAAAGTACTTTTCTCGCTCCGCTTTACGGCCTACCGGCCATTACTCTAGCCATTATTGGCTTCATCTCGACCTTCAAGGGCTTCTTTGCCTCACGAAATTCTATGGCCTTTTTACTTACAATTTTTACCTTATTAATTTCTGGACTTAACTCACAAATGATTATTCTTTTCATTTTGCCACTCGCCATTTTAGTTGCACATGGTATGAAATATATTCTGCATAAGTGGTCCAGTATTTTCCCATATAATCCATACGCCAAGGTCATCGGTGTAATACCAATTGGCCTATTTATGCTCATCGTTATCATCTCTGACCTAAACCATTTCGTTTACGGTTACCGCTATAGCGCACCGGTTGCCAACCAATTCACTAACGACATAAAACTACTCAATCGTTATTACAAAAATCATTTACTCTATCTACCAGATAATCAAGAAAATCGTAATTTTTATGTCCATTTAGCTAACTCATACACCATCTTTAACAAAACTCCGAAATATCAATACATCTCAGATCTTAGTGAGAATACTGAGAAGCATAGTATTATTAGTTTCGAGAAAATTACCGATACCGAAAATTATGAACTCGAACATATTGTCACCAACGAAAAATCTCAAAATGCAGACCGTCTCTATCTTTATAAATCTAAGTAAGAGATGTTATAATAAATATTAATTAAGAATAGAGAATAATAGGAGAAATTATGGGTGCTACCTTTGACCAGATGAAAATGCTTAATGAACTTCGTAAAGCACAAAAAGATCTCAAAAATGAAATTGTAGAAGTAGAAGCTGGCGACGGCGCCGTCGTAGTCCAGATTACTGGTGAGTTAAAAGTGAAAAAAGTTACCATCGACCCAGAACGTGTCGACCTCGAAGATATTGCCGAACTTGAACGCTGGATTGAAAACTGCTTCCGTGATGGCTATGCCAAAGCCCAAGAAATTGCTGCCGACAAAATGAAGCCTTTGATGGGCCAACTTGGCAACCTAGGACTTGGCGCTTAATGCTCCCTAGAGCCCTCACAGACACTATCGACGCGCTGGGCAAACTGCCAGGCGTAGGGAATAAAACTGCCGAACGCTATGCGACCTATCTTTTTCGTAGCGATCGTAAAATCTCTCAGCAACTAGTCCATGCTCTAGAAAATTTACATGAACAGGTCAAAACCTGTCCGATAACTTTTGCTTTAATTAATGCCGACGAAGAGACTTCGCCACTTTACGACGCTCCAGATCGTGACAAAACCACCATTCTTGTCGTCGAAGAACCGCTGGATATTTACGCCTTTGAGCAAACCAAAGAATATCGTGGCACTTATCATGTGCTAGGCGGGGCAATTTCACCGATTGACGGCATCACACCAGAAGTTCTACATATCAAAGAACTGATTTCTCGCGTCGAAAATGATGCAGTCAAAGAAATTATTATCGCCACCAATCCAAGCGTAGAAGGTGAGAGTACGGCCTTGCTTTTACAAAAAATGCTTTCTGAAAAATACCCCGAACTTACCATCACACGTCTAGCCCGCGGTCTTCCACTCGGCGTCGATTTATCTTTTGCTGATCAAATCACTTTAAGTGCCGCTTTGAATAATCGCACTAATCTCTAATTTATTTAAACACCACATTAAATATCTGCGCGAATCTCGAATTTCCATTATAGCCATTTTTCCTCTCTGTTTTTGTGTTATAATTTATCTATTAGCATAAGAGGATTTCATGGATATTACCACACTTATTTTACTCATCGTTTCGGTCGTCAACCTAATCATTTTGTTTATCGTTTTTTCGAAAACCAATCAGAAAAACACCGATCTGCCAGAACTCAAAAACCGCATCGCCACTCTTCAAGACCAAACCACGCAGACTTTTGCCAATATGAACGAACGTATGATTCGTATTGAAACCAACGTCGACCGCGTCACTAAAGACATTGGCACGAACTTTCGTGAAAACCGTAAGGAAATTTCGGATAATTTTGGTTTAGTTCAAAAGACTCTCGACACTCGTGTCCGTGAACTTCAAGATCATAACACTAAAAAACTTGAAGAAATGCGTCAAACTGTCGACGAAAAGCTCCAAGCTTCAGTCGAAAAACGCTTTAATGAGAGCTTTAAAACGATTTCTACCCAGCTTACCCAGGTTTATCAAGGTCTCGGCGAAATGAAGACTCTCGCCAACGGTGTCGGTGACCTAAAGAAAGTTATGGAAGGCGTCAAGACCCGCGGCATTTATGGTGAGGTCCAACTTGGTAACATCATCAGTGACACACTGAGCTCTGAGCAGTATTGTGAAAATATTGCCACCAAAAAAGGCTCCAGTGACCGTGTCGAATTTGCCGTTAAAATGCCTGGCAAGGACGAATCCGCCCAAGTTTTCTTACCAATCGATAGTAAATTCCCTGTAGAAAATTATCAACGCCTAGTCGCCGCCTATGAGCAAGGTGATAAAACCGAGATTCAGAAATATCAAAAAGCTCTCGCGTTGGATGTCAAAGAACAGGCCAAGAAAATTTCCACCAAGTACATCGATCCGCCACACACTACCGAGTTTGCTATGATGTTTTTACCGACCGAATCACTCTACGCTGAAATTCTTCGTATCCCTGGCCTCGATGACGAAATCCGCCAAAAATTCCATATCACCATTGCCTCACCAAGTACCCTACCAGTTATTCTTTCGGGCCTTCTCATGGGCTTCCGCACTCTCGCCATTGAAAAACGCAGTAGCGAAGTTTGGCAAATTCTAGGTGCCGTTAAAAGTCAGTTTGGTAAATTTGGCGACCTTCTCGAAGCTACCAAAAAGAAACTTCAAGAATCTGCTAATAAAATTGATGCCGCCGCCACCACCTCCCGCGTCATTGAGCGTAAACTAAAAAACGTCGAATCCTTACCAAGTAGCGAGAGCCTTAAATTGCTCGACGGACTCGACGATCAAAACTTCGATGCCGAAGAAAATTAATTAACCTAAAAAATATAGTGCTCATCGCACTATATTTTTTCATTTCACGTCCTTAATCTGCCAAAATCAAGTTTGCGCGTTCAATCATTTCACTCGTTTCGTCAGTGCGCACTACATAAACCGGCTTAGACTCATCTTTCGAAATCAAAGTATGGCGTTCTGGCATTTCACCAGTATTCTTCTCAGCATCAAGCTCAAAACCAAGATACTTCATCTTTTGAATTACCTGTCTACGTACGTCATCCGAGCGCTCACCAATCGTTGCCGTAAAGACCAAAGCATCCACGCCACCCATCGAAGCAATCATCTGACTGATACAAGCTTGCAAGCGATAAATATAGAGGGAATAAGCGAATGAGCCCATCTTATCACCCTCATCACGCAATTGAATTACCGTACGAAGATCATCCGACACCCCAGATACACCAAGTAGGCCACACTGCTTATTTAGATAGCGCTCAAGCTCCACGTCATCTTCAATCTTCAACGCGCGCTTCATTGCCAGTGCCGCTGCCACATCCATTGAACCTGTACGCGTCGCCATCATTACCCCCTCAAGCGGCGTATAACCCATCGTCGTATCGTGAGATTTACCCTTATAAACCGCAGTAATCGAAGCCCCCGAACCAATATGGCAAACCACTACTTTCTCTGGCAAAATTTCGCTTTGCTTCATATAACGCACCACGGAGCCAACCGAAAGACCATGGAAGCCCCACTTTTTAATATCAAACTTCTCAGCCAATTTTTGATCGATGCAGTAAGCCTTAGCCAGCTCTGGTCTGGAATTATGGAAATTCGAATCTGAAATTTCAATCACTGGCACCGAATCAAAACGTTTCTTTAATTCGATAATTTCATCCATCACCACTGGGACGTGAAGCGGCGCACGAGTGCGAGCGATTTCTAATTCCTTAAAACATTCTTTATCGACAATGTGGTCATTAGCAAAATAGGCGCCCGGAGCTACTACACGTGCTAAAATCGCACTCAGCTTCGAAACGCCACCTAAAAATTCTTCCTCAATTAAGATTTTTTCCAGATTTCCCGCCACCTCTGAGAGTGCCTTAAACTCTGTTACTACTTTCTTCTTCTGGTCACCAGATTTCAAAGTGTAGACAATTTTCTTACCTTCAAATTCGAAATGCAAAGAGCAAAGCTCCTTCATGCCTTTATAGAGCGCGTACTTACGTGAACTACTGCCCGGATTGGTAATTAAAATCAGTCTTTCCGATTCCATATTCTTTTTCTTCTCCTTTATCTTAGTCTATCATAAAACCAGAGAGAAAACCGTAACACTCACCTCTTTGAATTTCTCAAATTAAAATTCATAAAAAATTACTGGCACTCTTGCATTTTGAGTGCTAAATATATATAATATTGCTATGTCAAAACGTGATTATTATGAAGTTTTGGGCGTTAGTAAAAACGCTTCTGATGATGAAATTAAGAAAGCTTATCGTAAGCTCGCTCTCAAATATCACCCAGATCGTAATCCCGGTGATAAGGAGGCGGAAGCTAAATTTAAAGAAGCTTCCGAAGCCAATGAAGTGCTTTCCGATAAGCAAAAGCGTGCGCGCTATGACCAATTCGGTCATGCCGGCGTAGGGAATGGCAACGCAGGTGGCCCTAGCGGCAATCCTTTTGGCGGCTATTCTTATGGTGGCCAAGGATTCAATTTTGATTTCGGTGGCGCCGAGGGTTTTGATGATATTCTAAGCAATCTCTTCGGTTTTGGTGGTGGACGTGCTCGCAGGAATCGTGGTTCTGATTATCGCACTACTCTAGTAATTGATTTTAAAGACGCTATTTTTGGTACTACCAAAAAGATTTCCGTCGAAGGCAACGAGATTACCCTGAAAGTTCCTGCCGGTATCGACGATGGTCAAGCCATTCGTCTCCGTGGACGTGGTGGTCCTGCTCCTGAAAAAGGCGGTGAAAACGGTGATCTCTTAGTACAAATTCGCGTTCAACCACATAAAACCATTAGTCGTGAAGGATATATTCTGCTCTCTGAGCAGCACATCTCTATGGTTGACGCGGCACTTGGCACCGAAGTAGAAGTCGAAACTGTCGACGGCAAAGTCACTATGAAAATCCCAGCCGGCACTCAGTCCGGTACTCCATTTAAGTTATCTAAACATGGCGTACCAATGAACAACGGTGAACGTGGTCCACATATTATCAACATTGTAGTCGATACTCCAACTGGTTTATCTAAAAAGCAAAAAGAACTACTAGAAGAATTCAAGACTGCCAAAAAACGCGGCTTCTGGAGTTAATCTTAAAATAATTTTTCACATTAAGATTAGTTTTTTCAAATCCTAAGTAAAATTACTCGTGTTTTACACTAAAATTAAGCACAAGTGTATTCACTTTAATGCTATAATTATTTACAGATGAAAGAAATCAAAAACTTTAAGCTTAAAGATTCCAAAGCAACTCATCTTTTTCTCGTTCTTGTAGCTTTTCTTTTAGTTTTTATTCTTTTCAACTCTATTCGCGTCTCAGCTGACGCGCCTAAGGCTAAACTTACCGACGACCAACGCGGTGAGATTTCGATGAGCTGTAGTTCAATTAAATCTGATCTCAAAAAACTTCAGGTTAGTGATGCTAAAATCCGCTCTCTACTCGGTGCGAATTATCAGACAATCCTCAATTCTTACATCACCCCCTTCAACCTTCGCCTTGTCAAAAATAACCAAAATCTCGGCGATCTTTCCGACCTGCAAAGTAATTTCGTCTTGCAGAAAAACGATTTTAATTCACTCTATATTACCTATAGCCAACAATTTGAAAATCTCCTCTCTATTGACTGCCAAAAAAATCCCGATGATTTTTATAATCAGTTAATTACTACTAGAGAATCTCGCAAGGAGCTCAATCAAAAAGTTGAAGATCTTACTAAGACCGCAGAAAAATACCTTGCAGAGATTAAAAAAATCGAAATTGATGGCGAAAACATTCGTTTTACCCCCGAAAAAACTGATGCTACCAAAGCTTCAAGCATTACCAATCCTGCTAATCAAGTGGAGGGACGATAATTATGTCAAAAATATCCTCCGGTGGTCGCAATCTTATGCGCTTAGGCTTAATCGCAACTCTAATCACCATTCTTACTACCACGATTTCCCTAGTTATCTATCACAATAGTGGCGACATTTACCTAGACCGCTCCCGCCCAGGTTTTTTACCAGAGAAGCACGAGGTCAAACATGACGATCAACCCGAAAAAACTTATTCTTTCCCAGAATCTGGCAATCTCGACTCCAAAACCCTCGAAGAATTCCGCGAAAATTTCGAAAAAGCTCTCGAAGATACCAAAAATCTTAAAGACCCATTTTCCGCCGAGAATCTATCTGATGATTTCGTTGGTTTGAAATCGCCCAATAAATAACCAGCACCACTCAACCTACACTCATCTCTCACCAAGAATCAGCTACCTATGTTTTAGCACTTTTCAAAATGCTATTTTCATGTTATAATACAGCGATAATTATTAAGTGGGAATAATCTATATGAAACAATCTAATATTAAACTTATCGGTGAATTCTGCCTAGTTTCAATCTTTGCAGACGGCCATAATTTTCTAGATATTCCCGCCAAAATCGACTCCGGAGCCGATAGTAGCTCTCTTCATATCAACAGTGCTAAAGTCAACAAAAATGGTGATTTAGTAATAAGCCTTCCTAGTTTTTATCAACATAAAACTTCTCCAAGGGAATTAAAGCGCGATTATGCTCATCCAGACTACACACCCACTAAAGTCACTGAAAAGATTAAAAAGTCTAAAACTTCAAAAACTATCATTATTCCCAAAGGAAAATATCGCGATATTACCATTGTTAGCTCTAATGGGCACGGTCAAAAACGTTACAAAACCAACCTAAAGATTAGCATCAACGGGTCCGAGTTTGAAACTTCGTTTACCCTTAGCAGTCGTCATAAAAACCGCTACCCAATATTACTTGGTAAGCATGCCTTAAAAGGACGGTACCTAGTTGACGTTTCAAAATCCTACATCAATCAAACTAAAGAAAATCTTAATCAACTAATCAGCAAGGAAGACTAAAATGAAAATCGCCATTCTCTCTAACGGACCAAAGAATTACTCCACCACTCGTCTCTACGAAGAAGCTATCAAGCGTGGCCATGAGGTTGACATTATTAAGTACAAAAATTGTTATCTTTCACTCTCCGAAAATAATCCCGTAGTTTACTATAACGGAGAAGCACTTCCTCACTACGACGCAATTTTACCTCGTATCGCCAATGGTCTCACCCGTTACGGCTGCGCCGTAGTTCGCCAATTTGAAATGAGCAACACTTGGACACTTTCTAGTTCGATCTCAATCACTCGTGTCCGCGACAAGCTTCGCTCTGCTCAAATTTTCGCCAAAGCTGGCATTGCTTCACCAAAAACCTTGGTCTCACGCAACACCGCAGACATTGATGACCTTCTTGAACAAATCGGTCTTCCAGCTATCATTAAACTTGCGACCGGCACCCACGGCAATGGCGTCGTTCTAGCCGAGACCAAGAAAGCTGCCCGCTCTGCTTTGCAGGCTTTCTACCTCTATAACGAAGATGGTACTAATATTCTTATTCAAGAGTATATCAAGGAGTCAGCCGGCACCGATATTCGTGCTTTTGTGGTCGGTTCAAAAGTTGTTGCCTCAATGAAACGCCAATCTCTTGACGATGATTTTCGCTCCAACCTTCATAAAGGTGGTATCGGTACTGCCGTCAAACTTACACCAGAAGAGGAAAAACTTGCCATTAAAGCCGCCAAAGTCATGGGACTACATGTTGCCGGTGTCGACCTTATGCGCTCCGCTCGTGGTCCATTAATTCTCGAAGTTAATGCTTCGCCAGGTTTTGGTATTGAAAAAGCTACCAACCGCAATGTCGCTCTACCAATCATCAAATATATTGAACATAATGCAAAAGGTCGCACTCTTAAAGACAAGGTTGGCATCTAAGCTAAAATCCCTAATCCAATCTGACACCTCTAGGTGTCAGATTTTTATATCTCTTTCATCCCAGAATAAGCTATTCATATAGTATAATTAACTTATGATTATTTTACTTTTAATCGTCTTGCTCTTTATTCTATTCTCTATGCTTAGACGACATATCGGCATCGCTCTACTTGCCACTATCGCCGGCAACACCATTTATAGCACCTTCGGCAACGACCTAACCGAATTATTTGCTAAATTCCTAAACGGCGTCCCAGAAAACACTCTCTCCAGCGCCATTTACATCTCTCTGGTTTTTCTCTTCCCACTAATCCTTTATTTTAAATCCAATAAAGATAGTCTTTTCGGCATTCTACGTTTTCTGGAGAGCCTGATTTATGCTGTTATCCTGGTCTCCATTTGCGCCGCCAAGATCAATCTCCTTGTACCATTTGATGATATAAGTATCCAGCTTTTGAACTTCGTCGCCATCGTACGTCCTTCGCTCCTGCTTTTTGCCATCATTGTAGCCTACCTCGATATTCTTCTCAGTAAATCGAATTAATCCAAAAACTATCAGCCAAATTAAAAAGTACCACCATTTTTTCTTAGGCAATTCTAGGATAAAGGACTCTTGCTCTGCTAAAGTATTTATCACAAATGTATGGATTTTTAATGGCCAAATCAATATTTTCTCTAAGCTAATCCCAAATATCACCAAATCACCGAATACCGAAATCAATCCTACTGACCCCATTACAATAGGCAAACTTGGCAATAATACAATATTCGCTAAAATCGAGAGCCACGTAAATTTTCCAAAGCAATATAAACCAATCGGCAAAGTCACTACGGAAATTACAATTGACGAAATTAAAGATTTTGCCAAGAACCCTGGTCTTCGATAAAGATCTTTTAAGCCATCCTTTGTCCCATAAAAATATCTCGTGGCTAATGGTACTATTTTTACTATGGCAAAATAAGCTAGCACCGAAAGCCAGAAACCAATTTGCTTTACAAATTCTGGTCGAATTATTAAGCAAGCACTTACTATGATCGCCATGACTCGATAAACCGAAACATTTCGGCCAAAGTATTTAATCGTCATCATCAAAACCAATCCGACTAATGCACGCAAAATTGACGGGCCAACACCAATCATCATTGCGTAGATGAAGCAAAATATTAGTACAAAATAAGTTTTACTAATGATTGAGAAATGCTTAAAAATTAGACTCAGAATTCCAGCAATTATTGCAAGGTGGGTTCCAGAAACCGCAATTAAATGCATTACACCTACATTTTTCATATTATCTTTCTGTAATGCAGTTAACTCATCTTTATTACCAGTCAAATAACTAATACCAAGCGCCAGCTCATCGTGCTCAGAGTATTTTAAGAGCTTATCTTTTAACAATTTAATAAAACCCTGTTCATTTGACGGTTTTTCAACCTTCATTCTAGCAAAACTCGCCTTACCATTATCACTCGCTCCAAATAAATCTGGAGACCGGCAGAAAACTCGTCCAGCCGCAATTAAAATTAAACCTACTATAAATAAATTTTCTATACGTATTTTCATTTACAATCTCCAAGCTCAACATAGAAAAACTTTTGCTTTTTGGCAAGCATTTTTTAAATAAAACAAGAAAATACAGATTAAAAAATCTTAAGCATAAGCAAGTTATTAAAATCTAATTTTCAAAGCATAAGCAAGTTATTGAAAAAATCTAAAAATTCAAATTATAGATATAAAGCTCTCAAAACTCATTGGTTTTAGAATTTAAAAACTTGCGAAATTTTATATTTACTTTATGCTAGATATTAAGATGAAGCAGAAAAACCCAATTATCACCCCAGAAACTCCACTGGAAATTATTAATTTCGCCACAACCGGACAGGGAATTGCGACCAATTCAGATGGTAAAAAAATCTTCCTGTGGAACGCCATGCCGGGAGAAAAAGTCACCGAGTATCAAATTTTAAAACAAAAATCCCATCTCACTGAAGCTGTAGCTCTGAAAATTGAAACCCCTAACCCACACCGCGTATTGCCACGTGACGAACATTATCTATCAAATTCGCCATGGCAAATTCTGGATATCAACTACGAGAATTCCATCAAAAAACATATTATCGAGGAGTTATTTTCTAAACTTGAAACACCAGAAATTATATTCGAAGCCAGCGATAATGAGTATTTCTATCGCAATAAAATGGAATATTCTCTCTACTACGATCATGAGACTGCCAAAATCCATCCAGCCATCCATCGTCGTGGTTCACATCATAAAATTCCCATCCTCACTTCTTCGCTCGAAAATCCAGCCATTTATCAACGCGCCATGGAAATTATCGATGAATTAAATTCCAAACAGGAAGATTCTAGAAAATATCAGTCTCTTCTTCTACGTTGTAATCGTCAAGGCGAAGTTAGTGGTGGTCTTTATGAGAATTATCAACCACATCCTGTCTTTGAAAATCTGACAGATAAAATCTTAGGCTATGAATTTTCTTATTCACCAAACGGATTCTTCCAAATCAATCTTCCAGAATATGAAAAAGTTTTACGAAAAATTAAAGATTTTATCAAAGACCAAAATAAAGTCGTTGACCTTTACTCCGGCGTTGGCACCATCGGATTAACTGTTGCTGGAGATAAAAATCTCACACTTGTCGAAGTTGATAAATTTGCTCACGGTGAACTATTAAACAACATCGAATCGATAAAATCCAGTACAGGCAACTCCGAAATCACTGGCATCCTTGCCAAGTCTGAGGACATTTATGATCATATCGAGCATAATTCAACTGTTATTGTTGACCCGCCGCGTTCTGGTTGCGACTCTAAACTTATTGACACGATCAATCAAAAACTTCCTGAAAAACTTGTCTACCTATCCTGCAATCCTATCACCCAAGTACGTGATCTTGAAGGTCTTGCCGAAAATTATCGAATTACAGATGTTACCGGATATAATTTCTTTCCACATACACCACATGTTGAGACGGTAGTTATGATGTCAAAAGCACAGAAGTGAAAGGTTAGAAAAAAGCTTAAAATCAAAGAAATCTAGGAATTGAAGCATATGATTTTGATTTCAGGAATCTTCTTGCTAATGATTTATGATAAGTCATCCAGCGAAAAATTGTAGTATGCTTGAGTTGCAAAATGTAAACGGATGTATACCTGGTGCCACAAAGATTGGATCATATTGGGCTATTCCTGCAGATGCTGAAAAACCAAACGATAAAAGAATTAAGAGTGGTAAATATATAAAGAAAAGTGATATAATGGATAGAATGCTTTTATTAAGACTCTAAAAGAAGTAATGAAGAAAAATTAGCACTGCACTTGATCATGAACTTGTAGCAAAGTTTGCTAAAGATTTTATGGAATTATATAATGGGATTAATTTTTAAACAAAGAGAAATTAGAAATCTTAGGGAGGTATTTATGTTTTTAAATTATAATAAAGATGAAAAGTTGGAATTTAATTATAAGAGAGCCTGTGGTTTATGGTTAATTGTAGTAGCGGTGATTATTTCATTGGCAACTTTAATAGGAGGAAAACAAATCATCAATATGCAAGTATTTTGCATTGGATATGTTATCAGTTTTTTCTCAATAAATATGAATAAAAAAGTGTTGAATAAACTATCCAACGGTTCGTCGAGTAAATTTCAAGATAAAGTTTCTCAGTATGCGATTATTTTATTATTCGTGTTAATGGTTTTCTTAGGTGGACCTTTTTTTGCAACTGAGAATTGGCGATTAATTTGGCTGGGTGCATTAATGGCGACAGCTTTGCATTTTTTTCCATATTATTTTGTGCATGGAAAATCAATGATATATTTGGGGATTATTTGTACTATAAATATTGCCGTAGCTTATATTTTTACTGATATTTCATTGGTGTTAGTTGCATATATTGATGCAGCAATCAAGTTTGTATTTGGAGTATATTTACTATTTTTTTCAAAACCATCAAAACAGAGATAACTCTTAGTTTGTCTAGGTAATACCTTTTAACGATAACCTTAAGCTATCGTTAAAAAGTATGTGGATATGTTCCACCATACGAACATGTCAATAAGGCATACTTGGTGTTCACTCGTTCCATGTGGAGACGGTGGCATTATTGTCAAGAAAACAGAACAACAAATTATAAAACTGTTGAAATAGGCGCTTTAAGGAGCTTCATTTATTCAATCTGTTAACCGTTATTTTTTGGATCTAAATTTAATAAAATAGCGTTAATTGCGACGATGACTGTTGACACAGACATTAGGATTGCTCCTAATGCAGGGCTTAATG
>CAUQSJ010000012.1:0-12645 GCA_963520835.1 uncultured Candidatus Saccharibacteria bacterium
ATTCAAAATCTTCTTTGGATAAGCATCCTTTTTCAGTTCTACTACTACACGAATCTTACCACGCGCCGACTCGTCACGTGCGTCCGCGATGTGGGTCAATTTTTTATCCAAAACCAACTGACGAACCTTCTCGATGAAACCTTCCTTACTCATTCCGTAAGGTACTTCGGTAATCACAATATTAAAGCGGCCATTCTTACGCTCTTCAATATTAGCCACCGCACGAATTGTCACCGAACCTTTACCGGTCGCATAGGCCTGTTTCATCGGTGCACCACCGTAAACTTCGGCGCCCGTTGGAAAATCTGGGCCCTTTACGTGCTTCATCAAATCTTCCAGGCTGGCTTCGGGATTCTCAATCAAAGCCACCGTCGCATCCACTACTTCACCGAGGTTATGTGGTGGAATATTGGTTGCCATACCGACCGCAATACCCATCTGACCGTTCAAAAGAATATTTGGCAAAGCAGCTGGCAAAACCACCGGCTCTTTCTCTGTACCATCGAAATTATCACGAAAATCTACGGTTTCCTTCTCGATATCCGCCAGAAGCTCAGCCCCCACCTTATCCATTCTGGCCTCGGTATAACGTGAAGCCGCTGGATCATCGCCATCCATCGAACCGAAGTTACCCTGACCTTCTACCAAGGTGTAGCGCATCTTCCAAGGCTGCGCCAAGTTCACCATCGCATCGTAAATCGAGGAGTCGCCGTGTGGGTGATATTTACCCATCACTTCACCGACGATACGCGCTGACTTCACCGTAGCATGTGGTGCGCGCCAACCATTTTTATACATTGCATAAAGAATACGGCGATGCACCGGCTTCAAACCGTCACGCACATCTGGTAAGGCACGATCAATAATCACCGACATTGAATAACGCAGGAAGGAATCCTCCATCACGTTCTCGACCGTCAATTCCTCGACCCCATCTACGGCACGGTGCGCGGTTAATCCGCCCAGATGAGCATCTTCCATCTCTTCTGCAGCTTCTTCAATCATTCCTTCTGCGACATTTTCTGCCGCATTCATCTCAGCATTGATTTTTTCATCATTTGGCTCTTGTGGAACTTTTTTATCGTTTTTCGTCATTTCTCATCCTTTCCTTAGAAGTCCAAATCATCAATATTAACTGAGGCAGCACGTGACTGAATAAAGTTTTTACGTAGTTCAACTTCCGTACCCATCAATTTCGTAAAAATCGCATCCGCTTTTTCTGCATCTTCGATGTTCACTCGAATCAAAACACGATTCTCTGGGTTCATCGTGGTATCCCAAAGCTGCTGTGCATTCATTTCACCAAGACCCTTAAAGCGTTGCTGTGCGGTATAGCCAGCCTGCTTGAAGCGTTCATCCTCTGGGTTAATCTTCAAGCCTTCCTTCACACGTTCTTCGATGCGCTGTGTCAATTTTTCTTCCAGAGCTGCTTCATCGTAAATATAATCAATTTTACGGTTCGCACCCGTACCCTTAATTAGACCGAACAAAGGTGGTTTCGCCAAATAAACGTGTCCGCCCTTCACCACCTCTGGCATATAGCGGAAGAAGAAAGTCAGAAGTAGCGTCGAGATATGTGCACCGTCCACATCCGCATCGGTCATAAACACAATCTTAAAGTAACGTAGTCCAGAAATATCGAACTGATCACCAATTCCTACACCTAAAGCCTTAATCAAAGATACCAGCTCTGCGTTCGCATACATCTTATCTAATCTCGCGCGCTCGGTATTCAACACCTTACCACGCAGCGGCAAAATCGCCTGAATCTTCGAATTACGACCTTCTTTTGCTGAACCTGCGGCCGAGTTACCCTCTACAATAAAAAGCTCACACTCTGAACGATCTCTAGAAGAACAGTCGGCCAATTTCGAAGGCAAATTCAAACCTTCGAAGGCCCCCTTACGAATTACATTATCACGCGCCGCTCTTGCCGCCTTACGGGCACGTGCCGCCAAAGTTGCCTTCCCGACAATCTTCTTCGCAATCGCTGGATTTTCTTCCAAAAAATAACCGAAATATTCGCTCATCACCTTGTCGACGTAGCCACGCACCTCTGGGTTGCCTAATTTATTCTTGGTCTGGCCTTCGAATTCTGGATTTGGTAATTTCACCGAAATCACCGCAGTTAAACCTTCACGAATGTCGTCACCGGTTAGGTTATCCTCTTTTTCCTTCAAAAGATTATTCTTGCGTGCATAATCATTTAGTACACGGTTCAAAGCCGTACGAAAACCCACCACGTGTGAACCACCTTCAGGGGTCAAAACGTTGTTAGCGAATGGCTTCATAGTTTCTGCGTAGGTATCATTATACTGAACGGCAATTTCCACTTCCGAATCTTCAATCTGTTTATCAACATAGAAAATCGTATCTGAAAGCACTTCTTTGCCGTTATTTAGACGCTTCACGTAGCTCTTAATCCCACCCTCAAAGTAAAAGGCCTCTTTCGCACCCGTACGTTCATCAAAGACCGAAATTAAAATTCCCTTAGTGAGGTAAGCCTGGTGTCTCGCGTAATGTGACACCCAGTTGTAATCAAAAGTCGTGGTTTCCTTAAAAATGGTTGGATCTGGATAGAAAACAATGCAAGTTCCCTGTTTAGTAGTACCACCCTCAATTTTCAAAGGCGCCACAGTCTTACCAGTTTCAAATTCGATGTGATGGACTTTTTTCTCACGATAAACTTCGGCAATCATCTTGGTTGAAAGTGCATTCACAACAGAGGAACCCACCCCGTGGAGACCAGATGAAACCTTATAGCCACCGCCGCCGAACTTACCACCAGCGTGTAGCACGGTCAAAACTGTTTCCAGTGTCGATTTATGAGTCTTTGGGTGAAGATCTACCGGAATACCACGTCCGTTATCTTCTACCTTCACACCCCCGTCAGCCAGCAGTGTAATTTCGACTTTATTTGCGTAACCCGCAATCGCTTCATCGATTGAGTTATCCGCAATTTCTTTAATTAAATGATGCAAACCATCGTAACCGGTTGAACCGATATACATACCTGGACGCACACGAACAGGTTCAAGCCCTTCTAGAACTTGAATTTCTGAGCTGTCGTATTCTTCAACTTTTTGTTTTCCAGCCATCAAGAAAATACCTCTTTTAAGTTAACTTGATACCTCTCTGGCTCACCACCCACGGCCTTCCAAATAATTCTTTTCGAATCCTTTTCCAGTCGTTTTAACCTCACTTGATATCTACTTTAGTGTAACCATTTTTAGTTTAGCTGTCAAGGTAAAATGGCGATATTTCGCGTTCTAAGCCGTTTTAAGGCCCTTGTTCTAATTTTTTGGGTACTTATAGCCTTTTTGTTTTTTAGCGAATTTTAATCACCGTACCGTCTTTTAGACGTCCATCTTCCTGACCAGCCTCAGATACGGCTTCCATCGGTACATTTACCACCTCTGGTTCCATAGCAGAAGAATTCTTTTCCGCCATCAAATTATCTAATTCCGCGTTAATATCATCCAAGGTGAATTTCGCGTCACCCTTAGACTCATCATTATGAGGCGCGTCATTATGAGGCGCGTTATCAAACACTTCATTATCCCCCGCCCTAGAACCCCTAGAGGCCTCGTCATCCTTCATTTTACTTAAGAATTCCGCCATCTCTGGACTTCCCGCCTTTGCCTCGCTGGCCGGCACTTTCTTCACCCCTAATGGAATACCCTTTTCGTCTCGATCAAAATTATCTAAACCAAGCGCCGCATCCATCGCTCCATCCCAAGGTTCATTGCTCGCAAAATTCCCATTTTCAATATTTGAAACAGCATCTTCACCATCACTAATTCTCAAGCGATCTTCAATTTCCTTTTCTACTTCTTCCCCTGGACGACCGTATTTCTTCGCTGAATAATCTTTTAGCGCGGCAAAAATATTCCGGTCTTCCTTACCCCTCGGTGGCAAAAGCCTCATCGTAAATGGCGCCGACGGCATACCATGCATCAAAACCGTCGCAATCGCGTGATGGTTTGGTTGCTTATGTAAATCTTCCGCCTTAAAAGTCGGCGTAAAGACTTTTTCCATCATTTCCGCATCTGTTACGCCCAGACGACCCGCAATAATCGTACCTACGTTACCCAGTACACCCTCACGAATCTTATCTGTTAACTGCGTCATAAACTGATTTGCCACAATCAAATTCAAACGAAACTTACGAGCTTCCGACAAAATCGATTCAAAAGATTCTGTCGAAAAATTCTGAAACTCATCCACGAACAGACAGAAATCCTTACGTTCATGCTCTGGCGTATCTACCCTCGACATCGCCGCCGTCTGGAATTTCATTACGAAAATCATACCCAGAAGCTTCGAGTTTAGTTCTCCGAGCTTACCTTTCGAAAGGTTCACCAATAAAATTTTTTGCTGATCCATAATTTCACGAATATTAAAGCCCGATTTAGTCTGACCCAGCACCCTTTTCATCATCGTATTTTGCTTAAATGGGCTCCATTTTGAAGCAAACCACGTCACCACCTCACCTGCATCGTTTGATTTCTGAGAAGCCGGAAATTCTTTCGTCCAATAATCAAAGAGGTCGCGATCTGTTACATATTTTAGCTTATCTGCCACTAAATCTGGGTTAATGAATGGACTCGGAATATCGAGAAAAGTCGCACCTCTCGGATCACTCATTAGAAGCAACGCCGCATTCCTAAACATCTGCTCACCGCGTGGACCAAAAATACCCGTGTGTCCAGGGTCATACAGCGAATAGAGCATATTAATTCCCTCTTGCACGATAAAATCTTTCTGTTCCGTAGTGGCAAATTCCAACATATTCATACCAATTGGAAAATCTGTATCTGATGGATCAAAATAAATCACGTCATCAATACGATTTTCTGGCACCATCGAGAGCAATTCCTCTGTCACGTCACCGTGCGGATCAATAAAACAGAATCCCCTACCTGCCAACATATCTTGATAGGCCAAATTCTTCAAAAGTACCGACTTACCCATACCAGAGGCACCGATAATATATGTATGGCGCCTACGATCATCTTCACCCAGCCTAATCATCTTCGTATTACCGCGATATTCGTTGACCCCGAGCTCCAAACCTTCTTCCACTAACACCGTTGGCGCATCCACCTGTTTCGTCATCTGTCTCTCTACACCCGATGATGGAATTGCCGCCTCAGATGGCAAATGAAAAATCGAGGCCAATTCTTGCGTATTTAGAATCATCCCCTTTTTCTTGGTTGGGAAAAAGCGAAAAATATAATTCGTCACCAAAGTGTCCATTTTTTTCGCCATATCGTATTTGAAACCGTTCATGGTTGGTGAATCTAATTGCGAAAACGCTGCCACCACCCCACCGACTAAGGCCTCACTACGCTCATGGCTACTCGAATGCGCCACCACACGAATCAGACATTCAAAAACCGGATACTTGGTTTTATTTTCAATCATTTGGGCTTCGTCGAGCTTCGCCTGTGAAACTTCCTTCGTCGTTTCTTTACCTTTTTCATATTCATGCAGCTCCGGCACCTCGAATGGCGCACGAATAATGTCCGTGATTAAATTTAGTACTCGGCCTTGTCCGAAGAATCCGCCACCCGACTTAACTTTTTTACCCTCTCGTAAATTTTTTACAATTTCTTCAACTTTTTTTCGCCAACTATCCCCTACTGGACGAAACATTAGCTGCAACCCCAGTCCTTCACCTTTTTTCGCCTTCGCGAAGGCGTTCAAAATCGCTAATTGCGCATCCCATTTCGATTCTGAAAATACCTGGATTGGATAATATTCTTCCTTCTTAAAAATCAGCTCACCACCTGCCACATTACGGCTATCATCATCTTCTTTCGCTTCGTCACCCAGTCCTGCATTCGAGAAAATATTTTCCACCTCTGCTTCCTCTAAGCGCGCCGTTGGATAGGAAGATTGAATCGCCTGCTTCACAATTTCCGTCGTCACTGCTGGCACCACGGCATAATACTTCACCAAACCGTCGACCACTACCATTTCGAATGAGAAGTATTTTTGGCCGTATAATTTTGTATTAAAACTCTCTTTTTTCAGCGTCGAAGCGATGATTGAATACATAATTGTCGACTGCGAAATCGCCTCTTCATTTACATCACGCTCATCTCTTCCGCCGCCCTGAATATCATCAGTAGCAGGAGGTAAATGAATCAAAAGTGGAATTAATTTTAGTGAACGCTCATATTCCTTCGCCTTACGTTTTTTAGCTAAAATTTTCACCCCCACAAAGAGTGCTGCTACTAGAATTAGAATAAAAATTTGTACACCAATTATGATATTATTCGAGAAAATTTTCGATAAATCCACCCCCTGCTTTGGCGCAAAAATTGAACTACTTTTTTGTTCATTCTGCAGATTTTTCGGGGCGGCATTTGCCGCACCAGAATCCGCCGGCGTTCCCACCGCATTCTTTCGCATAATGATATTTTCCACCGGATTTTCGTTCATTTTTGTCTCTTCTTTTGTCTCAATTAGCTCTGTTTTTTCTCTCTTAATTATCTTGCCCTAGAATTCTTCCGTATCTATCGAGCAGAAGTTTCGCACTCAACATTCTCTTCTGTCGATACTGCATCGTCGGGCTTTTAATCTTCTTGGTTTTCTCAACTTCTTTCAGGATTTCTTCCTCTAGGCCATCTCTGTCTCGTGCCTTCGGCAAATCTGTTCCAATCAGTTTTCCATCTTCGAAAGTCCGCGTCCCCACCGTAACAATCTTACCCAAATCGCTTTTTGGCACCCCCTCATCACTGAATTCCTCCCCCTGTTCGACCTCCGCCCGTTCTGTCTCCAGATTTTTTTCTTGTTCAATCAGTGAATTTGCATTTTCAAAGCCTTGTATCTGCTCCGAATGAATTTGCATTGGGTTTACCTGCTCAAACTGCCCCTGTCCCGACACACTATTCATCTGCACCCACTCTGGCACACCACCCGTCTGCATTCCCTCTGAGACGCCTCCTATCCGCATCTCCTCTGGAACACTGTTCATCTGCACCTGCCCTGGCACACCGTTCATCTGCGCCTGCATCGCCATCTGCCCCATCGCCATCTGTCCTCTGTCAAAACCATTCGCCCCAGGCATTCCCTGAGCTTCAAACATTTGGTTCAGTCTCGCCACAGCTTCATCTTGCGTCAGCCCAGTTGGAACCTGTTCCGCCCTAAAATCACCCGAAGTCATCTGCCCCATCCCATCCGGTACCTGTTCCACCGAAGAAGAATTTAAGCCAGAAAAATCCTGTCGTTCTCGATCATTTACTCCAGAAACCTGCCCAATATTTTTCTGATCCATGTCTCTATTTTAGCATAAAGACTTTGAAAAAAATACTATTTCACCATCTTGGTGAACACAAAAAATAACAAACCAACAAAAATTGCCGGTAAGAAAATCAAAACCAGCAAATTTGTCACACTTGAAGCCACCAAAATCAACAACATAATCGGATACATCGCAATAATTCCCGCCTTAAAATAGTCCGTCTGTGTAGTTCTGTTTTTTAGAAAAACTACCTTCAAAAACAGGTTCATCACCCAGGTAATAATTCCAAAAACCAGAACATAAAGCAGCACAAAAGCCAGCATAATCCCTAGCGGGCCGACCATCATTGGCGTAGTAGTGAAGAGCATAACTACCAAAATAACCAAAGAAATTAAGCTTGAAATTCCGATCAAAAGATTAACCATAAGACTATTATAAAGCAATTTCCTATTCCCTCCCAGAAATATTTTCAATTGCTTTGGTTTTCCATAAAATCTATCTAATGTACGATGGAAAATACCATAGTCAAGCGGGTGGTTATCTGGCAAAAAACATAACTATAAGCCACAACCATCACCGCTTGAAATTGACCGCTCCACTTTTAGTGGGGCAAAAAATCAGCCTCAGCTGATACGCCAGAAAATCTGGCTAACGTAGTCTTAGTCGCTACATTGGTCTTTCTCCTAATTGTTAATGTGTTGTTTATTTGTATTTTTGTCTTTCGACATTCTTATAGTATCATAGGTGTCTAATTTATGCAAGCCTTTTTCATTAAATATTTAAGTAATAAATACAACATAATAGCAAAATAACCTGTTAAATATCTAAAATATCAAACATTTATAGTTGTATAAATTACTACAAAATAGCCAAAAACCATCCATGTTGTATTTAAAAAAGTAATAAAATACAACAATATTCATAGAAAATTACCTACAATCTCATTCTAAATACTATAAAAAATCACCCTAACTTTAGTCATACTAAAATTTAAATAATTCACCCTTTTTATATTGCTGAACCAAAAACCTTTACTATTCCCTTTTCTTTTTCCGATCAAAAAAATATTTTCTTATACCAATCAACAAAAAACTCACAAAAAATAGCGTCTGAAAAAACGTCTAACAAATAAAAGATCCTAGTTGTTATAAAAATCATTTATATTTTAGAAAAAATAATTTTAGAAAACCACTAAAACTATATGAAAATCTAAAAATATTTTTTGGCATAAATTCTTAGCTACATATTAATTCTATATTAAGACCAAAAACTATTTTTTTAGTTACAAAAAAAAGACACGCCGCAATGTGTCATAAAAATCCAATAATAAAACCATCGAAATATTCAAAATAAAAAAAGAAATCGGTCAAACTGCGAGGAATACCGATTTCTTTTGTAGAGTGTGGAGTTTTTTGGCTATATTGTTTGTTTTTGGCTTGTGAACAATTTTGTTATTCAAAAGCTACCTCTATAATACCGCTTCAAAACGCTAATGTCAACATATTTTTGAATAATTTTTTTAC
The DNA here is from genome assembly GCA_963520835.1 of uncultured Candidatus Saccharibacteria bacterium. GTDB lineage: Bacteria > Patescibacteriota > Saccharimonadia > Saccharimonadales > Saccharimonadaceae > Nanosyncoccus. The sequence continues at coordinate 8,776 of CAUQSJ010000012.1, forward strand.
AATTTTGCCCTATTTTTTAGTTTTCCACATCTACCCCTGTTAACTCTGTATACTATTTTTGAACAATTTTAGTTTTATCTGAACACATATTTTATTATTTTGAGCTATTTTAAGCCATCTACCCCTGTTAGACTTAATTTTACATTTTTTATTTTCAATCAAAATCCTTTCTCAGGCATTTATTTATTTAAAAACATAAAAAATAGCCTCGAAAAAGGCCATTAAAAATCGATTGGTGGAGCTGCCGGATACTGCCTCCGGGTCCGAAAAATCTTCATGATATCATTCTACATGCATAGTTATTTATTTCATCTTGGTTTATATCTATAGCGACAAATAACAAAACTATAGATTACCATGACTGATTTTCGACTTCAGCCTCGTCACTGTCCGAAATCTATTCTCGTAAATCTAATAATCTAACTACTACGAAAACTTGGAGTTAGACCAGCCTATATTAAATTAGGCAAAAGCAGGTGCATAAAGCACGTGCTTGGAAGTATTTTCTTCACTTTTTCAATACTTACGGTATCAATCGTCATGCCTGATATCTGTTAATAATCCGTCTAAGCTTTGTCAGCCCCAACTAATTTAATTATATCATAAAAAGATAGACCATACTCTATTCTTCCTCAATCCTCCCCTAGCTAGCTCACACGACATTCATTCTGCAAAAAATACTAAACATAAGCAAGTTATCAAAAGCATAAGCAAGTTATGATTTAACTTATTTATTTATCTCCCACCTCTTAAATTCCCACTCAAATTTTATTTTCCTCGTCACCAAAATCATCATTTTCTTGGCATTTTTTACTAAACGATTCATTATAAAACTATGAATGTTAAAGTTTTTACCGCTATCCCCACCGGCTATTCTGGCCAGCTGATTGAAGTTGAAGGCACCACCAACAAAGGTCTCCCGAGTTTTAATCTCGTGGGTATGGGTGATAAAACCATTCTTGAATCTAGAGAACGCGTTCGCAGTGCCATCATGAATTCGGATTTCTCTTTTCCAAAACACAAGATTACTATCAATCTCGCCCCCGCTGACCTCATTAAGAGTGGCTCTTCCCTAGATTTACCTATCGCCATCAATATTCTAATTCTCGCCAAACAACTTCGCGAAGATGATATTAAAGGCCTCTTTTTTACCGGCGAATTATCTCTCGATGGCAGTCTTAAGCCAGTCAAAGGCATCCTCAATATTATTGAAACCGCTAAAAATCACGGTTTTAAACATTTTTTTCTTCCCGCCGCTTCCGCCGCCAAATCTACCCTTATCCAAGGTATCGAAATCTACCCCGTACGCACCCTTAAGCAGCTATTCCTTCATCTTAAACACCAAAGTTCGATCTCGCCACTTGGCAGTTCAAGTCAAATTTCCCCTCCAGATCTCACGTCGATTTCAGAGAAGAACTCTAGCTCCACCCCCATTTCTTCCCCTAACTCTTCTTTCTGCACTCTTGACCAAATTCAAGGTCTCGATTTTGCCAAGCGCGCCCTCATTCTTGCTATTGCCGGACATCATAATCTACTTCTTTCTGGGCCACCAGGTAGTGGTAAAACTTTACTCGCGAGTGCAGCCAAAGATCTTCTTCCGCCACCTAGCCCCGCCGAGCTTATCTCAATTTACAAAATTCACGGTCTCACCACCGAACTTGATCAAATTCCTCAAAAACGCCCCTTTCGTCAGCCTCACCATAGCAGCTCTGCCTGTTCTATAATTGGTGGCGGAAACCCCATAACTCCTGGCGAAATCTCTCTCGCCCATCTCGGCATTCTTTTTCTCGATGAATTACCCGAATTTCCCCGCTCCGTACTTGAGGCTATGCGTCAGCCTCTCGAAGACCACCAAATTTCGATTTCCCGCGCCAAAGAGCGCGCCACATTCCCTGCCAATTTTACGCTCTTCGCGACCATGAACCCCTGCCCCTGCGGTTACTGCGGATCACATATCAAACCCTGTACCTGCACCCCCACTCAAATTCACAATTACACCAAACATCTCAGTGGCCCAATTTTTGATCGCATCGACATTAAACTTCATCTCCCCTATCTTGATCAAAATCTCCTTATCGATCGTCTCGCCACCAAATCTCCGCCTGAGAATTCCGCTAAAAATCTTAACTTTTACCGAGATAAAATTCTCCACATCACCCAGCTTCAGGCTGAACGCTACCATTCCACCGATAAATTCAACGGCACCCTTACATCAGCTGAAATTTCTCAATATATTCACCTAAGCTCAACCCTAAAAACCGAATTAAAACGCGCTACTGAAACCTTTAAACTCTCCTCTCGCGCCATCATCAAAATTATCAAACTCAGCCGCACCATTGCCGATTATGATAGCTCACCAGAAATCAAACTCGAACACCTCAAGGAAGCCATCTGCTTTACCACCTTTTCACCCTGATTTACCCCTTGAAAATCCCTAAAATTTTTGTTATAATTCACCCTAAGGTTAAAAAGAAAGGAATCAACATTAGTACTAAAACTTCACGCACCAAAATCAATGGAGAAATCCGCTATGAACAGGTACGCGTTATTGGCACTAATGGAGAGCAGCTTGGCATCATGTCAAGCAAAGAAGCTCAGGTTCTGGCCCGGGAGCAAGGTGTCGACCTCGTCGAAATCGCAGGTAACGCCACCCCTCCGGTCGTTAAAATCATCGATTGGGGTAAATATCAGTACCAAAAGATGAAAGAAGAGGCTAAAAATCGTAAAAAAGCTCGCGAAAAGCAATCCGAACTTAAACAAATGAAGATTGGTCTCAAAATCAGCGACAATGACCTCAATATCAAGATCCGCAAAATTAAGAGTTTTCTCGAAGATGGCGATCACTGCCGTATTATCATTACCTTCAAGGGTCGTGAAATGGCACACAAAGAAATTGGTTCTCAACTTCTCGATCGTATTCTCGAACAAATGGCCGACTGCGCCATTGTCGAAGGAAAACCACAATTTGCTGGACGCAATTTATCAGTCGGAGTACGAAAAAAGTAATTTCCTACTTTCAAGGTTCCCTGATCGCACATTGAATACTAAATTAACTAAAAGGAAAGCCTATGCCAAAGCTTAAAACTCACAAAGGTACCGCTAAGCGTATTAAAATTTCCGGCACCGGTAAATTAATCCGCGAACGCGCCTATGGCAACCACATTCTTGCCAAAAAATCTAAAGCCCGCAAACGTAACATGAAGACTGCTGGTGCAGTCGAGGGTAAGATTGCTAAAAACATTAAAAGCGCATTAGGAGTTTAATCATGAGAATCAAAAGAGGTGTTGCCGCACGCGCAAAACATAAGAAAATTCTAGCTGCCGCTAAGGGTATGCAACATTACCGCACCCGCAGCTTCCGTCTAGCTAAACAAGGTGTTATTAAGGCCCTTCGCTACGCTTACCGCGACCGCCGTAATCGTAAACGCGATCTTCGTGCTCTCTGGATCACCCGTATCAATAACGCCGCTCACCAATATGACTTGAATTATTCTCAACTCATCAATGGTATGAAAAAGCAAAATATCGCTGTTGATCGCAAGATCCTGGCCGAATTAGCTGTCAACCAACCAGCTGCCTTCCAGGCAATTGTCGAACAAGTTAAAAAGGAGATTAAATAATGGCTATTTGCGAAATTTCCGGTAAAGGAAAAATGTACGGTCATAATGTAAGCTTCTCCCAGCACAAGACCCGTAAAGTTTTCAAACCAAACATCCAAAAGAAAACCCTCCTCATCGGTGGTAAAAAACTTAAAATTAATGTCAGTACCGCAGCTCTTCGTACTTTGAAGAAAAAAGGTTTGATCAAATAATTTATTCATTTGGATAAAACAAAATAGACCCGTCAGGGTCTATTTTTAAGCTATCAGTAA